>NZ_JBHXSU010000003.1:502622-703903 GCF_042715345.1 Streptomyces sp. NPDC058697
GGTCGGTGGTGCCACGGGGGGCGTTAGCGGGCGGGCGGCCCGCGCGCCTAATCCGCGGGGGGGGGGGGGGCGAGTGCCCCGCCCACGCCGTCGCTGTGTGGTGGTTCAGTTCGTCAGACCCCGACCCTCTCCCCTTCGACAGCCGGAGGCGGCGGCGAGGACACGGCCTCGGGGGACTCGTCGTGACTGAGGTCCGGCAGGCGGTTCAGCCACTTCGGGAAGTACCAGTTGCGTTCGCCGAGGAGGGCCATGACCGCCGGGAGCAGCACACCGCGGATGATCGTCGCGTCGATGAGGACCGCGGCCGCGAGGCCCACGCCCATCTGCTTCATGGACTGCATGGACAGCGTGCCGAAGATCGCGAAGACGGCGACCATGATGACGGCGGCGCTGGTGATGACACCGGCCGTCGTGACGACCCCGTGCTGGATGGCGTCCCGGGTCGTCAGCCCCCGCATCCGCGCCTCGCGGATTCGTGAGACGACGAACACGTGGTAGTCCATCGAGAGCCCGAAGAGGATCACGAAGAGGAACAGCGGCAGCCAGGTGATGATGGCGCCCACGCCCTCCGCGCCCACCAGCGAGGCGCCCCAGCCGTGCTGGAAGACGGCGACCAGGATGCCGTAGGCCGCCCCGACCGACAGGAGGTTGAGGACGATCGAGGTGATCGCGATCGTCAGCGAGCGGAACGACAGGAGCATCAGCAGGAAGGCGAAGACCACGACGAAGGCGAAGACCGGTGCCACCGCGCTGACGAGCTGGTCGTTGAAGTCCTTCGAACCCGCCACCTGACCGGTCACCGGCGCCTCGACCCCGTCGACCTTGCCGAAGGTCGCCGGACGGACCTCGTCGCGGATGATCTCCAGGCTGTTCTCGGCCTTGTCGAGGTTCGAGCCGCCCACCAGCGGTACGTACACGAAGGCGACGTTCTGCGCATCGTGCACCTTGACCTCGACCGGACCGCGCGAGGCACCCGAACTGACCGCCTGCTCACGGAAGTCGGCGATCGCGGACTTCACCTCGGCGGAGTTGATGTCGGTGGCCTTGACGACCACCTCGGCCGGGTCGGAACCGCCGGGGAATGCCTCGTTGACCCGCTCGTACGTCTTCACGATCGGCAGTGAGTCGCCGAACTCCTGGTCCAGCGTGAGGTTCTGGGTCTTCATGCCGAGCGCGGGAGCCGCGATGGCCAGCAGCGCACCGGCCGCGACCACCAGCGAGATCGCCGGCTTGGCCAGCACCACCCGCAGGACGCTCGTCCAGAACCGGCTTCCGTTGTCGCCCGAACGGCCGTTGCCGGAACCGCCGTTGCCCGAACCGCCGTTGGCCTTGCGCCGCTTGTCCGGGTGCAGGAACGGGATGCGCCCCTTCTCGACCCGCGTACCGAGCAGCGAGAGGACCGCGGGCAGCACCGTCACCGAGCCGACCATGGCGACCGCGACGACCATCAGAGAGGCGAGCCCCATCGCCTTGAAGGTGGCGATTCCCGTGAACAGCATGCCCGCCATCGCCACGCACACCGTGACACCGGAGACGATGATGGCGCGACCGCTGGTCGCCGCGGCGATCCGCAGCGCGGTCTCGGGGTCCCTGCCCGCCGCGCGCTCCTCGCGCTCGCGCCGCAGGTAGAACAGGCAGTAATCGACGCCGACCGCCAGGCCGACGAGCAGCATCACCGAGCTCGATGTGTCGTCCATCGGCTGGATGTGGCTGACGAGCATCATCAGGCCCATCGTGGCCACGATCGCGGTGATCGCGAGCAGGACCGGCACCAGGGCCGCCACCAGCGCGCCGAACGCGACCAGCAGGATGCCGAGGGCCACGGGGACGGCGGAGTATTCGGCCTGCTTGAAGTCGTTGCCGAACGCGTCGTCGAACGTCTTGTTCATGCTGGCGCCGCCGATCTCCTCGATCAGCACCGATCCATGATCCTTCTGCACCCCCTCGACGGCCTTCAGTACGGGCTCCACCCGCTCGCCCGCCGTCTCCGCGTCGCCGCGCATGTCGAACTGCACGAGCGCGCTGCGGCCGTCCTTGGAGATCGTGTCCGTGTCGTACGGCGAGGCCACGTTGGTCACCTTGCCGGTGCCCTCGACCGCCTTCATCACGGCGTCGACGGCGGCGCGGAACTCGGTGCTCGTCGCCTTGACGCCCGCGTCCCTGCCCTGGACGAGCACGGTTTCCCCGGCCGGCTCCTCGATCCCCGCGTCCTCCGCGATGGCCGCGGCCCGGCCGGTCTCGCCGCTGAGCTGGTCGCTGTCCTTGAGTTCGACCGTGCCCGCCGCAGAGCCGAGCCCCATCGCCAGAACGACGAACAGCACCCAGATTCCGACGGCCGCCCAGCGGTGCCGGGCACTCCAGCCGCCGGCCCGGGCCGCTATGCCCCGTACCCGCGTGTCTCTGTTACCCATGACGGGCTTGCCCCCTCGTCTCCGGTGCCGGCCCCCTGCCGGCACCTTCTGATTCGAAGGTATGGGGCGGATAAGAACCTCTCGTCGTGCTGCCCGGTGAGGTGAGTGGGGCCCGAGTCCTCCCCTCGGACCCCGCGACCTCAGCACTGAGGAGGATGAAAGCCCCTTACATGTAAAGCGGCACCTCGGGGGTCGTGATCAGGGTGTCCGGTCTGTCCCCCGCCTGTCCCCCGCCTGTCCCCCGCCCGTCCGTCGCCTGCCCCTTCCCTGTCCCCGGTCCGGGTCCGATCTGCCGGGGAAGATCCTCTTTGGTGTTACGAAAGCTTGTTGAACAAGTCACAGCTGTGTGCGGGGGTTGAACTGAGCGCGCCCATCGGCCAGGGTTTTGAGCCAACCGGCCGGTAACTTTCAGTGTCCGGCCGACCGGGAACAGCGGCCGTCGTGCCCACCCCCACGGGGCACGACGGCCGCTTTATGGTGTGCGGATGACTGTGGACATGACGACGTACGCGGCACTGCTGCGCGGGATCAACGTGGGCGGCAGCAGAAAGGTCCCGATGGCCGAGCTGCGCACCCTCATGGAGGGCCTCGGATACGCGGGCGTCCATACCTACCTCCAGAGCGGGAACGCCGTCTTCTCCAGCGACCACGGCGACGAGGACACGCTCGCCGCGGAACTTTCGGGGGCGCTGGAGAAGCACTTCGGCTTCACGGTCGACATCCTGGTGCGCGACCACGCCTATCTGCGGGCCGTCCTCGACGCCTGCCCGTTCCCGGCCGCAGAGCTGGAGGCCAAGCAGCTGCACGCCACCTACTTCTCCGAGCCGGTCGACGCCGAGCGCTTCGCGTCGGTCGACCAACAGGCCTTCCTGCCCGAGGAGTTCCGCCTCGGCGACCGTGTCCTCTACCTGTACGCCCCCGACGGCCTCGGCCGCTCCAAGCTGGCGGAGACCCTGTCGAAGCCCCGGATGTCGAAGGGGATCATCGCCACCACACGGAACTGGAACACCGTCACCAAACTCGCGGAGCTGACCAGTGGCTGACCACGGCCCCGCCGTCGAGGCGGCCATCGAGGGCGAACTGAGCCTCCTCGACCCGGAGATCCGCCGCTCGCCCGAACTCCTCGGGGCGCTGCTGCACCCCGACTTCCACGAGTTCGGCGTCTCCGGGCGGCACTGGGACCGCGCGTCGGTCATCGACGCGCTGGCTACGGCGAAGGAATCGGCAACGGGCCCTGGCATCACCTCCCGGGTGAAGGGCGTCGAGCTCGCCCCCGACCTGGTCCACCTCACCTTCGACACGGAGCACAACGGCCGGTACGCGCACCGGAGTTCGCTGTGGCGGCGGACGGGGGAGGGATGGCTGCTGTACTTCCACCAGGGAACGCCGTTCAGCCCCGGAGGCTCTCGGGAAGCCTGACCTGCCGGACACCGAGGTAGGTCGTGTACGAGGTGATCTCCGCCGGGACGGTGAGTCGGGGGTCCGCGTACAGACGCCGGATCTCCTCGGTCGACACGGCCTCCGCTGCCGTCACCGCGGCCACCGCGTCCAGCAGTGCGAGATCCTCCGCGGTCACCTCCGGCTCCTCCTTCGCCGCGAGCCCCCACGCGTCCCACGGCAGCACCTCCACCCCGCCGAGGGCCGCGAGATCCCGTACGACGTTGCAGCGTACGAACCACAGGCCCTGCAGGGTGGCGGTGGGGAGGGGGATCCCGAAGGCGTCGGGGTCCGCGTCGCCCGCCCGGCACGCCTGCCAGGCGGCTCCGGCGACGAGGAACAGGTCCCGTGGGACGTCCAGCGGATCGAAGGGCACGTCGTGCGCCCCGTCGGCCACCTGGGCGTCCGCGAGCCGCCAACTGGCGTCCGGCAGACGGTATTCGGTGACCCAGTGGTCCGCGTGGGTCACGGGGGAGGAGCCGTCCTCGAAGTACGTGGCGAAGCCGCACCGGACGCGTGCGGGGGTGCCCGTCGCCCTCAGGAACGCGCACATCAGCAGCGCGAAATCCCGGCATGTGCCGGCGAACCGCTCGCCCAGCTCCCGGTGTTCGGTGAGCGGCGCCGCTCGACGCTCACGCAGGATCCGCAGGATCGCGCTCACATACCGGGCCTCGGCGTCCTCGCGCCGGCGCTCCTCGGGCATCGTGTACCCGAAGTGCCCGCCCTCCTCACGGTGAATGAGCAAGTTCCGTACGAGGGCGGCGAGTTCACGCGGGTCGGCGGGCAGGTCGGCCGGTACGGCTCCGGGGTCGCTGTACGGGCTCTGCCTGAGGTGGAAGTCGTTGGAGTCCATGCCCCGGAGCGTGGAGTCTGCCCCAGGGGCAAGGTCAAGCACGGTCGGGCGAGGTCAACCGAGGGCGTCGAGGCGGGACATGTCCTCCCCGCCGAGCTGGAAGTTTTCCGGAATCATTGATGGAGCGTACACACGCCTGTGGCAGGCTCGGACGCATGCGCTACATCATCATCGGAGCAGGGGCTGTGGGCGGGGCCATCGGCGGTCGCCTCGCAGAGTCGGGGCACGACGTGGTGCTGGTCGCGCGTGGTGCGCAGTACGAGGCGCTGCGCGAGCGGGGGCTGCGCCTGGTCACGCCCGACGGGCCGCACACCCATCGGCCGCCCGTCGTCGACGGACCGCACGCGCTCGGCGAACTGGGCGCCGACGACGTACTCGTACTCGCCGTCAAGACGCAGGACAGCGAGAAGGCGCTGGACGCCTGGGGACCCGTGCCCGTCGCGGGCGGGGGCACGGCGGCCGAGCGGCTGCCGCTGGTCTGCGCGCAGAACGGCGTGGAGAGCCAGCGGCTCGCGCTGCGCCGCTTCCGGAGGGTGTACGGGGTGTGCGTGTGGCTGCCCGCGACGTTCGTCGAGCCGGGCGTGGTGTCCGCCGCCGGTACGCCGCTCACCGGGATCCTGCACCTCGGACGCTATCCGCACGGCACGGACGAGACGGTACGGGGCATCGCCGCCGACCTGTCCGCGTCCCGCTTCGAGGCGCCGGTCGTGGCCGATGTGACGCGCTGGCAGTACGCCAAACTCCTCGGCAACCTCGCCAACTCGATCGAGGCGGTCAGCGGCGTGCTCACCAGTGAGGAGGGCATCGCGCTCTACGGCCGGGTTCGTGCCGAGGGGGAGGCAGTACTGGCCGCCGCGGGCATCCCGTACGCCTCCGAGGAGGAGCAGAAGGAGGCCCGCGCCGACAAGATCCGCTTCGAGCCCTTCGACGGGTCCGAGCGGGGTGCCGGGTCGTCGTGGCAGTCGCTGAACCGTGGCACGGGGACGATCGAGGCGGACTATCTCAACGGGGAGATCGCCCTGCTGGGGCGGTTGCACGGCGTACCGACACCGCTCAACGACCTCCTGCAACGGCTCGCCAACGACTTCGCGCGTGAGCGGCGGGCGGCCGGCTCGATGCCGGTGGCCGAGCTCGTGCGGCTGGCCGGGGACGCTGTCGCGTTTGTTCAAGAGGGCGAGTCGCCGCGTCCCTAGCGTGGGGCACATGGACAAGAACGCGAACAAGAACGTGGGCAAGAGCTCGGACCAGGAGAGCGCGAACGGGCCCTACACGATCGGGAACCTGTACCCGTCCATGGTCGAATGCGCCGCCGAGGCCGCCCGGGTCGCGCGCGGGGTCACCGCGGCGCAGCTCGCCGGAACCACCCACTGTCCCGACTGGGACGTCCGGGCCCTGGTGAACCACTGGGTGCTCTACACCTCCCACGGCCTGGAGCATCGGGCACTGCGCAAGCCGCTGCCCGAGTCGCTGACCGGGCGGGACTTCGCTGCCGAGGCCGGGTGGGCGTCCGCGTATGCCGCCCAGCTGGACCGGGCGGTTGCCGCGTGGGCGGATCCGGTGGTGTGGGAGGGGGAGGTGGACCTCGGCATGGGATCCATGGCGGCTCCCGAGCTGGCCTCGATGGTCGTCAAGGAGATGGCGCTGCACGGGTGGGACGTGGCCACGGTGACCGGGCAGGAGTACCGCATCTCCGACACGGCGGCCGGTGTCGTCCTGGACGTCGTGACCACCCACGGTGACCTCTACCGCCAGTACGACGGGTTCGCCGCCGCTGTCCCGGTGCCGTCCGACGCCCCTGTCTTCGCCCGGGCCCTCGGCCTGAGCGGGCGTGACCCCCGCCTTGCCCGTGCGGGCGCCTGAACGAACCTTTCTCGCCCCCGCCGCCCCTACCCATTCCCGTCACTGACTCAGGGGCTCCGCCCCCGAACCCCCAAAAGATTGCGCAGTTCCCCGCGCCCCTAGGTCTTTAGGCCTTTAGGGGCGCGGGGAACTGCGCGACCAGCCACAACGAACCCGCACCCGACAACGAACCCCACGGGGCCTGGGGCGGAGCCCAAATGCCCGGGTCAGGCGCCGATCGCTGTCAAGGCTGGGGTTCGGGCGGCGTCGTAGCGGTGCAGGAGGACGCGGGCCACCTCCGGGGACGCGCCCAGGACGTCGGCGAGGACGTCCGCCTCGGCGGCACCCCGGGCGATCCGGTCGGGGAGGAAGCCGGGCGCCAAGACGTACGGCGCGACAGCCACCCGCGCACACCCAAGCGCACGCAACTCCCGCACAGCATCCCCCGTACGAGGCAACGACGCGGAGGCGAACGCAGGCCGCACGGCGCACCAACCGGTCCGCCGCCACTCCCGCGCGATTTCTGCGATCACTGCGATCGCCTCCGGGTCCGTGGACCCCGCCGAGGCCAGCACGACCCCGGTCGAGGACTTGTCGGCGGGGGACAACCCCGCCTCGTACAACCGCCGTTCGAGCGCGGCGGTCAGCAGTGGCGACGGGCCGAGGACATCCGCCTGCCGGATCCTCAGCCGTGCCGGAGCCTCGCTCAGCACCGCCGGGATGTCCGACTTCGCATGGAAGGCCCGGGTCAGGAGGAGAGGGAGCGCCACTACGTCACGTACTCCCTCCGCCGCCAGAGATTCCAACACCCCCGAGACCGACGGGATGTTGAAGTCCAGGAAGCCGGTCTCCACGCGCACGCCCGGGCGCAGGGCCCGTACGCGCCGTACCAGGGCGTGCACGGTCGCGGCATGGCGCGGGTCGCGGCTGCCGTGGGCGATGACGAGAAGTACCGGTCGGGGCATGGGAGTTCAGCTCTTCACGAGGAGACCGCGGCTGCGCAGTACCCACCGCTCCAGCGGACTGAAGATGAGCAGGTCGATGGCGATTCCGACGATCAGGATGAGGAGGATGGCGAGGAAGACCATGGACATGCTGTTGGCGGTGCGGCCGTTCTCCAGGAGTTGGCCGAGGCCGATGCCCAGGTCGGGTGAGGAGGCGATGATCTCGGCGGCCATCAGGGAGCGCCAGGAGAAGGCCCAGCCCTGCTTGAGGCCGGCGAGGTAGCCGGGCAGGGCGGCGGGGATCACGATGTGCCAGGTGCCGCGCAGTCCCGTGGCGCCGAGGGTGCGGCCGGCCCGCAGGTAGAGCGGGGGTATCTGGTCGACGCCGGAGACCAGCCCGTTGGCGATCGAGGGGACCGCGCCGAGCAGGATCACCGCGTACATCATCGAGTCGTTCAGCCCGAGCCACAGGACGGCCGGCGGCACCCACGCCACCGACGGCAGCGACTGCAGTCCGGACAGGATCGGGCCGATCGCCGCGCGGACGAACTTCACCCGGGCGACCAGCAGACCCAGCGGCGTGCCGATCGCCAGGGCCATGAGGAAGCCGAGGAGACCGCGCGAGACGCTGGTCCAGATGTACTCCAGGAGCGTGCCCTGGAGCCAGGCCTCGCTGATCTCGTCCCAGACCGCGGACGGCGCGGGCAGCTTGTAGCTGTCGGTGACCTTCGCCCAGACCAGGACCTGCCAGACGACCAGCACCAGTGCCACGGCGACGATCGGGGGGAAGATCTTCTCCACGAAGGTCCTGCGGAACGGGGCCCGCCCGGTCTGGACGGTCTCCAGCGCGTCCAGGCCCGCTTCGAGTCCGGCGAGATCGTTGCCGTCCTTGACGGCTTTCGTCTCAGTGCTGGCCATGGCGGCGGATCTCCCCACGCAGTTGTTCGGTGATCTCGACGGACAGTTCCGCGACGGCGGAGTCCTCGATACGGCGTGGCTGCGGGATGTCGACCGTCCACTCGTGCGCGATACGCCCCGGGCGGGAGGACAGCAGCACCACCCGCTCGGCGAGGCGGACGGCTTCGCGGACGTTGTGGGTGACGAACAGGACCGACACGCTGGTCTCGCGCCAGATGCGGGTCAGTTCGTCGTGCAGCACGTCCCGGGTGATCGCGTCCAGGGCGGCGAACGGCTCATCCATCAGGAGCAGTTTGCTGTCCTGGGCGAGCGCGCGGGCCAGCGCGACGCGCTGGCGCATCCCGCCGGACAGCTCGTGCACCCGCTTGCCATACGCGCCCGTCAGCCGGACGAGAGCGAGGAGCTCCTCGGCCTTGTCGCGCCGCTCGGCCTTGGTCACACCCCGTAGTTTCAGGGCGAGTTCGATGTTCTTGCCGGCGGTCAGCCAGGGGAACAGGGCGTGTTCCTGGAACATCAGCGCGGGGCGGCCGTCGGTGCCGATCGTGCCCGCCGACGGCTGGTCGAGGCCGGCGACGAGGTTGAGGAGGGTGGACTTGCCGCAGCCGGAGGCTCCCAGGAGGGTGACGAACTCGCCGGGGGCGACATCGAGGGTGATGTCGTCCAGGACGAGCTGGCGGCCGGCGGGTGTGGTGAAGGACTTCGAGACGTGCTCGATCCGCGCGGCGTACTCCACCGACGATGCCGTGTCGGCGGCCTTGGCGAGGGCGGTTGCCATGGTCGTCACCTCCTGGGAACTCATGCGGATAACGGGGCGGGTGTCCGGGCGGGTGCGGGGTTACTTGACGCCGAGGCCGGCGTCGTCGACGGTGCTCTTGCCCTCGGCGGTGAGGACCTTGTTCAACGGCCTGAGGTCGTAGATGCCGTCCAGTTTGGGCTGCTTGAGCAGGCCCGCCTTGACCGCGTGGGCGGCCTCGGTGTTCAGGGTGGAGGCCAGCGGGTCGTCGGTGAACTGGATCGACTTCCACGCCGGGTCCAGCACATTGGCGGGCAGCGGCTTGCCGGACAGTTCCTGGAGCTTGGTGTTGGCGGCGGCCTTGGCCTTGTCGGGGTTGGCGTTGATCCAGGTGTTGGTCTTCACCGAGCCGCGCAGTACCGCCTGCACCACGTCCGGGTGGGCGGCCAGGAACTTCTGGGAGACGATGATGTTGGTGATGACGAACTTCTTGTCGGGCCACAGGTCGGCCTCGTCCAGGAGGACCTTGCCGCCCTCGGCGACCAGCTTGGAGGCGGTCGGCTCGGGCACCCACGCACCGTCGATGGAACCGGACTTGTAGGCGTCCGGGGTGATCTTGTTGTCGGTGCGGACCACGGAGACGTCGCCCTTGCCGCTCTGCGCGTCGACCGTCCAGCCCTGCTCGGCGATCCAGTTGAGGAAGGCCACGTCCTGGGTGTTGCCCAGCTGCGGGGTGGCGATCTTCTTGCCCTTGACGTCCTTCAGCGACTTGACCTTGTCCGGGTTGACGACGAGTTTCACGCCGCCGGAGGCGGAGCCGCCGATGATCCGCAGGCCCTTGCCGTCGGTGGTGCTGTAGCCGTTGATGGCGGGGGAGGGGCCGATCCAGCCGATGTCGATGGAGCCCGAGTTGAGTGCCTCGATCTCGGCGGGGCCCGCGTTGAACTGGGAGTAGGTGGCCTTCGTGCCGCCGAGTTCCTTCTGCAGCAGCCCTTCCTGGTCGCCGATGAGGGCGGTGGCGTGCGTCAGGTTGGGGAAGTAGCCGATCCGCACGGTGTCCGCGGAGAGCTTCTTGCCCTCGGCCGCCACCTTCGACGTGTCGTTGTCCTTCGACTCGGACCCGTAACCGCAGGCAGCAAGCGTGAGCAGAGGCAGCGCGGCTATGGCAGCGAACGTTCGCCGGAAGGCGGTGGATCGGTTGGCAGGCACGGGAGGGGTTCCTCTCGTTGGCCCGGCGGTCACGTCTCTCAGGTCGTGGCCGGGAGGTCGGCAGGTCTTCGTCGTATCCGCGACGGCGGGCGGGGGGACGGGGCGCGCAGGCAGTGCGCGTACGTCATTCCGCACATCGCGCCACCCCGCCCTGCCCGCTGCCCAGGGCGCCGCTGCCGACGCGGCCGCCCTCCTTCGCGAACGTGGAGTAGAAGTCGTGGGAGGTCATGTCAGAAGTCCCAGCCGTCGTCGTCCGCCTCGGCCTTGACCGGCTCCGGAGAGGCGAAGGACTCGCCGACCATGCCCGCGGTGAGCGTGGTGCCGTCGGACGGGTCGATCAGGATGAACGAACCGGTGCGCCGGGAGTCGGCGTACGAGTCGACGGGCAGCGGCTCGGCCGTACGGATCTTGACGCGGCCGATGTCGTTGGCGTCCAAGTGGCCCGGGTGCGGGTGCAGCGACAGGTCGTCGAGCGTCAGCCGGGACGGGATGTCCTTGACGAGCGCCTTGACCGTACGGGTGCCGTGCTTGAGCAGCACGCGGTGGCCGATGGTCAGCGGCGCGTCGGCCACGTGGCAGACGGTCGCTTCGATGTCCTGCGTCGTCGCGGGCGCGTCCTGGGTCGGCACGAGCAGGTCGCCGCGCGAGATGTCGACGTCGTCCTCCAGGAGGACGGTCACCGACTGCGTCGTCCAGGCCACGTCGACGGGCTCGCCGAGCAGGTCGATCGCGGAGATCCGCGACGTACGGCCGGAGGGCAGCACGGTGACCGACTCGCCGACACGGAAGGCGCCGGCCGCGATCTGGCCCGCGTACCCCCGGTAGTCCGGGTGTTCGGCGGTCTGCGGACGGATCACGAACTGCACGGGCAGCCGCGCGTGGCAGGTCGTGAGGTCGTGGCTGACCGGGACCGTCTCCAGGTGCTCAAGGAAGGTCGGGCCGCCGTACCAGTCCATGTTCGCGGACGGGTCCACCACGTTGTCACCGGCGAGCGCGGAGATCGGGATCGCAGTGATCTCGGGGACGCCCAGCTCGGAGGCGTACGCCGTGAACTCCTCGGCGATCGCCGCGAAGACGGACTCCTTGTACTCGACCAGGTCCATCTTGTTGACCGCGAGCACGACGTGCGGGACGCGCAGCAGGGCGGCGATCGCCGCGTGGCGCCGGGTCTGCTCGACGACACCATTGCGGGCGTCGACGAGGACCACCGTCAGCTCGGCCGTGGAGGCGCCGGTGACCATGTTGCGGGTGTACTGCACGTGTCCGGGGGTGTCGGCGAGGATGAACCGGCGCCGGGCGGTGGCGAAATAGCGGTAGGCCACGTCGATGGTGATGCCCTGTTCGCGTTCGGCGCGCAGGCCGTCGGTGAGCAGTGCGAGGTCGGGTGTGTCCTGGCCTCGGTTGCGGGAGGCGTGTTCCACGGCTTCCAGCTGGTCGGTGAGGACCGACTTGGAGTCGTGCAGCAGCCGGCCGACCAGGGTGGACTTGCCGTCGTCGACGGACCCGGCGGTCGCGAACCGCAGCAGGGTCGTCGCGGACAGCTGCTCGACCGACAGCGGCACGGTGGGTTCGGTGGTGCTCGTCATGGTTAGAAGTACCCCTCGCGCTTGCGGTCTTCCATCGCGGCCTCGGACATCTTGTCGTCGGCGCGGGTGGCGCCCCGCTCGGTGAGCCGGGAGGCGGCGATCTCGGTGATCACGGCGTCCAGCGTGGTGGCGTCCGAGTCGACGGCACCCGTGCAGGACATGTCACCGACGGTCCGGTAGCGGACGAGACGGGTCTCGACCGACTCGCTCTCCTTCGGGCCGCCCCACTCGCCGGCGGTCAGCCACATGCCGGCCCGCTGGAAGACCTCCCGCTCGTGCGCGAAGTAGATCTCCGGGAGTTCGATGCCCTCGCGGGCGATGTACTGCCAGACGTCCAGCTCGGTCCAGTTGGACAGCGGGAACACGCGGACGTGCTCGCCGGGGGCGTGCCGTCCGTTGTAGAGGTTCCACAGCTCGGGCCGCTGGCGGCGCGGGTCCCACTGGGAGAACTCGTCGCGCAGCGAGAACACCCGCTCCTTGGCCCGGGCCTTCTCCTCGTCCCGCCGACCGCCGCCGAACACCGCGTCGAACCGCTCGGCCTGGATCTTCTCCGTCAGCGGCACCGTCTGCAGCGGGTTGCGCGTCCCGTCCGGGCGCTCCTTGAGGGCTCCGCGGTCGATGTAGTCCTGCACGGAGGCCACGTGCAGCCGCAGCCCATGCTTCTTCACCGTGCGGTCCCGGTACTCCAGGACCTCCGGGAAGTTGTGCCCGGTGTCCACGTGCAGCAGCGAGAACGGCACCGGAGCGGGCGCGAACGCCTTGAGTGCCAGGTGCAGCATGACGATGGAGTCCTTGCCGCCGGAGAACAGGATCACCGGCCGCTCGAACTCCCCCGCCACCTCGCGGAAGATGTGCACCGCCTCGGACTCCAGAGCGTCCAGGTGGCTCAGGGCGTACGGGCTGTCGGTCCCCTCCTCGGAGACATCGGCAACGGTCGTCGTCATGCGAGACCCCTCTCGGCGAGCAGCGCGTGAAGCGCCGCCGCGGACTCCTGCACGGACTGGGTGTGCGACTCGATGCGCAGATCGGGCGACTCGGGCTCCTCGTACGGGTCGTCGACCCCGGTGAGCCCCGAGATCTCGCCCGCCGCCTGCTTGGCGTACAGACCCTTCACGTCCCGCTCGCTGCACACCTCGACCGGAGTCGCGACATGTACCTCGATGTACGCGGCCCCGCTCGCCTGGTGGCGCTTGCGCACCGCCTCGCGGCTGTCCGCGTACGGGGCGATGACCGGCACCAGCGTCTTGACGCCGTTGCGGGCCAGCAGGTCGGCGAGGAAGCCGATGCGCTGTACGTTCGTGTGCCGGTCCTCGCGGCTGAAGCCGAGGCCCGCCGTCAGGAACGTACGGATCTCGTCGCCGTCGAGCACCTCGACGCGGTGGCCCTCCTCGCGCAGCCGTCCGGCCAGTTCGTACGCGATGGTGGTCTTGCCGGCGCTCGGCAGACCCGTGAGCCAGATGGTGGCTCCGGTCACTTGGTTCTCCTGAATCGTCGTCATGGTCAGCCGTGCAGCCCGCACTCGGTCTTCGAGCGGCCCGCCCAGCGGCCGGCGCGCGCGTCCTCGCCCTCCAGCACCCGGCGGGTGCAGGGGGCGCAGCCGACGGACGCGTAGCCGTCCATCAGCAGGGGGTTGGTGAGTACGCCGTGCTCGGTGACGTACGCGTCGACGTCGTCCTGCGTCCAGCGGGCGATCGGCGAGATCTTGACCTTGCGGCGCTTCTCGTCCCAGCCGACGACCGGGGTGCTCGCCCGGGTCGGGGACTCGTCGCGGCGTAGGCCCGTCGCCCAGGCGCTGTACTTGGTGAGCCCTTCTTCGAGGGGCTTGACCTTCCGCAGTGCGCAGCACAGGTCGGGGTTGCGGTCGTGCAGCTTCGGCCCGTACTCGGCGTCCTGCTCGGCCACGGTCTGGCGCGGGGTGAGCGTGATGACGTTGACGTCCATCACGGCCTCGACCGCGTCCCGGGTGCCGATGGTCTCCTCGAAGTGGTAGCCGGTGTCGAGGAAGACGACGTCCACGCCGGGCCTCGCGCGGGAGGCGAGGTGGGCGACCACCGCGTCCTCCATCGAGGAGGTCACGCAGAACTGCTTGCCGAAGGTGTCCACCGCCCACTGGAGGATCTCCAGCGCGGAGGCGTCCTCCAGGTCACGGCCGGCCTGCTCGGCGAGAGCCTTGAGCTCGGCGTCCCGGCCGCGCTCAGGGTCGGCCCGATTCTTGCTGTCGGTATCGGTATCGGTCTGAACGGTCGTCATATCTCGTCCCCTCCACCGTCGTTGCGCTGAACTCCCCGGGACAGCAGCCCCAGGAACTTCAGTTGGAAGGCTCGATTGCATGCCGCGCATTCCCACGCGCCGTGCCCCTGCTCACTGGGACGCAGGTCCTCGTCACCGCAGTAGGGGCAGTAGAAGGGCGCCGCACGCTCACTCACGACAACGCCTCCTCAGAAGCACGGGTGGCCCACGCGGCGAAGCGTTCGCCGTCCTCGCGCTCCTCCTCGAAGCGCTTGAGCACGCGCTCGACGTAGTCGGGCAGGTCGTCCGAAGTGACCTTCAGGCCACGGACCTTGCGGCCGAAGCCGGCCTCCAGACCGAGCGCGCCGCCGAGGTGGACCTGGTAGCCCTCGACCTGCTCGCCCTGGTCGTTCAGCATCAACTGGCCCTTGAGACCGATGTCCGCGACCTGGATACGGGCGCAGGCGTTCGGGCAGCCGTTGATGTTGATGGTGATGGGCTCGTCGAACTCGGGGATGCGGCGCTCCAGTTCGTCGATCAGGGAGGCACCGCGGGCCTTGGTTTCGACGATGGCGAGCTTGCAGTACTCGATGCCGGTGCAGGCCATCGTGCCGCGCCGGAAGGGCGACGGCTTGGCGGTCAGGTCGAGCGACTCCAGGCCCTCCACAAGCGAGTCGATCTGGTCCTGCTCCACGTCGAGCACGATCATCTTCTGCTCGACGGTGGTGCGCAGCCGGCCGGAGCCGTGCGCCTCGGCCAGTTCGGCGATCTTGGTGAGGGTCGCGCCGTCCACGCGGCCCACGCGCGGGGCGAAGCCGACGTAGTAGCGGCCGTCCTGCTGCCGGTGCACACCGACGTGGTCGCGCCAGCGGGCGACCGGCTGGTCCGGGGCCGGACCGTCGACGAGCTTGCGGTTCAGGTACTCGTCCTCAAGGATCTGCCGGAACTTCTCGACGCCCCAGTCGGCGACCAGGAACTTCAGCCGGGCGCGCGTACGCAGGCGCCGGTAGCCGTAGTCGCGGAAGATCGACAGGACGCCGATGTGGACGTCCGCGACCTCGTCGAGCGGCACCCAGGCGCCGAGGCGCTGGCCGATCTTCGGGTTGGTGGAGAGGCCGCCGCCGACCCAGAGGTCGAAGCCGGGGCCGTGCTCCGGGTGGTTCACACCGACGAACGCGACGTCGTTGATCTCGTGCGCCACGTCGAGCAGCGGAGAGCCGGAGATCGCGGTCTTGAACTTGCGGGGCAGGTTCGAGAAGTCCTTGTTGCCGATGACCCGGCGGTGGATCTCCTCGATGGCCGGGGTGCCGTCGATGATCTCGTCCTCGGCGATCCCGGCGACGGGCGAGCCGAGGATCACCCGGGGCGTGTCACCGCAGGCCTCGGTCGTGGACAGCCCGACGGCCTCCAGGCGCTCCCAGATCTCCGGGACGTCCTCGATACGGATCCAGTGGTACTGGACGTTCTGCCGGTCGGTGAGGTCCGCGGTGCCCCGCGCGAACTCCTGCGAGATCTCGCCGATGACCCGCAGCTGCTGGGTGGTGAGGCGTCCGCCGTCGATCCGCACCCGCAGCATGAAGTACTTGTCGTCCAGCTCCTCCGGCTCCAGGATCGCGGTCTTGCCGCCGTCGATCCCGGGCTTGCGCTGGGTGTAGAGGCCCCACCAGCGCATACGTCCGCGCAGGTCGTTGGGGTCGATCGAGTCGAAGCCCCGCTTGGAGTAGATCGTCTCAATGCGTGTCCGCACGTTGAGACCGTCGTCGTCCTTCTTGAACTGCTCGTTGCCGTTCAGTGGGGTGTAGTGACCCACGGCCCACTGACCCTCGCCGCGGTGACGGCTCACCTTGCGGCGGGGCGTTGCGGCAGCGGGATTCTGTGGGGTGGCGGCCATGGTTCTACGTCCTTCGGGACAGGTGGATGCGGCTCTTACCTGCGCGTGTGGGCGCATACGGGCATACGCGCGCGTCTTTGCGCGGGGCGAGACAAAGGGGATGTCGGCAGTGCTGGGCTCGGGGTCAGAGGCCCCCGGTGCCTTGTGTCAGCAGGCCGGACAGATGGCGCTGGACATGCGGCCGAGGTCGACGTGCCGCCGACTCACCAAGGCAATTCCAGTTCCAGACATGACGGAAGCGTGTCACGGCGATCTGGACACAGTCCAGCTTCGTCCACGATGCGGACACCCTTGTCTCGATATGCAAGACAAGGGTGGTGTCGGTCACAGAGCCGGTCGCACGGCCGGGGACATGGCCCGGATCCGGCCACGTCGTGCCAGGTCAGCCTACGTGTGCTCCGGGCCAGGGCCCGGGTGCCGTCACGTCCGGCTCCTCCTCGACCTTGGTGTCGAAGAGCTTGAAGCCGCGGCGCAGGTAATTGTCCATCGCGTGCTCGCCGTCCTTGCTGCATGTATGCAACCAGACGCGCTTCGTCTGCGCCCGCCCCGGCCAGCGGTCGGCGAGGTCCCAGGCCCGTGCCACGCCGTGGGAGAGGAGGTACCCGCCGATGCGCCGGCCCCGGAAGGCGGGGATCAGCCCGAAGTAGACGATCTCCACGACACCGTCGTCCTGCGGCTCCAGCTGTACGTACCCGGCGGGCGTCCCGCGGTCGTACGCGACCCAGGTCTCGGCGCCCGGCCGGTCCAGGTCCTCCTGCCACTGCGCGTACGTCCAGCCGAGCCGGTCCGTCCAGCGGATGTCGCCGCCGACCGCCGCGTACAGATAGCGGCTGAACTCGGGGGAGGGCACCTCGGCGCGGACGATCCGGACGTCGCCGTCGGGGGCGGCGGCGGGCAGCTGGTCGGCCGGGGAGACCTGCTCCAGGGACCACGTGGTCACAGCGATGCTCATGCGGGCCAGCGAACCACGAAGGCGGGCCCCGCTCCAAAGCGGGGCCCGCCTCCACGGGTGCTCACGTTGACGGCTCGCGCGGGCTCACCGCTGACGCCCGAGGCCGGGCCGCCGGAGCCTTCGGACTACTCCACCGAGCCGTCGACCTCCGACAGCGGGACCGCGTACAGCACGCGCTCCGGGATGGCGGGCAGCTCCCATTCGTTGTCCTTGTTCGCCGCCCACTCCGTGAGGGTCCACAGCTCGCCGGTCTCCTGCCAGTACGACAGGGACTCGGTGTGCTGCCCCCAGCAGGCGTACGACCCGCCGGCCCCGCACTTCGCGGCCTTGGCGGTGCTCTCGTTCTGCCGCCAGAGCGTGCCGTGCCGGTCGCGGGTGCCCGGCGCGTACCCCGCGTACCAGTCGGGCTCGCTCGCGCCGCTCGGTTTGTGGGAGAGGACGCCCTGCAGCCCGACGGCCTCGGTCTCGTACGCCTCGTCGGCGTTCACGTCGCCACTGGCGTTGCTGCCGAGCAGGCCCGTGCGGTCGCTCGCGGTGCTGTAGTGGTAGCGCCAGACGCGGGCCGGCTCAGTGCTGGTCGAGCTGAACCACTCGTTGGCCACCAGGCTGTCCGGGGTCGACGTACGGTCCAGGGAGATCGAGCCGAAGCAGGGGACCGCGTTGTTATTGCTCGCGGAACAGGCTCCACCGGTGAGGTTGTACGAGCCGATGGCCGGCATCACGTACTGGTAGCCGCGCGCCGACCAGCCGCCGCTCACCTTGCCGATCTCGGTGCTGTTGACGTCGGCCTGGAGGATGCGGTTCATGTCGAAGACGAACAGCGCGTTGTTGTGGTCGGCGCCGTTCTTCGCGGTGACGATCAGCTTGTCCTGGTACCAGACCATGCCGCCGACGTGGGAGCGGACCGCTCCGAAGTCCTTGCCGCCGGAGAGCGGGGCGACCAGCAGGACCCAGCGGTACCTGAGGTTCTCCGGGTCGTTCGCGTCGATGAACGCGACCCGGGCGAGGCCCTTGTCGTCGGCGGGTTCGCCCGCCTTGTGGTCGTTGTGCGTCCAGCCCGCGAGGATGACCCGGTCGGAGCCCCACTTGCCGTCGTTGTCGGCGTCCCCGGAGGTGGTGACGGACTGCGGCAGCCACTTCTGTGTCGTCGCGTCCCCGCTGTCCCAGCAGTAGGCGCGGGTGGCGGTCGGCTCGACGGGCAGGGCCGCCGACTCGGTGTCGTCGCAGTCGGCCTTGTTCCGCATCGGGTGGTCGGCGCTGTCGAGGACGGCGTCGACCCCGACGTTCCCGCCCATTCCGCTCTGGAGCGTGTCGAGCGTCGTGCCGCTGACCAGGTTCTCGTGCAGCTGGAGCTTGTTGACCTCGGAGGAGGAGGTGATCGACGTCAGCGGGCCGGGGTTGTCGCTTCCGGCGGCCTGCGAGGTGCTGATGATGGTGGCGGCGGCGGTGAGGGCGAGGGCGGTCCCGGACAGCGTGGCCCGCAGGACACGCCCCTTGTTCCGGCGGCGGTGTCTGCCTCGGTACGTCATAGGTCCTCCCGTCGTCGGCCAACTGCCTCCTGCGATCCGGCGGTTGAGCGCCGGAGGGGGCGGATGTGGGGGGCCGTGGGAAGGATGGTACGTCAGGGTGTGGCGAGTCCGGTCGAATACACCGGAATAGGTCTGGGGCGGTTCGCTCTGCGGGTTGGGCGGGGGTGTCGTGTTTTGGCTGCCGGCCGGTGGGGGCTTGTCGCGCAGTTCCCCGCGCCCCTTAAAAGCAAGGGCTACCGCCCCCTATTGAAGGCAAGGGCTACCGCCCCCTACGAACGGGGCGCGTGCCTTGCCCTCAGTACTCCCGGTGCCGTTGAGTGGGGGAGTAGGTCCAAGGGGTCCGGTGGCAGGACTGGTTGGACCTCTGCCGACTCGCAGAAACGATACGGCCGGTGGTCCAGGACCGCGCCCAGGTATCGGCGTACGCGTGACATCTCGGCTCGTACGGTCACCGTGCGGGTGGGGTCGCCGAACAGGGCGTCGGCCAGGGCCGCGGCGCTGAGGCCCGTGCGGTGCAGGGCCAGGAGGTAGAGCAACTCGGCGTGGCGCGGGCTCAGTTCGTGGGTCCAGGTGCCGGTGACGCCTGCCACGGTCACCGACCAGCGGCGCGGCTGCGACAGGTCGAGGGCGATCCGGGTGGCGCCGCGGGGCGCGGGCTCCTCGTCCGAGGCACGCACCAGCCAGCCGCCGGGCAGCGGTTCCACCGAGCAGGGGCCGAGCGTGGGCAGCCAGATCCGGTCCGTGCCGATCGTGCCGGGCAGCGCGAGCCTGTCCACGTACGGCATACCGGTGATCGCGGCGGTCCAGCCGTCCTTGTCGACGGCGAGCGCGCGGCCGGTGACCCGGGCGAGCACCGGCGCCGCCACCGCGCGCAGCCGGTCGAGCGTGGTCAGATGCCGCTCCCGCAGCCGTGCCTCGGCGAGCTTGGCCACCGAGTCGACCCAGGCGAGCGTCGCCGGGTGCATGGTCTCCCAGGGCCCGCTGATGTCCACGACCCCGATCAGCCGGCCGTCGCGCGGGTCGGTGATGGGCGCGCCGGTGCAGGTCCAGGCGGAGTGCGTGCGTACGAAGTGTTCGGCGGCGAAGACCTGGACGGGGCGGCGGGCGACGGCGGGCGTGCCGACACCGTTCGTGCCGACGACCTCCTCGCGCCAGTCCGCGCCGATCTCGAAGCCGAAGCCGTCGGCCTTGCGCAGCACGGACCGGCTGCCCTCGCGCCACAGCACCCGGCTCTGCGCGTCCGCCACGACCATGATGTGCTGGGTGGTGTCCGCGACCGACAGCAGCCCCTGCCGCAGTACCGGAAGGACGTGCCGCAGCGGGGAGTCGCGCCGGCGCCGCTCTATCTCGTCGGGGCCGAGCACCCCGGCCCGGAAGTCGTGGTCGGGATCGACGCCGGAGCGCAGCATCCGCCCCCAGGACTCCCCGATGACCGGCCGCGGGTCGAGCCGGGCGCGCTCTCCGGCCAGCGTCGCGTGGCGCACCTCGTCGAGCACCCGTGCCGCCTGCGCTGCGTCCACCGCGGCGAGCCGCGTCACGTCCATCGGCGAGTACACCACTGGGTCCTCCCGGAGAGCCTGAGCGGGCAACCGGCCCCGGCCACCCGGCCGTGGGACCCGAAACCCGTACTGACTGCACGTCTCATAGTGCCGTCTGTCCGTCGCGGAGGGCGACACTCCGGACGCGAAGCGGAGATTTCACGCAGGGTGCGGAGAGGTTGCAACCCCCTGCAACCCTGGTGAACTTCCGCCGCGTGTCCAAAAATTGGCGCAACGCCGCCTCGTGCGGTGTGCGTGCTCCGCTCAACGGGGCCATGGAACGGGGGTGGTGCCGTGTCGGCGCAGCACCACCCCCGTGCCCCGTACGCCTGTTGACGGCGGCTCAGGAAACGGGCCGCGCCCGCTCCACGACCGAGCCGAGGTCCAGGGTGTGCGGCAGGGTTCCGAACGACGCTCCCCAGTCTCCGCCGAGGCGTGAGGCGCAGAACGCGTCGGCGACCTCCGGCGGCGCGAACCGGACCAGCAGCGAGCCCTGGAGGACCACGGCGATCCGCTCGACGAGTCGCCGGGCGCGTCCCTCGATGCCGTCCAGGTCGGCGAGTTCGGTCAGCAGGTTTTTGATCGCGCCGTCCAGCCGGTGGTCGGCGCCGCGGGCCTTGCCGACCTCCTGCAAGTAGGCGTTGAGGGTCGCCGGTTCGCGTTGCAGGGCGCGCAGGACGTCCAGCGCCTGGACGTTGCCCGCGCCCTCCCACACGGAGTTGAGCGGCGACTCGCGCAACAGCCGAGGCATGCCCGACTCCTCCACGTAACCATTGCCGCCCAGGCACTCCAGGGCCTCCACCGCGACCGGTGTGCAGCGCTTGGTCACCCAGTACTTCGCGGCCGGTACGGCGATCCGCAGGAACGCCCGCTCCTGCTCGCCCCCGTCGTCGTACGCGGCGGCCAGGCGCAGCCCGAGCGTCGTCGCGGCCTCCGACTCCAGGGCCAGGTCCGCGAGGACGTTCCGCATCAGCGGCTTGTCGATCAGCCTGCCGCCGAACGCCTCGCGGTACGTGGAGTGGTGCACGGCCTGTGCGACGGCCTGCCGCATCAGACCAGCCGAGCCGAGCACACAGTCCAGCCGGGTCGCCGCGACCATCCCGATGATGGTGCGCACCCCGCGCCCCTCGTCGCCGACCCGGCGCGCCCACGTGCCGTCGAACTCGACCTCGGCCGACGCGTTCGACCGGTTGCCCAGCTTGTCCTTGAGCCGCTGGATGCGGAACACGTTCCGTGTGCCGTCGCCGAGGACCCGCGGCACCAGGAAACACGTCAGCCCGCCGGGAGCCTGCGCCAGCACCAGGAAGCCGTCCGACATCGGCGCCGAGCAGAACCACTTGTGGCCCGTCAGCTCGTACGTCCCGTCCTCGGCGAGCGGCCGCGCCTGGGTCGTGTTGGCGCGTACGTCGCTGCCGCCCTGCTTCTCCGTCATGCCCATCCCGAGGAGCACGCCGGCCTTCTGGTCGGCGGGCCGCAGACCCTGGTCGTAGACCAGGGAGGTGAGGCGGGGCTCCCACTCGGCGGCGAGCGCCGGGTCGGTGCGCAGCGCGGGCACCGCCGCGTGCGTCATCGACAGCGGACAGCCGTTCCCCGCCTCGACCTGCGTCCAGACCACGAAGGCGGCCGCGCGCCGCACATGCCCGCCGGGCTGTGACCACGCCGCCGTCAGACCCGCCGAGACACCCTTGCCGAGCAGCCGGTGCCAGGACGGATGGAAGTCGACCTCGTCGATCCGGTTGCCGTAGCGGTCGTGGGTGCGCAGCTGCGGCGGGTTCTCGTTGGCCAGCGCCCCCCACGTCTGGACCTGCGCCGATCCGGAGGTCCGCCCGAGGGCCGACAGATCGGCGTACGCCTCGTCGAGCAGCTGTGGGTCCAGGTGCCGGTCGACCGCCTCGACGAGGGCACGGTCGGCGTTGAAGACGTCGTACGAGACCAGCGGCGGAGCCTGGTTGGTCACGGTGTGGGTGCTGGCTGCCATGTCCCCGAACCTACCCCTCGGTACGGCGGTCGTCACCAAACTCCCGCCGCACCGCACCGAGCCCCTTTTCGCCCCGCCGTACAGGTCAGCCGGGCAGGTCAGGCGGGATGTGACAGGGCGGCCAGTTCGCCGGAGCCGCCGAGCGTGTCCTCGCCGTGGACGTTCACCCCCCAGCCCGGGCTGTGGACCGTGTCGAGGTAGCGCTCGCCGAGGTCGGGGGCGATCGCCACCGCCGTGAGGTTGCGCCGTCCGTGGCGGGCCAGCCAGTCGGACGCGCCGCTGACCACGGTGCCGGTGGAGCCGCCGAACAGGAAGCCCCGGGCGGCCAGCCGGCGGCAGGCACGCAGCGTGTCCGGCTCCGGGACGTGCATCACGTCGTCCACGTAGGACTCGTCGAGCAGCGGTGGACGGACGGCCATGCCCAGACCCGGGATCATCCGGGGAGCGGGCGGCCCCCCGAACGTCACCGAGCCGACGGTGTCCACGGCCACGATCCGCACCCGGCGCCGCTGCTGCCAGAACCAGCGCGCGCAGCCCATCAGGGTGCCGGTGGTGCCGGCCCCCACGAACAGCACGTCCAGGTGCGGGAAACGGCGGGCGATGGCCGGTGCCGTGGTGCGGTAGTGCGCACGCCAGTTGCCCTCGTTGGCGTACTGGTTGAGCCAGACGTACCGGTCGTCCGAGGCGCACACAGCGCTCACGTACGCGATCCGCGCGCCCAGGAAGCCGCCGTGCAGATCGGGTTCGTCGATCACATGGACGACGCTCCCCAGCGCCTCCATCATCCGCCGGGTCGCCGGATTGCAGCGCGAGTCGGTCACGCACAGGAACCCGTAGCCACGGCTCGCCGCGATCATGCTCAGCGCCACGCCGAGGTTCCCGGACGACGACTCGACCATGACGGACCCCGGTCGCAGGACGCCGTCGCGCTCGGCGGCGTTGACCATCTCGGTCGCGGCCTTCAGTTTGATCGACCCCGCGAAGTTGAACCCCTCGCACTTCAGGAAGAGCGGCAGCCCCAGCGCCGCCCGCAGGTCGACGTAGAGGTCGTCCTCGTTGAACTGTGTGGGCTCGGATATGACGGGCATGATGTCCCCCTCCTTCATGCGGCACCGCGCTCCGCTCCTCGCGTGGCGCGGTGCCCGCCGGTCAGCCGTACCGGCGCAGTTCGTGGAAGAAGCCGTCGACGACGTGCGGCTCGCCCCTTCGGGCCACCTCGTCGTGGACGAACTTGCCGACCGCGAGGTCGAGGACCCCGAGGCCGAAGGGCGAGAACACCACCGTCCGGTCCGCCGGTACGGTCACCCGCCCGCAGAGCACGTCGTCCAGCGTGCCGTCGAGGAAGTCGCGGCCGCCGGTGAGCTGTTCGGCCAGATGTGGTGACGTGTCCGCCTTGAGGCAGTGCTCGACGTCGTCCACGAAGTTGGCCGAGCCGAGCAGGATCTCCGGCGCCAGGTCGCGCAGCGACACATGCAGCACGAGCGGGGCGTGGGAGAACCACGCCGGGTCGTGGATGTGCGGTGTGGCCGCGACGGTGGCGAAGACCAGCAGGTCACTGGAGCGGACCAGCGACTCGGCGCTGTCGTGCACGGTGATCCGGCCCTTGGCGCCCGACCGCTCCAGATAGCCGCTGAAGCCGGCCGCGCTGTCCGCGGACAGGTCGTACACCCCGGTCTCCTCGAACGACCAGCCGGTGGCGGCCAGATGGGTGTGGATGTAGCGGGCGATCAGACCCGTCCCGACGAACCCGACCCGGGTGGGCCGCTCGCGGTCGCGGCTGAGCCGGTCGGCCGCGAGTGCCGCCGAGGCCGCCGTCCGCGTGGCGCTGATGATCGAGCTCTCCAGGCACGCGAACGGATAGCCCGTGTCGTGGTCGTTGAGGATCAGCACGGCCGAGGCGCGCGGCAGACCGCTCGCCGTGTTCCCGGGGAAGCTGGAGACCCATTTCAGGCCGTCCACCCCCACCGGTCCGCCGATCGAGGCGGGCAGCGCGATGATCCGGGACGACGGACGGTCCGGGAAGCGCAGGAAGTACGACGGAGGGTTCACCGAGTCGCCCGCGCCGTGCAGCCGGTACACCGACTCGACCAGGTCGACGATCTCGGACTCCCGCCCGTGCAGGGCCTCGTGGACCTGGGCGCCGGAGACGACGGTGAACGGGGGAGCCGTCGGTGTCCCCGGTTCCGTGGTGGTCGTGCCGTTCTCGTCCGTGGTGGTCATGCGGCCCTCACTTCGATGGTCGGTGCGCAGTCGGTCAGCCGGACCGGGTCGCCCAGGGCGGCGAGCACCTCGCGGGGCCCCTCGAAGGGCTCCCTGCTGTGCGCGGTGCGGATGTTGTCGACGAGCAGCAGGTCACCGGAGTGCCACGGCTCGCGTGCGGTGTGGGCCCCGTACACCTCGTTGATGATCAGTACGACGTCCTCGTCGACCGGGTCGCCGTTGCCGTAGCGGGTGTTGAAGGGGAGCCCGTCGGAGCCGTAGACGTCCACCAGGTACTCGCGCACCTCGGGGTCCATGGTCCACTCGTTGAGGAACGCGATCTGGTTGAACCAGCAGCGCCGCCCGGTGACCGGGTGGCGGACCACGGCACTGCGGCGCTGCCGGGTGCGCAGGGAGCCGTCGCCCTGCCAGGCGAACTCGATGGCGTGCACCCGGCAGTAGTGCTCGACCGCCGCGCGGTCCTCGGTGCCGAAGGCCTCGGCGAGGCTCGCCCCGATCTCGTCGTTGTACGTGCGGGTGAGCAGCCAGCCCTCCCGCTCGAACCGTGCGGTGAGGGAGGCGGGCAGCGCGTCGAGCACGGTCGGCGCGTCGGCGACCGCGGTGGCGCCGCCCTGGTCGGGCGCGTCGAGGCAGGCGTACAGCATCAGGCCGGGGAACTCCAGCGCGTAGCTGAGCTCGTGGTGCATGCACATCTGCTGGTTCGGCGGCCATTTGGAGGAGGAGTACACACCGTCCTCGTAGGTCCGCCGGGGTGCGAAGGACTCTCGGTCGGGCATCAGGCCGGTGGCCAGCCGGCGGAAGACGGCCGCGGTGGTGTCCGGGTCGCGCAGCCCGAGGCCGCGTACCAGCAGGCTGCCGTGCTCGGCGACGACGGCCCGCAGCGCGTCGCGGTGTTCGGCCGCCCAGTCCGCCGTGTTGCCCGCGGCGTCGGTGCGCAGGATCGGAGGGCTGCCGGGGCGCAGGTCGACGTCCGGTAGCAACGTCGGAGATGAAGACGACATCAGGTGCTTCCTTTCGGCCTTGCGGTGTTCGGTCGTGCGGGTGTGCGGTGTTCCGGTCATGGGTGTCGTCGGTGCCTTCGGTTCCGTCTCTTCCGTGTGGTCGGCGTGGTCGGTGTGTCGGCCGTCGTTCAGGAGGGGGCGGGGGTGTCCAGGAACTCCGCCAGGTCCGCGAGGACCGGATGGCGGGTGACGTCCTTGAGGGTGATCGCCCGGTCCAGGGCGATCGCGAGCTTCACCGCCGCGAGCGAGGTGCCGCCGCGGTCGAAGAAGTGGTCCCGGCGGCCGATCCGGTCGCCGGGGATGCCGAGCACCTGGGCCCAGGCCGCAGCCACCCGGCGCTCGCTCGCGGTGCCGGGCGCGTGCGAGCCGTGACCGGCGCCCGAGGAGCCGTTCCCGGCGGAGTCGAGCTCACCTGCGAGCCTGGTCAGCGTCTTCCGGTCGGTCTTGCCGTTGGCGGTCAGCGGCAGGCTCTCCCGCCAGTGGACGGCCGAGGGGACCATGTACGCGGGCAGCGACACGGCCAGCCGCTTCCGTACGGCTCCCGCGCCGAGCCGGCCGGATCCCGAGCCGAGCGTGTCGGGCCCGGCGCAGAACGCCACCAGCCGCGTGCCGCCCACGACGACCACGGCGCCGTCCCGGACCCCGGGCACCCGCAGCAGCGCGTTCTCGATCTCGCCGATCTCGATACGGAAGCCGCGGATCTTGACCTGGCTGTCCCGGCGGCCGAGGAACTCCAGCTTGCCGTCGGGCAGCCAACGGCCGTGGTCACCACTGCGGTAGAGCCGCTCACCGGGGCGGTACGGGTCGGTGGTGAACGCCGCCCGGGTCCGCTCGGGGTCATTGACGTACCCGCGCCCGACACAGACCCCGGAGAAGACGATCTCGCCGGGCGCGCCGAGCGGTACGGGGGACAGGTCCTCGTCGACGACATACACGCGCACATTGGCGACCGGCCGCCCGAGCGGGACGCGGTCCTGGTCCGGTACCCGGGACATGACCTCGTGATTGGTGTCGTCCGAGGTCTCGGTCAGCCCGTACGCGTTGACCAGCCGGATGGCGGGCTCGGCCGCGAACCAGCGCTCGACGAGCTCCTTCTTCACCGCCTCCCCGGTGACCGACACACAGTGCAGGTCCGGCAGTTCGCGCGGACGCTGCTCCAACTCGGCGAGCACGGCCTCCAGATACGACGGGACCACCTGGAGGACATTGACCCGGCCCCCGGTGATCGTGTCCACGAACCGCGGGACGTCCAGGATCACCTCCTGTTCGACCAGCAGGGTCCGGCCGCCGACCAGGAGTGCGGAGACCAGCTGCCACAGCGAGATGTCGAAGCACTGGGGTGCGGTCTGGGCGACCACCTGGCCCTCGCCGACGCCCAGGTCGTCGAGCTTGGCGTGGACGTGGTTGAGGAAGCCGGAGTGCTCGCACATCGCGCCCTTGGGCTCGCCGGTGGAGCCGGACGTGAAGTAGATGTAGGCGAGTTGGCCGGCGGCGACGGGGATGCCGAGGTCGCCGTCGGGGTGGTTCTCCGCGTAGGCCGCGTCGACGTGCAGGACGCGGGCGTCGGTGTCCGCCTCGTCCAGGGTGGTGGTGCTGCCGTCTTCGGTCAGGACGAGTTCGCAGCCGGCACGCGCCAGGGTGGCCGCGATGCGTTCGGCGGGGAAGTGCGGCTCGATGGGCAGATACACGCCGCCCGCCTTGAGGACGGCGAGGACGGCGGCCATCCAGTCCAGGTCGCGTTCCATGACCACCGCGACGACTTCCTCGGGGCGCAGCCCGCGGGTCAGCAGGGCCCGACCCAGCTGGTTCGCCCGGGAGTTGAGCTCCTGGTACGTCCACTCCTGGTCGCCCCGCACGGCCGCGACGGCGTCGGGGTGGGCCAACACCCTGTCCTCGAACAGCTCGTGGACCCGGCGGTCCGGCAGCTCGCGGTGCGGCCCCGCCAGTCCGTCGAGCTGGAGGCGGAGTTCGTCGTCGGACAGCAGACTCCGCCGGCCGGGCTCGGCGTCCGGGTCGTCGGTGAGCAGGGTGAGCGCGGTGAGGTGGTAGCCGGCGATCCGGGCGGCGGCGTCGGCGTCGAGGACGTCGGTGCGGTAGCGCAGGCGCAGGGTGTGGTCCTCGAACGCCACGTGCAGCACGGTGTCCTCGGGGCCCCGGCCGCCGTGCGGATCGAGCACCGTCTCGAAGGCCGCAGGTTCGTCTCCCGCCCCCTGCGCGGCCGGGTCCGCCTCGGCCTCGCGTATGTGGTCCAGCAGGTCGTGCCAGGAGCCGGTGCCGACGGTCAGTTGGCAGGGCCTCGGCCGCTCGCCCTTCGCCGCCACGTACCCGACCGTCACCTCGCGCTCGCCGGACAGTGCGGCGAGGACCCGTGCGTGTGCGGCCAGGAGAGCGCGGGGTTCCCGCAACAGGCCCTCGGGCAGCGGGACTTCGTACTCCGCGGTGCCGGGCACCGGGTCGAGCGTCCACTTCGGGATCGTTTCCATGGTCTTGCTTCCCCCTGTTGTCCTTCTTGTGCTGTGCCACGGATCTTGTCCGTGTCGCGGAGCCTGTCCGGGCCGCGCAGCTCGTCCGTGCCGCGGAGCCGTCAGGCGCGCCGCTGGGCGACCGCCGGGTTCCCGCCCCAGTGCGCCCCCGCCGGTACTTCCTCGCCCTTCATCAGGAAGGAGTCGGCGGCGAGTACGGCTCCGTCGCCCATCGACGCCCCGTAGTGGACGAGCGCGCCGACGCCGAGCGTCACGCCGTCGCCGATCTCGATGTGGTCGGACTTGAAGGTGCCGTCCTCCTGCGAGTGCGACTGCACCTTGCTGTGCGCGCCGAGCGTGCTGTCGCTGCCGATGGCGGTGAGCGTCCGCTCGGTGATGTACGCCCCGTCGTCGAAGACCCGGCGGCCGATCCGGACCCCGAGCAGCCGCCAGAGCAGGTTCTTGAACGGGGTGCCGTTGAAGATGGCGATGTGCGTGTCGGGGATCTTCCACAGCCGCTCGTGGCGCCAGAAGAGCGGGTCGTAGATGGAGTGCAGCCGGGGCTCCAGCGGACGGAACCGGCAGAGCAGCCGCTCCACCAGCACGTAGTAGCCGGTGGTGAACGCGAGGCCCACGATCATGGACGCGCCGATCAGCAGGCCGCCCGCGGTACCGAGCTCCCCGTACAGGTCGAAGGCGGCGAAGCCGAGGACCGTGAGGGCGAACCAGTCGAACCACCGGATGAACAGGAACAGGCCCATGGTGCGCAGGTTGTGCCCGTTCTTCGCGGTCAGGCGGCGGCGCAGCTCGTCGCCCTCACGGAGGTGGTCGAAGCGGGTGTCGCGCTCCACGGTCCTCGGGATCTCGAAGGGCGGCGAGCCCAGCAGGCCGACCCCTTCGCGTATCTCGCCGTCGAGCGGGACCATCACCTTCGTCGCGAGCAGGCAGTTCTCGCCGGTGCGGCCCCCGGCGGGGTAGGCGATGTGGTTCCCGAGGAAGTTGTGCGCCCCGATCGACGTCCGCGAGACGCGGAACGACGTGCCGGAGAACTCGGCGTTCATGATCGACAGCCCGTCGGCGACCATCGTGCCGCTGCCGACGGTGGCCAGGTACGGCGTCTCGTGCCCCACCTCCGTACCGAAGTTGGAGCCGGTCTGCTCGACGTGCGAGAGGTCGTAGCCGAGGGCCCGCAGGTAGTGGACGATGTACGAGCTGTCCCCGCACAGCCACTTGAAGAACTTGACGTTGGTCAGGCGCGCCACGGCCCGCTGCACCGAGTAGTGGAAGCCGTACAGCGGATAGACCCGGTCCGGTTCGAGGACCAGGTTCAGCAGCCGGGGCAGTACGGACACGGTGGCGAAGCCGATCAGGATGAAGCCGACGAAGAGCGCGAGCGACAGACCGAGCGCCTCGGCGTAGAACCGCGCCGACGTGATGTGCTGCGTCTCCCGGTCGAGCAGCACGTCAAGCGAGGGTGCCACCGTGAGCAGCATGTACGTACCCCCGATGAGGAGCGGCACGTAGAGGAACAGCGTCTGCAGCACGGTGGCCAGGCCGTAGCCCACCCGCCGCGCGGTGCCGCAGTCCGCGGGCGCCACCCGTACGTGGTCGACGTCCGTGCGCTGGGCGGGGGAGCCGTGCCAGTGCTGTCCGTCCGGCACCGACGCGCCGCCGTACAGCGCGGACGAGTGGCCGAGCTGGGAGCCGTCCCCCATGGAGGTGCCGATGTCGAGGACGGTCTTCTCGCCGACGAAGACGTCCCGGCCCAGGGTGACCGGGCCGGTGCGTATCCGCCCTGCGTGTGCCTGGTAGCAGAGGAAGTACGAGTCCTTGCGGATCACCGTGCCCGCGCCGACGGTGAACAGGTCGGTGCAGACCGGGACCGAGTGGGAGAGGATCGTGACGCCCTTGCCGATCTTCGCCCCGAGCGCCCGCAGATAGAGCACGTAGAGCGGGTTGCCGGCGAAGAGGACCATCGGGTTGGCGTGCAGCAGTGCCTTGACCGTCCAGAAGCGCAGATAGGCCAGGCTCCAGACGGGGAACTCGGTCTCCTTCCAGCGGCCGACCAGCACCCACTTGGCCACCACCGGCAGCGCGCACACCCCCACGAAGACGGCACCGCCGAAGACGGCCGACCGCAGATAGACGTCCACCACGCCCTCGCCGCCCGAGACCCAGTCGTACCCCTGTGCGGTGACGAGCCCGGACAGCAGGCAGTACGCCGCGAAGACCAGGAACTGGAGTGCTCCGCACAGGACATAGCGCGCGGTGCTGCCAGGCGGGGGAGGCTCGGCCGGTTCGGGCTCGGGCGCCGGCGGCTCGTCCGGGACCTCGGCGAGCGCCGCCGCGAGCCCCCGGATCGTCGGGTGGCCGTACACGTCACGCATCGACACGGCCGGCAGGTCGGGGTGCTTCCTGACCCGGGCGCAGAAGTGGGCCATCACCAGGGAGTTGGCACCGAGGTCGTCGAAGAAGTGGCTGTCGACGGGGACCTGCTCGACGCGTACGACACCGGCGAGCACCTCCGCGAGGACGTGTTCGGTGCCGTTCGCCGGGGCGTGCGCGGTCAGGGCGCCGCCCGGTGCGGCGGTCGTGACCTCACCCGGATTTACCACCACTTGATCTCCTTGCTGATGATTACTGCTACTTGTTGACCGTTCGGAGTGATTGGTACTCCGGATGGGAATACGAAGGAATCACGCCCGCAGTTTCATCGGGCAGCCGAATTGGCTATGCCTGAGGCGTGGGTGAACCAGGAGGATTCCGATGTGATTCCGGTGTGCCGGAAGAAAGAGTTGTTCCGGGAAGAAGGCTCGGGCCGGAAGGAAGAATTGTGCTTATGGAAGCGAGATGGCAGACGAGAGGATATTGTTCGCCGAGTGTCTGAAGTGGCCGCGAGAAAAGGTGCAGAGCAGCACGGCATGATCCGCGTGGTTCCCACGCGGATCACGGGTAACGCGGCTGTGTCGGGCCCTGGTCCAGGCCTTTCTGAGTCCCCCGTGTCGTGGTGCACTGAGCCGTCCCCACGTGCCCAGCGGAATGCAATCCGAATTGTTTCTGTGTGCTCATGAACGGGTCAAGGGCGTTTCGTCCTATGGCGCTTTCTCGCCGTTCGAACCTTCATCGATAACACCCGTGAATCGTCCGCTCCGAACGCGCGACCGGGGAACTCACTTTATGGATGGCGTATATGCTGTCGCGCGTTCCGCTTCTGGAGGGTGAGTAATTCGGCCAACGCGGTCATGACAGAAAGCGGGTTCGATTTTCCTTTACGATTTCTGTCGAGTTGCTGCCGCTTTTCTTTCGTATGACGGAACCGGGAGGGGCACAAGCGCGCCGCCGGGCACGTCGGACCGGGCCGTGGTACCGCGGGATGAGTGCAACCTCGCACGGCGGATACCTTTAGGGCGTGCAGCCAGCAAGTGAACCCCCTCAGAGGACGTCCGGCCGTCTCCATCGGGCCCGAGCCCTCTACCGGAACGTCTCCAAGCGCAGGACCGCCTGGCTGCTGATCAAGGACACCGTCAACTCGTGCATCGAGTACCGGATCCTCGGACTCGCGGCGGAGGCGGCGTTCTTCACGCTGCTCTCCGTGCCGCCGCTGCTGCTCAGCATGCTCGGCCTGCTGGTCTACGTCGACGACTGGACCGGCGCCGACACCATCGCCAGCGTGGAGAGCAACCTCCTGGAGGCGTCCCGCACGATCCTCACCGACAAGGGCGTCACACAGATCGCCGAGCCCGTCCTCCACGACGTCATGGAGGGCGGCCGCCCCGACGTCATCTCCCTCGGCTTCCTGTTCGCCCTGTGGTCGGGCTCGCGCGCGGTGAACGTCTTCATCGACACCATCACCGTCATGTACGGCCTCGACGGCGTGCGCGGCATCGTCAAGACCCGGCTCGTGGCCTTCGCGCTGTTCATCGCGGCGCTGCTCATCGGCTCCATCGTGCTGCCGCTGGTCGTCGCGGGCCCGGACGCCGTGGTGGACGTCGTCCCCTGGTCGGAGAACGTCGTACAGGGTTTGTACTGGCCCGTCGTCATCGTGCTGTCCATCGCCTTCCTGACGACGCTGTACCACGTGTCGGTACCCGTGCGTTCGCCCTGGGTCGAGGACGTGCCGGGCGCCCTGGTGGCCCTCGCCATGTGGGTGCTCGGCAGCTTCCTGCTGCGCATCTACCTGACCAACACGGTCGAGGGCCCCAGCATCTACGGCTCCCTGGCGGCGCCCGTCGCCGTACTGCTGTGGATCGGTGTCTCCGCCTTCGCGGTCCTCGTCGGCGCCGCCGTCAACGCGGCCATCGACCGGGTCTGGCCGGCCGCGGCCACCGCCGCCGCCCGAGCCGTCAACGAACGGCTGCGCGCCGAGCAGGCCGCCGACCTCGTGGCCCGCGCGGCCGCTGCCAGGGCCCACCTCGCCGACGACCCGGACGACCCCGACATGCCCTCCGAGTTCCCGGAGCGCTGGTCCCGCTTCCTGCCCCCCGAGGACGTGACCTCCCGGCTGCGCACACACGCGAAGACCACCCCCAAGAACGGCGACGAGCCGCCCCCGCCGCAGTGACCGCGACGGGGGCGCCAAGGGGAGCTCTTCGAACTTTCGGAGGTACGCCGGTGGCCGTCAGCCCTTCCACACGCCGGTCGCCGCGAGCTCCCGGGCGAAGTCCGTGAAATCGCGCGGCGCGCGCCCCAGAACCTGCCGGACGGTCTCCGTGGACTGTGCGTTGCCGCCGTCGAGCAGCCCGTCGAAGACCTCCTCCATGAAGGCGACCTCCTCGGGCGGCAGCCCGAACCCGGCCAGGATCGCCCCGTACTCCTTCGTCGACACCGGCAGGTAACGGATCTCCCGGCCCGCTGCGGCGGTGATCTCCGCCATGGCCTCCCGGAACGAGAGCAGCCGCGCCCCCGTGACCTCCAGGGTCCGGCCCGCGTACGAGGGATCCGTCAGCGCCTTCACGACCACGTCCGCGAGGTCCCGGGTGTCGATGAACGGCACCTTCACCTCACCGGCGGGGAACACGAACTCACCGCTCTGCACACCCTCCAGCAGCAGGCCCTCGCTGAAGTTCTGGAAGAACCAGTCGGCCTGCACGACCGTCCACTCGGCACCCGACTCGCGCAGCGCCCGCTCGGCCGGCTCCGCCTGCCGCTCGCCGCGCGCCGACAGCATCACCAGACGACGTACGCCGAGCTCCTGGGCCAGCCGCGCGAGGGCGGCGATGTTCTCCCCGGCACCCGGCGCGCCGATGTCCGGCGTGTACGCCAGATACGCCGCGTCCGCGCCGCGCAGCGCCCCGTCCCAGGTCGAGCTGTCGTACCAGTCGAAGCGCACCTCGCTGCTGCGCGAAGCGGCCCGGACATCGAACCCGGCGGCCTTCGCGGACTCCGCCACCTGACGCCCCGTCTTGCCCGAGGCCCCCGTCACCAACACCGTCTCGTTCCGCGTGTTTTCCGTCATGAGCCCAGTCAACGGCTTGGCACAGAAAGGGAACATCGCTGAAGCTCTCGTTCCCATAAGGGCGCGTCTACGCTGGGGTCATGGACGCACTCGCAGGCCTTCTGGAAGGTCCACGCGCGCGTGGCGCCTTCATGATCCGAGCGTGTTTCGAGCCGCCCTGGTCCCTGCGCATCGAGGACCGTGCCCCGCTCACCGTCATGCTCATGGTGCGCGGGCATGCCTGGATCATGCCCGAGAACGGGGAGCGGGTGCGGGTGCGGGCCGGTGACCTCGCCATCGCACGCGGCCCCGACCCCTACACCTGCGCCGACGACCCGTCGACCGTGCCCCAGGCGGTGATCCTGCCGAACCAGGTGTGCACCTACCCGGACGGCCGTTCGCTCAAGGGCCGGATGGACCTGGGCGTCCGCACCTGGGGTGCGCGGCTCGACGGCTCGATGGTGATGCTGATCGGCACGTATCCGATGAACGGCGAGGTCAGCGGCCGACTGCTGGACGCGCTGCCGGCCCTCCTGACCCTCCCCTCCGACGTGTGGGAGTGCCCGCTCACCCCGCTGATCATGGAGGAGATCGTGCGGGACGAGCCCGGCCAGGAGGTCGTCCTCGACCGGCTGCTCGACCTGCTGGTCATCGCCGCGCTGCGGGCCTGGTTCTCACGCCCCGAGGCCGAGGCGCCCGCCTGGTACCGGGCTCTGGCCGACCCCGTCGTGGGCCGGGTCCTGCGGCTCCTCCAGGACGATCCGGCGCACCCCTGGACGGTCGCGTCCCTCGCCGCGAAGGCGGGCGTCTCACGGGCCGCGCTCGCCCGCCGCTTCAGCGAACTCGTGGGCGAACCCCCGATGACGTACCTGACCGGCTGGCGCCTCGCGCTCGCCGCCGACCGGCTGCGCGGCACCGAGGACACCCTGGAGGCGATCGCCCGCCACGTCGGCTACGGCAGCGCCTTCGCCCTGTCCAGCGCCTTCAAGCGGGTGTACGGGGTCAGCCCGCAGGAACACCGGACGAGGGCGGCGTAGCGTTTTGCCTGTGGCCGAGTCGTACGTGGCTGAGTCGTACGTGGACGTGTCGCCGGGTCCGTACAGGGAGTGGGCGTCGCGGCTCCCGGGCGCGGTCGTCTGGACTCGTACCGCCGTCCCGGGTGACTCGGCGCCGGTGCTGCCCGACGGCTGCATGGACCTGTTGTGGACCGAGGGGCGGCTCTTCGTCGCAGGGCCCGACACCCGCGCGTACGTGAGCGGCGCGTCCGGCGGCACCCGGTTCGCGGGCGTCCGGTTCTTCCCCGGGACGGCACCCGCCTACCTCGGCGTCCAGGCGCACGAACTGCGCGACCGGCGCGTCGACCTCGCGGATCTGTGGAGCGCGGAGGCCGTGCGGCGGCTGACCGAGCAGGTGGACTCGGCGGCCGATCCCGCCGCCGCGCTGGAGGCCCTGGCCGTGGCGCGGGCGGGCGATGTCGATCCGCCCGATCCGTGGGTGCGGGGCGCTGTCGCGGGGCTGTCCGCGGGACGGTCCGTCGCCTCTGTCGCGGAGGCGGTGGGGTGGAGCGAGCGGCAGTTGCACCGGCGTGCACGGGGCGTCTTCGGCTACGGGCCGAAGACGCTGGCCAGGATTCTGCGCCTGCAGCGGGCACTGGGGCTGGCGCGGGACGGGGTGCCTCTGGCGGACACTGCCGTGCGGGCCGGGTTTGCCGATCAGGCTCATCTGGCGCGTGACGTACGGGAGTTGGCGGGGGCGCCGTTGGGGGAGTTGCTGCGGCGTTGAGGTTGTGGGGTGTGGTGGGTGGGTGCGGGTTCGGTGGGGGCTGGTCGCGCAGTTCCCCGCGCCCCTTACGGGGCGCTGTTCAGCGGGGCGAACAGGTCTACGCCGTTGCCGTCCGGGTCGAGTATCACGGCGTAGCGCATGCCCCAGGCTGCGTTCCAGGGCATTAGCTCGGACTGGTAGCCGGATGCCATCAGGTCCTCGTACGTGGCGTCGACATCTGCGGGGGTGTCGCAGGCGAAGGCCAGGCCTACCCGCCCCGCGCCCGTCGGCGGGTGCCAGTCGGGGTGGAAGGAGCGGATCGTGTCCTCTGTGTCGAGGGCGAAGCGCAGGCCGCCGGGCAGGTTCGCCTCGACGTGCGGCTGGTTCTCGGAACCCTCGGGGAATTCGAGTCCCAGGCGGCGGTAGAAGGTCAGGGAGGCGGCCATGTCGGAGACGACGAGGCCGATGAGGTCGAATCGTGGAGTCATGGGACCACCGTAGGGAGAGCCGCGGACGGGGGTCTTGAACGAATCGGACAGGGGCGGGGCGGCAGCGTCACGACGGTCATAGCCGTGTCGCCGTGCGGATCAGGCCTGCCAGGGCCAGGGAGCGGCTGTGGGCGGGCCAGGCTATGTGGGTGACCACCGGGGGCGCGTCGGTCAGGGGGACTGCCGTGTGCTCGGCCCACAGCCAGGCGCGGGCCGAGTCGGGGAAGGCGGCCACCGTGCGGCCGAGGGCGATCAGCTGGGCCAGTTGTGTCAGGTCGTGGACCTCGGGACCCGGTCCCGGTGGGTACGCGCCGTCGCTGGGCCAGCGGGCGAACGGGAGGTCGGGGACGTCCGCGATGTCCGCCAGGGACAAGGTCCTGCGCGCGGCGAGGGGGTGCCCGGCGGGCAGGATGGCGATCTGGCCCTCGGTCAGCAGTTCCTCGCTGTCGAACCCGGCGAGGGAGTTGAACGGCGCGTGCATGAGCGCCACATCGGCACGGCCGTCGCGCAACAGCCCTCCCTGCTCGCAGATGCCGCACAGCAGCACCTCGATCTCGGCGGCATCGGGCTCCGCCGCGTAGGCGTCGAGAAGCTTCTGCAGCAGTTCGTGGGATCCGGCGGCCTTGACCGCCAGCACCAGGCGACTCCGGGCGCCGTCCGGTCTGTCGGCGCCACCGGCGCGACGCGTGCGGCGTGCGGCGGCCGCGGTCGCGTCGAGGACCGCGCGACTCTCGTGCAGCAGTACCTCTCCGGCGTCGGTCAGGGAGACACCGCGGCGGTCGCGGTCCAACAGACGTACGCCGAGGCGCCGTTCGAGTTGCTGGATCGCCCGGGACAGCGGCGGCTGGGCCATGCCGAGGCGCTCGGCGGCGCGGCCGAAGTGCAGTTCCTCGGCGACGGCGACGAAGTACCTCATCTCGCGGGTCTCCAAGGTGTCCATGGCCGCAGCGTACGTCAGTGATACCTGCCGGGTATCACAGGCCACCGTATCGGTGTTGGATGCGCCGCCCGTCCGCGAGCGAGCATCAACGGCATGAGCGAAACGAAGATCGCGCTGGTGACCGGCGCGAACAAGGGAATCGGATACGAGATCGCGGCCGGGCTGGGGGTCCTCGGGTACCGCGTGGGTGTGGGAGCCCGCGACGAGACGCGGCGCGAGACCGCTGTCGAGAAGCTGCGCGCCGCCGGGGTGGACGCGTTCGGGGTTCCGCTGGACGTGACCGCCGACCGGAGCGTCACCGATGCCGCCGCACTGGTCGAACTGCAGGCCGGGCGCCTGGACGTCCTGGTCAACAACGCCGGTATCTCGGGGGAGATGGGCCCGGGGTGGGCGCAGGACCCGACCGCGCTCGACCTCGACCTGGTCCGCACGGTCGTGGAGACCAACGTCATCGGTGTCATCCGGGTGACCAACGCGATGCTGCCCCTGCTGCGGCGCTCGACCTCGCCACGGATCGTCAACGTCTCCAGTTCCGTCGCCTCCCTGACCCGGCAGGCGGACCCGGACATCGAGATAGGCCCCGTCATGGCGGCCTACTCGCCGTCGAAGTCGTTCCTCAACGCCGTCACCGTGCAGTACGCCCGGCAGTTCGCCGATACGGACATCCTGATCAACGCCGCCTGCCCGGGCCTGGTCGCGACCGACTTCACCGGCTTCCAGGGACCCCGCACTCCCGAGCAGGGCGCGGCCACGGCGATCCGGCTCGCCACGCTGCCCGACGGCGGCCCGACCGGTTCGTTCTTCGAGGACGACGGCGTCATCCCCTGGTGACCTCGGCCTACCGCTAGCGTCGTGACATGACCCGCGACACCGACAGCGACACCACCCCCGACTTCTCACCGGCCTCCCCGCGCACCCTCGCCGAGGCGCTCGCCACCGGCACCGTCGTCCTCGACGGCGGTATGTCCAACCAGCTCGCATCGGCCGGGCACGACCTGAGTGACGAGCTGTGGTCGGCGCGGCTGCTCGCCGAGCGGCCCGAGGCGATCACCGAGGCGCATCTCGCGTACTTCGAGGCGGGCGCGAACGTGGCGATCACTTCCAGCTACCAGGCGACCTTCGAGGGCTTCGCCCGGCGAGGCATCTCCCGCGAGCACGCGGCCGGGCTGCTCGGGCTCAGTGTCGAACTCGCCCGCGAGGCGGCCCGGCAGGCCGGGGCGAAGGGCGTGCGCGGGCCGTTGTGGGTGGCGGCGTCGGTGGGCCCGTACGGGGCGATGCTCGCGGACGGTTCGGAGTACCGGGGCAGGTACGGGCTGAGCGTCGCCGAGCTCGAACGGTTCCACCGGCCCCGGCTGGAGGTGCTGGCCGGGGCGGCGCCCGACGTCCTGGCCCTCGAAACCGTGCCCGACGCCGACGAGGCACGGGCGCTGCTGCGGGCGGTGCGCGGGCTCGGCGTACCGGCGTGGCTGTCGTACAGCGTCGCCGGGGGCCGGACCCGGGCCGGGCAGCCGCTGGAGGAGGCCTTCGCGCTCGCCGCCGACGCCGACGAGGTGATCGCGGTCGGCGTCAACTGCTGCGCCCCCGACGACGTGGCCGCCGCGGTGGAGGCCGCCGCACGCGTCACCGGCAAGCCGGTCGTGGTCTACCCGAACAGCGGCGAGACCTGGGACGCCGAGGCACGCGCCTGGACCGGCCGCTCCACCTTCACCCCCGAACAGGTCGGCGGCTGGGAGCGGGCCGGGGCCCGGCTGATCGGCGGATGCTGCCGGGTCGGGCCGACGGCGATCACCGCCATCGCGGAAGCACTTGCCTCACCCGGCTGACTCAGCTTTCCCGCCGTACCCGGCTCTCCCGCCGTACCCGGCTCTCCCGGCTCACCCTCCTCGCCCGGCTCACTCGATTCGCCCAACCTGCGCGACCCGCTCGGCTCGTTCGACTCCCCGTGAGGGCGGGGCGGGCCGGCGGGGTGCCGTGCTCGCCCGTACCACCAGCCGTGTGGACAACTCCGTACGTGTCCCCTCAGGCTGCTCGCCCGCCATCATCCGCACCAGCAGACGCAGTGCCGTCGCGGCCATCTCGGCGAGCGGCTGGCGGACGGTCGTCAGGGCAGGCGAGGCCCAGTGGGCCTCGGGCAGATCGTCGAAGCCCACCACGCTGACGTCGCCCGGGACGGAGAGCCCTCGCTCGGCCAGCGCCCGGTACGCGCCGAGGGCCATGCGGTCCGAGCAGACGAAGACGGCCGTGGGCGGTTCCGGCAGATCGAGGAGCTCCAGCATCCGCCGGTGCGCGGCGCTCTCGTCGAAGTTGCCGTAGCGCAGGTATTCGGGGCGGTGGCGCAGTCCGGCCGCCGCGAGTGCCGAGCGGTAGCCGGCGACGCGCGCGGTGCTGCACATCTTGCGGCGGTAGCCGGCGATGACGGCCACGCGGTCGTGGCCGAGGGAGAGCAGATGCTCGGTGGCGGTCACCCCGCCGTGCCAGTTGGCCGCGCCCACCGAGACGACCCCGGGCGGCGGTTCCAGCACCGGGTCGATCAGTACGAACGGGATGCGGTGCTGGTCCAGCCAGGCGTACTGGGACGCGGTCAGCTCGGAGAGGTTGAACAGCACACCGGAGGAGCCGCGCGTGGACAGCTTGTCCAGCCAGCCGCGCTCCGGACGGCCGCCCCGGGTCCGGGTCAGGCCCGCCGAGACCACCACCTCCAGGCCGGCGTCGTGCGCCGCCTCCTCCACGCCGTGCAGGATCGAGCCCGACCAGGAGTTCTCCAGCGAGTGGACGACGAGGTCGACCAGACCGGGCGACTTCACCGCGTCGAATCGGGGTCTGCGGACATAGCCGAGTCTGTCGAGTGCCTCCGTCACCCGGCGGCGGGTCTCCGGCGCCACGTCCTCACGGCCGTTGACGACCTTGGAGGCCGTCGGCACGGAAACGCCCGCCTCGCGTGCGACGACCGCGAGGGTCGGCCCGGCCACGCTTCCGGTACGCACCATGGAAGCCCACCTCTCCAGGCCCCGTCCCGAGGGCCGTCGAAAGTTTCGGGTAGAAAGCGCTTCCTACAGTAAGGCCGCTGTGACACACCGTGGAAGGGCCGGTATTCAACGGAATTTCGCGGAGCCGAAACTTTCGAAATGTCGAACACGCAGGTCCTGGGCGGCCGGGCCGTGCTGCCCGCCGTGCCGCCCGCCCTGCTGGATGGACCACTAGGCGGGCCGCCGGACGGCCGCCGGACGGGCTGCCGCGCGGCGGACTTCGCCCTTCCCGGGAGTGTCTGGGGCCTCCCTGGGGTCGCCCTCGGGCCGCGTGACACACGGGTTGCGTGATGCGCCGAGGGGGCAGACCCTGTGGTTCCCGCTCAGGTGAGGAGATGGTCGAATGACCGAGGGTCCCGTGGTGGGCACCCCCTACGGTGCCGTCCGAGGCCGTTACGAGAACGGCCTCGCCGTGTTCCGCGGCATCCCCTACGCCGCCCCTCCCTTCGGCCCCCGCCGCTTCCGGCCGCCCGTCCCGCCCGAGCCGTGGGACGGCGTGCGCGACGCGGGCGCCTTCGGGCCGACGCCGCCCAAGCCGCCGTACTCCGAGGCCTTCGCGAAGCTGCTCGCCGACCCGGTCGTGCCGGGCGACGACATCCTCAACCTGAACGTGTGGACGCCCGAGCCGGGCCCGGGCGCCCGCCTGCCCGTCATGGTGTGGATCCACGGCGGGGCGCTGACCCGCGGCTCGTCGGCGGTACCGGTGTACGACGGCCGGGCCTTCGCCCGCGACGGCCTGGTGTTCGTCTCCCTCAACTACCGCCTGGGCGTGGAGGGTTACGGCCTCTTCCCGGACGCCCCCGCCAACCCGGGCCTGCGCGACCAGCTCGCCGCGCTGGAGTGGGTGCGGGACGCGATCGCGGAGTTCGGCGGCGATCCGGATCGGGTGACCGTCTTCGGCGAGTCCGCAGGCGCGATCAGCATCGGCGCGCTGCTGGCGAGCCCGCGCGCCCGGGGCCTGTTCCGGCGGGCCGCGCTGCAGAGCGGCCCGCCCGAGGTGACGGAACGGGACAAGGTACGGCGCCTGGTGCGGCGTATGGCCACCCGGCTGAAGATCCCCGCGACCGCCGAGGCGTTCGCCGCCGTCGACCGGGCCGCCCTGGCCGAGGCACAGGCCGAGGCCGGCCGCCGTGCCAGCCCGGTCCTCGGGGGCCCCGCGTTCGGCATCGTCGTCGACGGAGACCTCGTGCCGCGCGACCCGCTGGAGGCGCTCCTCGACGGCGACGCGGCCCGGGACGTCGACCTGCTGCTGGGCTGGACCAGCGAGGAGTACCGGCTGTGGCTCGCGCCCACCGGCCTCCTGGAACGCATCGACCGGCTGGGCCCGGTCGCCCTGGCAGGCGCGATGGCCCGCTGCCGCTGCGGCCCCGAGGTCCCGCGCGGCTACCGGCTCGCCCATCCCGACGCGAGCACCGCCGACCTGGTCGGCCAGCTGGTCACCGACCATCTGCTCCGCGTACCGCTGCACCGCCTGGCGGACGCCCACCCGGCACCCTCGTACGTCTACGAGTTCGCCTGGCCCTCCAACGTCCCCGGCCTCGGTGCCTGCCATGCCCTGGAGCTCGGCTTCGTCTTCGACACGGCCGACGTGCCCGAGTCCGCGAAGCTCGCCGGGCCCGGGGCACCGCAGGCCCTCGCCGACGAGATGCACTCGGCGTGGGTACGGTTCGCCGTCGAGGGGGATCCCGGGTGGCCGGTGTGGGACGCCACGCATCCGGTACGGGTCTTCGGCGCGGGGGAGCCCTCGGTGGTGCACGGGCCCCGGGATCGCGAACTCGCCCTGTGGGAAGCGGAGTTCGTCGCCTCGGAGGCCGCGGGTGATCCTGCTGACCCTGCCGATCAGAAGACTCAGAAGACATCGAAGCCGGGTGCGGTGCCGTTGTCGGTCGTGCGGCGGCTTCGGAGGCCGGGAGGTGTGCGGCGGGGGTGACCACGGTGGGACCGTCCGCTCCTCACGGGGTGCGGATCCGCCCCGCCCAGCCGATTCCGCCGAGCAGGTGCTGCCGGAAGTCCGGATCCTCGTAGGCCTCCGAGGCGTGGCCGAGGGCGGTGTAGAAGACCCGGCCCGCGCCCTGTTCGCGGCACCACACAAGCGGATGGTCGTCCCCCATGCCGCCTCCGTCGTACGAGGACTCGTCGGCGGAGACGAGCACGCGCACCGCGTCGCGCGGGTTCGTGCGGAAGTCGTACCACTCGTCGGTGAACTCCCAGACAGCGGGCAGATGCCGGGTGGCGGGGTGGTCCCGGTCCTCCACCACCGCCTTGCCCGGCTGGTGGTCCGGGTGCCGTGCGAACCTGGCCCCGAGCAACTCGCCGTAGTAGGGCCAGTCGTACTCCGTACAGGCCGCCGCGTGCACCCCGACGAAGCCGCCGCCCGCCTCGACGTACGCGGCGAGATGCTCCCGGCCGGCCGGAGTCAGGATGTCGCCGCTGGTGGAGAGGAAGACGACGGCCGCGTACGGGCCGACGGGGGCGTCGAAGAAGTCGGGGGCCTCAGTCGCGTGGACGGTGAAGCCGTGCGCGGCCCCGAGCGACCGTACGGCGGCGATGCCGTCGGGTATCGACTCGTGGCGGTAGTCCGTGGTGCGGCTGTGGACGAGGATGCGGGGTTCTGGGCGCTGGGCTGCCATGGGATCCGACTCTAGGGCGCGCTGTCGCGCGGGCCGGAGGGCCGGAGGCGCAGGCAGGACTCCGAAATTTTCGGTCCGGCGGGCCGCTTGCTCAACCCGGCTCGCCTATCTTGATGTTGGGCCGGTCGCTCAACCCGACGCGCCCACCTCGTTGTTGGGCGCACCGTCGCCGACCGGGGGCAGGTCCCCGCGCTCGACCGGCTCGGTGGCGGCGGCGCCTTCGGGCGCCGGCGGCAGGAGGGCGGTCAGTTCGGCGGCGTCCGGATGGTGTGCCGCCTTCGCGGCCTCGCGCAGGACGGCGCGGTCCAGCCGTTCGGCGTCACCTACGACCCGGATCACATGACCGTCGCGCGGCACGGCGTACTCATGCCGGCCACCACCCTTCCGGTACCAGGCCTCCCCGTCGCGCTCACAGGCGACCGACCCGCCAGACCCCTGCCCCACCTGCGTCTCCGCGCAGTTCTCGGTGGTCAACGTGCCCCGGTCCACGAAGAGTTCGAACTGGGTGTGGGTCTTCTGGGAGAAGTACGCGGTGTGGAACCCGTCGCCCCCGAACACCCCCACCGACTGCTGGGCCACGGCGAACCCCGGGGCCTCGGTGACATAGACGAGCTCCGGCGCGACCCCCAAGGCCCGGGCACGCGCGGCGAGTTCGGCGGGATCGACGGGATCGGCGGGGGAGGCCGAACTGCCCGTGCCTGTGCCCGTGTCCGCCCCGGCCCCCGCCTCCTCTGTACCGCAGGAAACGAGCAACACGGGCAGGAGCAGCAACGGCAGGACACGCAGGGCACCCAGGTCACGCACGGCACGCATCATGGGTGCCATCCTGCCGCACGGGTGTTCACCAGCTGATCGCGGCCGCCACCGGCAGATGGTCGCTGCCGGTGGACGGCAGTACCCATGAGCTCCGCGGGTCCACGCCGCGGACCAGGATCTGGTCGATCCGTACGACCGGGAACCCCGCCGGCCAGCTGAAGCCGAAGCCGTCGCCGGCCGTTTCCTGGGCCGAGCGGAGCTGTGAGGTGAGGCCGGTGAACGCGCGGTCTTCCGTGGTGCCGTTCAGGTCGCCGAGCAGGATCACCCGCTCGTTGTTCTCGGCCGCGACGGCCTCGCCGAGTTTCCGCGCACCGTCGTCCCGCTGGCTCGTCGACAGGCCCGCCCTGGGGTTGACGCGTACGGAGCCCAGGTGGGCGACGTACACCGCCAGCGGTCCGTGGTCCGTGGCCACCGTGGTGCGCAGCGCCCGGGGCGTCGCCGCCTTCTCCTCGGCCGTCAGGTTCCTCGCCAGCGGTCCGGCCATGCCCAGCATCGCGACGTCGACCGTCCGGGTGTCCGACAGCGGCAGCCTGCTCCACAGCCCGACCGTGCCCTTCACCGTGTGGTACGGGTACGTCTTCGCCAGCTCCTTCTCGTACGCGCCCCGGGCCTGCGTGGTCAGCTCCTCCAGAGCCAGCACGTCGGCCCCGGAGGCGGCCAGGTCGCGGGCGGTGCCGGCCGGGTCGGGGTTGCCGGCGCCCACGTTGTGGCTGACCACGGTGAGGTCGCCGCCCGGGTGGGACTTGTCGTTGAGCACGCCGCCGAAGAGGTTCAGCCACACCGTGACCGGCAGCAGCAGCGCGACCACCGCCGAGGCGGAGCGGCGGCACAGCGCCCCGGCCAGCAGCACCGGGACGAACAGGCCGAACCACGGCAGGAAGGTCTCCACCAGGCTGCCGACGTTCTTCAACCCGTCCGGGATCCGCGCGTGCAGCAGCATGAGCAGGCCGAGGAACAGCGCCAGCGCCGCGAGCACCGGGCCGCGCTTCCAGGGCTCCGGCCGGGAGAGGGCGCGTACCGCCCGGCGGATGCCCGCGCGCCAGGCACCGGCGCCGCCACCCCGGCGGCCGGCGCCGCCCTCCTCGGCCTCCGCCGAGTCCCTCGCGTCGGCGGCCACGGTTTCCTGAGTGTCCTGCTGTGGGGTGGTCGTCATCGCGTGGCGGCTCCCGGTCGACCGGGTCGAGGTCGGCCACGGCCGGATCCTGCTCGTGCTGGTTCGCTTTCGCTGCGGGACATGCCCCCAGTCAAGGCGGCGTGGCGTTGCGGGCACGTATGCGGTTTTCGATATGTCGGCGATATGCCTCGGCTCGTAGCATCGAGCGTATGCGTGTGCTGATCGTCGAGGACGAGCCCTTTCTGGCGGAAGCCATCCGCGACGGTCTGCGCCTGGAAGCGATCGCGGCCGACCTCGCGGGCGACGGCGACACCGCTCTGGAACTGCTGAGCATCAACACGTACGACATCGCCGTCCTCGACCGCGACATCCCGGGCCCCTCCGGCGACGAGATCGCCAAACGCATCGTCGCCTCAGGCAGCGGCATGCCGATCCTCATGCTCACCGCCGCCGACCGGCTCGACGACAAGGCCTCCGGCTTCGAACTCGGCGCTGACGACTACCTCACGAAACCTTTCGAACTCCGGGAACTCGCGCTCAGGCTCAGGGCACTCGACCGCAGACGCGCCCACAACAGGCCGCCCGTGCGGGAGATCGCGGGTCTGCGCCTCGACCCGTTCCGCAGAGAGGTCTACCGCGACGACCGCTATGTCGCGCTCACCCGGAAGCAGTTCGCCGTGCTCGAAGTCCTGGTCGCCGCCGAAGGCGGTGCCGTCAGCGCCGAAGAGCTCCTGGAACGCGCGTGGGACGAGAACGCCGACCCGTTCACCAACGCCGTGCGCATCACCGTCTCGGCCCTGCGCAAGCGTCTCGGCGAACCCTGGATCATCGCCACCGTGCCGGGCGTCGGCTACCGCATCGACACACAACCGGAGGCCGGACACAGGGCAGGACACGAGACCGAAAATGGGGCCGGACATGGGGCCGGACACGGGGGAGGAGACCGTGGATAGGCGGCCCGGCATGAGCGTCCGCCTCAAACTCACCCTCAGCTACGCCGGATTCCTCATGGTTGCCGGCGCCCTGCTTCTCACGGCGGTGTGGGTGTTCCTCCTGCGCTATGTCCCCGACCGAGCGATGCTCATCAACCCCGATGACCGGCCCACCGGTGGTGTTTTCCCCATCCGGTCAGCCCTCCTGGACGTCTTCGCTCCGAGAGCGGCCGCGGTACTGGTGTTCCTGCTGGTGTTCGGCCTCGTGGGAGGGTGGATCCTGGCCGGCCGCATGCTCGCCCCGCTGACCCGCATCACGGACGCGACACGCACCGCCACGAACGGATCGCTCTCCCACCGGATCCGGCTGCCGGGCCGCAAGGACGAGTTCCGTGAACTCGCCGACGCCTTCGACGCGATGCTCGCCCGGCTCGAAGCCCACGTCGCCGAACAGCAGAGATTCGCGGCCAACGCCTCTCACGAGCTGCGCACCCCGCTGGCGGTCTCGAAGGCGCTTCTCGACGTGGCCCGCGCCGATCCGTACCGGGACGCCGGTGAAGTCATCGACCGCCTCCACGCCGTCAACACCCGGGCGATCGACCTCACCGAGGCACTGCTCCTGCTCAGCCACGCCGACCAGCGGTCCTTCAACCGGGAACACGTCGACCTGTCCCTCCTGGCGGAGGAAGCCACCGAGACGCTCCTGCCCCTCGCCGAGAAGCGTGGCGTCACCGTCGAGACCTCCGGCGAGATCGCGCCCGCCCTCGGATCGCACGCGCTCCTGCTGCAGCTGACCACGAACCTCGTGCACAACGCGATCGTCCACAACCTCCCCGAACACGGCACCGTGCGGGTCGACACCGGCGTGCGCCCCGACGCCGTGGTGCTCACGGTCGAGAACACCGGCGAGAAGCTCACCCCCCAACGGGCCTCGACACTCACCGAACGATTCCAGCGCGGCACCGAACGCGTACACACCGACCACGCAGGCGTCGGCCTCGGCCTGGCGATCGTCAAGACGATCACTCAGGCACACGACGGAACACTCACCCTCACCCCGCGCTCCGACGGCGGGCTCCACATCACGGTGGAACTGCCCGCCGCGGTCTCTGGCGCGAGCTGACCTGCTACGGACTACGGGCCGCGCTCAGGCCGGGCCGTCCCACAGCTCGGTGCTGTGCGCCCCGGTCAGTGACGCGACCCGGTCGACGACCTCCTCGGCCGGTAGCGGTCCGAGGCGGCGGCCGTCACGCAGCCGCAGTGCCACCCGGTCGTCCACGGCCTCCTTCGCGCCGATCACCGCCTGGTACGGAACCAGACGGGACGCCCGGACGCGGGCGCCCAGGCTGCCGCTCTCCGGGCCGGCGATCTCGGCCCGCAGACCCCGTTCGGTGCAGCGGCGGGCGAGGGAGACGGCGTTCGGGAGTTCCGCGTCCGAGATCGGCAGGATCACCAGCTGGGTCGGGGCGAGCCAGGGCGGGAAGGCACCGCCGTGCTGCTCGACGAGGTGCGCCACGGCACGCTCCACGCTGCCGATGATGCTGCGGTGGACCATGACCGGCCGGTGCCTGCCGCCGTCCGCGCCGATGTAGTGCAGGCCGAACCGCTCGGGCTGGTGGAAGTCGACCTGCACGGTGGACAGGGTGGACTCACGGCCCGCGCCGTCGGCGACCTGGACGTCGATCTTCGGACCGTAGAACGCGGCCTCGCCCTCGGCCGCCTCGTACGGCAGCCCCGAGCGGTCCAGGACCTCGGTCAGCAGCGCGGTGGACCGCCGCCACAGCTCGGGCGCGGCGACGTATTTGCCGCCGGGGCCCGGCAGGGACAGCCGGTACCGGACAGGCTTGATCCCGAGCGCCTCGTACGCCCGACGGATCATCTCCAGCGCCGCCCCCGCCTCGTCGGCCACCTGGTCCAGGGTGCAGAAGATGTGCGCGTCGTTGAGCTGGATCGCCCGTACGCGGGTGAGACCGCCGAGTACGCCGGACAGCTCGGAGCGGTACATGCCGCCCAACTCCGCCATTCTGAGCGGGAGTTCGCGGTAGCTGTGGGAGCGGGAACGGTAGATCACCGCGTGGTGGGGACACAGGCTCGGGCGCAGCACGACCTGCTCCGAGCCCAGTTGCATCGGCGGGAACATGTCCTCGCTGTAGTGCGACCAGTGCCCCGAGATCTCGTACAGCTCCCGCTTGCCGAGCACCGGCGAGTACACGTGCCGGTAGCCGGCCCGCCGTTCCTCGCCGCGGATGTACTCCTCCAGGGTGTGCCGTACGGTCGCGCCGTCGGGCAGCCAGTACGGCAGCCCCGCGCCGATCAGCGGATCGGTGTCGAACAGGTCCAGCTCACGGCCGAGCCTGCGATGGTCGTGACGGTCGCCGTGATCCTGGCCGTGGCTGCTGCCGCTGTGATTGCCGGCGTGGTTGCCGGTGTGGTTGTCGTTCATGGTTGCGGTCTCCTCGTGGACGGGAAGATGTCCGGGCGAGTGACCGGGTGGTACGCCGAAGCCCCGGGGCACTCGCCCCGGGGCTTCGGACTGGCTCATGAGTCAGCGCGCCGGGACACTCTCCGGCGTCGTCGTCATATGGGCGCGCTTCATGAGGGGGACGGTAGCAACGGGGTGGGGGAGTGCGCGCGGGGTTTTTCCTGCTGCCGAGTGGCCCGTTACCCTGCGGACGCGTGCCGTCCGCCCCTCCGCCGTCCCCGCCGACGCCTGGTCACCGGGATCACGAGCAGCACCAGCAGGGTCAGCGCGGCAGCGATCGGCCACCAAGTACGCGATAGGGAGCCCTTGTTGGCTGCGTTCTCCGTACGGGTGACCCTTGGGTCGGCCGACCCGGCGGCTGCGCGGGCGGTCGCCGACGGGCTCGCGGTGGTGGCGGTGGTCAGGACGACGTCGTTGCCGTCGCCGCCCCGGTAGCTGATCCGGTACTTGGTCTTCCCCACCGCCACCGTGGCACCGTCCTTCAGCCCGGTGAACGTACCGGTCGTCTTCGCCTTGCCTGCGTGGTCGATGAGCGTGACCGTCTTCGAGGAAGTGACCGACTTGGCATCCAGCTTCCCCGCCAGCGTCACCTTGCCGCCGACCTTCAACGCCTCACCGCCTACGACGAGTTGACCGCCCGAGCGCTGCGTGTAGTCCCCGGTCACCGTCATCCCGCCCGAGACCTTGCCCGTACTGGTCACCGAGCCGACGACCGTGCCCCTGCCGGACAGGGAGGTGGACAGATCCAGCGCCGCGCCGGGCGCCTTGCGGACGTCGAGCCGCGCGCCGGAGGTCGTCAGGCGGATCGCCCTGCTGCGGGCCAGGCCCGTCCCGTCGAGCGCGAGCGTGCCCTTGGTGACGGTCGTCGTCCCGGTGTACGCCACCGCCGTGCCCGTCAGCGTGGTCGTCGCCGCACCCGACTGCGTGAGCGAGCCGCTGCCGCTGATCCGGGACAGGACCAGCGGCTTGGAGGTGTTGCGCAGCACCAACGAGCCGTCGTTGACCACCTTGTAGAGGTCGCCCTTGGTGTACAGCCCGCCGTCGCCTCCCGCCTTTCCGCTGCCCAGCCGCAGGACCGCGCCCCTCTGGACGGTCGTTGAGCCGTTGTAGTACTGGACGGCGGCGAAGGTGACGTCGTTGCCCCTGGTCCCCTTGACGACCACGTCCCCGGCACCGGGCGCGGACAGCGTGTCGTGGAACCGGCCGCCGCCTATGGGCGCGCCGAGCGTCACGGGCCCGTTGTAGTCGAAGGTGAGCAGCGAACGGGATCTGGCGGCAAGCAGGTTGATGTAGACCGTCTCGGCCGTCCCCGGCATGAAGATCCTGCTGGTGGTCCCGTCGCCCCACTGGACGTTGGCCCCCTTGATGTTGGTGCCGCGCTTGTTGACGTTCTTCGTCGCGGGCCGCCAGTTGAGCGCCGGGTCGCTGAGCGTGGGGTTGGTGTCGCCGCCCTGGTCCGACCAGCTGTACTGGCCGGTGAGTACGACCTTGCTGCCGGGCCGGGACTGGACGTTGATGTCGCTGCCGTACTCCCGCTGGTAGAAGTTCTGCCGCAGGGTGACCGTCTGGCCGAGCGGGGTGTCGACGGTCCAGGTGCCCTGGTTGAGGATGGCGCGGGCGTTCGGCAGGGACACGGGGTACTCGGACTTGCCCGCGTCCATCGCCGTGCCGTTGTCGATCACTCCGGTGAACGGGTGCGTGCCCGCGATGTCGAGCTTGCCCCACATGAACCGCGGCTGGCTGACCAGCCCCGAACCGCTGATCGTGCCGAGGTTGAAGGTCCGTACGAGCGAGAGCCGCAGTGTCCCGTCGACCTTGATGTTGAGCTGGTTCAACTGGTAGCCCGGGGTGTTGTACGGGAAGTGCCCGATCAGACCCGCGCCGCCGCCCGTTCCGTACTGGAGGGTCGCCCCGCGCTCGACGGTGATCGCGGGCGGGTCCGGGTTGCTCACGGTGGTGTACGGGTGGTTGCCGCCCTGGGTGGCGACGCGCTGCCGCTGCCTGGACTTGGGCAGCGTGAAGTCGCTGTCCTTGGTGAGGACCAGGGTGCCGGAGCCGCGCACGGTGAGCGTGCCCTCGCCCCGGAACACCCCGTCGTACGTGGTCTCCCCGGCCGGTACGGTCACCACGGTGTCGCCGCTCAGCGTCACGTCCCGGTCGGCGAGCACCGCCGCCGTGACGTCCTTCGCCCCGGCGGGCGCCGCAACCGCGGCCGGTGCTGCCACGACTCCTGCCACGACTCCTGCCACGACTCCTGCCACGACTCCTGTCGCGACGACGAAGGCGAGCGCCCCGCCGACTCCCGCCGCCCGTACGCGGATACCTGCTGCCCGTCGACGAATCCCTGTCGCCCGTACGCCAATCCCTGCCGCCGGTACGCGGATGTTCTTGTTCACGTCCGTGGAGACGGGCGTGGCCCGGGGCCGATAACAGAAACTTCGGTCGCAAAAATTTCGCTCCCCGGATCGCTCCCGATCCGTTGACCTCCCCGGAACGCGCCCTTACGGTTTCGGCGTTTCTTAATGTCAGATGTTGTTCGAAATTGTGAACATGAGCGTGGAGGGGCACACGCATGAGCCGCAATGACGTCGACCCGTCCGAAGTCCCCAGCCGCAGACTCCTCCTGAAGGGCGCCCTGGCCGCGGGCGCTCTCACGGCCGTACCCGGGGTCGCCGAGGCCGCCGCCGACGGGGCCGGACCAGGCGGCCGGTACGCCAACCCGCTCGTCCGCAACCGCGCCGACCCGCACATCCACCGACACCGGGACGGCCACTACTACTTCACGGCCACGGCCCCCGAGTACGACCGGATCATCCTGCGCCGCTCCCGGACCCTGCGCGGGCTGACCGGGGCCGCCGAGTCCGTGATCTGGACGAAGCACGCGAGCGGTGACATGGGCGCGCACATCTGGGCGCCGGAGATCCACCACATCGACGGCAAGTGGTACGTCTACTTCGCCGCCGCGCCCGCGAACGACATCTGGGCCATCCGCATCTGGGTGCTGGAGAACGCGAGCCGCGATCCCTTCCGCGGGGAGTGGGTCGAGAAGGGCCAGTTGAAGACCGCTTGGGAGACCTTCTCCCTCGACGCCACCACCTTCACCCACCGGGGCACCCGCTATCTCGCCTGGGCCCAGCACGAGCCCGGCATGGACAACAACACCGCCGTCTGGCTGTCCGAGATGGCCGATCCGCTGACCCTGACGGGACCTCAGGTCCGGCTCACCACACCGGAGTTGCCGTGGGAGGTGATCGGCTACAAGGTCAACGAGGGCCCGTCGGTCATCAAGCGCAACGGCCGTGTCTTCATGTCGTACTCGGCGAGCGCCACCGACTTCAACTACTGCATGGGCCTGCTGACCGCCGACGCCCACAGCGACCTCATGGACCCGGCCAACTGGTCCAAGTCGCCCACACCGGTCTTCACCAGCAACGACACCACCAAGCAGTACGGCCCAGGCCACAACAGCTTCACCGTCGCCGAGGACGGCCGCACCGACGTCCTCGTCTACCACGCCCGCCAGTACAAGGACATCGTCGGCGACCCGCTGAACGACCCCAACCGGCACACCCGCATTCAACGGCTCGGCTGGAAGCCCGACGGTACCCCCGACTTCGGCATCCCCGTGGCCGACACCTCGAAGGAGAGTGTCTGAGATGAGACGTGCGTACGCGGTACTCCTCGCCCTCTGTCTCGCGCTGGCCGGCGCCCTCGCCACGGCCGGTCCGGCCCAGGCGGCGCCCCAGACCGTCACCAACGGCACCCAGTTCACGGACACCGGCGGCAACGCCCTGCACGCACACGGCGGCGGGGTCATCAAGGTCGGCTCGTACTACTACTGGTTCGGCGAGAACCGGAACACCGACAACACCTTCAGGTACGTGGACGCCTACCGCTCGACGGACCTGAAGAACTGGGAGTTCCGCAACCACGTCCTCACCGAGGCGAGCGACCCGGAGCTGGCGACCGCGAACATCGAGCGGCCGAAGGTCATGTACAACGCGTCCACCGGCAAGTTCGTGATGTGGATGCACAAGGAGAACGGCGTCGACTACGGCGAGGCCCGCGCGGCGGTCGCCGTGTCGGACACGGTCGACGGCAACTACTCCTGGCAGGGCAGCTTCCGGCCGCTCGGCACGCACATGTCCCGTGACATCACGGTGTTCGTGGACACCGACGGCGCCGGATACATGATCTCGGCGGCCCGCGAGAACTACGACCTCCAGATCTACCGACTGACCGCCGACTACACGGGCATCGCGAGCCTGGTCGCGGACCCCTGGCACGGCGGCCACCGCGAGGCCCCGGCGCTCTTCAAGCGCAACGGCGTCTACTTCATGCTCACTTCGGGCGCGACGGGCTGGAACCCCAACCAGCAGCAGTACGCCACGGCGACCTCGATCGCGGGCCCGTGGACGGCCATGACCAACGTCGGCGACTCGACGACCTACGGCTCGCAGACCGCGTACGTCCTTCCCATACAGGGGAGTTCGGGCACCTCGTACCTCTACATGGGCGACCGCTGGGGCAACGCGTTCGGCGGCACGGTCAACGACTCCCGTTATGTGTGGCTGCCGTTGACGTTCCCGAGCTCGACCACGATGTCCATGTCCTGGTCACCGGAGGTCACCGTCGACACGACCGCCGGGACGGTCACCGGCACGAGCGCCACCTACAACACGCTGATCGCCCGCAACTCCGCCAAGTGCGCCGACGTGACCAGTCAGTCGCTGTGGGCGGGTGCCCAGATCAAGCAGTACACCTGCAACGGCGGCAACAACCAGAAGTACTGGTTCAAGTCCCTGGGCAGCGGCTACTACCAGCTGAACGTGCGCAACAGCTCCCTGTGCGTGCAGGAGAACGCCAACACCGTCACCCAGGAGAACTGCAGCTCCACCGCGACCAACCAGCAGTGGTCGCTCACCACCAGCGGTTCCTACGTGACCATCACGTCCCGCGCGAGCGGCGAGTGCCTGGACGTGAACGGCGCTTCCACCGCCGACTCCGCCGCGATCATCACGTACACGTGCAACGGCGCGACCAACCAGCAGTGGACCCGAGGGACTTGAGGGCCTTGAGGGGAATTGAGGAGTCGCGTTGAGACGCACGACGATCACCCTGCTGGCCACGCTGACCATCGCCACGGCCCTGTCCGTGATCCCGGCCCAGGCACACGGCCGCGGCACAGGGATGGGCACGGGGATGGGCACGGGAACGGGCCTGGGAATGGAGAACTGCACCGCGACGGCATGTCACTTCGACGTCACGCCGGGCACGTACGACGTGCGTGTCCGGCTCGGCGGTGACACCGCGGCGAGCACCGGCATCATCGGAGAGTCGCGCCGCACCCTGCTCGCAGAGACGCTCACCGGGGCGGGCGAGCCGGTCACCCGCACCTTCACCGTGAACGTCCGCACCCCCGAGGGCGAACCCACCGGAGCCGAGGGCACGCCCGGCCTCGACCTGGTCGTCGGCGGCTCGGCACCCGCACTCGCCGACATCCGGGTCACTCCGGCCGCCGCCCGGCACACCCGGCAGATCTTCCTGGTCGGCGACTCCACGGTCTGCGACCAGCCGGGCGACCCCTACTCCGGCTGGGGCCAGCAACTCCCGCAGTACCTCCGCAAGGGTGTCTCGGTCGCCAACTACGGGGATTCCGGGGAGAGTACGGTCACCTACCTCGCCGATCCACGGCTCTTCGCGACCGTCCAGCCGCTGATCCGCAAGGGCGACCTCGTCCTCGTCCAGCTCGCCCACAACGACAAGCAGACCGACGAGGCGACGTACCGCGCGAACCTCGAAACGCTCGTCGCGGGCGTACGGGACAAGGGTGGCCGTCCGGTTCTGGTCACCCCCATCGTCCGCCGCTGGTTCAACAGCGACGGCACGCTCAACAACGGTACGGCCCTGCTGGTGAACGGCCTCGGTGTCGACCACCCTGCCGTCACCCGCTCGGTCGCCGCAGCCCAGGACGTGCCGCTCATCGACCTCACGGCCAGGACGAAGGCACTGGTCGAGTCGCTGGGTGTCGAGGGCTCCAAGGCGCTCTACCTCTACAACGAGAAGAGGGACAACACCCACACCTCCGCGTACGGCGCGACGGCGTACGCGCAACTCGTCCGCGACGAACTCCTTGCCCAACACCTGGTGCCCGAGCGCCTGTTGAGGTGAGCTGGACCCCTGGGGCGTCCCGTCCGGAACCGGGGCGTCCCAGGTACCACCCGTTCCACCGAGCGAGACAGGAAGCCCGACCGATGTCCGCAGGCCCCGCAGGTCCCGCAGGAGTCCCTGAGGACCGCATCCTCAGCCCGCACACCGGGTACACGCGCGCCCACTGGGAGGCGGCGGCCGACTCCCTGCTCGCGGCCGTGGAACCGTACGCGACCGAGGACCGCGCCCTCTACCACCTGCCCGGCGACCACACGAGCTGGTCGGGCCGCCTCTCCGACGGCCTGGAGGGATACGCCCGTACGCTGATGCTGGCCGCCTTCCGCCGCGACGAGAAGGCCCTGGAGCGGTACGCCGAAGGCCTCGCAGCCGGAACCGCGGGCATCTGGCCCCGCATCCAGGACCGCAGCCAGCCCCTCGTCGAGGCCGCCTCCATCGCCCTCGCCCTCCGCATCACCCGGCCCCTCCTCTGGGACCGCCTCGACGACGGCGTACGACAGCGGGCCGCCGCCTGGCTCGGCGACGCGCTGACGGCCGAACCCTGGCCCTGCAACTGGGAGTTGTTCCCGGTGACGGTCGGCGGCTTCCTCGAAGAGATCGGGTACGAGCCCACGCTGTCCCGTGCCGCCATCGACCGGGGCCTCGACCGCATCGAGCAGTGGTACGTCGGCGACGGCTGGTACACCGACGGCGACGGACGCGCCTTCGACTACTACAACGGCTGGGCCATGCACCTGTACCCGGTGCTGCACGCCTGGCTGGCCGACGACGAGCGGCTGCTGGACCTCTACGGCGGCCGTCTCTCGGCCCATCTCGCCGACTACGCCCGCCTGTTCGGGGGCGACGGCGCCCCGATGCACCAGGGCCGCTCACTGACGTACCGCTTCGCGACGACCGCCCCCCTCTGGCTCGGCGCGCTCACCGGCCGTACGCCCCTGTCGCCGGGCGAGACACGGCGACTGGCGTCCGGCGCGCTCAAGTACTTCCTCGACCGGGGAGCCGTGGACGACCACGGCCTGCTGACCCTCGGCTGGCACGGCCCCAACTCGGCCGTCCTGCAAGGCTATTCGGGCCCCGCCTCCCCGTACTGGGCGAGCAAGGGCTTCCTCGGCCTGCTGCTCCCGCCGGACCACGAGGTGTGGACGGCGACAGAGGAGCCCCGACCGGCGGAACGGGCGGACGAGTCCCACCCCGTCGGCCCGCCCAACTGGCTTCTCCAGTCGACGAGTTCGGACGGTCTGGTCCGCCTCCACAACCACGGCAGCGAGGACGTCCGCTACGACCCGTACTACACGCGCCTCGCGTACTCGACGGTGACGACACCCTCACCGTCGTACGACAACAGCGTGATCGTCGGGGACGATCCGAGCCGCAGCGGCATCGAGCCGCTCGGCGTGGGCGACGGCTGGGTGGCGTCCCGGCACACGACGGCCTCCGGCGCCCGCGTCACAAGCCTTGTGCTGGCCGAGGGCGCGGTGGAGGTACGGGCGTTCCGGGTGTCGGGCGCGCCAGAGGGGACGGCGGTACGGGTCACGGGATGGGCGGCGGGGGAGAGCGGCGCGCGTGCCGAACTCCAGCCAGTCCACGGCCTGTTGAGTGCGTCCGACGGCTTGACCGGTGCCACGGCCACCGCCGACACCGTCTTCGTCGCGCTCGCCCGTCTCACCGCCGAGCCGGAGCCGGTTCCGCTGGATGAGTCGGTGGCCGTGACCGTCGTGGACGGGACGGACGAGATCCACGTCCGCTGGAGCGGCGGGCGCGAGGTGCGGGCCCGGCTGGACGACGGGGCGGTCGAGGTCGGCACCGGGCGGCCGGGCGCCTGAGCGCGCGGGTCACAGGCGTCGGTTCTGGGGCAGCCGGGTGATCTCGACGAACACGGCCACGGTCACCGCCGTTGCCGGAGCGAAGACGGCGAACTCCTCCCAGTGGGAATCGCCGAGACCCGGCAACTTCGCGGACAGGAGCCGGACGAGACCCCAGCCGACGGCCCACGAGATCAGGAAGGCGGGCCAGCGGTGCCGTACACCCTTGATCACGTCGTCGAGCGTGGCCACCCATAGGACGACCGTCATGATCGACGGCGTCAGGACGTCGTCGTCCGGGGTGAACACCGCGAAGAGGGCCCCCACAGCCACCGCGAACAGCCACGACTGCACCAGGGGCAGCGCCGCGGCAGGACGGCGTGGCATGTCCCGGGGCAGCCAGAAGAACCGCCGCACGCTCCGGACGAAACCGTGCTTCCCGCTGCCGGCCATCGCACCGACCTCCCCGTTCGCCGCGCGCACTGGTGCTGGCAGTGGTTGAGACGGCTCAGCCCCGTCAGGGGTTGCACGGACGGGATGGCTCCGCCTCAGGGTTCGAGGCGGGCGAGGGTGACCTGGTGCGTTTCCTCACCCGGATCACCCGGATTACCGGGACCGCTGGGACCGCCGGGCAGGACCACGGGGACCGTCGGGCCGGACCACCGGGACCGTCGGGCAGGACCACCGGGACCGTCGGGCAGGAGCCCGGAATTGTTCGGCGAGTGCCGAAGCGTTCCGCCCCTAGCGTTGCCGTATGACCACGTCCGAAGCACCCGCCGCCACGCCCACGGCCTCAGGGGACGACACCCCGGCCACCGACGACCGCGACCCTGCCCAAGCCCTCACCGCCATGGTCGACCACGTCCTCGCCCTGGCCGCGACCTGGACCGCCTGGGACGGGACGCCCGCCCATGTCGACGACCGTGTCTACACCCCGCACAAGGCCGTCCGTCGGGTCGCCGACCACCTGGTCGACCACCTCGCCGAACTGGAGGCCAGGCTCGTCGGCGAGCGCCCGCTGCCCGACCACTGGCATGCCTCCGCGACCACCACACCGGCCGATCTCGCGCCCTTCACCCAGGAGGACCTGGACGAGGCCCGCAGCAGGCTCGGCCGGCTGGCCCGGATCTGGGCGAACCGGTTGTCCGCGCTCACCGAGGAACAGCTCGACCACTCGCCCGGCGACGGGTGGACCTTCCGCCAACTCGCCTTCCATCTCACGGGATCCACGTACTACGCCGACGCCGTGGGCGACCTGGGCGACCTGGGCGGCACGACGTGACCGCCTTCGCCGCACTCCACCACGCCGACACCCCGCTGCTGCTCCCCAACGCCTGGGACCACGCCTCGGCGGCGGCCCTGGCCGCCCAGGGCTTCGCAGCGGTCGGCACGACCAGCCTGGGAGTGGCCGCGGCCGCCGGACTGCCCGACGGGGCGGCGGCGACCCGCGACGCGACCCTGAACCTGGCCCTGGCGCTGGGCAACGGCCCGTTCCTCCTCTCGGTCGACACCGAGGGCGGCTTCAGCGACGACCCGGACGAGGTCGCCGGGGTGGCCCGCGAACTGGCCGCCGTAGGAGCCGTGGGCATCAACCTGGAGGACGGCCGCCCCGACGGCACCCTGGCACCCGTCGAACTCCACGCGGCGAAGATCGCGGCGGTGAAGTCCGCCGTACCGGGCCTGTTCGTGAACGCCCGGACCGACACCCACTGGCTGGGCGACGACGACGGCGGCCGTGACACGGGCGTCGACGGCGGTGACATGGACAACACGAGCCGCCGTCTCGACGCCTATCAACAGGCGGGCGCCGACGGGGTGTTCGTCCCGGGCCTCTCCGAACCGGCCCGGATCACCGCCCTGCTGAAGACCCTGGACGTTCCCCTCAACATCCTCTACTCGCCCACGGGCCCGACCGTGCCCGCCCTCGCCGACCTGGGCGTACGCCGTATCAGCCTCGGCTCGCTCCTCTATCGCAGGGCCCTGGGCGCGGCGGTGGAGACGGCTGCCCTGATCCGCGCGGGCCGGCCCGTCGAGGGGCCCGCACCGACGTACGGCGAGGTGCAGGCGCTCGTACGGCCCGGCTCCCAACGGCCGGACACCCTTGGGCGACCCTGGTAGCGTTGATGTTTTCGTGGGTATAGAACCCTGTGGACTCCGACCGGCGAGGAACCGAGGGACCGAGGAACCATGGACATGGAGATCCCCGGCGACAAGCGACTGGCGGCCGCCGTCGTGATGCACGAAGGCCGTGTGCTGTTGGTGCGCCGCAGCGAGACCGAGCGGTTCCTGCCCCTGGTGTGGGGCGTTCCCTGCGGAAAACTGGAGCCCGGCGAGAGTCCCGAGGACGGTGTGCTGCGGGAGCTCAAGGAAGAGACGGGCCTTCTCGGCGAGGTCGTCCGGAGGGTCGGCGAATCGTCGTTCGTGAGTGAGTACCAGGGCCACGAGATCAAGAACTGGCAGGAGAACTTCCTGGTCAGGCCCCTCTCCTGGCACATCACCCTGCAGAAGCCGGATCAGCGGTACGTCTGGCTGAGCCCCGCCGAGCTGCACAGCGTCGACATCGACGCGTACAACCTGGACATCGTCCAACAGGCCCTCACGAGCACCTGACTCCTCACGAGCCTCTGGCCCTCACGAGCACCTGACTCTCACGTGCTTCTGAGCAGCTCCGCCAGCGCGTCGAGTTCGGCCAGATAGTCGGCCACGTCGAGTGGCACCTTCGGCACCGACCCCGGATGCGGTCCCGCCGCCGTGAACACGTCGGTGTGCTCACGGCGTCCGCTCCCCGTCTCCAGGAAGAGCGTCACCGTCGGCTCGGCCGTGTTGCACCACGCCCGGTGCAGGGTGTGCGCGGGCAGGGCGTAGGTGCTGCCGGCCGCGTACTCCGCGACCTGCGTGAGGTGCAGCCGGGCCGGACCCGTCGGCTCCAGGAGCCAGTCGGCCGACTCGTCCGCCAGGGACTCCCGGTAGCGGTCCGCCTCGATGTCACCGCTCTCCCGAGGCGCGTACAGCTCCATCGCCAGCCGCCCCCGTACGACGTAAGAGGCAAGCGGGGAACGGTGGTTGTGGATGTCCTCCTTGCCGATCGCCCCGCGTCCCGCATGCCACAGATGGGCGCGCAGCATGTGGTGCGGGCCGCCGTCGATGAGCAGGAGCTTGTCGAAGCCGAGGACATGGCGGTACGACAGGCGGGCGCAGCCGTCCGGGTCGCCCTCACCGGAGGCGAGTTCGGCGGTCAGCTCCAACAGGCGGTCGGGGGAACCCAGTTCGGCAACGACCGAGCGGGCCGCCAACACCCGTTCGTGCTCGGGCAGTTCGCCGTCCAGCGCCTCGGCGAGCAGCCTCCGTGCCGCCAGGACCTGCCGACCACCCATGCACGCTTCTCCTGTCTCAGCCATTCGGTTGGTATACCCATACGGCATGCGCCCGCAGCGCCGAAAGACCCTGATAGGTCATCCACATGGGGCGGCGCAGCTCGCTGGCGTCGTCGCGGACCCACGTCCATATGCCGTCCGTCTGTCCCGCCCACACCGCGCTCACCGCGCCGTTCAGCCGCTCCCGCCACTCCTCCTCCAGGCCGTCCTCGCGCGCGATGTCCCGGGCGCCGGGGGTGAGCAGGGCGCGGACGACCCAGGAGGCCGTGAAGTGCCGTACGTTCAGGACCTCGTGGCGGGACGGGTCGTCGGTGCGGGGCCTGCGCACCTCCTCCCGGAGGTTGGCCAGATCGAGGCAGGCGTCGTGCGGGGCGTCCGGGCAGGCGAGCAGCCAGCGCACCCCGTCCTCACGGGCCGCGCGGCCGTTGGCGCTCTCGCCGCCCAGCACCCGGGCCGCACGGTCCAGGGCGACCACGGCCTGTGCGGTGTGCAGCGGCGACGGCGGGCCGTGGAAGGGCGCGAGCCGGTAGCCCCAGCAACGCCGGTGCTGGCGACGCGGATCGGTGACCGCGCCCTCGACCAGCGCGTCCCGCAGCAGCGGCAGCGCGTCCGAACCGGGCGCGGCACGCAGCAGACCGCGCAGCACGGTCGTCACGACATGCGTCAACTCCCGCCCGGCACGGTCCAGTTCATGGGTGAAGCCCGCCTCGCAGACCGCCACCTCGGCCGCCAGCCGCTCCCGCGAGGCCCCCGCCCGGGCCAGCGCGCCCAGCACCAGGGCGGTCACCTCCGGGCGGGCCTGGGAGCCCTGCGAGCGCGCCGACCAGCCGCCGTCTGGCAGCCGCAGCCGCCACAGTGTGTCCACCAGGTCGCCCGCGCCGATCCGGCCTTCGGGCATCCCGAGGTCGAGCATGATGTGCAGGCCGTACGCGGTGCCCACCGAGGTGGGCCGGCCGGGGCCGCTCTCGCCGAGGGAGTGCGCCCATCCCGTGAGCCGCCCGCGGACCGGGTCGTCGACCACGCAGACCTGTTCGGCGAGGGTGTCGTACGCGGCGGAGAAGAGCGCGGGGAGCGGTCCCGGCCCCGACATGGCCACGGCGTTGGCCGTCAACTGCCCGGTCGGCACAGGGGAGTTGTCCGTGTCCGCGTACCGGGACCGGAGCAGCGCCGCCGACAGCCAGGCCGCGACGGCTGTGGCGAGTCCGCTCACGACAGCGATCGCGTACCGCGCGGACTCCCCGTCGATACTGTCCGGCAGCACCCCGACCAGGGACTGGAACACCGCGTAGCCGGCGGCTGCGCAGCCCAAACCGCCCAGCCAGCGCACTATGCGCGCGGGGCGCGGGCCATGGGGCAGGTGCGGATCGGGGTCCGGCCTGGACGGGCCGCGTCGGAGCTGCTGTTGGGACACTGCGCGCTCCCTCCCCCAGGGCGGCACCTGAAACCGGCGAAGTTTCCAGTCTAAGTGGTCAGGGGGGCACCTGGGGTAGGGCAACTCAAGGGCAACTCATGGGTGAAAGGCGCGTGTTCGCCGCTATGGTGCGCTCGTCCTCGGCCAGTTCTCCAGCAGCACGTGCAGGGCGTCGATCGTCCGGTTCCAGGACGTCTGTACGTCACGGGGGGCGCCGAAGCCGCCGGAGGCCTCCAGGGCGCAGTAGCCGTGGAAGGTGCTCCTCAACAGGCGGACGGCATCGGTGAGATCGGGTTCGTCGAGTCCGTACGCGCGGAGCATCCCGTACGTGACCTCGGCGGTCCTGGCGAAGGCGGGGGAGGCGGCGACGAGGGTCTGGTCGATACGGATCTGGGTGGCCGCGTACCGTCCCGGCCGCTCCAGCGCGTACTCCCGGTAGGCGTCGGCGAAAGCGGCCAGGGCGTCCTTGCCCGCGCGCCCGGCCACCGCCGTGGAGATCCGGTCGATCATCTCGCCGCCCGCGAGGAGGGCGACCCGGGTGCGCAGGTCGTGCAGGCTCCTGACGTGCGAGTACAGGCTCGCGTCCTTCACACCGAACCGCCGGGCCAGCGCGGACAGCGTGACGCTCTCGAAGCCGACCTCGTCCGCGAGATCGGCGGCGGCCTCGACGAGCCGGTCGGCCGTGATCCCGGCACGGGCCATCAGCAACCATCTCCTAGGGGTCCAAGCCAAAAACCTGGAGATGGTAGCAAGGCGACGGATCCCGGCCTCCGGTGGCCGGGCGGTCAGGCCACGACCGGCTGCTTCACGCGGTGACCTTGGCGATGAACGCGCCGAGGTTCGCGACGGTGCGCTGGATCTTCTCCTCCAGGGTGAGCGACTCGGGGAGCCGCGCGCCGACGCCCGCGTCCTTCCTGCCCCGCACGTACAGCGGGCAGGCGAGGTCGCTGCACATGTAGGCGCCCACGGAGTTGCCCTGCTGCCCGGCCTTGCCCGCCTTCGCGGCGACCAACAGCGAGACGCCCCCGGTGTGCGTGGTCAGGCATATCGAGCACATGCTGCGCCGCGTCTGCCAGGAAGCGGCACCGGCGCCGCGCAGCGCGAGCGCCACCGGGCGGCCGTCCAGCTCGGTGGCGAGGTAGGCACGGTCGGGGGCCTGGGGGTCGCGCCAGCCGAGGAAGTCCAGCTCGTCCCAGGGCTGTTCGGCCAGGTCGCGGGGGACGGAGAGGCGCTTCGACTCGCCCTTGGTGCAGTTCACGAACGCTGTACGGATCTCTTGCTCGGTCAGCGGCTTCATGAGAGCCAGGCTAATTTGCCTAAAGGTGTTAGGCAAATGCATAATGATTGTCGGCAAGAGGGAGGATGGTTATGGTTCGAGTAGGGCTGACCACGGAGCGCCTGACCCGGGCGGGGGCGGAGCTGGCCGACGAGGTGGGCTTCGACCAGGTGACCGTCTCGGAGCTCGCCCGGCGCTTCGACGTCAAGGTCGCGAGTCTGTACTCGCACGTGAAGAACTCGCACGACCTCAAGACCCGGATCGCCCTGTTCGCGCTGGAGGAGCTGGCCGACCGGGTCGCCGCCGCCCTGGCCGGGCGGGCCGGCAAGGACGCCCTGATCGCGTTCGCCGATGCCTACCGCGACTACGCCCGGGAGCACCCCGGCCGCTACGACGCCGCCCGGTTCAGGCTCGACCCCGAGACGGCGGCCGCCAGCGCCGGAGTGCGGCACGCGCAGATGACCCGGGCGATCCTGCGCGGCTACGACCTGACGGAGCCGGACCAGACGCATGCGGTCCGGATGCTGGGCAGCGTCTTCCACGGCTACGTGAGCCTGGAGATGGCCGGAGGCTTCAGCCACACCGCCGTCCCCTCGCAGGAATCCTGGGCCTGGACCCTGGACTCCCTCGACACCCTGCTGCGCACCTGGACCACGACGTGAGGCGATGAACGAGGCCATGAACGAAGCAATGAACGAGGCCATGAACACCGAACACGACTGGATCACCACACCCGTCACCGCGGACTTGCTGCGCGGATTCCTGGACCTGGAACCGACCGCACACGGGCTGCTGCCCCACCGCCTGCCCGCCTGGGCCCGCCGCCAGATCCCCGACGACCGACTCGCCGTGGCCGAGGCGCAGCCCTCCGGCGTACGGCTGGTCTTCCGTACCCGTGCCACCGTCGTCGAACTGGACACCCTGCCCACCAAGCGGGTCTACCGAGGCTTCCCGGCCCCGGCGGACGGTGTGTACGACCTGCTGGTCGACGGCCGCCTCGCCGCCCAGGCCACGGTGGCCGGCGGCAACGTACGCACGATCGTCGACATGGTCACGCAGGCCGCCGAACTGACCGAGGGGCCCGTCGGCACCGCCCGGTTCGCCGAACTGCCCGCGCGTGACAAGGACATCGAGATCTGGCTTCCGCACACGGAGATCACCGAGCTGATCGCCCTGCGCACCGATGCTCCCGTCGAGCCGGCGCTGGACCGCGGCCGCAAGGTGTGGCTACACCACGGCAGTTCCATCAGTCACGGCTCGAACGCCACGCACCCGACGGCCATTTGGCCGGCCCTGGCCGCGAGTCGGGGCGGGGTGGAGCTGGTCAACCTGGGCTTCGGCGGCAGCGCGCTGCTCGATCCGTTCACCGCGCGTGCGATGCGGGACACCCCCGCGGACCTGATCAGCCTCAAGATCGGCATCAACGTCGTCAACGCCGACGCGATGCGCCTGCGTGCCTTCACCCCGGCGGTCCACGGCTTCCTGGACACCATCCGAGAGGGGCAGCCGACCGCACCACTGCTGGTCGTGTCCCCCATTCTGTGCCCGGTCCAGGAGGACACCCCCGGCCCCCTCGCGCCCGAACTCGACGGCGGGACCCTGCGGTTCAGGGCCACGGGCGATCCCGCCGAACGCGCCGCCGGGCGTCTGACGCTCAACGTCATCCGCGACGAACTCGCCCGGGTCGTCGAACAACGGACGGCCGACGACCCGAACCTGTACTACCTCGACGGCCGTGACCTCTACGGCGAGAAGGACCACGACGAGTTCCCGCTGCCCGACGCGGTCCACCCCGACCCCGCGGGCCACCGCCGCATCGGCGAGAACTTCGCACGGCTCGCGTTCGGCGAAGGCGGCCCCTTCGCCGCCAGGACCGGCTGACCTGGTCCACCAGGACCGGCTGACCTGGGCAACCGCCCGCGGATCCGGTGGCGGGAGGGATCACTTCCGGTCACCACTCAATGGATCAAGCCAAAGATCAACCGAAGTTCGCTCGGGATCTTCACCTTTCCTTTTCAAATGTCCAAGATCAACGCTAAGTTCCCCCTTTGTTTGACGCATCCGCGTCAACGAATAGGGGAGGACAGTGAACATCCACAGATCCGGGGGCGGTCCCAGACGTACTGGGCTGATACACCCGAGCGGCAGACGCACCCTGCGCCGAATAGCCATCGGCCTGGCGGTCGTCATGTCGACGTCCGCGATATACGGGGCCGAAGGGGCCCTGGCCGCCCCGCGGGGGCCCGTCGCGCCGGTCGAGAAGCCGAAGAAGCCCGCCGCCACCACGGCCCCCGACCTCGCCTCCGCGCGCGTCGCGGCCCGCCTGAACGGCAAGCGTGTCGAGGCCCTGTCCGAGCGCACCGAGACCTCCACGACCTGGGCCAACCCCGACGGCAGCCTGACCAGCGAACTGTCCGCCGGTCCCGTCCGCTTCCGTGACGAGGGCGACTGGCGCGATGTGGACCTGTCGCTCGTGAAGGACGCCGACGGCTCGGTCGCGCCCAAGGCGCATCCGCGAGGGCTCGAACTCGGCGAGAAGGGCGGCACGAAGCTCTCCGCGCTGGCCGACAACAGCAAGGCCGCCGCCCGTGACCTGGTCACGCTCGGCGAGGGCGACCAGCAGGTCCGGCTGCAGTGGCGGGGCGGTCTGCCCGACCCGAAGCTCGACGGCAACCGCGCGACCTACACGAACGCGGTGCCCGGCGGCGACGTGGTCGTCGAGGCGACCCGCACCGGCTTCGAGCAGTACGTCGAGGTCAGGGAACGACCCGCGGAGAAACGGTACTCCTACACGCTGCCGCTGAAGGTCAAGGGCCTCAAGGCCAAGCACCTCAAGGACGGCAGCCTGCTCTTCACCGACAGGAAGAACAAGAAGCGGGCCGTGATGCCCGCTCCGGTGATGTGGGACGCCGCCGTCGACAAGCGCTCCGGCGAGCACACCCGCCGGTCCAAGGTCGGCATGAAGGTCGTCAGCACCAAGAACGGTGTCGACCTGGTCCTGACCCCGGACGCCAAGTTCCTCGCGGACCCCAGGACCACGTACCCGGTCACGGTCGACCCGTCGACCTCCTCGCTGAGCAACGTCTTCGACACGTATGTGCAGCAGGGCGAGACGGTCGACCTCTCGACCGACACCGAGCTCGACCTCGGCAACCCCGGCACGACGAACGCCGACGGCACCCCGCGCACCGCGCAGTCCTTCATCAGCTGGAACAGCACGCCGATCCAGGACGCGCTGGTCACCAACGCCAAGCTGAGCCTGTGGAACTTCCACTCGGCCAACACCGACTGCAAGGCGTACCCGTGGGAGGTCTGGGCCTCCCCGGCCGCGTCCACCTCCAGCAGGTGGTCGAACCGGCCGACGATGACCGCGAAGAAGGCGACCTCGACAGAGACGACCGGCAACACGGCCTGCACCTCGCAGCCCGACGGCTGGATCAACGCCGACGTGACCACCCTCGTCCAGGAGTGGGCGTCCGCGAAGACCACCCGCGGCCACATGGGCCTGCGTGCCGCCGACGAGTCCGTCGTCTCGCAGTGGAAGCGGGTCAACTCCGCCAACGCGGCCGCCAATCCGCCGAAGCTGGTCGTCAACTACAACTACCGGCCGCGCACCGGCACCAAGCAGGAGGCCGGCCCGCCGTTCTTCTCCTACGGCGGCTCGTACGTCGTCAACTCGACCACGCCCACGCTGCGGGACACCTTCGTCGACGCCGACGGCGACAAGGTCAACGGCACCTTCCAGATCTTCGACAGCGCCACGGACACCCAGGCCGGTGAACTCCTGGTGTCCAAGTACGTGCCGTCCGGGCAGGCCGCCCAGGTGACCGTGCCCGCCGGAGTGCTGACCGACGGCAAGACGTACAAGTTCCGTACGTCGCCGTACGACGGGACGCACTTCAACACCGGCTGGTCGGCGTGGAAGACCCTCACCGTAGACACCAAGGCACCCTCCGCCCCGACGAAGGTGGCCTCCACCGACTACCCGGCGGACAAGTGGGTCAAGGGCGCGGGCCAGGCCGGTGTCTTCACCGTCACCCCGCCCGGCACCGACCACAACTGGCTGGAGTGGTCGCTCGACGGCGTGACCTGGACCAAGGTCGCCACCGACGGCGCCACCGCGGCCAAGAACATCTCCGTCACCCCGAACCGCAACGGCACCCACACCCTCCAGGTGCGGTCCGTCGACAAGGCCGACAACAAGTCCGAGGCGATCGAGTACACCTTCCACGCCGGAGCCGGCGGCTTCGTACAGCCCGCCGACGGTGAGCGCACCGCACGCCGGCTGCCGCTGCTCGCCGAGGCCGAGGCCGGCAAGTACGACAAGGTCTCCTTCTCCTGGCGCCGCTCCGAGGCGGACAACTGGACCGTGATCCCGGCCGCGCACGTCACCTCCGGCGGCACGGCGCTCACCGCCTGGCCGGTACCGCTGGTGAACGGCAAGAACGCCGCACTGGTCTGGAACGCCACGGAGACGGTCGACCCGGACGGCACCGTACAGCTCAAGGCCGACTTCACCGGCCCGAGTTCGGCCGCCACCAGCACCGCCCCGCTCTCCGTCGTGGTGGACAGGACCGCCGAGGGAGCGGCCGCCACCGAGATCGGTCCCGGCAGCCTGAACCTGCTGACCGGCGACTACACGTTCTCGGCGACCGACGCGTCGTTCTTCAATATGACCGTGTCCCGCACCGCGTCGTCCCGCACACCGGGACGGGGCGGCCAGCAGGCCGGCCAGGCGGCGATCTTCGGCAAGGAGTGGGTGTCCGGCACCGCCTTCGGGCAGACGGACGCCGACTACACGTTCATCCGCAGGATCTCCGACACCGCGGTCGACGTCGTCCTGGAGGACGGCGACGCCGTCCACTTCACCGCGAACACCGCCAAGACCGCCTGGATCGCGGAACCGGGCGCGGAGGACCTGACCCTCGCCGGCAGCGTCGCGGACAGCTTCACGCTGACCGACTCCGAGGGCACGGCGACCAAGTTCACCAAGCCCACGGGCTCGACGACCTGGCAGGCGACCAGCTCGCTCATCGACGGTCTGTCGAACTCCACCACCACGGTCGTCCCCGAGACGGTGAGCGGCACCAGCCTCTCGCGTCCGCAGCGCATCATCGCGCCGACCTCCGCGGTCAGCGCCGCCACCTGCACCACGGCACCCGAGACCAAGGGCTGCCGCTCCCTGCAGTTCGTGTACGCCACCTCGACCACCGCCACCGACAGCGCCTTCGGCGACTTCACAGGCCAGGTCAAGGAGATCCGGCTGTGGTCCACGGCTCCGGGCGCGGCCACCGCGACCTCCAAGTCCGTGCAGATGTACCTGTACGACGGCAGCGGACGCCTGCGTCAGGCCTGGCACCCGCAGATCAGCCCGTCGCTGAAGACCGAGTACTCCTACGACTCGGCCGGCCGCGTCACCAAGTACACCTCGCCCGGTGAACTCCCCTGGACGCTCACCTACGGCAAGGCCGGAACCGCCGCCACCGCGGGCGACGGCATGCTCCTGAAGGCCACCAGGCCGGGGCTGAAGCAGGGTACGAAGGACGTCACCGAGGGTGAGGCCGCCACCAGCGTCGTCTACGGGGTGCCGCTCACCGGCACCACGGCGCCCCACAAGATGGGCGCCTCGGACGTGAAGGCGTGGGGTCAGCTCAGCGGTCCCACCGACGCCACCGCGGTCTTCCCCGCGGACTCCGTCCCGACGTCCAACGTCGGCAGCTCCCTCGCCGCGACCGAGTACAAGCGGGCCGACATCCACTACCTCGGTGTCTCCGGCCGCGAGATCAACTCCGCCGTACCCGGCGGGCACATCTCCATGACCGAGTACGACCGCTTCGGCAACACGGTCCGCACCCTGAGCCCCGCCAACCGGGCGCTCGCCCTGGGTACGACCGCGGCCCAGAAGGCGACCCTGACCGATCTCGGCATCATCGACCGGGCCGCATCCGAGCGCGCCGAGTGGCTCTCCTCCGTGTCGCTGTTCGACGCGAAGGGCACCCGGGAACTGGAGGAGTTCGGGCCGCTGCGCCGGGTCGACCTGACCGAGGACCTCAAGGACGGATCCACGGTCCTGGTCGAGGCCGGTACCTCGGTGCCCGCCCGGTCCTGGTCCGTGTACGAGTACGACGGCGGCCGCCCCACGGACGGCACGGCGTCGGTCCGGGACCAGGTGACCATGGAGATCAAGGGCGCCCGGGTCCGCGACTACTACTCCGTCATGGGGGAGAAGCGGGTCACCGAGACCCAGTACGACTGGGCCAAGGGCCTGCCCAAGCTGACCATCCGTGACTCCGGCGGTCTCAACCTGAAGACCACCACCGGATACGACGCCCAGGGCCGGGTCACCGACCTGGTCCCGCCGGGCGGCACCGGCAACGACGCCGCCAGCACCGTCACCGACTACTGGGACGCGGACGGCACCGGCATGTGCAAGGGCCGTCCCGAATGGGCCGACCAGGTCTGCTGGACCGGTCCCGCCGGGGCCATCACCGGTGGCGGCACCCAGCCCGCCCGGGTGCCCGACAGCACCACCGAGTACGACTACTGGGGCAACCCCGCCAAGGTCGTCGAGACCGGGAACGGCGCGTCCCGCACCACCACGACGACCTACGACGCGGCAGGCCGCAAGACCAAGGCCGTCGTCACGGGCACCGTCGGCACGGCGATCCCGGAGATCACCACCACGTACGACGCGGCCAACGGCCAGATCGCCACGACCACGTCGTCCACGGCGGGCACGATCACCAAGGAGTACGACAAGCTGGGCCGCCAGACGTCCTACACGGACGCCGACGGCGGGAAGACCACCACGGAGTACGACCTCCTCGACCGCCAGGTCAAGGTCTCCGACACCGCACCCTCCACCGTCACGTACACCTACGACCACACCGCGGAACCCCGCGGCCTGGCCACCGGTACGACCGACTCGGTCGCGGGTACGTTCTCGGCGACCTACGACGCGGACGGCTCGGTCGACTCGGAGAAGCTGCCCGGCGGCTACACGCTGGACATCACCGAGGACACCACCGGCGCGGTGACGGCACGGTCGTACACGCGGACCAGTGACGGCACCCCCGTCTACGGGGACACCGTCAGCGAGTCCGTGCACGGCCAGGCCACCCGCCACTCCGGCTGGTCCGGCCAGACGTACCGGTACGACAAGGTCGGACGCCTGTCCACGGTCGACGACACCATCGGCCAGGCGTGCACCCGCCGGACCTACGTCTTCGACGAGCGCAGCAACCGCAAGTCCCTGACCACCGCGGCCTCGGACGCCGGCGCGGCCTGCCCCAGCACCGGAGGAACCACCCAGAGCCACACCTACGACAGTGCGGACCGGATCACCGACTCCGGCTACACCTACGACGCCCTCGGCCGCACCACCGCCCTGCCGGGCACCACGGCCGAGTACTACACCAACGACCTTGTCCGCACGCTCACTTCGGGCGGCAAGCGCCAGACGTGGCAGCTCGACTCGTCGCTGCGCTTCAGGAGCTGGACGTCCGAGACGGGCAGCGGAAGCACCTGGACGCAGACCGACTCCAAGCTCAACCACTACGGCAACGACACCGACAACCCCCGCTGGATCGTGGAGGACACGGCGAGCGGCGCCCTGAGCCGGAACGTCTCCTCGGCATCGGGCGACTTCGCGGCCACCACCGCCAAGAGCGGCTCGACCGTGCTGCAACTCAGCTCGGTGCACGGCGACATCGCGCTTCAGTTGCCGCTCGACACCAGTGTCGCTCCCACGGCCTTCGACGCGGACGAATACGGAATTCCGCGCGACGGCCAGGAACCGTCCCGTTACGGCTGGCTCGGTGCCGAACAGCGGTCCGCGGAAACACCTTCCGGAATCACCCTCATGGGATCGCGCCTCTACAACGCGGAATCCGGCAGATTCCTCTCGCGCGACCCGGTTCCGGGCGGTAATGCCAACGCGTACGAGTACTGCTCGGGTGATCCGGTCAACTGCTACGATCTGAGCGGCAATTACGCCATCGGCGGTCTGCTTCCCGAAGCCGCTATCTGCGCGCTCTTCATCCTGTGGTGCGCGGACATGATCTACGTCACCCACTGGGCACTCAAAGAGGCGAAGCGCGCCTACAAGAACGGCCCGAAGCAGAACGCGTACCGGCATTGCATCTGGCAGGCCCTGCTCACCTGGGCCGTGGGATCGAATTTGGCCAAGTCCCTCGGCTGGGCCCACGAAAAGGCCGCGGGCAGTTCCGCCGCCGCCAAGCGCGATTCCAAGGCCGACAAATACAACAACACCGTCGGAAGGAAGATCGGTGGCCAGATCACGGCCTGGACGTACGGCGGAGCGAAGAAGGCCGCCTGCACCCGTTGCAAGAAGGCCGTGAAGAACCACAAACTGAAGTCCAACGCAAAGGGCAAGAACTGGGTGTGATCCACCCACCGCTCAACTGATCCAAAGGCGGGGCCGACCGGAATGCCCGGTCGGCCCCGCCGTCACCGCCACCCCTCACATTCCCCACGTCCCCGAAAGCGACCATGCTGCTGTCACACCTCCCGGAAGGGCTCCGGGCGCGTCTCGTCCCCGTCGAAGCCGCCGCCACGCTCTTCTGTGCCCTGTGCTGGAAGATCCTCGCCTTCGCGATGTACGCGGAGGGCTACGACCTCGATCCCAGCGCCCCGGTCCAGCCCGCCGGCGACGACCAGATCGAGCTGCTCGCCCTGCTCTTCGCCTGCTCGGTCCCGGTCACCTGGCTCCTCGGCCGGGTCGCCCCGCCCGGTCTGCGCACGGCCCTGGACAACGTCATCGTCGTACGCCTCGCCGTGGCCCTGGCCCTCTCCCTGGTGATGTTCCTGGGCCTGCTCACCGGAGTGCGCATCCCCCTGCTGGGCTGGAGGATCTGAACCGGCCACCCCCGCACACACAGCCGCCCGGACAGGCCGTACAGCACCTGTCCGGGCGGAGGTTTGTCGGTGTCGGTGTCGGGTCGGCGTCGACGGGATCAGCCGATCGGCGCGTACACCACACCCAGCTTGTCGATCTCAGTGCCCGAGCGGCCCGTGAAGCCGACGATCTGCCAGCCGGCCGGAGCCGTGTACGTCACCGCGTCGGAGGTGGCCGAACCGGCCGTCACCGTACGGGACTTGTCGGTGGTGAAGGCGGCCGAGAAGACCCGGGTGCGGCCGTCCTTCTGGCCCCGGGTGAGCTTGACCGAGGTGAGGTGCTCACCGGCGGCCAGGGTCAGCGAAGCGGCCGTACCGCCCGTGCCGCCGTGCGTCAGGGACGTACCGCCGTCGAGCGTGAGCGACACCGCGTCCAGACGGGAGCCGCCGCGCAGCGTCAGCGTGCGGGGCGAGGGCGTGGCCGGGAGGTCGTCCGCGTCGTTGAAGGCCGTGCCGTGCGGGCCGCCGAACGTGTCGCTCGCCCGGAGGTCGGCGGGCAGCGTCCACGAGAAGTCGACCGCGTGCGGGAAGTGGTCGGAGAGGTTGCCGCCCGCCGAGTCCAGGAACTTCGCCCAGTCGTTGTTGTAGCGGGTGGCGGAGAGGTCCACCAGTTCGCTGTCCCGGTAGAGGACCTTGTCCACGACCTCGCAGGCGTTCGTGGGCGCGGTGGTCGGGCAGACGATCGCGTCGCTGCCCTGGGCCGGGGCGTTGCCGCCGCGCACCAGCTGGACCCACGCGTCGGTGAGCCCGTTGGCGGTCGACAGCAGGCGGATGTTGTCGCCCGCGCGGGTGTAGCGGGTGTTGGTGTCGCCCATGACGATCACCGCATTGCCCGAGGAGTTGGCCGTGATGAAGGCCGAGAGCTGCTCGACGTTCTTGCGGCGGGCGGCGAGGGCGTCGTCCGTGGAGTCCGCGTTCGTGTGCACGTTGTAGAGGTCGACGAAGACGCCTTCCGCCAAGCGGACCCGTGCGAGCGAAAATCCCTTGGGCGTAAGGCAGTTGGTGCCGGTGCAGTCGTTCCACCGCACCCGCTCGAAGTCGTCGAACGCGTAGTCCGAGAGGGTGTTGAGCCCGTCGCCGAAGGGCACACCGCCACTGGTCGCCGTGCGGTACGGGTGGTTGTCACCCGCGTACAGCGCCGCGTGGTAGTTGAAGTCCTCCTGCACGTTCACGATGTCGTACGCACCGAGCCGCGGGGAGATCAGCGGGGTGTTCACCGCCGGATTCCCGGAGCTCAGCCCCTCCGGGAGGCCTGCGACGTTGTACGTGAGGACGTTGAAGGTGCCGGAGGAGGGAGCGGCGGCCGCGGCGGGCGTCGAGGCGACGGCGGTGAGCCCGGCGAGGGCCAGCGCGCCGGCCATCAGGGAGCCGATGAGTCTTCTCATGGTGGGGGTGTCTCCAGTCGGAGGAAACAGCGGGGAGGATCGGGGGGACGATCGGGGGAACCTGAATGTTCGGAACCTGAATGTTGCTCAGGTTCAAGGTCAACCAGTGTGACGGACAAGGGCAGTTGGGGGAACAGTGGGAGACGAGGCGACCTGCCGTGTCGGTGTCGCCCTGCGATCACCATGGCGTTGACCAAAGTTCATGTTTCGCATCGAGTCTCCATACGCGCGTCCGCACCGGCGGCGCCGGGCACAGGAGGCCGACATGGGGCACAGTCACGGACACGGACACGGGCATCACCACCACCACGATCACGACCACGCTCACGAGGGCGCTACGAGCCTTCCGGCCGCCTTCGACACCGCCGTACCCGACGAGGCCCTGACGCCCGACCAGCGCTCGCGCCGCTCCATGCTGCGCCGCGCGGGTCTGCTCGGCGCGGGTCTGGCGACCGCCGGAGTCCTCGGCGGTGCGACGAGCGGGACGGCCGCCGCCGCCCAGCCGGCGTCCGGAGGCCGGAGAAAGAAGGGCTTCCTGTGGCTGGCCGGTGACCACCACATCCACACGCAGTACAGCAGCGACGGCAAGTACCGCGTCGTCGACCAGGTCCGCCAGGGCGCCAAGCACGGCATGGACTGGCTGGTCATCACCGACCACGGCAGCACCACGCACGCCAAGATCGGTGTGGACAAGGTCAACCCGGACATCAAGGCGGCCCGAGACGCCTACGAGGACACCCTCGTCTTCCAGGGCCTGGAGTGGAACATCCCGGGCGCCGAGCACGGCACGGTCTTCGTGCACCCCGGCAAGAACGAGGTCTCCGTCCTCAAGCAGTTCGAGACCGACTACGACGGCAGCGTCAAGAACGCCTCCGGCTCCTCGCCCGCCAACGAGGCCCTCGCCGTCGCGGGTCTCGCCTTCCTCGGCGAGCAGGTGAAGCGGCGCAAGGTCAAGGACGCGCTGATGCTCGCCAACCACCCGGCGCGCCGCGGTGTCGACTCCCCGCACGAGATCCGCGCCTGGCGCGACGCGACGCCCGCGAGCCACCAGATCGCCGTCGGCTTCGAGGGCGCGCCCGGCCACCAGGCCGCCGGTATCCCCGCGCCGCTCGGCATGGGCCGCGCCCGGGGCATCTACGACAACAACCCGAGCGTCGACTCCTTCGCCGGCTACCCGCCGGAGAGCTACCGCACCTGGGGCGGCTTCGACTGGATGACCGCCACCGTCGGCGGCCTGTGGGACAGCCTGCTCGCCGAGGGCAAGGCCTGGTGGATCAGCGCCAACTCCGACTCGCACCAGGTCTACGCGGACACCGCCGGCCGCGGCGGCGGCGACTTCAACACCAACGGCCGTTACGACGACCCGGTCTACGCCGGCAAGATCGACATCACGCAGGGCGACTACTGGCCCGGCCAGTACAGCCGCACCCACGTCGGCTCCGAGGACTTCTCGTACGCCGCCGTCATGGACGGCATACGCGCCGGCCGTGTCTGGGTCGACCACGGCCAGCTCATCAGCGGCCTCGACGTCCGCCTCTCCGGCGGCAGCCGCTGGGCCACCCTCGGCGGCGCGCTGCACGTCAAGAAGGGCACCAACGTCACCCTGACCGTGGACATCGCTCTTGCCGACGGCCCCAACTGGGCGGGCTTCACCCCGAAGTTGGCCCGCGTGGACGTCATCCAGGGTGACGTCACCGGTCCCGTCGCCGACAAGGACACCTTCACCGCGCCGACCGCCAAGGTCGTCAAGTCGTACGAGGTCGACAAGTCCACCGGCACGGCCCGGATCACGTACTCCCTCGGCCGCGTCGACCGCCCGCTCTACGTCCGCCTGCGCGGCTCCGACGGCAAGCGGTCCGCCGTCGGCTCGCGGGGCGCGGCCGTCGACCCCGCGGGCCCCGCGATCGACGTCGTCGGCGACGCCGACCCGTGGAACGACCTGTGGTTCTACTCGAACCCCGTGTGGGTCCTGCCCGCGTGAACCAGCACGTCATCACGGTCGACACCGACGTACGCGATCTGCGTGCGGCCGACCACCTGCTGCTGGCCCTGGCAGCCGAACTCGCCCTCCCCGAGGGCGGGTTCGGCTGTACCCACCTGGTCCGCGGAGACCGGCCGAGGGTGGTGCTGTCGTTCACGACGGCGTCCCCCGAGGCCGCCCGCGGGCTCACGGCCAAGGGGTACGAGGTGACGACCGGCGCACCCGACGAGGTGGGCCGGGCCGTCGTCTACCCCGGGTCGGCCGCTCTGACCGGCACGGTGACGGTCGCGGAACTGCTGTCCGGCTCCGCGATCGACCGCGTCACGGTTTTGGGCTCGGCGGATGAACCCCCGCCGGACCAGAGGGTGGTGACGAGGGATCACGTCCGCCCGCAGTGGCAGGACGGCGAACTCGTCCTGACCCTCATGCCGGCGGTAGGAGGGGTGCTGGTCCCGTTCGAGGTCCCGGACCCTACACCGTGCTGCGCGGACCACTGACGAGCGCGACGAAGTCGCCCCAGGCGGTGGGGGAGAGGTTGAGCTGGGGTCCGCGGGTGTTCTTGGAGTCGCGAACGTGGATGGCGGCGGGGGAGGCGGCGATCTCGACGCAGTCGCCTGAGTCGTCGCCGCTGTAGCTGCTCTTGAACCAGGCCAGCTCCGTGGTGCTCATAGTGCTCCTCGCGTCCGCTCCAGCAGGCTCCGGGAATCGTCCGGGGTGAGAGCCTGTGAACGCAGTTTCGCATAGCGCATGTGGAGGACACTGATCGTTTTCGGACTGGCGACGAGCTGGCCGCTTTCTTGTCCCTCGCAGTAGCCGAACCATTCGTTCTCCGGAGTCTCCAGCAACCGGATGGGTCCGTTGAGGCCCGCGTGGACACCGCGCGTCAGCGGCATCAACTGCAGTTCCACGTTGCGCAGTTCCGTTACCGCCAGGAGGTGATCGATCAGCTCGCGCGTGACATTCGTACCCCCTGTCCCGCGCTTGACGATGTGCTCCTCGACGATGAAGTTGAACGCCGTGTTGGGCATCTCGGTCAACAGGCGCTGACGATCCGCGCGGGCGGCGAGCTGGGCCTCGATCTGCGCATCGGTCAGCACCGGCAACCGCGCGTTGAACAAGGTGCGTGCGTACGCCTCCGTCTGGAGAAGGCCCGGCACGAGCCGGTTCTCGAACGTGTAGAGGCTGATCGCCTGCTCCTCAAGGTCCGCCCATTTGCGGAACCAGGAAGCCAAGCCAGGCTCCCGCGTGGCGTACTTCGCAGCGGCCCGCAGCACACCGAACGCGTCCAACACCTCCTCCGCCCGCTCCACATACACCCGCGGAGGTAACCGCCGCCCCTGCTCGATCGACGCCACCGTCGACGGCTGGTAGCGCACCAGCGGTGCGAACTCCTCCTGCGTCAGACCCGCCCGCTTGCGGAAAGCCTTGTGGACCAGCCCGAACGTCTTCAAACTGTCCGACGGCTCGGGCTCGTTCGTCGTGCTGTTGGTCATTCCGACATGGTCACGGAACGTCACGCGTACTGTCCATAACGTGAACTCGTACGGTACGCGGCGTACGAGTGGCGAAGCTGGTCGACGGCCCCTCGCCCCGGGACCGTTGACCCATGCAAGGAGACATCCGGGTCCAAGTGCCCGACACCGTACGTACGTTCACGCAGCTCTTCAGCTGCACCCCGCGAGGGGCCAGGCTCGCGCGGCGGCTGGTCGCGAACCGGATGGACGTGTGGGGGTTCGCCTACGACAGCGAGGCGAGCGAGTCCGTGACGCTGGTCGTGGCCGAGCTGGCGGCGAACGCGGTGCGGCACGGGCGGGTCAGGGGCCGCGACTTCCGCGTACGGCTGGTGCTGCGGGACGAGGCGGACGTCGTACGCGTGGAGGTGGCCGACGGGCGGACCGAGCGGCGGCCGGTGCTCCAGGAGCCGTCTGAGGAGGGCGGGCGCGGGCTGCTGATCGTGGCCGCGCTGGCCGAGAAGTGGGGTACGGACCTGTGCCTGGGCGGGACGTACAAGGTGGTGTGGGCGGAGGTCCGGGTGCCGGGCCGGTGACGGGGCAGCCGGCTGGAAATGTGCGCGGTGCCGGCAGGCAGACCGGTAGAAGTGGGCGGCTGTGGCGAACTGCTCGGTGTTGGTCACTCGGTCCAGAATTCGGTGGCCACGGCGGCGTCCTCCCAGATCTCCTGAGCCGTGTCCTCGTCGATCTCGACGAGCTGCGCCTGTCCGCTCTCCTGAGTGCCCGTCTCGATTCCCTTGTATCCGGCACAGGTGATCGCGAAGGCCAGGGCCTCGTCGGGGTCCATGTCGAAGGCACGGGAGATCTCGCCGGCAATGGAGGAAATGGTAGTCACCGAGGACCTCTTCCCGGAGTGGTTCCGACAGCTCTCAATGGAACCCGGGGAGCCGGCCGCAATCAACCCGTTGGTCGAGCCCGCCCGACCCGCACAATCGCGGTATGACCGACATCGTCGAAGCAGCCTGGTGCAAGATCCTGGCCACCGCCGGTGAGTCCTCCCGGCCGGAGGGCGCACCGCTCCTGGGACCGTTCACCGAGATGGTGCGGGTCGCGCATGCCGAGCCGCGGCTGCGTCGGCTCTACCCGTGGACCGGTATGTGGGAACTGCATTTCAGCAGGTGCACGGAGGGCCGTCCCACCTGGGACATCCCCTACATCGGCACTCTGGGAGACGGCCGGTACTACGTCGAGGGGCCGAGCCGGAGCAGCCCGCGGATCGCCGAGACGGACAGCGCGCGGGCCGCCGTGGCGATGGTCGTCGAGCGACTGCCGCCACACTGCGGTCCGGCCTTCATCGGCAGCGCGGAGGAACTGGCCGCCCACGAGAGGGCATGACGGACCCTAGATCGCGCAGCCGTTCGGGCCGGGCACGCCGTCGATCCAGTTGCTGTTGTTCTCGACGTAGTAGCTGGAAATGATCCCGTACTTGTCCCAGCCCCGCGGCGCGACCATCACCCAGTACGGGTTGCCGCCGACCGTCTGGCCCGGGATCTGGCAGTACACCAGCACCTCGTCCCACGAGTTGATCTGGCCGATGACGCTGGGGCAGTTGGAGGTGCTCGGTGAGGTGGCGCAGTTGCCCTCGTTGATGTCGCGGACGTTGACCCCGTCCGCCCACACGCCGTACCAGCCGCGGCCGTGCCCGTCGGCCGCGGCGCTCTGGGCGGTGGTGACCATGAGGGCGAATGCTCCGGCGGCGGCGAGTGCCGCGGTCATCTTGCGCATGACGTTCCTTTCGATGCCCTGGCGGGTCGGCCCGCGGGAGGGTTCCCGTACTCGTCGCCCCGCACTGTAGGCAGGCGGGGGAGGCCCCGGTCCCTGACATCTGTCAGGGACCGGCGCCTTGGAACAGGAGCAATGCTTGGCCACCGGGAAGAAGCGGCCGGCCGGCAACAGCCGTCCGGCAGTGACTGACACGGAGGAAACTTTGAAGGCACGGTTTCGCAAGAAGGCCGGCGTCGGCGTAGCGGCACTGCTGATGACGGCGGGCATGGGCGTGGCCTCGGCGCCACCGGCGTCGGCCGCACCCGCGGACTGCCCCAGGGGATACGTCTGCGTCTGGAACAACGACGTGGCATGGGGCGCGCCGACGTGGAAGTCGCAGGGGAACCTGTACAACCTGCACTCGGAGCACGGGATGTACATCCTCAACAACGGCGTGCGCTTCCCGGGCGCGGACCACATCCGGTTCAACCTCACCGCCCAGTCGGGCGGCAACTTCCAGGGGTGCCTGCACTACCCGAACGACCCCAACGTCGACATCTTCCTGGGCCCCGTCACCCTGCACAGCGCGGAGTGGGGCCCCGAATGCTGAGCTGACCGCTCACCGCCGACCGCCCGGGTGACGCGGCCCTGAGCGGCCCTCTGCACAGGTCACGGGGGTGCCTGTGTCAGGGCCGCCAGGGGCGGCGTCGCCCACGGCGGGCCCACGGCAGGAAACCGAGGCACGCGCCGTCATCCGTTCACACCCGTGTAGTGCCGCAGGCTCCACCTCCACAGCAGCCGCGACCCCAGATAGGCCGCGGCGCCGAGCAGAGGTGACATGGCCGCCAGCCAGTACGGGACGGCGGTGTCGTGCCCGGTCAGTACCGCGGCCGGGAAGTACGCGACGAACGCCAGCGGCAGGCCGAACGTGAGGAAGCCGCCGACCGCCTTGGGCAGTACGTTCAGCGGATAGCTGCCGAAGGTGCCCAGCAGCTCCTCCAGCCAGCGCCCCCAGTAGTCGGCGGCCGGGAAGCGCAGCGAGGCGCAGGCGACCGCCGTGAACATGGCCGCCTCCAGAAGCATTCCGCCGAGTACGCAGACGACGAGATACGTGATCCGGGTCGCCGTCCAGTCCAGGTCGCTACGGCTCAGGGCGCCCGCCATCAGCCCCGCCGCCACGGTCAGGTCACCGATCGCGTTGGTCGGGAAGAAGGACAGCTGGAGCTGGCGGTAGACGGGCATCGGGCGGACCAGATACGTGTCGATCACCCCCTCCTGGATGTGCCGCGCCAGACCGTGCACGCGCCCCAGGAACAGCACGAACAACCCGTGCGCCAGCATCCGGGTCGCCGGGATCAGCAGCACGTCCGAGCTGTCCCAGCCGCCCATCCCGCTGAACCGGGTGAGCAGCACGGTCGCGAACACGATCACCGACACCTGCCAGACCGCACCGATCGCGATCATCATCAGGAACTCGGAGCGATACTCCAGCTGGGCACGGAAGTTGAGCCGGGTGATGCGCCAGACGACGCGAAGAGCCTTGGCCGGCATGTCAGCCTCCCTGCGATATCACGCGCCGGGCGGCCCGCCGCCACAGCAGCCGGGTGAGCAGGGCGAGGGCCACCACCCAGGCGGCCTGTACGGCCAACTGCGGGCCCGCGTCGGACAGTTCGATGCGGCCGACGTACAGCGACAGCGGCACGCTCAGCGTCGCCTGGAAGGGCAGGAAGCCGCTCATGGTGATGAACCAGTCCGGGAAGAACCACAGCGGCGCGTACACCCCGGACAGCAGGTTCTGCGCGAAGATCAGGATCAGCATCGCCGCGCCGTTGCGGAGCGTCCAGAAGCAGAGCTGGTCGATGGCGAGCATCACGTAGTAGAGGACCCACTGCCCCAGGAACGCGCTGACCGCGAACACCCCTGCGACAGCGGCCGACTTGGGCGGCTCCACGACCCCGGCGGCCAGACAGATCACGTATCCGGCGAGCACCCACACCAGCCCGTACAACTGCTCGCCGAGCGCCCGCAGGGCGTAGTAGCGCTGGGGCGGGAGCGGGCGCAGGTACCAGTAGATGATCGTGCCGAAGTGCATGTGCTGGAGCACGGTGTCCCGGCCCGCGTACTGGTCCAACTCCCTTATCCGGGTGGCCAGTACGGCCAGCACGGCATACGTGACCGCCTGGTCCTTGGTCAGGCCGGCGGTCGTGCCCGTGGCCGCGTACAGGCCGTGCCACAGCGAGGCGACCAGTACCACCTGCACGGTGAGCCGGAGCAGTGCGGCGGTCATCCGCGGCGGGGTGTGGAGTTCGCCGAGCGGGGTGACACGGGCGGCCCGCCAGCCCTGGAGGACGGCCATGGTCACTCGACCCCCGCCTGGACGTACGCGGCACGCATCACGTCCTCCAGGTCGGCCTCGTCCAGCGCGATGTCGGTCACCTCGTACCGCTCGATGACCTGCTTCAGCGCCTGGTGCATCGCCGGAGCCGTGGGCCCGTCGGGTCCGAACACCACCTGCGGGCCTTCGCGGCGCACCAGCACCATTCCGGGCAACGCCTCGACGGGCGTGTGCGGGTCGGCGAGCGTCACCCGCACCTGCCAGGTCGAGCCGAACTTCCGCCGGATCTCGTCCAGCGTGCCGTCCAGGACGAGCCGCCCGTGGTTGATCAGGACGACCCGCTCGGCGAGCCGCTCGACCTCCGTCATGTCGTGCGTGGTGAGCAGCACCGTCCGCCCGCGCTGCTCCACCTGGTACCGGAGGAACTCGCGGACCTGTTCCTTGACCACCACGTCCATGCCGATGGTGGGCTCGTCCAGGAACACCACCCGCGGATCGTGCAGCAGCGCCGCGGCCAGGTCGGAACGCACACGCTGGCCGAGCGAGAGATGCCGCACCCGGGTGTCCCAGAACGAGGACAGGTCGAGCAGCTCGTCGAACTCCCGCAGTCTCGTGCGGTGTTCGGCCTCGGGAACGTCGTAGATGTCGCGCAGGATCGCGAAGGACTCCCGCACCGGCAGGTCCCACCACAGCTGGGTGCGCTGCCCGAACACGGCCCCGATGTTGCGCGCGTTGCGCTCGCGCTCCTGGTACGGGACCACGCCCGCGACCCGTGCCTCGCCGGAGGTGGGGGTGAGGATGCCGGTGAGCATCTTGATGGTGGTGGACTTGCCCGCGCCGTTCGGCCCGAGCAGGGCGAGGAGTTCACCGGGGGCGACGTCGAAGGTGATGTCGGAGACGGCGTCCTTGGCGACCCGCTCCGGATTGACAAGAGACCTGACGGCGCCCATGAAACCGGGGCGGCGCACGGTGGTGTGGAAGGTCCGGGACAGGCCACGGACCTCGATGGAACCGATCACGCGAGGAACCTCCGGGGGAGCGGCGGGCACACGAACACGGCCGTCCGGCTGGGGAGCCGGACGGCCATGTGACCGGTAACAGTGTCAGTCGTCGACCGTTGAGAACACAAAGGAGAATTCAGCCGGTTGAACCCGCAGCCGGTACTGCGGCAGCACGCCGGGACCGCACGACTGCGAGCCGATGCCCTGCTGACCGTGGTCGAGGTTGACCCACACGGTGTCGCCCGGCGTGAGGTCGGTCAGGTGCCGGGCCGCGTCCAACTGCTCGGTCGTCCACTGCCGTGCGGTGAACCAGAACTCCGGGTCGCCGTCGATCCGCAGGTCACCGACCTCGGCCCAGCGGACGTCGGAACGGGCGCCGTTCTCCTGCGGGCGCACGTACGGTGTCTGCAGGTCCTCGACGCTCGTGTCCCACAGGAGCGTCTTCGCCGCGGCCCCGGTGTCCGGGTACGCCTCGCCACCACTGCCGAACCACGTCACGTTCTCCCCGAACGACGCCGGCAGCCCCAGCCGGATGCCGAGCCTGGGCAGCGGCACCGTCCAGTCGCCCTCGGGAGTGACCGAGACGGTCAGGCGCAGTCGTGTCCCGTCGGACGTCCACCGGTACACGGTGCGCAGGCCCACCTCCCGGGCCGCCGGTGCCACCCGGGTCCGTACGGTCAGCGCGTCGTCCGTCAACTCCACCGCGTCCAGCCGGTGTTGCATGCGGTGCAGGCCCAGCCTGCGCCACTCCACGCCGTTGCGGACGTCGTCCTGCCAGGACGCGCCGTCGTCGTTGTCGGTGGTGGCGCGCCACACGTCCAGGCGCAGGCCGGTGACGTCCGTCGTGCCGATGGTCCGCAGCACCCCGGTGCGGGCGTCGAAGGAGGCCGGGCCGAGGGTGATCCGGTCGCTGTCGGCAGCGGGCCGCGCGCCGGTGGCCGCCGGAAGGGGCCCACGCGGCGTGACGGTCTGCTGCGCCCACGCCACGTCGTGGCCGCGGCCCGCCCAGGGGGTGTCCTCGGCGAGCAGCGCGCGGACCGTCCACTGGACCTCCTCGCCCTGACCGTCGGGCGCGGTCGCGGGCAGCTTGACCTCGGCCGACTCCCCTGGTGCGAGCGACGGCACGGTGAGCCAGTGCGCACCTGTGGGGAATCCGTCCACCTGGTACGAGAACTCGAACTCCAGATGCGAGAGGTCGGCGAAGTCGTACGCGTTCGTCACCCGCACCGTGCTGTTCGTGCCGCCGCCCTCGATCCGGACCGGCTCGATCACCTTCTTGTACTCGACGAGCCCCGGTGAGGCCGTGCGGTCCGGGAAAAGCAGCCCGTCGCAGACGAAGTTCCCGTCGTGCAGTTCCTCCCCGAAGTCACCGCCGTACGCGAAGCCGAACCGCTCGTCCTTGATGCCGTGGTCGATCCACTCCCAGATGAAGCCGCCCTGGATGCGGTCGTGCGCCTCGAAGATCCGCTGGTAGTCGGCGAGCCCGCCAGGACCGTTGCCCATGGCGTGCCCGTACTCGCACTGGATGAAGGGCAGTTGGCGCCGCTTGAGCGGCCCGCCGTCCAGGCCCTTGCCGATCCGCTCGACCTCGGCATGGTCCACGTACATCCGCGAGTACATGTCCGTGTCGCGGCAGTTCCAGTCGCCTTCGTAGTGGATGAGCCGTGAGCGGTCACGGCCACGGATCCACTCGGCCATCGCGGTCAGCCCGCGCCCGGTGCCCGCCTCGTTGCCCAGCGACCAGATGACGATCGACGGGTGGTTCTTGTCGCGCTCGACCATGCGGGACGCCCGGTCCAGGAGCGCCGGCGTCCAGCGGTCGTCGTCCACCGGATTGTCCCGCCAGGCCTGCTCGGTGAAGCCGTGGGTCTCCAGGTCGCACTCGTCGATGACCCACAGCCCGTACTCGTCGCACAGGTCGAGGAAGGCCGGGTGCGGCGGATAGTGGGAGGTGCGCACGGCGTTGATGTTGTGCCGCTTCATCAGCAGCACGTCCTCGCGCATGGTCTCCAGGTCGAGGGCGCGGCCGTGCTCGGGGTGCCACTCGTGCCGGTTGACGCCCTTGAACAGGACGGCCGTGCCGTTCACCTTGATCAGGCCGTCCGCCAGCACGACCGTACGGAAACCGATCCTGAGCGGCACCCGCTCGCCCTCGGTGACCAGCGTCCCGTCGTACAGCCGGGGTGTCTCGGCGGTCCACGGCCGGACCGGCACGGTCACGGACTCACCGGTCGCGACATCGATGTCCAGCTCGGGCACGGTCACCCGCCCGTCGGCGTCGGAGTCGACGCGCAGGGTCCCGGTGCCTTCGAGATGGTCGTACGAGGCGTGCACGAAGAAGTCGAGCGCGCTGCCCGGCGGCCGGTGCAGCAGCGTCACGTCACGGAAGATGCCGGGCAGCCACCACTGGTCCTGGTCCTCCAGGTAGGAGCCCGCCGACCACTGGTGGACGCGGACGGCGAGTACGTTCCCCGACTCCTTCAGGAGGTGCCCGACCGCGAACTCGTGCGCCAGCCGGGACCCCTTGAACTCACCGATGTCCGTCCCGTTCAGCCACGCCCGGGCACACGACTCCACCCCGTCGAAACGGAGCACGGCCCCGCCCTCCGCCGGCCAGCCGTCCGGCAGGTCGAAGACCCGCAGATGGTCGCCGGTCGGGTTCTGAGTCGGCACCCGCGGCGGATCCACCGGGAACGGATAGCGGTGGTTGGTGTAGATCGGCGCCCCGAAGTCCCCGTCACCCTGGAGGACCCAGTGCCCGGGGACCCGCACCTCGGGCCAGCCCCCGGAGTCGAATCCCTCGGCGGCGAACGATTCATCCTCGGCATCAGCAGTCGCCGAGAGCCGGAAACGCCAACTGCCGTTCAGGGAAAGGGAAGCGGCGTCCGAGGAGGCGTACCACGCCCGGGGCGGCAGCGCGCCGCTCCCGGGCGAGACGTCCTCGACATGGTCGGCGCCGACGGAATGGGTGGTGCGCAAAGACATCGTTCTCCTTGGTCAGCCCTTGATGCCCGTCTGCGCGACTCCCTGCACCAGCCAGCGCTGGAGGAACAGGAACACGAGCACCAGGGGCAGGATCGAGATGGCGGTGGCCATGAAGATCAGATGGAAATTGACGGTCTGGTTGGTCATGTACGAGGAGAGCGCGACCTGGACCGTCCACGCGTCCTCGCCCTGGCCGATGACCAGCGGCCACAGGAAGGCGTTCCATCCGCTGATGAAGGTGATGGTGGCCATGGCCGCGATGAAGTTCAGCGAGTTGGGGACGACGATGCGCCAGTACGCGCCCCAGTAACCGAGACCGTCCATGCGTGCCGCCTCCTCCAACTCCTTGGGGAACCCCAGGAAGTACTGCCGGAACAGGAAGCAGGTGAAACCACTGAAGAGGCCCGGGATGATGAGACCTCGGTAACTGTCCACCCAGCCGAGCGACGAGACCAGCACGAAGCTCGGTACGAACGTGACGGCCGCCGGGACCATCAGGGTCACCAGAACGGCGTAGAAGATCTTGTTGGCGTGCTTGTACGGGATACGGGCGAGACCGTAGCCGGCCAGTGAGCAGACCAGCAGGGTGCCGACCGTGTGCAGGACGCCGACGACCGCGGAGTTCCACAGCGAGCGGGCGAAGGGCACGGTCTCGTCGTTGAACAGCTCGGAGACATTGCCCCACTGGATGTCGGTGGGGAAGAACTTCCAGTTCTCGCCGGTGATCTCGGCGTCCGTGGACAGGGCGTTGCGGACGATCAGATAGAAGGGGACGAGGAAGAGCAGGGCGCACACACCGGTGGCGATGTACAGGCCGGTGGAGCTGAGTACGCCACGCCGGTGGCGCCTGCGCTCGCGCTTGTCACGAGGCTCGGCGGCCGCTTTGCGGGGCTCGATGGTGGTCGTCACTTGGACTCCTCCCCCCTTCCGAAGCCCAGGAACCGGCCCTGGAGCAGGGTCACCATGCAGATCAGCAGGGTCAGGATGATCGCGCCCGCGCTGCCGGCGCCGTAGTCCTGGTCGTCGCCCAGGGCCGTGTAGTAGAGCTCGACGAGCGGTGGCCGGCCCCACGTCGTCTTCGTGAGCAGGTTGAAGAACTCGTCGAAGGCCTGGAACGCCGCCACGAGCAGCAGCAGGATCACGGCGGTCGACGTCGCCCGCAGCTGGGGCAGGGTGATGAACCGGAAGGTCTGCCAGCCCGGCTTGGCGCCGTCGATGGCGGCCGCCTCGTACAGCTCCGGCGGGATGTTCTGCAGGGCCGCCAGGAACAGGATCATGTAGAAGCCGGCCTGGAGCCACAGCCGGACCGTGAGGATGACCAGCCAGTACCAGGGCGGGTTCGGGTTGGCCAGCCAGGCGATGTTGTCGATGCCGAACCAGCCGAGGACGGTGTTCATGAGGCCGAAGCGCACACCGCTGAAGATGGACATCTTCCAGATCAGCGAGGCGGCGACGAAGCTGCACGCGGTCGGCAGGAAGAACACCGACCGGAAGAACGCCTTCATGAAGCGCAGGCGGTGCACCATCAGCGCCAGACCCAGCGACAGCGCCCAGGTGATCGGCACGACGATCGCGGCGAAGACGGTGAAGGTCCACAGCGACTTCACGAAGTCGCCGTTCGTCAGCATGAACCTGTAGTTGTCCAGGCCGACGAACTTGTCGGGCGTGACGGTGTAGCGCGCCTCGAAGAAGCTGAGCCAGGCACTCCAGCCGATGGGGACGTAGACGAAGATCACCAGGCCGAGGAGGAACGGTCCGGTGAAGAGCCAGAAGTTGAACGTGGTGCCCCGCACGCCCCGCCGCGGCTTGGCCTTGGAGGCCTTGGCCGGGGCGGAGCGCGTGACGTCACGCGTGGTGGTGGTCGACATGTCGTTACCCGTCCGCACCGTCCCTCGGCCTATCCGAAGAGCTTCTTGAGCTCGCGGTTGACCTTCGCGTCCGCGGTATCGAGGGCCTTCTCCGGTTCAGTGCCCTTGCGCACGACGTCGGCGATCACCTCTTCGAACGCCGTGATCATCGCCTGCGTCCAGGACGGGTTCTCGAACCGTCCGTACTCGTTGAACAGCTTGACGCCCTCGGCCGGCAGACCCGACTTGAGCTTGTCCGCGGACTCGGCGATCGACTTGCGCGGCGGGATGTGGAAGCCGTAGCTCAGCGCCCAGTCCTCCTGGTGCTCCTTCTGGTCGATCCACAGCCACTTCACGTACTCCTTGGCCAGGTCGACGTCCTTGCCCTTGGCGTTCACGAACATCGACCAACCGCCGTTGAAGACGGACGGCTTGGCCCCGTCCGCGGCCACGGGGTAGGGGAAGACGCCGAGGTCGTCGCCGAGCGCCTTCTGCATCGCGGGCATGGCCCACATGCCGCACCACTGGATCGCGCAGAGGCCCTGGATCAGCGCGGAGGGGTCCCAGGAGTCGGCGGGCGCGCCGGTCAGCAGATGACCGGCCTTGAACATCGTGCGGTACTTCGACAGCGTCGTCGCCACCGCGTCCGTGTGGTACGCGATCTTGTTGTCGGCGGTGAGCTGGTCCGCGCCCGAGGACCACACCAGGGGGTACTGCGTCTGGACCAGGTCGTTGCCGATGAACAGGCCCTTGACCTTGTCGGTGGTGAGCTTGGCGGCGGCCTCGACGAGCTCGTCGAGGGTCCCCGGCACGTCCACGCCCGCCTTCTCCAGCACCGACTTGCGGTAGAAGAAGAACTGCGGGTCGTCGATCATGCGGACGCCCCATATCTTCCCGTCGACGGTGTGCGACTTGAGGTCGGCGGGGTTGAAGTCGTCCTTGACCGGGTTGATGAGGTCGGACAGATCCGCGACCTGGCCGCTCTCGATGAGCTGCAACTGGGGGTGGAACTCGAAGACATCGGGCGCGTTGTCGGTGAGCAGCGCCGAGAACAGCTTGCTCTCGAAGTTGGAACCCGTGATCCACTGTGTGGTCACATTGGCCCCGTCGTAGTCCTTCGCGTACCGCTTGATGGCCTGCTCGGTGCCGGCCTCGCCGTACGCGTGGAAGTACTGCACGAGGTTCTTGCCCGAACTGCCGCCGCCCTCACGGCCGGTGTTGCCGCCGCAGGCGGCCAGCGGACCCAGCGCGGCGAGCCCCGCCGCGGCTCGCAGTACGGATCGACGGTCCCAGTTGCTGTTGCTCAGTGCCGACATTCTGACGTCCTTGTCTCGAGTACGGCTGCGGCTCGAAATCGCTGCGCGGTGGCGGGACGTTAACCTTCGGCTAATGCTTCGGCAAGGGGTTGGACGAAGTCTGTTCGAAGCGTTGCACCCCGTCCGGAATACCGGACGTGGGGGGTGTCGACGTCAAGAAGACGGCGCTCGGCGACGGGCTAAGAAGACGGCGCTGTACGGCTCTTGGCGGCGGAGACGCGACGCGGGGCGGCTGTCCTGCCGCCCGAGGGTCTCAGGCCCACCGAACTGAGGGCACCCTCCAGCGCGAACGTCGCCGCGCCCAGGCACACCGGGTCGGTGGGAATGGGGGAGAGGACGATCTCGGTGCCGGCCAGCGGCCGTCTCAGCGCATGCCGGGCCACGGCCTCGCGGACCTCGTACAGCAGCGGTTCGCCGAGCGTGGCCGCGACCCAGCTGCTCAGCACGATCACTTCGGGGTTGAGGAGGTTCACCAGGTCGGCGATGGCGGCGCCGAGATAACGCGCGGTGTCCCGGACCACCTCGGTCGCCACCGGGTCCTGCGCGGCGACCCCGCGTCCGATCGCGTTGATCGTCGCGGTCTGGTCCTCGGGATGCAGCAGCGTGCTGGCGGGGCTCAACTCCCGCAGGTTCAGCATGATCCCGGGCGCCCCGACATACGTCTCCACGCACCCGTGGTTGCCGCAGTGGCACGGCCGCCCGTCCAGCACGAGCGTGGTGTGACCCCACTCGCCGGCGCTGTTGCTCACCCCCCGGTGCAGCCCGCCGCCGAGCACGAGCCCGGCACCGACACCCGTCCCGAGGTTCACCACCACGGCGTCCCCGCGCCCGCGCGCGGCCCCGAACCACAACTCGGCGACCGCGCAGGCGCGCAGCGGATTGTCCAGATACAGCGGATAGGCGATGTGCTCGGCGAGCAGGTCGAGCAGCGGCACGTCGTGCCAGTCCCAGTTCGGCGCGTACTCCGAGACACCCGCCTCCCGGTCCACCTGGCCCGGCACGCTGACCCCGACCCCGAGCACCCGGGCGCCCTCGATACCGGCCTGCGCGACCACCGAGCCGACGGCCGAGGCGACATGCCCGACGACCTGCTCAGGACGGATCTCGCCGGGCCGCATGTCCTCGTCGGCACGGGCCAGCACACCCAGCGCCAGGTCGAACAGCTCGACCCGGACGTACGTCTCCGCGATGTCGACGCCGATCAACGCGCCCCCCGACGCGTTGACGGCCACGAGGCCCCGCGGGCGGCCACCCGCGGAGTCCTCGAACCCGACCTCCGTCAGCATCCCCAGGTCGAGCAGCTCCCCGACCAGCGTGGCGATCGTGGCGAGACTCAGCCCGGTGGCGGCGGCCAGTTCTTGGCGGGACGTGGGCGAGTGGGCGATGATCTGGCGCAGCACCCCATAACGGTTCGCGGTGCGGATGTCGCGTGATGTGCGCTTCACCAGAACGTGCCCCCTCGGTCCCTCCAGGCCATGGCGGCCCGACGGCCCCGGCGCGGCGCAAGGCTATGACCGTCCGACGACTTTCGACAAGGGGTTAGGAAAGGGGCTGTACAAAGTCCCTGCGGCTCACGGCGGGCAGGGTGGGGATCGAGCCGTCCGTCACCCCTCCAGCACCTCACCGACGAACGCGTTGCGGAACGTCCCCGTCGGGTCCAGCTCCTCCGCCAGGTTCCTGAACTCCGCCAGCTGCGGATAGCGCCCGCGCACCACCGGCGCCGCCATCGTGAACATCTTGCCCCAGTGCGGCCGCGGATCGAACGGCGTCAGCGCCTCCTCCACCCGCCGCACCACGGGCAGCACGGCCGCCGTGTCCTCGACCCAGGTGAAGTGGAAGGCCACCGTGTCCCGCCCGTACGCCGGACTCAGCCACTGACGGTCGGCCGCGACCGTACGCACCTCGCAGACCTGCAGCACCGGCGCGATCCTCTCCCGGATCGCGTCGAGCGCACGCAGGGCACCCGTCGCGTGCGGTCGCGGCAGCAGATACTCCGACTGGAGCTCCGCGCCGCTGCTCGGCGTGAACTCGGGCCGGAAGTGCGGCAGTCGCTCGTGCCACGGCCCCGGCACCCCGAACTGCTGGGTGCAGTTCCCGGCGGGCATCCCCGGCACCGGATGCATCGCCTCGGTGGCAGGCTCGGCCCACGGAAACCCGTCCCACGGCACATCCGTACGCCGCTTGACCCACGCCTGGACGAACCCCGACCGCCGCCAGTCGGTGAACAGACTCACGCTGTACGCCGATGCCGACACCGTCTCGAAGTCCAGTTCCGCCAGCGCCAGCCGGCCGAACACATGCTGGGCAACCTCGAAGTCCGGCTCCACGTCGAGCGTGAGCGCGGTGACGACACCGAGCGCACCCAGCGAGGTCACCGCCCCGCTGAAGCGGGGGTCACCCCGGCCTATCGTCAGGGCGGATCCGTCGGCGAGGACCAGCTCCACCTCGCGTACGGGCGAGGCCAGCGAGCCGTTCGCGTTCCCCGAACCGTGCGTGCCGGTCGCCACCGAACCCGCCACCGAGATGTGCGGCAACGAGGCCATGTTGGGCAGCGCGAACCCCCGCTCGTGCACCGCCCGGGCCAGCTCCGCGTACCGCACCCCGCCCGCCACTCGGACCGTCCGGGCCGCGGCGTCCACCTCGACCGACGGCGGCAGCGCGGTCAACGAGAGGAGCACACCCTCGCTGCCCGGGTCGGCGATCTCGTTGAACGAGTGCCCACTGCCGAGAACGCGCACGCGATCGGCACGCGAGACGAGGGCCCGCAACGCGTCGAGCGAATGCGGCCGCTGCAGCTCCTTGGCGGAGTAGGTGATGTTCCCCGCCCAGTTCGTCAGAACCTCTGCCATCCGTGGTCCTCCCGGAAAGTTCGCGGTGACCGGCAGACCGGCCACCCTTGGAACCTACCTGGCCCCGTCCCACCCCAGGGGCGCGGGGAACTGCGCACCCAGCCACAGCCGACCCGCACCCACCCACTCACCACCGGACCCCCGTCCATTGACCCTCTCGCTCCGCGAGACCTACCGTAGAGACCGGTTGCTATAAACGCGTCACCGATCCGGAAGGTCACCCCACCTTGCGCCCACGCCCCGCCGCACTTTTCGCCATGACAGCCGAGAACGTGCCCCAGATCTTCCCTCCGGACGTACTGGCCCGCCTGGGCAACGCGGTAGAAATCGATCCCACTCTGACGGCCGAGAACTTCACCGACCCCCGAGTACGGGACGCACTCGCCGACACGGAGATCCTGATCACCGGCTGGGGCTGCCCCCATATCGACGAGGCGGTCCTGACCGCCGCCCCCCGGCTGCGGGCGATCCTCCACGCGGCCGGCTCCGTCAAGGGACTCACCTCGCCCGCGGTCTGGGAACGCGGCATCACCGTCTCCTCCGCGGCCGGCGCGAACGCCCTCCCCGTGGCGGAGTACACGCTCGCCATGATCCTCCTGGCGGGCAAGGACCTCTTCGCCCAGCGAGACCGCCTCCGCGCCCAACGCGCCTTCCCCTACGGGGAGATCATGCCGGGCATCGGCAACTTCGGCCGCCGCGTGGGTGTGGTCGGAGCCTCCCGGATCGGCCGCCGCCTCATCGAACTGCTGCGCCCCTTCGACCTGCGGGTCACCCTCGCCGACCCGTACGTCGACGTGACGGAGGCCGCCGCCCTCGGCGTACCCCTGCTGCCGCTCGACGACCTGCTGGCCACCAGTGACATCGTGACCGTCCACGCCCCGCAGACCCCCGAGACCCTCCACCTCATCGGCCGCCGCGAACTCGCCCTGATGCCGGATGGATCCGTGCTCGTCAACACGGCCCGCGGTGCCCTCCTCGACCACGACGCCCTCGTCGAAGAGCTGCGGGCGAACCGGCTCAGTGCGATCCTCGACGTCACCGACCCGGAGCCGCTGCCCGTCGACTCGCCGCTCTTCGACCTGCCGAACGCGTTCATCACCCCGCATCTCGCGGGCTCCCAGGGCAACGAGGTGGCCCGGCTCGGTCTCGCCGTCACGGAGGAGGCCGAACGCCTGCTGTCCGGACGGGAGTTGGCCCACGCGATCGACCACGCCGTACTGGAGCGCACCGCATGACCTCGATCCTGACCCCGCGGGCCGACGCCGCCGCCCCGGGCGAGCCGCTGCACCACTTCTGGTCCGTGTGCGCCGGCGCGGGCCGCGCCGCCGAGGGCCTGCGCGCCTCCTGGCAGGAGCAGTTGCGCCAGGTCGCAGGCGGCTGCGGCTTCCGGTACGTACGCTTCCACGGCCTCTTCCACGACGACATGTTCGTCTACCGGCTCGGCGGGGACGGGCAGGCGGTCCTCAACTTCCAGTACGTGGACGACCTGTTCGACCGGCTCCTCGACGCGGGCGTCCGCCCCTTCGTCGAACTCGGCTTCAGCCCGGGCGACCTGGCCCGCGAGAAGGGCACCATCTTCTGGTGGGGCGCCCACGGCTCCCCGCCCACCGACCTGGTGGCCTGGGCGAGCCTGGTCTCCGCGACCGTCCGCCACTGGGTCTCCCGGTACGGCATCGACGAGGTCCGCCAGTGGTACTTCGAGGTGTGGAACGAGCCGAACCTCGACCCGTTCTTCCGCGGCACCCGGGCCGAGTACTACGACCTGTACGCGGCAACGGCCCACGCCCTCAAGGCGATTGACCCGGATCTGCGCGTCGGCGGACCTGCCACCAGCAACTTCGTGCCGGACGCGCGCTTCGACGGCGACACCGAGGACAAGGGCGGCCACGTGACGGTCACCGCGGACAACCTCGACGCCCTGGAGTGGCGGCCCGTCTGGCTGGAGCACTTCCTCGGCCACTGCTCGCGCGAGCGGCTGCCCGTCGACTTCGTCTCCTGCCACCCGTACCCCACGGACTGGGCGCTCGACGACCACGGCGAGGGCGCCCACTACACACGCGGCGCCGACGCCACCCGCAGGGACCTCACCACGGTCCGGGACATCGTCGGCAAGAGCCCGTTTCCGGACGCCGAGATCCACCTCACCGAGTGGAGCTCGACCCCCTCCTCCCGGGACCACACACACGACCACCCGCAGGCCGCGACCTTCGTCGTGCGGGCCAACCTGGAGTCGATCGGCCTCGTCGACTCCCTCGCGTACTGGACGTTCACGGACGTCTTCGAGGAGATGGGCGCCGGGGACACGGCCTTCCACGGTGGCTTCGGGCTCCTCAACCAGCAGGGCATACCCAAGCCGACGTACCACGCCTACCGGTTCCTGCACGCGCTCGGCGACGAACTCCTCGCCCAGGTGCCGGGCGCGGTCGTCACCCGGGACGCGGCGACCGGCCGGATCGCCGCCCTCGCCCATCACTACCCGCCCGAGATGCCCCTCGCCGTGCCCCTCTCGACACCGGACCGCACGGTCGCCGAGGAGACACTGGCACTGGGCACCCCCGTCCCGTACACCCTGAACCTCACCGGACTGCCGGCCCATGCCTCCTTCACCGTGGAGATCCTTGAGCCCGGCAGCGCGGACGGCGGAGACACCCTCGCCGCCTGGCGCGAGCGCGGCGCACCCGAACCGCTCTCCCGCGAGGACATCACCGCCCTGCGACGGACGGCCCCGCGCACGGAGACCGTACGGGCCGACGCGGCGGGCGAGCTGACGTACGAACGCCTGCTCGCGCCCTGGTCGGTGGTGCTCGTACGGCAGGACGACGGCGGCCCGGCCGGCCCGTGGGAGAGGCCCGTAGGAGAACCGGGCCACCCCATAGGGTGACCGGTACAGAGCAGGGGAGGGGAGCCCGCCGGTGGCCAAGAAGACGGAGCCCGTGATGGGCAATGACGCCTCCACGGTCCGGGACGTCGCCGCGCGCGCAGGCGTCTCCGCCTCGACCGTCTCCCGGGTCCTGGGCGGCACCTACCCGGTCGCCGCGAGCACCCGCGCCCGGGTCCTCAAGGCGATGCGCGAGCTCGACTACGTGGTCAACGCGCACGCCCGCGCGCTCGGCGGCTCCACCAACAAGACAGTCGCGTTCGTCGTCGACGACGTCACCGGACCCTTCTACGCCCACATCGCACGCGGTGTGGAGGAGCAGGCGTCCGCCGAGGGCAGGCTCTGCATGCTGTGCACCACGCACGGCGATCCGCAACGCGTCCTCGCCGTCGTCGAGACCATGCGCGAACAGCGGGCCGACGCCGTGATCGTCGTCGGCGGCGCCTGGGAGGACAAGGCCTACCAGGACCGTATGACGCACTTCGCGCACGCCCTGGACCGGGTGGGCTCGCGGCTCGTCCTCGTCGGCAGGCCGCCGCTCGGCCCCGGGGTGCCCGCCACCGTCGTCGAGTACGACAACGAGGGCGGCGCCTTCGCGATGACCACCCACCTGCTCACCTCGGGCCACCAGCGCATCGCCTACCTCGGCCGGGTGCCCGGACTGTCCACCAGCGGCCAGCGCCTCAGCGGCTTCCGGCGCGCCCACGAACTGCTCGGGCTCGCCCCCGACCCGGCACTGATCCTGGACGGCACGTTCAGCCGCTCGCACGGCTATCAGGGAGCCCGCCAACTCCTGGCGTCCGGCGCCGACTTCACCGCGGTCTTCGCGGGCACCGACATGGTCGCGGCGGGCGCGCTGCAGGCCCTGCGCGAAGCGCGTGTGAGCGTCCCCGACGACGTGTCCGTGGTCGGCTACGACGACGTGCCACTGGCCCTGGACCTCTTCCCGGCCCTCACCACCGTCAACGTCCCGCACGAGGAACTGGGCCGCGCGGCCGTCCGGCTGGCCCTGCACCGCGAGGAACTCCCCGGCAGCCAGCACCTGGTGCTCGGCACCCACATCGTCCTGCGGGACTCGACACGACGACCCGGGCACTGACTTCGCCCGTCGCGTCCCTGACTTCCCCGTTCCGTTCCCTCTCTGTAGCGGTCGTTGTGCCTCTCTGGACAACCGGTCTCTAGAAAATCGGCTGTCCGATAGCTCCTTATTTTCCGGCTACTGGTTCGAAATCTCGTGCAAAACCGGGTGAGTTGGCCCGGTTCCCCAGTTTTCTCTGCCCGATGTCTTGCCGACGTACGGGACCGGTTCTAGCTTCCATAGAGACCGATTTCTATGGCGCCCTCGGACGGCAGAACCCGAGCGGCGGACGGTCCCCCCTGTTCCAGTCCCCTCAGGAGCCGCCATGCCTCAGCCCCGTGTCCCGCACCGCGCGACCCTGTCCGCCGCCGCGCTCGCCACCGTGCTCACCCTCACCGCGACCGCCTGCGGCGGCTCCGACGACTCCTCGGACCAGTCGAAGGGGCCGGTCACCCTGGAGTATTGGAGCTGGTCGGAGACGAAGAACGTCGACCCCGTGGTGGCCAAGTTCAACGCCACGCACACCGACATCAAGCTCAAGTTCGTCAAGCAGGCCGACAACCCCGGCACGGCACAGAACCTGCGCAACGCGGTCGCCGCCAAGAAGGACGTCCCCTGCCTGGTGCAGAACTTCGGCGAGGTGCCCAGCCTCGTCGGCGAGGGCCTGCTGAGCAGCGTCGACAAGGAACTCAAGCCGTACCTCGACCGGTTCAACCCGGCCGCCCTGCCCAGCGTCCAGGCGGGTGGCACCTACTACGCCGTCCCGACCGGCTTCAACCCGACCTTCATGATGATCAACCGCTCGGTGTACGACAAGTACGGCGTCGACGCCCCCAAGACCTGGGACGACGTGATCGCCGCAGGCAAGAAGCTCAAGAAGCACGGCGTGTACGTCATGAACCTGGCCGGCGAGGACCCGTCCACCCTGGTCAACCTGGTCCAGCAGGCGGGCGGCTCCTGGTACGAGCAGAAGGGCGACAGCTGGAAGATCGACTTCCTGTCACCGGAGTCCCTCAAGGCCGCCGACCTCGTGCAGCAGCTGGTCGACGGCGGCATGGTCGCCAACCAGACCTACCAGGACCGGCCCGCCCTGATCAGCTACTTCGACTCCGGGAAGATGGTCTCGCTGCCCACCCAGACCTGGCAGCTGCAGAACTACGAACTGAACTACAAGAAGTCCCTCGGCGACTGGCAGCCCATCGACCTGCCCCAGTTCTCCGACACCACGGAGTTCACCACCCCCTCCTACAGCGCCAACAACGGCGTACTCGTCCCCAAGGGCTGCGAGCACGTCAAGGAGGCCGTCGAGGCGGCCGTGTGGATGAAGACCGACAAGGCCGGCATCGACTCCACCTACCAGAAGGACACCAAGCAGTACGAGTGGCCGGGCGCCGTCAAGGACGTCACCCCCTGGGTCGACTCGGTGGTCACCGACAAGCTCTTCGGCACCCACAAGTCCGAGGCCCGCGGCGTGATCCTCAAGTCCGTCGAGCATGCCAGGAGCAACTGGACGGTCGGCCCCAACTACACCGGAGTCTTCGCGGAGTTGCAGGACCAGTGGGCGAAGATCGTCACCAAGAAGATCACGGTGAAGCAGGCCCTTGAGCACCTTCAGGAGTTCACGGTCGACGACCTGAAGTCCAAGAACATCAACGTCGAGGGCTGACCCATGGCAGCCGTCACCGAATCGCCGTCCCGGGCCGCACGCCTGGGATGGCGGCGGATCATGGCCCTCAAGGGCGCCTCGTTCACGGTCCCCTTCTTCCTCGGGTTCCTCCTGTTCACCGTGACCCCGCTCGTCATGGCGCTCAAGGAGAGCCTCTACAGCGAGAAGGGCTCCGGGCTCGGATTCGGCGAGAAGACCGTCGAGTTCGTCGGCCTCGACAACTTCGTCGAGGGCTTCGGCGACGGCCGCTTCTGGGCCTCCATGCTCCGCGTCGGCCTCTTCGCGGTGATCAGCATCCCGGTCATCCAGATCGCCAGTGTCGGGCTCGCGCTGCTCCTCGACGCGGCCTCGCAGCGCGTCGCCGACCGCTTCAGGATCCCGCTGCTGATCCCGTACATGATCCCGGGCATCGTGGCCACCCTGATCTGGATCTACCTCTACAGCCCGGTCGTCGGACCGCTCACCCCGTTCTTCGACCTCTTCGGCATCGACGCCAACTTCTACGGCGGCGAACTCATCTGGGTGTCCATCGGCAACCTGATGGCGTGGAGCGGGATCGGCTTCAACATGCTGATCGTGTACTCGGCGCTGCGCTCGGTCGACGCGAACGTGTACGACGCCGCCCGCATCGACGGGGCCTCCGAGTGGCGGATCGCATGGTCGATCAAGGTGCCGCTGGTCCGCCGCTCCCTGGTCCTCACCACCGTGCTCAGCATCATCGGCACGCTGCAGATCTTCAGCGACACGATGCTCTTCAAGTCCATGGCACCGGAGACGGTCACCCGCGACTTCACCCCGATCATGGCGATCTACGACTGGGCCTTCCAGCAGGGCAACTTCAACTACGCCTCCGCCCTCTCGATCATCCTCGCCCTGGTCGTCGGCACCGCGTCCGCACTGTTCTACCGGCTCACGAACAAGGCGCCCACGTCATGACCGCCGTCAGCAGCAGGCCCACGACCGCTGTCCCGGCCGTGCCCCTCCATGTCGCGCGGCGCGAGCCTGCCGCGGCGGGCGCGGGCGGTGTGTCCGTTCCTCGGCCCACGAGTCCCCGGCCCACGAGCGAGGTCTCCCCTTCATGACCGCAACCATCGACCGGTCCACGACCACACCCCCGCGCCCGAAGCGCGGCGCCACCGCCTCCCGCGAGGGAACCGGCCCCGTCCGGCATTCCCGGCGGACCAAGGCCCTGGTCCTCGGCGGAGTCGTGTTCTTCACCCTCTACTCGCTGGCCCCCGTGTGGTGGCTGATCGTCTCGGCGACCAAGAACCAGTCCGACCTCTACACCACCAACGGCCTGTGGTTCTCCGACCTGCACTTCACGGACAACCTGAAGGCGCTGTTCACCTACCAGGACGGCATCTTCCTCAAGTGGCTCTGGAACACGCTCTACTACGGAGTCGTCGGCACCGCCGGCATGACCCTGGTCTGCGTCGCCTGCGGCTACGGCCTGGCGATGTACCAGTTCCGGGGCCGGGGCGTACTGATGGGCTGCATCATCGGGTCCTTCCTCGTCCCGCACGCACTGCTCACCATCCCGTCCTTCCTGCTCTTCACGGACCTGCGGATGGTCGACACCCCGTCGGCGATCATCGTGCCGAGCCTCTTCAACGCCTTCTCCGTCTACCTCGCCAAGGTGTACGCGGAGGGCGCCATCCCGCCCGAACTCCTGGAGGCGGCCCGCATCGACGGCGCGGGGGAGTACCGCATCTTCTTCACCGTCGGCGCCCGCCTGATGTCCACGGGCGCGGCGACGATCTTCCTGCTCGGTTTCGTCGGCTCCTGGAACTCGTTCTTCGGACCCCTGGTGTTCCTGCGTACGCCGGAGAAGTGGACCGTGATGGTCGGCCTCTACTCGTGGCTGAAGGTCAAGGTCGACACGTCCGCCGACCTGACCGGCATGGTGGTCGTGGGTTCACTGCTGTCTCTCATCCCGATGGTCATCCTGATGATCTCGATGCAGCGCTTCTGGCGCTCCGGGGTCACGCTCGGTTCTCTCAAGTAGTCGTGTCCGTACTGCTGTTGAGGCAGCCGTGTCCGTACGGCTGTTGAGGCAGCCGCGCTCGCACGGCTGTTCAGGTAGCCGCGCCTGAACGGGTGTTGAGGTAGCCGCGCTCGCACGGCCGCCCCCGTGGCCGCGTCCGCAAGGCTGCCCGAGCACCCGGCCCCGAACGGCCCGAAGCCCTCCCGCCTCCGGCCGATCCGACCCCTCCCGCTCCCATCCCCGCCGTGAGGATCCCGCATGTCCGTCACCAGAAGATCCGTCCTGGCCGGTACCGCCGCCGGCACCGGTGCTCTCGCGCTGACCGGCTGGTCCTGGACCGCCCCCGAGCAGGCGTCCGCCGCAGGGGCCGAGGAAGCGTCCGCCGCAGGGGAGGCGGAGGCCGACGGCGCGAGACGCCTCGACCTCGTCGACTTCGGCGACCCCGACTCCGAGACCGCGCACGGCCTCCACGCCCCCGACTCGACCGCCGTCGACGGCAAAGCGGGCGACCGGGCCAGAGTCGCCAAGCCCCTGGCCACCCCCGACATCAAGACCGGCGACCTCCGCTTCACGATGAGGGTCGACCCCCTCCACCAGAACTACCTCACCGTGAAGTTCTGGGGCGGCGACACCTCCCCGTACAAGACGATCGCGTACATCAACGGCGAGCAGATCGGCTACCGCCGCTCCGGCGACTACGAGGCGCTGAACACCGGTACGGTCCGTCCGCTGCCCGGCCGCTTCTTCTACGCCACCGTGATGCTGCCGCTGGAGCACACCAAGGGCCGCGAGCGCGCCGAGATCACCCTGCGCACCTACGACGCCGCGTTCGCCGCCAAGGTCACCGCCGACTCCCGCGGCTACTACCGCGCGTACACCCACACCGGCGCGTACCTCGACGTGAGCGACGAGCCGCAGGCCGACTTCACACCACCCACGGACACGGTCGCGGACCTGACCGAGCCGCAGAAGCAGGCACTTGTCGACGGCTATGTGGCCGGCCAGGTGAAGCTCTTCAACGACCACTCCGCGAAGATCGACGCATCGGCGACCGCCCGCCTCAGCATCGTCCGCTACGAGGACGAACTCCGCTTCTACGCCTCCGCGTTGACCCAGGCCGGCTGGTGCCCGGCACGGACCGCCACCGACCGTCGGACGGCCCTCCTGCGAGTCTTCAAGTGCCTGGACAACCACACCAAGGACTACTACGCCGACACGAGACTCCTGGCCCGCGGCGGCCACCAGGGAGACTGGGGCGGCTACTACGGAGCACTCGGCGAGGCCCTCTACATCGTCGAGAACCTCATCGCGGACAAGGATGTTCTGGGCCGCGACGCTTTCGAGGCATTCCTGGACGAGCCCTTCACCACGGGCACCAGCGAAGGGAAGACCTCCCTCAAGGACGTCGACTTCGACGGCTCACCGCTGACCCGCCGGGCCGCCTGGGGCCGCGTCCTGAAGGCCAACTTCGACTACGCCCGCTCGCGGCTCTCGTACATCTACAACCAGGTGATGTACACGTACGAGGGCGCCTGGGAGGCCCACGAGGGGCTGCGGGTGATCGGCTCGGAGTTCTACGAGGGCAAGGCGCGCAGCCACCGCATCGCGGGCGAGGCACTCGGCTGGCTGCCCTTCCTCGGCGAGGAGGTCCTCGTCAGACCCGACGGCCAGGACCTGGACCTCTTCCACTCGCTCTTCTACCACGACACCACGGCCCGCTGGACGGACGACTACATCAAGTACGTCATCAAGGGCCTGGCCAAGTCCAAGCAGGACAAGGCCGGCAACGTGGTGCGCCGCCTGCCCCTCGGCAAGCACTACACCACGATCACCGAGGCGGGCCACACCCGCGAGAACGGCTACGTCGCCAACTACGGCGAGGCGACCAACTACCTGCCCGAGTGGTTCCACCGCACCTGGGGACACAAGGGCGACGAGGACCTGAACGACCGGATCCTGGAGATCGCGCTGCGCAACCTGCACGCCCGCTCCCTGGCCCGGATGACCGACCTCGGCGACAACCTCAAGCGCACCATGCGCATGGAGATGGTGATCGACGAGCGCAACACCAACTACCCGGGCTTCCCGGGCTATGTCCTACGCATCTCCGAGGGTCGGATCCTCAACTACGTGTCTCTGGCTCGGCACATGGCCGAGCACGCAGACCGGTACACCGCGAACCGCTGGACGGCCACCCGCTCGTACGCCCGCGAGGCGGTCGGCTTCGCCCAGCAACAGCTTGCCGACCACCAGTACTTCAACTCCTTCGCCTCCGTCACGGGCAAGAACAAGTACGACCTCGCGCTCGGCGAGACCTACGCCTACCTGAAGGCCCACGAGCCGACCGGAATCGTCCACCCACACACGGACTTCGCCCACTACACGGCCGCGGAGCTGACCGCACTCGCGGTGAAGCGGGCCGACTACGAGCGCTTCGCGTGGGTCGACGTGGACTGCATGTTCGTCTCGCTCAGAGACGGCGATCTCCATCTCTGGGGCCAACTCAACGAACGCCAGCGGGGGTTCGCCCGCAACGGCCGCCTGCACGTCCGGCAGGCGAACCGCGACCACATCGTGCAGATCAACACCAACGCCCGCTTCCAGTACGAGGACTACTGGGCCCGCATGGACAACATCGACGTCGACTTCATGGAGGACCAGCAGACGGCCGACTCCTCCGCGCTTCAGGCCCTGGCGGGCGAACTGGCGCCCATCACCCACCAGCCGGGCGTCGGCACGGTCCACCGCGAGAACTTCGAGGCAGACCACGCCTATTCGGGCTACCCGGACCTGCTGACCGCCCGCTACGGCCGCTACTTCTTCGTCTTCAACACGACTCGCAGGACGTACGGGAACGAGCGGTCGTACGAGGTGGAGGTGCCCTCGGCCACCGGTTCGAGCGGCTCGACGGTGCTGGACCTGGTGAGTGGCAAGGAACTCCCGGTGCGCGGCGGCAAGGTGAGGGTCCCGCCGAAGACCGGCCTGGTACTGAAGCTGCCGACACCGCTGCAGCCCGAACTCCCGCCCGCACACGTCGACTTCGTGCACACCCTCCCCGGCGACGGAGCGGTCACGGTGACCTGGCAGACGACCGCGGGCGCCGCGCACTACGAGGTGCGGCGAGCGACCCGGCAGCAGGGTCCGTACAAGGTCCTCGCGGCGAAGGAGACCGGCCACCACTTCACGGACGCATCGGCCCGCCCCGGCGAGACATACTTCTACACGGTCACAGCCGTCAACGGCCAAGGCCCCGGCTGGACTTCGCACACCATCCGAATCGAACTCCCCAAGCCCGCCTCGCCCGGCCTCAGAAACTCGGGCTGGCGAGACGACGCCCTGCGCAAGGCCAGGCCGGGCAGCACGGCGGTGCGAGGCTCGACGATAAGAGTGCTCGGCGCGCGCGGCGACGGACTCGGCAAGGGCGACGACTACAAGGTGCCCTCCCGCGATATCGAAGACCAACTCCACTACGTGAGCCGCCCCTTGACGGGAAGCTTCACCCTCACGGCCCGGGTCTCCGGGGCACGCGGTCCGCTCACCGGGCTGATGCTCCGCGACCGGATCGCCGCCGACACCCGCCACCTGTTCTTCGGCGCGGACAAGGACGGACAGCTCGTCTTCCACAACCGCACCCGCGACAGCCGCCACGACTGGCAGGACGACCTGCGCTCACCCATCACCCGCCGCCTCGACGGGCAGACCCTGGCCGCGACGCCGTACCTGCGGATCGTCCGGGACGCCGGCAGCCACCGCGTGCACGGCCAGGTGTCGTCCGACGGCACCACCTGGGTGACGGTCGCAACACTCTTCACGCCCTTCCCGTACGCGGTCCACGCGGGCTTCGTGGCCACGGGCGACGCGGAGTTCGCGAAGGTGGCGGTGGACACCCTCGGCGTGCACGCGCTCCTGCTCTCCGTAGAGCGCGACGCCGACACCGCGACCGTCCGCTGGAACAAGCCCGACGACGCTCTCACCTTCACACTCTCCCGCTCAACAGGCGGCGGACAGTGGGAGGTTCTGAAGAAGGACACACGCGAGTACACGTACGAGGACAAGAACCTGCGCCATGGCACCCGCTCCTACAAGGTGACGGCGGCCCTCGTCGTCGGCGGCACCCGTGACTCGGCCGTGGCCGTGGCGGTCGCCGAGACCTTCGCCCAGGTCCTCGCCCGGGCCCGGAAGGCGGACGCCGCCGACTGGACGAAGAAGTCGTACGCGGCCTTCACCGCCGAACTCGACCGCATAGAGAGGACGACCGGCGACCCGGAGTCCGACCGCATCGACGCCGTGTACGCAGCCCATGAACTCCTGGTCTCCATCGACACGTTGCTGCGGAAGTTCCAGGTCACACCGTCCATGGTGGTGGCCTCCACCACCCAGTGGCCTGGTACCGGAACCAAGGAGGCCGCAGGCTGGCGGGCCTTCGACGGCGACACCACCACGTACACGGACACCACAGCCGCCGAGAGCTGGATCGACATCGACGCGGGCGCCTCGGGGCCGATCACCGTCGATCGCATCCGTCTGTACCCTCGCGGCGACCAGTTGAGCCGCGCCAACGGAACGGTGTTTCGCGGCGCTGACGGGGCCGGGGCCGACTGGACCGACTTCCACACGGTCGGCGGGGTCGACGCGGCCCGGTGGTACGAGTTCCGGCTCGCCGAGCGGGTGTCGTATCAGCGGATCCGTGTCTACGACGGGCACAACGGGCGTTGCAATGTGGGGGAGATCGAGTTCTGGTACCAACTGCCCGATGAGGGGTGATCGCTGCGGGTCGTCTGTGGCTGGTCGCGCAGTTCCCCGCGCCCCTCAGGGGGAGGGGGGCGTGGACCACTCCTGTACGAGCGAGACGAATTCCCGGGGGCGTTCCTCGTGCAGGTAGTGGCCGCAGTCCTCGAACACCTCGATGCGGGCGCCTGGTTGGGTGAGGGTGTCGCGCTCGAAGTCGGCGGCGGTGATGGTCGCGTACACGGCCAGCACGGGGTGGGTGCGGCGCGCCAGGTACGCGCGGGTTGCAGGCCGCAGGCCGAAGGCGTCCGGGGCCAGGTACATGCCGTCGCGGCACTGGGCCAGCACCTCCGGGTCCATGCCGGCCATCAACCCCCTCTGCCGATCGCGCAGTTGGTCATGCACGCCCGGCCGGAAGGCGCCCTCCACGAAACGGGCGGCCCACTCCGCGCCCTCCCTCCGTAGCTCCTCCTGCTCCCGGGGAATGCGCAAGGCCTCCGACTCATCCGCTCCGTACGCCGGGTCGACGACCACCAACGCCCGTACAAGATGCGGGTGTTCCACCGCGAGGGCCGTGACGGCCTGGGCGCCCATCGAGTGGCCGACGGCGATCACCGGGCCCGGGTCCAGCCGGCCCAGCAGGTCCGCCAGGTCGGTGGCGAAGTCGCGCGGGCCGTAGCCCCTGGGTGGCTTCGGGGAGCGGCCGTGGCCCCGCAGGTCGGGGACGATCACCCGGTGCCGCCAGTACGGGAGGGTGGGCGCCCAGTCGTCGCCGTCGCCGCCCCACCCGTGGACCAGGAGGAGGGCCGGGCCCGTACCGGGGTGGTCCGTGTGGTGGAGGGCTACGGGTGGGGAGGTGGTCACGGAGGTGACTCTAGACGCGGCCCCGCCACCCGGAGGGACTCGCCACCAGGAGGAGCTCGCCACCAGGAGGGACCCGGCACCACGGGCCCGGGAGGAGGGGCATACCGTGAGGAGTCGAGCACAGCAGCCGGGAGCACCGGGAGCTAGGAGGACGGGATGGGCAGCCGTACCGCGCTGGTCGAGGACCTGATGGAGAGGTTCCCGCACGTACCGCGGGAAGCCGTCTTCAAGGAAGACCTGCTCCGTGGGGGCGTGGCCTTCGACGACTCCGCGCTCAGCGACAACGAGGACGGGGACGTCAAGCCGAAGTCGTACTTCATCTTCTCCTTCGATCACGGCACCCTGCCCGAGCTGGGCGAGGCCGCGCTGCGCCGCCCGCCGGAGGAGATCATCCTCACCGGCGGCCCGTACGACCTGCGCCGGACCGTCGTGTCCGTGCGTGTGAACCCGTCCTCGCCGTACCGCGTGGCAGCGAGCGAGGACGGTGTGCTCGGCCTCTACCTCGACGGGAAGCGGATCTCGGACGTCGGCGTGCCGCCGATGCCGGAGTACTACCGGCACAAGCTCGCCAACGGGAAGTCCGTGATGGAGGTGGCCCCGACCATCCAGTGGGGCTACCTGATCTACCTCACCGTCTTCCGCGTCTGTCAGTACTTCGGCGCCAAGGAGGAGTGCCAGTACTGCGACATCAACCACAACTGGCGCCAGCACAAGGCGGCGGGCCGCCCGTACACCGGGGTCAAGGACGTGGACGAGGTCCTCGAAGCGCTGGAGATCATCGACCGGTACGACACGGCGAAGGCGTCCACCGCCTACACGCTCACCGGCGGCGCCATCACGTCCAAGCTCCAGGGCCGTGACGAGGCCGACTTCTACGGCATGTACGCAAAGGCCATCGAGGAGCACTTCCCGGGCCGCTGGATCGGCAAGGTCGTCGCCCAGGCACTCCCGCGCGACGACGTACAGCGCTTCAAGGACCACGGCGTGCAGATCTACCACCCCAACTACGAGGTGTGGGACGAGTACCTGTTCAAGATGTACTGCCCGGGCAAGGAGCGCTACGTCGGCCGGGACGAATGGCACAAGCGCATCCTCGACTCGGCGGAGATCTTCGGCGCGCGCAACGTGATCCCCAACTTCGTGGCGGGCGTGGAGATGGCGGAGCCCTTCGGCTTCACCACCGTCGACGAGGCCATCGCCTCCACCACCGAGGGCCTGCGCTTCTTCATGTCGCAGGGCATCACGCCCCGCTTCACCACCTGGTGCCCGGAGCCGACGACCCCGCTCGGCAAGGCGAATCCGCAGGGCGCGCCGCTGGAGTACCACATCCGGCTCCTTGAGGCCTACCGCTCCACGATGGAGGACTTCGGGCTCTCCTCGCCGCCCGGCTACGGCGAGCCGGGTCCTGGCCGGGCCGTCTTCTCCGTCAGCTCGTTCATGGACAGCCTGCCGGCGAACGAGGTGACGGAAGAGGTGCCCGCGGTCTGAGGGGACGGGTCGGATGGGGACGTACGGCAGTTCCAGGGACGGTCGGTTGAGTCATTTGGGGCTGCCGGGACGTACAACTGGTGTACGACTGAAGCACGCCTGAGGCCGCGGGGTCTGGTGGGACGTGCGACCCGCGGTAACCGGATGTGCAAGTGCCGCTTGTCAGTTGTGCAGGAACCGTGAAAAACTCTGGTCCCGTCGCAGACGTCCCCCTCAACTCCCGTATTACCCAGGTGAGTTGACCCCGCTTGTGGATGCAGGTGAAGTCCCCACCCATGCCAGACCTGCCGACCCCTCAGGATGCCGCCGAGGCCACTCTGTTCTCGGAGTGCTGGGACGCGGTCCTTTCGTACGCCGATCTCTGTACCGGCGCCTCCACCCATGCCCGCCAACTGGCCTCCGAGGCGTTCTCGCTCGGCATACGCGAAGCGCGTGCCGCCGAGGCCGAGTCCAGTGGCAAGAACTTCGGGCGCCGGGCCCGCACACCCCGGCTGCCCCGAATACCGCTGCTCCTGACCGCCGTACGCCAGACGACCGCCATCTGGGAAGCGAGGGGCCAGGGCGACCGTCTCGACCCCGACCTTCGCCTGTGGCTCAACTCCGACAAGGCCGCCCGCTTTTCGGGACCGCCCCTGCACCGGCCGCTCGCCCTGCGCGGGCTGCGGGACATGCAGGAACCGGATGCCGCGCTGTTGTGGCTGGCGGAGGTCGAGGCGCTGCCGGTCACCTCCGTGGCCCGCCGGCTCGGCCTCGACCCGGAGGGCGCGGCTGAGGAACTGCACCAGGTGCGCGGAGTGTTCCGCGACCGCTGCCACCGCAACCACCTCGACACACCGCTCTCCGAGGAGTGCCGCAGCTACGCCCGGCTCCTCGACGCGGTCACCCGCTCACCGGCCGCCGAGGTGCCCGACGACCTGTCGTGGCACCTCGCGCGCTGCGTCGAGTGCGCGGAGGCCGCCGCCTGTCTGCGGCTCGCCGGCGGAGGACTGCCCGCCGCGCTCGCGGGCGGGGTCATCGGATGGGGCGGGCTCGCCTACCTGGAGCGGCGCCGCAGGGCCGTCGAGTCGGGGCTCAGCCGCGGCGCGGCCGACGACGACCCGGACGAGCCGGACGCCGACGCGGCCGAAGGACGCCGCGCCCGGATAGGGCGGGTCGGACTGATCGCCGCCGCAGTCGGCGTCTCTCTCCTCGCTCTGGCGGTCACGCTGGCGCCGTTCGGCGAGGACGAGGGTTCCGGCTCCCTGGAAGGAACGGCGGGCCGGGAGCCCGTGGGCCAACAGGTCCCCTCGGTCGACCCCGTGCCGACGGTATCGGGCATCAGCTCGACCGCTTCCTCCACGTCCTCCCCGCAGGCCTCCGAATCGAACACCGGGAAGACCGACGAGAACGCCGGCACGGGCTCCGCGTCGGAGAAGGAGCCCCAGGGCGACTCCACGTCCTCGGCCGAGGAGGACGGCGCCGACCCCAACCCCAGCGAACCCGCCGTCTGCCACGCCCGCTACGAACTGGTCAACGAGTGGCCCGACGGCTTCCAGGCCACCGTCACCGTCAAGTCCGACTACGCCCTCAACAACTGGCGCGTCAGCTGGACCTTCCCCGACGGCCAGAAGGTGACCCAGATGTGGGACGGCAACTTCGACCAGGACGGCTCCCGCGTCACCGCGAGCGCCGCCGACTACAACAAGTCGGTCGCCGCGGGCGGTTCTTTCGCGGTCGGCTTCCTCGGCTCCTGGAAGCCTGGCAACGGCAACGGAGAGCCGACCGAGTTCATGCTGAACGGGCGCAGCTGCACGCACAGTTGAGGCCGGGCGATAAATCGATGGGCTCGGGCGGAGGAGCGGGCTAGGGTCGGACTGTTCTGATGGTGGGTCTCCACCGCGAACATCATGCTGGTGTGATCAAGGAGGTGTGATCGATGGCTGTCATCGAGCTGGGCGCTGCCCGCATCCGGAAGTTCATCGAATCCACCTCTGTGGTCACCGGCTGACATCCACCTTCTCCGCGCCCGAATGCGCGCGGCCGGGGCCACCCTTCGAAGGGTCACCCCTTGTCTTCCTCTTCTTCACTGCCTTCTTCCGCCCACCCGCTCGCGCCCTACGGCTGGGACGACGAGTGGGCTGCTGGATTCGGCCCCCACCTGGAGCGGGGGCTCGTGCCGGGCCGAGTCGTACGGGTCGATCGCGGACAGTGCGATGTGATCACCGCCGACGGGCTGGTCCGGGTCGACACCGAGTTCGTGACACCGAACGACCCACTGCGCGTCATCTGCACCGGCGACTGGGCCGTCGTCGACGCAGGCGGGGACCCCCGCTACGTACAGCAGTACCTCCCACGCCGTACCGCCTTCGTGCGGTCGACCTCCTCCAAGCGGTCGGAAGGGCAGATCCTCGCCGCCAACGTCGACTTCGCGATCATCGCGGTGTCCTTGGCGGTGGAGCTCGACCTCGGCCGGATCGAACGGTTCCTGGCGCTGGCCTGGGAATCCGGGGCACAGCCGCTGGTCGTGCTCACCAAGGCGGACCTGGTACCGGACGCGGTGGGCCTGGCCTACCTGGTCCAGGACGTCGAGACGACGGCACCGGGCGTACAGGTGCTGGCCGTCAGTTCCACGGACGGAGACGGCCTCGACGTCCTCGGCGCCGTCGTCGCCGGCGGGACGTCCGTGCTCCTCGGCCAGTCGGGCGCCGGCAAGTCGACGCTCGCGAACGCGCTCCTCGGCGAGGACGTGATGGCCGTCCAGGCGGCACGTGACATGGACGGCAAGGGCCGCCACACGACCACGACCCGGAACCTGCTCGTCCTCCCCGGCGGGGGCGTACTGATCGACACACCTGGGCTGCGCGGGGTTGGGCTCTTCGACGCCGAGAGCGGCGTCGGGCAGGTCTTCTCGGAGATCGAGGAGCTTGCCGCCTCCTGCCGGTTCCAGGACTGCGCGCACGAGGCCGAGCCCGGCTGCGCGGTGCTCGCTGCCGCGGGCTCCGGGGTGCTGCCCGAGCGGCGGCTCGAGAGCTACCGGAAGCTCCTTCGCGAGAACCAGCGGATCGTGGCCAAGACGGATGCGCGGGTCCGAGCGGAGCTTCGGAAGGAGTGGAAGCGGAGGGGGGCGCAGGGGCGCGCCGCGATGGAGGTGAAGCGGGGGGTTCGGGGGCGCTGATTTTGTCCGCGGGCGCGCGGGGGCTGCTCGCGCAGTTCCCCGCGCCCCTGGGTGGGAGGGGCTGAGGTCGGCGTGTGTCTGCAGGTGGGTCGTGGCTGGTCGCGCAGTTCCTCGCGCCCCTGGGTGGGTGGGGCCGAATGCCGTCGGTCGTCTACAGATCCCGGTCGTGCGCCTGCCCAGGAGCCGGGGGGCGGGGCCGCGGCGGGGTATCCGTCCTCGGTCTGGCGCGACTGCGTAAGTTTCGAACAGGGTGCCCGGTGCGGACGCGCCATCCGCTGCGGGCGGACACCCCGCCACGTCCCCTCGGGCCGTACGGCGCCGACGGCCGTCCCCCACCGGGCCGCAAGCCGCCGACGCACGCGGGGCGGGGCCGTGCCGGTATGTCAACGTTCGCGACGTACGGCTCCCGCTGGAAACGTTCACCGATGAAACCCAGGGCAGTATGCACGGCAGTCGCGAACGTGACATACCGGCACGGCCCCGCCCCACCCACCGACGAAGAGCGTCACGTCCGATTTCCGCCAGCCGGGTGGTCGGCGGCGGCGCAGACTGGAGGGGTGATTGACGAAGAGACCAGGTATGGAGCGGTGCGGAGCAGGGACGCCCGGTTCGACGGGGAGTTCTTCTTCGCGGTGGAGACGACGGGGATCTACTGCCGGCCGAGCTGCCCCGCGGTGACGCCGAAACGGGAGAACGTCCGGTTCTACGCGACGGCCGCCGCCGCGCAGAGTTCCGGGTTCCGGGCCTGCCGCAGATGCCGCCCGGACGCCGCGCCGGGTTCCGCCGAGTGGAACGTACGCGCGGACGTCGTGGGACGCGCGATGCGGATGATCGGCGACGGGGTCGTGGACCGCGAGGGAGTCGCCGGGCTCGCCGTGCGGCTCGGCTACAGCGCCCGTCAGGTGCAGCGGCAGCTCACCGCGGAGGTGGGCGCAGGCCCGGTGGCCCTGGCACGGGCCCAGCGGGCCCACACCGCGAGGGTGCTGCTCCAGACCACGGAGCTGCCGATCACGGAGATCGCCTTCGCGGCCGGTTTCGCGAGTGTGCGGCAGTTCAACGACACGATCCGCACGGTGTACGCCTCGACACCGACCGAGCTGCGCGCCGCCGCACCCCGCCGGGGCGCCGCCTCGCGCCGTGCGGCCACTCCGTCGGCGGGGATCCCGCTGCGTCTGGCCTACCGCGGCCCCTACCGGGCCGGTGAGGTCTTCGACCTGCTGGCCGCCGAGGCAGTCGCCGGTGTGGAGGAGGTCGCCGGGGGCGAGGGCTCCCGCACTTATCGTCGGACCCTGCGGCTGCCGTACGGCACCGGAATCGTGGCCGTCGGCGAGCGGCAGTCCGGGGCCCCCGCCCACGCAGGCGGCTGGCTCGACGCCAGGCTGCACCTCACGGACCTGCGCGATCTGACCACCGCGGTACAGCGACTGCGGCGGCTCCTGGACCTGGATTCCGATCCGTACGCCGTGGACGAGCGGCTGGCAGCAGACAAGCGACTGGCACCGCTGGTGGCAGCCAGGCCCGGGCTGCGTTCGCCCGGGGCCGCCGACCCGGAGGAGCTGGCCATACGGGCCCTGGTCGGCCGGGAGGAGGCCGAGCGCCTCGTGCGGGCGTACGGGAAGCTGCTGGACGCCCCCTGCGGAACGCTCACGCATGTCTTTCCCGAGCCGGCCGCACTCGCGGAGGCGGGCGGCACGCTGGGCGCCCTCGCCACAGCGCTCGCCGACGGCACCCTGCGGCTGGATCCGGGAGCCGACCGAGAGGAGGCGCAGGCGGCGCTGCTCGCCCTGCCCGGCATGGACCCGCGGGCCGTGGCCGTCATCCGCACCCGCGCCCTCGGCGACCCCGACGTGGCACCACCGGACGAGGACGCCCCCGACGCCTGGCGCCCCTGGCGCTCCTACGCCCTGCACCATCTGAGAGTGGCCGACCGGACAGAACCCAGGCCCCCGAGCGAGCTGGAAGAGCACCGATCATGACGAACGTCAACTACGCCGAGCTCGACAGCCCGGTCGGCCAACTCCTGCTCACCGCAGACGAGTCCGGGGCCCTGACCTCGCTGTCGGTGCCGGGCCAGAAGGGCGGCCGCACCGTCCAGCCGGACTGGCGGCGAGCGCCCGAGCTGTTCCGGGACGCCCGAGAGCAGCTCACGGCCTACTTCGCCGGTGAACTCAAGGAGTTCCAGCTGGAGTTGAGGGCGAGCGGTACCGAATTCCGGGAGAAGGTCTGGGGCGCCCTCGACTCCGTCCCCTACGGGGCGACCACCACGTACGGGGAGATCGCCGCGCGGATCGGCGCGTCGCGTGTCGCCGTGCGGGCCGTGGGCGGGGCGATCGGTGCCAACCCGCTGCTGATCGTCCGGCCGTGCCATCGGGTGATCGGCGCCGACGGTTCGCTCACCGGCTACGCGGGCGGCTTGGAGCGGAAGCTCCAGCTGCTGAGGCTGGAAGGACGGTAGACGGCGGCCCCCTACTCCTCCTCCAACCCCCAGCTGTGGATCCGCCGAGGGTGGATGCGGATCAGTTCCTCGCTGAAGTGCGGGCCCATCTCGTGAGGCCCCGTGAGGAGTTCGGCCTCGCCGCGGATGTCCACGCCGCGCACCTTCCAGGGGCGGAGGCTGACGATGTCGTCGATGACGAGGGCGACCTTGGGGTTCTTCTGGAGGTTGCGCCACTTCTTGGTGGTGCCCATGGCGTATCCGCCGATCAGGATCGTGCCGTCGTCCTGCGGATAGAAGCCCACAGGGTTCGCCTGCGGCTGCCCGAGCTGGTCGACGGTCGCCAGCCGGCCCAGTCGCTGGGACTTTAGGTACACCCGTTCGGCTTCACTGAATGCGGTCATAGCTGCAGCCAAACACGGATTTCATGTCCTCCGCATCGGATCCTGGCCCTAGGTCCCGGGACCCGACCCGGCCGGGCTCCGTCGGCGGAAGGCAGTGACGCATGGTCAGACAGACGCTGGTTGCCGTGGCTGGAGCGCTGACGCTCACGCTGATGGGTACGGGGGTCGCCCACGGGGGCCGGGAGCCCCTCGCGCGGCACGCCCCCGGGCACTGGACCGGCACGTGGGAAGGCTCCGCCTCCGGTACCGCGGCCGCGCTGCCCGGCGCCTCGATCCGTAACGTCGTGCACACGAGTGTCGGCGGTACGGCAGTCCGCGTACGGATCTCGAACCGGCTCGGCACGCTGCCGCTGGCCCTCGGCGGAGCCACCCTCGCCCGGCAGGCGCCCAACGCCCCCAAGAGCCCGGACGCCCTCCCCGGCACGATGCGCACGCTCACGTTCGGCGGGCGGAAGAAGGTCACCGTCCCCGTGGGCAGGGACGTGGTGAGCGACTCCGTGACGCTCGTCGTTCCGGCCGCCGCCAATCTCCTCGTCACCGTCCACACGCCCGGTGACTCGGGCCCGGCCACCTACCACCGCGACGCCCTGCAGACCAACTTCGTCGCCCCGAAAGGCAATCGGGTCGCCGATGTGAGGGGTACGGCGTTCACGGCGACCACGCGCTCCTGGTACTACGTGACCGGGGTCGACGTACGGCGGGCGGAGCCCGCGGGGAGCGTGGTCGCGCTCGGCGACTCCCTCACCGACGGCTCCGGTTCGACGCCGAGTACCAACCGGCGCTGGCCCGACCGGCTCGCCGAGCGGCTGCGAGCCCTGCCCGCGCGTCGGCAGCAGGGCGTCCTGAACGCGGGAGTCGCCGGGAACCGGCTGCTGCTCGAAGGCCGGGGGCCCAGCGCCCTGGCCCGGTTCGACGCCGACGTCCTCTCCCGCACCGGCGTGCGCACGCTGATCGTGATGGAGGGCATCAACGACATCAAGAGCGCGCCGAACCAGACCGACCCGGCCGCCCTCGGTGCCGCGTACCGCGAGATCGTGCGGCGCGCCCACGCCCGCGGTATCCGGGTCGTCGGGGCCACGCTCACCCCGTTCGGCGGCTACGGCGGATACACGGACAGGCGTGAGCGCGTACGGCAGGAGGTCAACCGGCTCATCCGGGGCGGTGGGCTGTTCGACGCGGTCGCGGACTTCGACGCCGTCGTCCGCGACCCGTCCAGGCCGAACCGCATGCTGGCCGCCTACGACCCCGGCGACCACCTCCACTTCAACGACGCGGGCATGCGGGCCCTCGCCGACAGCATCGACCTGAACGCTCTGGCGGGCTAGTTCACGGGGTCGCCGGCAGGCCCCACCGCGGGGCTTCCTCGTTCCGCTCGACGGGGGCGATGCGCAGGTCCGGCCGGTCGCCCTTGGCGGTGATGAGGGCCGACTCGCCCTTGCGCAGGGTGACTTGGATCGCCCCGTCACCCACGTCCTTGAACCGCAGGGGCCGTCCACGCCCGTCCCGTACGTCGATCGCTCCCGCGATTCCGTGCCGTACGACGCAGGGGGCGCCCGCCTCGCTGACCAGCCGCACCCAGCGGGTCCTTCCGCCCTTCCGTACCGCGCTGAGCAGGAAGGCCCCCTGGGTGCGGAAGTCGTGAACCGTCAGGTCGGCCCAGGCGGCGGGCAGGGCGGGGAAGACGCGGATGACGTCGCCCCAGGACTGGCAGATCATGTCGTGGACCGACTGGGCGGCGGAGAGCGGGGTCTCGATGACCGGGCCCGACTCCTTGTACATGGTGTTGGGCTGGATGAAGCGGGTCATGAGCTGGCCCAGGTACGACAGCGCGTCCTCGCCCTTGCCGAGCAGCGCCGACATCGAGGCGGCGCCCGTGAACGTGTAGCCCTGGAGCGCGCCCTCGAAGCCGACCCAGTGGGCCAACGACTTCTCGATCAGGGCCTTTTCGTCCGGGGTGTCGCCCGTCAGCTCGTACAGCGGGTAGACGGCCAGGAGGTGGGAGTAGTGGCGGTGCGACTTCGCGAAGGGGATGTCCGCGCCGATCATGAAGCCGTTCGCGTCGGTCGGGTAGGCGGCCCGCCTGGCCAGGACCTCGCGCCAGCGGGGTGCCAACTTGTCCTCGATGCCGAGGAGTTCGGCGGAGTCGAGGAGGGTGCGGCAGCCCCAGGTGAGCAGCATCAGGTCGTAGTTGCAGTCCCGGGAGTTGCCGCCGTACTCGGGCGAGAAGGTCGCCGGGAGGTGCAACTTGCCGTCCGCGCCCGGCTCCAGGAAGTGCAGGTAGTAGTTGATCGCCTTGCGCAGGAGCGGGAACAGGACGTCCCGGAGGATCGACTCGTCCATGGTGTGGCGGTAGCTGAGCCAGACGTTGTGCAGGGCCCAGGTGAGGTTGCCGACCTCGGGGGTCGGCGGGTCCTGGCCGGGGATGCCGACGCCGTAGCCGAGTACGGGGTCGGTCGCGCCGCCGTTGACCAGCGAGGCGTCGGTGGTGCGCGGGATGCCCAGTGAGTCGCCGCGGTAGGCGGGCGCCATCTCGGCCTTGAGGTGGTCGCGGAACTCGCTCAACGACCGGGTCACGGCGTCGAGTTCGAGGTGGTTGGAGCCGTGGATCAGCCAGTACTCCAGCTGCACGTTCAGGTTCCACCAGGTCGCGGGCCAGGGCGTGGGCTCCAGCCAGGGGCCGCTGGTGGCCATCGCGGGGGCGTCACGACGGGCCGCGGACGCCGTCTTGTAGAGCTGGATCCAGTAGAAACGCTGGATGCGCGCGTCCGGGAGGGAGAGGAAGCTCTTGCGGTAGAAGGCGTGCCACCAGGCGCGATGCGTCAACGCCAGTGCGTCGTACGGCAGGAGTGCGCTCGTGCGGACGGTGGCGAGGGCCTGCCGCAGGGCCGTCGACTTCGGGTAGGAGTGCGCGACGTTGACGTAGAGGGTTCGGCGGGGACCTCGTGTCCGCTCCCGCCACGCGGTGACGTGCTGGCCGCCGGAGAGCAGTGGTTGAACCGCCGCGGACACCCCGTCGTGCTCTTCGATCTCGGCGGGCGGGTTGCCCGCGTATCCCGGCGGGACCGGTTTGAACGCGGCACGGGGGCTGATCGCCTGCGCCGGGTGGAACACCCACCGGAAGTCGCGCTCGCCCTTGCTCGGGGTCACCTCGACGGCGAGCACGGAGCGGGTCGTGTGGATCAGGGCGCGGATCGTGAGGGTGCCGCGGTCCGTGGTGAGCGTGCCGGTCAACTCGGCGTCGCGCAGGCCGAGTCGCCAGTCCAGGCCGGTGATCGCGCCCACCGGCTCCAGGGTGAAGTGGCCTATGGGCAGCCGCGCGAGACCGAAGAGGGAGCCGAACTGCGGGCGGTGGTCCTGCACTTCGGAGTGCTGGATGTTGAAGCGGACGGCCTCGGTCTCCCGGCCCGGTTCGGCGTAGATGCCCGAGCCCAGGAAGCCGTTGCCCAGGTACGGGCCCTCGTACCAGGTCTTCGGCATCCGCTCCCAGACCAGGTCGGCGTCGTCGAGGACGGTACGCCAGGGGTCGGAGGACGTGGAGGGCGCGTACGGGGCGTCGGGGGCGCTTCCGTGGTCGGCCGCGCTCGCCTGTGCCGGGAGGCCGGTGGCGAGAAGTGTCCCGCCCAGGGCGGATCCGGTGGCGAGCACGGTTCGTCTGGACGGGCTGGGCATCGCGCCTCCTGGCGGCTCGTTCTACTGCGTGCACTCCGGAGATTCATCGGAGCTATCCCGAGATGCAACGTAGAGAAGGTGCAGGATGGCGTCAATATGAAGGGAGAGATCCGATGTGTGGAGTGGGCGGGTGGGTGGAGTGGGCAGGTGGAGTGAGCCGGGCGGGATCACGGTCCCCAGATCACGGCTCCCAGCCATGCCCCCGCGATCAGCAGGCAGGCGAACAGCTCCACCAGCACGCTGGTCCCGCCCGCCCGCATCACCGAGCGGACCGACGCCTTCGCCTCCCCGTGTCCGCCGAGCCGCAGCCGCTCGGCGAGATAACCGCCGCCGAGATAGCCGGGTATCGCGCCCAGCACGGGCAGGAGGAAGAAGCCGAGCAGGGCCCCCACGCCCGCGTACGCCGCCATGCGCGGGGTGGCGCCGCTCGCGCGCAGCCGGCGTGGCGGCAGCCGCCAGCGGATCACCTGGGCGAGGAACAGGACGGCCGTGGCGCCCACAAGCACGGCCCAGGAGAGCCGCTGCGGATTCTCGAACGCCCACCACAGGACCGCGGCCCACACCAGCCACGACCCCGGCGCGCCGGGTACCAGCACTCCGCTCAGGCCGAGCAGCAGCACCACACCGACCAGCAGGAGTTCCCACGCTCCCATCTGTCCAGAGTGCGGGAGAGCGGGCGAAATCGCAGGTCAGTCCTGTCGCTCCCGGGCCACCCAGCCCTTCTCGTACGTGTGCCAGCCCAGCTGGAGCCGGGTCGTCACGCCCGTCAGCTCCATCAGCCGCTTGACCCGGCGCTGCACGGTCCGCAGGCCCAGGTCGAGCTGCTTGGCGACGCTCGCGTCGGTCAGTCCGGCGAGGAGCAGGGAGAGGATCTCCAGGTCGGTGCCGTCAGGCCCGTCCCGCTCCTCCTCCGTGACCGCGTCGGGCGCGCCGAGCCGCAGCGGCAGCGCGTCCCGCCACACCGCCTCGAACAGGCCCGACAGCGATTCCAGCAGCCCGCTCGCGTGGACGACGAGGGCCGCGGGCTCCAGGGTCCGCGAGGTCAGCGGCACCATGGCGAGGGCGCGGTCGGCGATCACCAGCTTGGTCGGGACCGTGTCCACGACCCGTACCTGCTCGTCGCGGCCGAGTGCGGCGGACAGCTCGGTGATGCCGTTCGGCAGGTGCAGCACCGACCGTTCGACGACCACGCGGTAGCGGACGCCGCGGTCGGCGGCCTGCTCCTCCGCGTCGTTGTCGGTGCCGGAGACGACGACCGGGTTCCCGGTGACCAGGGCGCACACCTCCTCGCTCGCGCCGAGCTGGAGCTGCAGGAACCGCTGGGCGACCGCGGCCGCGCCGGTCACCACCTCGACCAGGTCGTGCGCGGCGGGCTCGACGGCCCGGGCGCGGTACTCCTCCGCGAGCAGGGCCGCCGCCAGCTCCGCCTGGTCCAGCTCGTGGCGCCGCTGGGTGAGCAGCGCGCCGATCGCGACACCGGGCGGCGCCGCGACCCAGCGGCCCGGCCGGGCCGACGACTGGGCGGCCAGACCGTGCCGCTCCAGCCGGCGCAGGGCGCGCTCGGTGTCGTGCTCGCCGAGCGTGAGCCGCCTCGCGAGATCGGGCACGTCGGCGGCGCCCACGGACACCAGTGCCCGGTAGGCCGACTCGTGTGTCTCGTCCAGCCCTATCGCTGTCAGACCTGTCGCTCCCGGCATGCGGCGACGCCCCTCCCCGAAGACCCGGCCGTGGCGGAAAACGGCCACGGCGTAAAACCGCCTCGGCACATCATCCCCGTACCGTCCGTCTCTCTGCCAAGGTGGCGCCACAGCAGCATGACGTACGGCTCGTGGCGAGGACCCGCCATCGGCCGGCCGGGCCGAGCACGCGGTGGGTGGGTGCGGGGCGGTGGACGGGCCGCGACCGCCGGGCACAGCTGTCCCCCAGGGAAGCGCGTCACACTCAGGGCCGAACCGGGTGACTCCCAGGAGAACTGGGGAACTCGGCCGTTCAGACCGTGACCCGGGCGTACGGCGTGCGCCGGGGCCCGCGGTCACACCGGCGCCGCCGGGCGGTTCTCCCGTGGGGGGTGGGATCGCCCGGCGGTTTCGTATCGCCGTTCGACGCCCAACCCCGTGGCCGGTTTTTCCGGATGCACCGTTTTCATCCGGCCTCCGCGGTGGACAATTAGGGGCATGAGCCAGCAGGGGGAGAAGCCCACCGGTCAAGAGGACGACTGGTGGGGGCAGCTGTACGACGACTCCACGGGGGACACGGGGCCCGCGGCCGCGGCCGACTCCCTCGACGACCGCTTCGCCTCGGCGTCGGACACCGTGGGCGCCCCGGACGCCGCGCCCCCGCCCACACCCGCCCGGGGCCCAGGAATCCCACCGCCCCGCACCCAAACACCGACCGAACACCGCCGCCACCCGGGCACCGGCTCGGAACCGCCCGAGCCGGTGAGCGACGCCCCTGCCGACCGCGGGCCCACGACCGGCGACCTCGCGGCCGACGGCCCCGCGGTCACCGGCTTCGGCACCGCCTGGCCGGTGGCCGGCTGGGGCCCGAGCGAACGCCAACCGCCTGGGGCAACCGGCGGTCCACCACCTCCTGGCGGGCCTGCGCCTGGCAGCTCCGCGGCCGGCGGAGGGGCACTCCGGCCCGGGGAACCGGAGAACGACCCGCTCCGACGCAGCGGGCTCCAGCGGCAGCGGGCGCCCTGGGAGGCCCCGCCTCCCGTGTTCCAGCCGATGTCCCCTCGGGCACCGGAGCCCGAGCCTGAGAGTTCCCCGCCTCCCGTGTTCCGGCCGGTGTCTGCTCGGGCACCGGAGTCCGATGCGGCAGCGCCCCGCACTGGTACGTCCACGGAGGCGCCCGGGGACGGGACGCCCGCGTCACGGGCCCCCTCCGGATCCGACGCATCGCCGCCGCCCGGCGGTGCCTTCCCGTACGCCCCGCCCGCCACCCTCGTCGACGCCCCGTCGGGCACCCCCTCGGACCAGGCCCCCGTACAAGCCCCCAACCTCCCCACTCCCGTCGACTACGTGGGCTCGGGGCCGCCCACCTACGATGCCGAGCCGACCGCGCTGCCGCCCGCCGACGCGGACGACCTCGACGATCTCGTGGCGGACACCGTGCTGGACGGGGCGGCGTACGGGACGTCCACGCTGCGGGCCGTGTCCGTGCGCGGGGACTCGGCGCGCTACCGGGGCGAGCCGCGCAGGGACTCCCTGCTCACCGCCCGCTTCGGGGTCGGAGACGGCGCGCTCGTGCTGGTCGCGATGGCGACCGGGGCCCGTGCCACCCCCGGCGCGCACCGGGCCGCCGCCGAGGCGTGCCAGTGGATCGGGCGGGCCGTCGGCCGCAGCCACGCACGCCTGGCCGAGGACATCAGGGCCGCCCGGCGCGGCGACCTCAAGTCGGGACTGCACCGGCTCACCGACCGCAGCCTCGGCAAGCTGCGGGCCAGCGCCGCCGAGCAGGGCATCGAACCGGAGGAGTACACCGCGAGCCTGCGCTGCCTCCTCCTCCCTGCCGACCCCGAGTGCCGCACGCGTGTCTTCTTCGGCGTCGGAGCGGGCGGCCTCTTCCGGCTGCGCGACGGCGAGTGGCAGGACATCGAGCCGCACGTCGCCGACACCACCGGCGAGGCCGTCGTCGGCTTCGGATCGCTGCCGCACGAGACCCCCGACGGCGACCGGCTCACCATGGACCTGGGAATCACCACACCCCCGAGCCCGTACGAACCGGCCCCCGAGCCGCCGCCCCGCGACCCGTTCCGCTTCCGCGCCTCCGTCGCCCGCCCGGGCGACACCCTCCTGCTGTGCACCAGCGGTCTCGCCGAACCCCTGCGCGGTGAACCCGGCCTGGCCGAACACCTCACCTCCCGCTGGTCGGACGGTGATCCGCCCGGCCTCGCGGCGTTCCTCGCGGACACCCTGGTACGGGTCAAGGGATACGCCGACGACCGGACGGCCGCGGCTGTTTGGGAGGCGTAACCGCGCCCGCTGTGAATTCATGGGACATGAAAGGGCACCTGTGACAGCGAAAGACAGCTGAAGAACAGCTAGCTGAAGACAGCTAAGGGGCGCGTGACTCATGGCCAAGCAGAACGTCGCCGAGCAGTTCATCGACATCCTCGTCCGCGCGGGCGTCAAACGCCTCTACGGAGTCGTGGGCGACAGCCTCAACCCGGTGGTCGACGCCATCCGGCGCAACTCGGCCATCGACTGGATCCACGTCCGCCACGAGGAGACGGCCGCCTTCGCGGCGGGAGCGGAGGCCCAGATCACGGGCCGGCTCGCCGCCTGCGCCGGCTCCTGCGGCCCGGGCAACCTGCACCTCATCAACGGCCTCTACGACGCCCACCGGTCCATGGCCCCGGTCCTCGCCCTCGCCTCGCACATCCCCTCCAGCGAGATCGGCCTCGGGTTCTTCCAGGAGACCCATCCCGACCAGCTGTTCCGCGAGTGCAGCCACTACAGCGAGATGATCTCCAACCCGAAGCAGATGCCCCGGCTGCTCCAGACCGCCATCCAGCACGCGGTCGGACAGAGCGGGGTGAGCGTCGTGACGCTGCCGGGAGACATCGCAGACCAGCCCGCCCCCGACAAGCCCGTCGAGACCGCCCTCGTCACCTCCCGCCCCAGCGTCCGCCCCGGCGACACCGAGATCGACAAGCTCGCCGCGATGATCGACGAGGCCGACAAGGTCACCCTCTTCTGCGGCAGCGGCACCGCCGGCGCGCACGCCGAGGTCATGCAGTTCGCCGAGAAGATCAAGTCCCCGGTGGGGCACGCCCTGCGCGGGAAGGAATGGATCCAGTACGACAACCCGTACGACGTCGGCATGAGCGGACTCCTCGGGTACGGCGCCGCCTACGAGGCCACCCACGAGTGCGACCTGCTGATCCTGCTCGGGACGGACTTCCCGTACAACGCCTTCCTGCCCGACGACGTCAAGATCGCCCAGGTCGACGTACGGCCCGAACGCCTGGGCAGGCGCTCGAAGTTGGACCTCGCGGTGTGGGGCGACGTGAAGGAGACCCTGCGCTGTCTCACCCCGAAGGTGAGCCCCAAGAGCAACCGCCGCTTCCTCGACAAGATGCTGAAAAAGCACGCCGACGCGCTCGAAGGCGTCGTGAAGGCGTACACGCGCAAGGTCGAGAAGCACGTCCCGGTCCACCCCGAGTACGTCGCCTCCGTCCTCGACGAACTCGCCGACGAGGACGCCGTGTTCACGGTCGACACCGGCATGTGCAACGTATGGGCGGCCCGCTACATCACTCCCAACGGCCGCCGCCGCATCATCGGTTCCTTCTCGCACGGCTCGATGGCGAACGCGCTGCCGCAGGCCATCGGCGCGCAGTTCACCGACCGGGAGCGGCAGGTCGTCTCGATGTCCGGCGACGGCGGATTCTCCATGCTGATGGGCGACTTCCTCACCCTCGTCCAGTACGACCTGCCGGTGAAGGTCGTCCTCTTCAACAACTCCTCCCTGGGCATGGTCGAGTTGGAGATGCTGGTCGCCGGACTTCCCTCGTACGGCACCGCCAACAAGAACCCCGACTTCGCCGCGGTCGCCCGCGCCTGCGGTGCCTACGGCGTACGCGTCGAGAAGCCCAAGCAGCTCGCGGGAGCGCTGAAGGACGCCTTCAGGCACAAGGGCCCGGCGCTCGTCGACATCGTCACCGACCCCAACGCCCTGTCGATCCCGCCGAAGATCAGCGCGGAGATGGTCACCGGGTTCGCGCTGTCGGCGTCGAAGATGGTGCTGGACGGGGGAGTCGGCCGGATGGTGCAGATGGCCCGCTCCAACCTGCGCAACGTGCCGAGGCCGTAGGCAGCCGCATCGGGAGGCCGTGGCTCAGTCGCTGCGGGGGACCCACCGGCGGTCCGAACCGACCGAGCCGTACCAGTAGCGCGGGAGTCCCTCGACGCCGCTGGTACGGAACGGCTTGCCGTGGTCGTCGACACGGATCGTGCCGGTGCGTCCCTGGGACGACCAGTCGAGCTCCAGATACCAGCGGCAGTCGCAGGAATTCGTCCGTGCGTTGACGATCAGCACCTCCGGGTCCTCGGCTGACACCCGGTACGGCATACGCATCGCGGGGATCGGCCCGTCGACGTCACCGCCCGCGACCGCACGTGCGATGGGCCGGTCCTTGTCCAGGTCGACGGCGAAGGAGCGTGGGGTGATCGCTCCTCCGCAGCCCTCGTCCATGGAGTAGCCGGCGCCCCGCAGTTGGGTCGAGCGCCCGACGACCCGTACCCGGAGGGCCTCAAGGACGACGGCGGTGGACGACTTTCCCTGGACCGAGATCGTCACGATCGTCTCGCGCCCGTGCACCGCGTTCTGGCTGGCCGCCCACCGTGCGGCGTCCTGCGTGACCGGAGGCGGTGGGACCTGTTCCGGCTTCCTGTCGACGACGTACTCGTGGCCGCAGTCGAACGTCCAGCCGTGCGAGTTGGCGGTCCAGGTCAGCGGGAGGCCGGTGGAGCCGGAACCGTTCGGCCGGCCGGCTTTCCCCGACGGCTCGCCGCCCTTGCCCGGGGGTGTGGACGACTTTCCCTCGGCGTCGGGAGACGGCGAGCCCGACGAGGGTCCGGAGGCCTTGGGTGACGGGCTCGGTGACCGGCGGTCACGGGGGTCGCCGGTGGGCGCCGTCGAGGTCGGGCCCTCGCTCGGGCCGACGGCCTGGGAGGCGTCGCCGGACCGGCGGTCGTCGGACAGGGCGGACAGACTGCCCAGGGTGACCAGCAGCACCGTCACCACGGCGGCGGTGACCGCGACCCGCCGCCGGTACCAGGCTCGGCGGGGGCGCGGACCCGAGCCACCGGAGGAACTGGAAACGGTCGGCACGCTCGATTCGGGTTCGGGTTCGGGTTCGGGTTCGGCTTCCGAGCCCGAGCCCGCCTCCGCCTCCGCGTCCGAAGACTCCGACTCGTCGGTCTCTTCGGGGCCGTGGCGTCCGTCGGGACCGCCGCGTCCCTCCGCCCCGTCGCTTCCCTCGGGGCCGTCGATCTCCTCGCGGGTGCCGGTCTCCTGAGGGGCGGTGCCGCCCTCGGACTCGGCACGATGTCCCCCGGGCCCGGTGTCCGCTGCACCGGCGACCGGCGCCGAAGCCGGAACCGGCGCCGAAGCCGGAGTCGAGTCCGAAGCCGGTGCCGAAGCCGGATCCGGGCTCTCCTGCGCCCCCGTCGCCCGCGGCCGCTGTCGTGCCGCCACCGCCAGGATCCAGAGGCGGTGGAGTTCGAGCCGTTCGGCCGGTGTCGCCCCGCACAGGGCGGCGAACCGCTCCACGGGTGCGAAGTCGAGCGGCACCGCGTCACCGGCGCAGTAGCGGTGCAGCGTCGAGGTGTTCATGTTCACCCGGCGCGCGAGGGCGCCGTAACTGCGGTCCGTGCGCGCCTTCAGACGCCTCAGCAGTGCCGCGAACTCCTCGACGTCGTCGTCCCGAGTCGACACCGTGCCCCCGTGCTTCTCGTCGTGGCCCCTTGGTCGAAGGGGCGGTTCCCGTCCCGGGAGGGCATCCCAGGCACTCCATGTACCTGCACGTCAGATGGCCTGGGATGGTTCCACCGTCGCGGATACGGCGCTGTCTGTTGCGCAGGCCCCGAGTGACGGCTGATGCTCTTGGTGTCGCACCGACCGCCGCCGGACCGACCACCCGGTGGCAGCCCACGACCGGGACCGGCGTCGACACCCGTGCACACGGATCCTTCCCGTGTGCACCTCACTTCACCGACCAGCGCGGATCAGTCATGCACTCATACACAGGGGGACCCATGTCCAAGCGCACCCGAGCGGCCTCGCTCACCACCTTCGTCGCCGCGAGCGTCGCTCTCGGTGCGGTGCTCGCCGGCCCGGCCGACGCAACCGGCAAGGACTCCGCAGGGAAGGACTCCGCAGGGAAGAGCGCGAGCGTCTCGAAGCACGCCTCCACGAACGCCTCCACGAACGCCTCGGCGAAGGTGAAGGCGGGCGCGTGGCCGAAGTTCCTGTCGGCCTCGCAGCTGCCCCCGCACGCCTCGTCCTCCTGGAGGGCGGGCAAGGTCACGGACGGCGTGCCGGACGAGCTCCGGTTCTGCGTCCAGGACACTCTGCCGGGCTACGACTCCCGCTACCGCGACTTCCGGACCGACCTTGAGACCAACGCCCAGCAGCTCACCTTCGTCGTCGGCAGCAGCGCCAAGGCCAAGGCCCTGGCCACGCGGCTGAACAAGGACATCCGGGCGTGCGCCACACGGATCGAGCAGTCCGACCCGGAGACCGAGGCCGCGCTGAAGGACTACGGCAAGCTGCCGGTCGAGGAGGGCGCCCACGCCTACGGCCTGCACACCGAGACGTCCTGGGGCGCCACCGACATCAACCTCTACTCGGTCGGCAGGGACGGGCGGGCCGTCACCCTCGTGCGCTGGGGGCAGATGGGCGACTTCTCCGACGCGCCGGTGAAGGCGTTCAAGAAGACGACGACGACAGCGGTCAACAAGCTCTACTGACCACCGCCGGGGGAAAGTGCCGGAGCCGCCCTCCCGCCACGGGGGTGTGAGAGGGCGGCTCCTCCGCACGAGCAACACGGGCAAGCCTTCGGACAGCGGGCGTACTGCTTCCGCATCGGCGCCGAGGGCTTCGGGAGCGAGCAGCTCCGCGCCGCGGCGGCGAGGCGAGAACCGGCCGCCGCCGGTGCCCGGGGTTGATCTGCGCACTACAATCCTCGCGACCTCATCGGGGGAGAGACGTCGTGGAAACGATCATTGTCCAATTACCGGGTCCGTCGTGGGCGGACGGCGAGCACGACCGACGCGAAGGCGGCCCCGGACCCGGACTGCTGCACCTGGGGCCCGGCGACATGGCCGACTTCGGGCGCGGCGGGTCGGGGGCCGCGGACCTGGCGGTCGTCCTGGCCGACCCGGGCGTCTCGCGGCGCGCCGGACGGCTGGACGCCGCCGAGGACTACTGGCGGCTGTCCAACTTCAGCCGGACCGCCGGTTATGTGGTGGAGAACCTGGAGGGCGCCGGCGAGTACATCACGGTGGCCCCCGGCCGTCTCGGCGCGCCGGTCCCCTTCGAGTTCTCCCGTGTCGTGCTGCCCGCCCTGAACGGAACCGTCGACTTCAAGGTGTTCGCTCCGCAGCACGCCTACCTCGACGAACGGTCCGTGCCCGGCGCGGGTGACCAGACCGTCAACCCCTTCGCCCTCGACCAGACGTCGAAGTACTTCCTCGTCCTGGTGGCGCTGTGCGAGCCGCGGCTGCGCGAGCCCTCGGACACGACGCTCCCCGGCGCGGGGGAGATCGCGGAACGGCTGCGTCCACTGGACTCCTGCCGCGATCTGTCCCGCTCGGCGGTCAACTACCACATCGACTACCTGTCCTTCGCGAAACTGCGCCTGGACCAGGGGGACATGGAGGGGGAGCAGGGCGGCCGTACCGGTGCCAAGCGCGCCCGGCTGGTGGCGTCGGCGCTCCGCTTCGGCCTCGTACGCGAGGAGCACCTCGCCCTGCTCCCGCGCCGTACGGCGAGCCGCCGTCCCGTACAGGCGGCTCCCGCGTGACACCGTCGTCCAGTGCGGAAGGCTCCCACCCGCCTCCGCCCCTCGAAGAAGGCCCCGCATTGACCCCCCGCACCCCACGCACAGACCCCTCGCCGCACCTCCCCGCCGGCTTCCGCATCGACGGCTGGGAGCTCGGCGCACCCATCGGATCCGGCGCCTGGGGCACCGTCCACGAGGCCCGTTCCGTCGCCGACGACACCCCGGTCGCGGTGAAGGTGCTGCGCACCGACGCCCTGGCTCCGGGGCAGCGGGCCGCCCTCGGTGAACTCGTCCAGCGCGAGGTGCGGTTCAGCCGGGAGGCGGACCACCCCAACCTCGTACGGACCCATGCGGTGTGCACCGTCGAGGCGCCGGACCATCCCGGTCTGGACGGTTCGATCGCCCTGGTCATGGACCGTGCCGAGCGCAGCCTCCAGGACGTGCTCGACGCCACCGAGGCCGGTCGGCCGGTCCCCGACGCGGACCGCGTACTGCGTTCGGTGGCGGCCGGTCTCGCGCACATGCACGGCGCCGGATGGGTGCACGGCGATCTGAAACCGGCCAACATCCTGTTGAGCGCGGACGGCGACGTGTGGCTCGCCGACTTCGGGGTCGCCGCGGAACTGGAGGGCACCCACGCCCATATGCCGCCGCTCGGCACCCTCGACCATCTGCCGCCCGAGTGGTGGTCCCAGCGCACCGACGCGCGGGGCACGGTCGTCCGGACGACCGCCGACATCTGGGCCTTCGGCGTCCTCGCCCACCAGGTGCTCACGGGCGGGCTGCACCCGTTCCCGGGGGCCACCGCCAGGGCCCGCTCCCTCGCCGCCCAGTCCTACGCGCGGGGCACCGCCCCGCTGCGCCTGGACGCCGACATCGAGGAGAGCCGGCGCCGGCTGATCGCCGATTGTCTGTCACCGAACCACGCCACGCGTCTGGAGTACACCGCCGACGTCCTCAAGGCCCGCGTCGAAGAGCTGTCCGGCGCTCCCCGCCGTCGCCGGCGGTTGGTACCGGTCGTCGCGGGCGTCACGGCGGTGGCCGTCGCCGTGACCGGCGCGTTCCTGCTACGGGGTATTGGCGTTGCCGACGAAGAGGTTGGCCGTGGCACATCCCCCAGGGCCACGCCCACGGCCACCCCCAGCCCCCTGGCCGCGGGCGAGATACCGCCGGACTCCGACGTGCCCAAGGCACTGCGCCCGGTCATCGTGAAGGCCGCACACCGCTGTACCGACAAGGAGATCACCCCCATCGTGCTCGCCGCCATGCTCAAGGCGGAGAGCGGGTTCGACGCCAAGGCGGCCCGCCCGGCCTCCGAGGAGTTCGGCATCGCGATGTGGACGCCCTCGGTGTTCCGGGCCTGGGCCGTGGACGGGGACGGTGACGGCGACAAGGACCACATGTCGCCGCCCGACGCGATCTCCACGATGAGCCTGTACGTGTGCTGGCTCGACCAGCGTTTCAAGGAGGCCGGGCTGCCGGAGAAGGACCTCGTCAGGCTCGTCGTGGCCGGCTACCGCACGAGTGACCGCACGATCATCGAGGAGCGCGGCGTCCCGGAGCGCGTGCGGCCGCACGTGGACAAGGTGATGCGCTACCTCGCCGACTATGAGCGGTGACTTCTCGCCGACCACGAACGGTGAGTCGGGCCCCCGGCAGGCGAAGGGGACCCGGCTCAACGGCTCACGCCTCGGCTACGACCCGGCGCAGTCCGGCACGTCCGGCAGCCGGTTGTCGGGCGAGCTGATGTAGATGTTGGAGATGTAGCCGCCGTACTGGGGCAGATACGCCCACCACTCGTTGTTGTACGGCGGCACGCTGACGGTCTGGCCCTTCTTCTGGCAGCCCACCAACACCTCGACCCCGGCGGGCAGTTGGGTCATCGGCGGGTTGGCGGTGGACGGGTCCCGGCGGACGTTCACGTGCTCGCTCCAGGTTCCGTACCACTTGCCCGCCGGCCGTACCCCGCCGGGCACGTTCAGGGAGCGGGTCAGCCGGCCGATGTCGGTGTAGGCCTTGCCGTACGAGGTGCCGTCCGGATGGAGCGTCAGGACCGCCACGATCGTACGGTCGCCCGCGCCCACGGTGCCGGTGGTGTGCAGCGCCGGGCGGGTGAGGTTCACGGCATCCGCGGCGCGGTCCTCCGGAGCGGCGGCGGTCCGCGCGCCGGTGGTCGCACGCGTGGCGGCGGCCGAGTCCGGCGGGCCGCAGGTGCCCTCCGGGAACGAGGAGCCCGCCCAGCCCTGTTTCACGGCCCAGGGGCGGTCGAACGCCCCGGCGATGCCGAAGTGCTGGTCGAAGTCGTCCGAGGCACAGCGCGTGGACTGGCGCAGGTTGCCCATGACGAAGTCGCGCACCGGGGCCGGTGCCGTGTCCAGGAGGTAGCGGTAGATCTTCACGGTGTCGCGGGCCGAGAGGGCGGTGTAGCCCCAGTAGCCCTCGTAGCCGGCGGGCGGTCGGGCGGTGTCGGTCAGGCTGAGTTCGCGGGCCATCCGTTCGATGATCGCCGGACCGCCGTACGTGGACCAGTAGTAGTTGGCCGCGTCGTCGTCGCTGCTGCGCAGCATGGGCTCCAGACGGGCCCGGTCGGCAGCCGGGATGGAGTAGGACGGTCCGCGGTTCCAGAGGAAGTCCAGGGTCAGCAGCAGCTTGACGACGGAGGCGGACCTGAACTGCGCGGAGGCGTTGACCTGTTCGGTGAAGGTTCCGGTCTGCCGGTCGAAGACGGCGACCCCGGCGGTGACGCCCTCGGGGATCTGGGCGGCGGCGGGTGCCTGGGTGGCGGCGGTGGCCGGTGTGGCCGCGCCGGAGGTCAGGACCAGAAGTGCGGCGGCGGACGCGAGAAGTGTTCTCCACACGTGTCCGGCCGTTCCGCGAAGGCGCGCGGTGCGGTGCATGGTGGTTGTCTCCCCCTGGAGGAACGGCACGGCCCCGACGACTACCGGGACGGCGCCGGCCGGGTTTCGAGCGGCGGACGGTGCAGGCGGGGTCAGTCCAGGTGCGGCCTGAGGACGATCGAGTTGATCGGTGTGAGGTCGGCGTACACACCGGTTCCCTCGGCGAGCATGTCGGCCGTGCAGTCCGTGCCGCTGCTGTAGCACAGCATGGCGAGCGCACCGTCGTACTGGTTGTTGAGGACCCAGTGATTGCCGTACTGGTTCTGGAGATTGTGCGTGCCGTACGTCCAGTAGATGTGGCTCGGGCTGACGGCGGGGTTCTGGTTCTGCGGGTAGACGCACACGGCGCCGTACGGGCAGCCGGCCCACTCGTCGGCCGCCTGGGCCTCCGATGTGCCGACCGCCGTCAGGGCCGCTGTCGCGAGCGCGAGTGCGGCGGCGCCGCGAAGAAGTCTGCGCATGGTCTTCTTACTCCTCCGTGGAGTCGGTGAACTCGAACCCTAGGAAGAGAAGCGGGCGACCGGTCCTGACGGATGTCAGGTTGACTGCGACCGGATCGGCAGCGCGGTATCGGTAGTTGGGCCGAGCGTGGGTGGTCGCGCGGCCCCCGGGGCCGTAGGCGCACCAGGATGCGGCACGGCCCGGTCGGCCGTCGGCCCCACGGGCAGATGTACCGGCCTGTCTCATCGCGAGTGAGGACGCGGGGATCAGGCGTGATCGCGCCGGTCAGCCCTTGCAGGGGCACCCGGAACGGCGTACGACAGCCCCTTCACCTTGCGGCCCTCCACTCCCGGGGCGTCCGGCCCTCCACCCGTGATCGTCCGTCGGGTGGCGGCGGCTCGGGCGGGTGGGTTGTCGTACGACTTTTCCGGGCGGCGAGGGGCCATCTGTGGACGTATCAGGGGTGGTTGACGATTCGACATGAGTGTCGTGTTCCGGGCCGGGGCATGCATTCCGTGAACGTGTTCGAGCAGGAGGGGAATCGACAGCGGCGTGTGGGCGGGGGTCATGAAGAGGCAGGCACGAGGAGGCGGTCCCGTCGTATCCGGGGCCTTCTCGGCGAAGACGGTACAGACGACCACGACGGCGGGGGACACAGCGGACGGAACGACCGACCAGCACGGCGTTCCGCAACTCAGGCTCAGGCTCGGGCGGTGTGACCTGCGGGCGGTGCCCCAGGTCCGCAGGGCGCTGCGGGACCTGCTCGCCCACTGGGGGAGGCCCGGCCGATCCGAGATAGCGGAGCTGCTGACCAGCGAACTCGTCACCAACGCTCTCGTTCACACCAACCACGACGCGCTGCTGACAGCCACCGTCGGCCCGCGCGGACTCCGGGTGGAGGTAAGGGACTTCGTGGGACGCAGGCCGAGACTGCGGGTACCGAACGCCGACGACGGTACGCACGGCAGGGGCCTGATCCTGGTGCAGTCCCTCGCGGACGCGTGGGGAGTCCGGGTCCACGGGGTGGGGAAGGTCGTGTGGTTCGAACTGGACGGGGGAGCGGCGGCGTGAACCCGGCCGGAGCGGCGACCTGACACCGGACAGAGCAGGGACCTGAGAACTGGACGGGGGCGCGGCATCAACTGCCGCGCCCCCGTCCAGAGTTGAAGCCTCAGGAGGCCTCGGCCCGGATCAGCCGAACTGCTGCTCCAGGTCCTTCAGCTTGCGCTCAAGGGAGTCGAGTCGAGGGAGCGCCATTGTGTCGTCCTCCGCGGTGAGATCGACCGTCGAGGACTCAGTCCCTCGGCGGACGGGCTGCAACGAGGGTCGGGCGGCGCGTGCGGGTAGTTCCGGCGTTGCTATGGCAGGCTCCGCGGCGACCTGGGTGGCCGCCGGGGCCGGCTGGAGTTCCGCCTGACGGCCGCCGCCGCGTCCGATCATTCCGCGGTGGCCGCGGGTGATCGCCTTGATGCGGGCACGGTCCAGCTTCTCCTGGTCGCGCCGACGCAGCCGGTTCTGCTCCTTCTCCCGCTTGTCCTCACGCACTTCCTCGACGGCCTCGTCCAGGCTGCGCACGTTCTCGAGGAGCATCAGGGACCAGGCGCCGTAGGTCTCACGCGGGGCACGCAGCCACCGTACGATCCGGATCTGCGGCAGCGGCCGGGGCACCAGACCCTGCTCGCGCAGGGCGGCACGGCGGGTCTGCTTCAGCGCGCGGTCGAACAGGACGGCGGCCGACAGGGACATGCCGGCGAAGAAGTGCGGGGCGCCCGCGTGGCCGAGGCCCCTGGGGGCGTGCACCCAGTTGAACCAGGCGGCGGCAGCAGCGAACGTCCACACGAGTATCCGGGAGCCGAGCGCCGCGTCACCGTGGCTGGCCTCGCGCACCGCGAGTACGGAGCAGAACATGGCCGCGCCGTCCAGGCCGAACGGCACCAGGTACTGCCAGCCGCCGGACAGGTTCAGATTCTGCTCGCCGAAGCCGACCAGGCCATGGAAGGAGAGTGCGGCGGCGACCGCGGCACAGCAGAAGAGCAGTACATAGGAGGCGGTGCCGTAGACGGCCTCCTTGCGCCTGCGGCGCTCTTCCGTGCGCTCCCACGAATCGTCGGCGTGGGTCTTCGCCCCGGCGCGCTTGCCACGCGCGAGCACCGCAACCGCCGCCAGCAGGCCCAGGAGCAGCACGGCGCCGGGAAGCAGCCAGTTCAGCGATATGTCGGTCAGTCTCATCTGGGGTCCCTTGCATTGGGATAGGGCGTAACGCCCGCCATAGTGGCCCAATCCCGTGCGTCCTCAGAGGGTTTCGGGGCAAGAGGCCGCCAAGGGAGTGCAAGGGTATGCGCGAGGACGGCATTCTCCTCGAACTGCCGCTTGAGGAGCGGGAGTTGAGTTCGAGTTAGATTACCCTTACGGGTGGTTCCACGGAAAGTTCTTGCGGCAAGTGAGGACTTTGTGAATCGACTGTAACCAAAGGGCTCGGCCGGGCCGCCGTGAAGGTGCCCGGTTCCGTGCCGAGTTGATCTTACGTGACGTGGAGTCAGCCGGTTGCCACGGGATCAGCCCGCCGCGGCCGCCTCCGCCGTCAGCTTCGCGATGCGGACCGCCTCGGAGTTGCGCGGGCAGTTGGCGCAGGTGTCCTCGGCGTCGAGCGTGTAGTAGAAGCAGCAGCTCGCCCGGTCACGGGTGGACAGGCACTCGCCGTTCGAACCGGTCACCTCACGGAAGCCGGCCGCGCCGACGTACGGCCGGGTCGTGCCGGGGAACAGCCGCTCCAGCTCGTCCTTCGCGCGCCGCTGCTCGCCCAGGAGCCCGGCCACGTACCAGAGGCTCTCGACGACCTCGTCCGTCGCCATGCCCCACAGGGCGCGGCCCCGGCGGCGCGTCCGGGGGCCGAATGAGTCGAGGACCGGTTCCAGGTGCTCGGCCACGGCGGCCCGTACCGCCGCGCGCAGGGCCTCCTCGTCGGGGACGACCCGGGCGCCGGGCAGCGCGGCCGCCGGATCGTCCGGCAGACAGGCGAACTCACCGACGCGTACGGCGATGCTGCCGGGCATGCGCTGGAAGGTGACGTGCCGCACGGGAAGGCGGGGCACCCGGCGCAGCAGGAACCACGGCACCGTGATCAGCAGACAGGCCGGCCAGGCGTAACGGTGCAGACCGAAGCTGGCGATCACGTCCGGACGGCCCCGCCGTCCGTGGTCCCTGAGCACCTGGTCGTCGTCCCACGCGAGGAACGCGTCCAGGGCGGCCCCGCCCTCCGCGAGCCCGGCGACGGAGATCCACCCGTCGCCCGTCGGGGCCGGTTCGTGCGGTGCGAGTTCCGTGACGCCCAGCGACGGGAGCACCTCGGTCATCCGCGTGTACGCCGCTGTGAGAGCCGAGCCGACCGGGCGTACGTCTGCGCCGGGCGAGGTCTCGGCCGGGGCGGGAGCGGACATGCAGGGGCCCCGTTCCGTGATCAGTTGCAGGTAAGGCTTACCTTACCCGATACGATCGAGGTTTACCCTGTTCTGTCGGGGTCGCTCCGGACCCCGACCGAAATACTCATCACCACTGCCCGTCCTGGAGGAGGCTCCCGTGGAGAAGGCCGGTTCGCGCGAGGCGTACGGCTCCGCAGGAGACCCTTCGGAGACCGCCACCGGGGCGGAGACGCCCCGGGTACCCCAGCAGCAGAGCCGGGCCACGAGCGAGGCCCGGGAACGCGCGGCCGGCCGGGCGTTCCGCGAGGACACCCCCCGGGACGCCACCGCACCCGGCACCCCGGCTTCAGCTCCCGCTCCCACCCCTGCTCCCGCTCCCGCCGAGCACACCGCCCGCGGGGAGCACACGCACAGCGAGACGCCCATTCCGCAGCCGAGGGTGACGCGGGAGGGGCTCCCGGCCTCGGCGGACGCCCCGGGAACCGGTGCACGGCGGACTTCGACGGCCGCTTCCGGGCGTCCGGGCACGCCGGAGGCCTTCGGAGACCCGTGGCACCACGGAGCCGCCGGAGCTCCCGCCGGTCCCGCGGCTCCCGGTGGCTTCGGGGGGCCCGCAAGCCGCGGTACGCCCGGAGGACCCGGAGCGCCGAGCGCACCGGCTGGGCCGGGCGGCCCGGGCGTACGCGATGGATCCGGCTCGCGTGCAGTCCCCGCCGCCCGTACGTCTTCCGCGCCCCCGCCCCCGGCCTCGTCCGCGTCCCCGGCCTCGTCCGCGCGACCGGCCCTGTCCGAGTCCCCCCGCCCCGCGATTCAGCGGGCCTCCGTCCGCGGCCAGATCCTCGACGCACTGCGGGCCGCCCTAGTTGCCGGCGAACTCGCCCCCGGTGAGGTCTACTCGGCCCCCGCGCTCGGCGAACGCTTCGGTGTCTCGGCGACGCCCGTACGCGAGGCCATGCAGCAACTCGCCGTCGAGGGCGCCGTGGAGGTCGTACCGAACCGGGGCTTCCGTGTCGTCGAGCGCGGCGCCCGCGAGCTGGCCGAACTCGCCGAGATCCGCGGGCTGATCGAGGCGCCCGTGATGCTGCGCCTGGCCTGCACCCTGTCGGCCGACGACTGGGAGGACCTGCGCCCTCTCGCGGAGGAGACGGCCAGGGCGGCGGCCGTCGGCTGCCGGGCGACGTACGCCGAGGCCGACCGTGCCTTCCACCGGGCGATCCTCGCCCTCGCGGGCAACGAGCAGCTCGTACGCATCGCGGACGAGCTTCACCGGCGGGCGCAGTGGCCCCTCGGCGGAAGCCCGACCGCTCGCGCCCGCCTCGAACTGATGGCGGACGCGGCCCAGCACCTCGCCCTCCTGGACGCCCTGTCCGCACAGGACCTGTCGGCGGTAGAGGCGCTGCTGCGGGAGCACTTCGTCAACATGTGAGACTCAGCTGGCCGCGGGCCCCGTAAGGGGCGCGGGGCTGTGACATTTTGCGGCTCCGCCGCGGGGCGCGCCCAGCCCCCACCCACCCGCACACGACACGCAAACCGGCGGCAGCCAAGCGCGGCGGTTCAGGCCGTAGCCGCCGGCGGAGTCAACTGGCCCGCCAGCCAGGTCGGTACGCCACCAAGGAGGCGGAACAGCCGCCCCGCCTCCGCACGCAGCCGCGAGGCCTCCGGCTCGGTCTCCGCGTCGGCCAGGGAGGCCAGGGCCGGGGCCGTGCCCACCAGATAGCCCAACTCCTCCCGGATGCGCAGGGATTCACCGAAGCCGTGCCGTGCCTCCACCAACTCGCCCTCGCGCAGGGCGAGTCCGGCGAGGTGGCGCCAGGTGAAGGAGAGCAAGAGGGGGTCGTCCTGGGCGGTGGCGCCGGCGTGGGCGCGGCGGTAGGCGGCGCGCGCGGACTGCGGGGAGTGGGCGAGGTTCTCGGCGAGCAGCCCGCGCCGGAAGTCGAGCAGGGCCCGGCCCGGTGCGCCCGGTGCGATCAGTGCGGCGGCCCGGCCGAGCGCGGCCCGCGCCTCGTCGGCCCGGTCGCGGACGGCGAGCAGCGTGGACGCGTACGCGAGCTGCCCGCGCTCGCACGCCGCGGCGCCCCGCTCGTCGTCGGACTGGGCCAGCGCCTCCGCCGTACGCAGCGCGTCCTCCGCCTCCGCCCAGCCCTGCTCGGTGTAGAGGCACCGCTCGACGAGGAGCGAGGCCCGCTGGAGCGCGGCCGAGGCCGTGTGGGGTTCGAGGAGCGCCGCCGCGTCGGCCCAGCAGGCGCGCGAGCGCAGCCGCCACACCGCGGTCTGGAGTGGATCGTCCCCTGCAGTCGTCCCGTAACCAGACATGGCGGTATGCGCCACGTTGCCCTCCCCGAGCACGCCATTGAGCTGTTGAGTGGTGGCGGCATCTCAGCACGAATGCACGCGCCCGGCCAAGGGGGTGGGTGAAGGATTTCACAAAGTCGTGGGATCGGCAGCGCCGGGGGCTGCCGAGCGCGACCGGGCTCGCACTTAGTTCCGGTCGGTGATGTCCTGGCGCGCGATGTAGTCCACGGCGGCGCGCACCGTGTGCACATGCCTTGCGTCCTCGTCCGAAATGCGTACGTTGAAGCGCTCCTCGGCTGCGACGAGCACCTCCACCAGAGACAGAGAGTCGACATCCAGATCATCCGTGAAGGACGCCCCCATATGGACTTCCTCCGCGGGGATGCCCGCGATCTCGTTGATGATGTCGGCCAGGCCGTCGAGGATCTCCCGCTTGTTGCGGGACCCGCTCTCGTCGACGTGTTCGGCCCGTTCGCCGGCCCGTGTCGCCACGTTGATGAGCCGCTGGTCGGGGTGGTTGAGCAGGGACTGCACGATGTACCAGAAGGAATCCGGGTCCAACCAGTGGAGTTCGTCGAGCGCATCGTCGACCATTCTGCTGTCCTGGGACTCGTGCCAGATCACCAGGGGTGCAAGAACCTGTGCGAGCCGAGTCGGTTCCTCGCGCAACACTCGACACAGAGCCTCCAGGAAGTCGGCCAATGTGTGCTGGGGCAGGCGTACAGAATGTTGATACGCCTCGAGCTCCTCCATGAGCAGGGACACCGGAAGCTTTTCGAGTCGTGAGACCAAGGCGCCGATTCCGCCGCTGCGTTTACGTCGCTCCAGTTCGCTGTGCCAGAGCCACAGCGCGAGCTGTTCCGGGTGTGCCATGCCGCTTGCCACCGTATGAGTCATGTCCAGGCCCGCCTCGCTGGACACGTTGCGACAGAAGGAGGCCCACGTCTCCCTGCTGGCCTGCGAGTGGGGCGACGCCTCGAGCGCTGTGGTAACCCGACGTACCGCTTGCCACAGGTCGGCGATCTTCTGTGCGTCCGGCCAGCGGGAGTTATCCACCTCGCGCCCAATCAGCCGGGGCTGGGGCCCGGGTGCCTCCGACAGTCGATCCCATACGGCTAGCGTCGGAGGCGGCAGGCGCCTGTGAAGAATGCTATCTGTGTCCAACGTCGTGCCAGGTTGTGTGGGCTCGTCATTCGGGAACTCGTAGCGCCAGGTGGCGAGGTATGCCTGGGAGTCGAATTGCTCATTCGTTGCGGCCGCACCGCGCAGCTCGTCATTGAGCGCCTCGTACAACTGGACGAGGAAAAGCCGGTCCTCCTCAAGCTCGGCCAGTCGCTGCTCGTACTGTGCCACGGCCGCTTCGCGATAGCGTTCGGCGAGCGGACCGCTCGCCGAGTCGAATGCCTCCCGACACATCGCCAGCCACGGAAGCTCCGTGTAGGCGAGGCCGCGGTTGGTCTTGAGGACCGTCGGCACAGCTTCGGACAGCCGGTCGTCAGTGCAATGGGTCGTCAGCCACTCCACGCGCCTGTGCAGTTCCTGACGGTCATTCCCTGGCGCCACGATCAGCAACTGCACCGCGAGCGTCACCGCTTCCCGTCCCGGCATGGCCAAGAGCAACTGCACCTCCTGGGGCACCGCGGCGGAGGGCAAGCGAAGCAGGGCGTGCCGGGCCGCGGCCAGCACACCCCGGTTGTCGTCCCACAGCAGGCCATTGAGGAGCCGCAGTCCTTGGGGGGCTCCGTCTGCTGTGATCTTGGGTGACTGTTCCGCGACGATGCGCCTGACGAAGTCGACGTTGTGCCCGGCTAGTTCACGCAGGAAGTCCCAGAAGGGCGGGCCGTGGCGGCGGTCGAGCTGAAAAGCCAGCAGTGTCGCGATGCCTCGCCACTTCCAGTTCCGGTTGACCATCTGGCGGACCATTGCGATGTGGATCAGCTCCGAGGGCCTGAGATCCTCCAGCCGCAGGACGAGGAACTCCAGCGCTCCTCGCAGGGAGGGGAATCCGTCTTCCGCTTCTATCAGCGCAATTGTGTCGGAGACAATGACCTCGAGGGTCTTCGCCGACCAGCCGTGGTCGACGTACAGGCTGAGGGCGAGCACATACTCGGCGAACCGATCGTAGATGAAGACGACGTTGCGTACGCCCAGCTCCTCGTCGACGCTCTCCTCGAGGATGATTTCTTCGTCTATGACCCGGCTGTAGAGCGAGTCACTGCTGTCCAATTCGGCGGAGACGCAGCGCAGCCGGGCCGCCACGGCGTTTCGGGGCACCGTCGTGCTACGGGCTTCCCGCATGAGGCGTGCGACATCCAGAAGCAGTTCGGCCACTGCGCCCCTGCTCTTGAGCGAGGTCGTGTCGGCGACCTGTTCGACCTTGCGTTCCCAGAACAGTTTGAACAGTCTGAAGAGGCGGAAATCATCGACGACGCCGACGTCCTGGCCGCGGTAGGCCTCGCAGAAGATACGCAGCACCAAGGCGTGCCTGCAGCGCTCGGCTGCTTCGCCCCGGAGCTCTCCCCGGATGCCGAACGCGGTGAAGTAGTCGGCGGCGACTTGAGCGAAGGCGTCGGTGGGGAACAGCGGTACGTCGTCCACGCGAGTGGACGACGCCCTGATTCCGGCGGGTGCAAGGGTCCGCTGACCTACATAGCTGGACCAGAAGGAGGTCCGATAGAACTGCCAGAAATCGGTACGGCAGGTGATCACGACCTTGACGCCTGCACTCTCCGCCTGCCGTAGTAGCTCGTGCAGGGCCGCCTTCATGTCGTCCGGCTTGGCAGGTGATTCGTTGATGGCGTCGAGTAGTAGCAACGGGTGTGGCCCCAGGGCGCTCACTTGGGCCAGGTCAGCGAAGCAACCTGGCCAGTCGATGCCGTAGCCGAGCCGGCCTGCGATCAGGCTCAGCAGGCCGTGTGGCTCCGAAACCGGAACGCGGGCCGACATCATCAGGACGACCGAGTCGTCGACGGTCCTTTCGGCCAGTGCGCACAGCAGGCTGGTCTTGCCGCGGCCCGGCTTAGAGACGATCAGCAGACAGGAGCTGTCGTCGGCTAGGAATTCCGCGACGCGGTCTTCCAGCTCTTCATGGCGGAAGTAGAGATCCCGGAGATACTTCGAGCCGACCTCGGAGATCTCCTTCAGTGTGTTCTCGCGAGCGCGAGCGCGCAGGGTGGCGATTGGTGTTCCGGCCGTCATGAGTTCAGCGATTTCGGTGCGCGTGAGCCGCCGGATCTCGTCGGCGAGCGCGATCAGCTGATCTTTGCGGTCCACCCCTACGACGGTGACCTCTGCCAGGCGTGTAATGAGGTCGGCCAGGGCTTTGGGGCCGCTCGGCGCCAGCGTGTTGATGAGAGAGCTGAAGAAGGTGACTGTGCTGCCACCGTGGACGTCCAGATGCCTGGTGAGTCCTTCGTATCCCGCGTTCGCCAGGAGGTACTCCCGCTGTCCCGGCTGGGTGATGCCCGGCAGGGAAGCGAGGGTCTGGATAAGTCTGCCGCGCAGGCTCCCTGTGTGCGCGTTGTGCATGGGTGTGCCCTCCGGTGGTGATCAGCTGAGACGTGAGCGGAGTTCCGGTGGGAGCCGGTCCAGAATCCGGCTGGTGCGGAATCCCTCGTTGCGGAAGTAACGGCTGCCGGTGGCAGGTTCTTTGAGATTGCCTCCGGCGTGGTGGACGGCGCAAACCCGCCAGTCGTCGGTCAGCACAGGCGAGCCGGATGAGCCGGGGAGTGTGGCCGTGACGTACTGGATCACGTTGGCGTCGACGTATTCGACGAAGTTGCTTTGCATGGCGATCTGCTTGGGTTGCCCGCCGGGGTGCTGGATGATGTTCACCCGCTCACCAGGCAGGGGCGGTGAGGCGGCGAGGGGCAGCTGGCCCCAGCGTTCGCCGGGACGGCCGTCCAACTCGACGAGGGTGAAGTCGAGACTCCGATCGCAGAGGAAGAGCCGCCCGCTGGCCCGTACGGCTTCGACGGGGCGGGGGCGGCCTGCAGGATCGTCTTCGTAGTTGAAGAGGAACCGGGTTCCCTCGAGGAGGTCCTCCTGCGGCAGTACATGCTCATTGGTCAGTAGGAGGTCGTCCGAGACCAGAAAGCCCGTGCCGGTCCAGCCGGTCGCTTGCTGACGGACCTCGATGTGACACACGGAGCGGGCGGAGTCCAGGGCTCGCTCCAGGAAGTGGACCGGGCGGAGCGTGTTGCTGGTGATGATCTTCTCGTCGACGGCCCCGGGGGTGTCAGCCCCCATCCAGGAGGTGATCGTGCGAGTCGGGGAGACTGGCACCATCATGAGGTGTTTGATCAACAGGCCTGCGATGAAGTCCTGTTGTTCCTTGCCAGTGAGCGTGGCGACGAGGTTGAGGAAGAGGCCGAGAGCCTCGTGGTCGCGGGAGAACCGGCCATACGCTGACAGATGGCTGACGGTGCGGCTGGCCGCCACGAGCGGGGGGCCGCTGAGGTCGATTTGAGGCACCAGACCCCTGAGCCCGGCGAGGGTGAGCACCTCTGCACGGCCTGACTCGGTGGAGAGCATGGGCATGGAGGCCAGAAGCGTGACGAGTCGTTGACGTTCTTCCACCGTGAGTTCGACCATCGGACCCTCCCCCGTGCCCCCGTGCCCCCCGTTCGCACCGGAGTGCCCCATGGTGCCAGCAGACTGGACGTCAAGCACCTGTTATGCGCGCACTCGTGCTGGTCAACTGGACGGGGCGAGGCGAAGCGCGGCGGGCGATCAGCTCATGCGCAACGCGAGGAAGAAGTCGAGCTTGTCCTCCAGGCGGGAAAGATCGCGACTCGTCAACTGCTCGATGCGTCCCACCCGGTAGCGCAGCGTGTTGACGTGCAGGTGCAGACGGGCCGCGCACCGGGTCCAGGAGCCGTCGCAGTCGAGGAACGCCTCAAGCGTGGGGATCAGCTCGGCGCGGTGGCGCCGGTCGTAGTCGCGGAGGGGGTCGAGGAGCCGCGCGGTGAAGGCGCGGCGCACGTCGTCAGGCACGAAGGGCAGGAGCAGGACGTGTGACGCCAGCTCCTGGTGCCCGGCCGCGCACACCCGGCCGGCCCGCGCCGCGGCGACCCGGCGCGCGTGCCGGGCCTCCTCCAGGGCGCCGCGCAGCCCCTCCGCCGAATGCACGGAGGCGCTGACGCCGAGCGTGAGCCGCCCGTCGTCGTCGAGCCCCGCCGACAGCGGGTCCCGTACGGCCGCCAGGAGGGTGTCCGCGTGCAGCCCGGCCTCCGATCCGTCGTGCTCCGAGGAAACCGCCGGAAGCGGTACGAGCGCGATGGCCTCCTCACCCGTATGGGCGACCGCGATCCGGTCGGACGGCTCGGGACCGGACGACAGCGGGTCGACGAGGATCTCCTCCAGGAGCGTCTGCGCCACCGCACCGCCCTCGATCTCCCCGCCGTCCCACTCCACGCGGGCGACCACGACCTGCCAGTGCGGGGCCGCGCCGAGCCCGGGCAGCAGCACGGGCGCCGCGACCCGCAGCCGCGCCGCGATCTCGCCGGGCGCGGCACCGGTCTGCACCAGTTCGAGGACCTCCTGCGCGAGCCGCCGCCGCACCGTGCGTGCCGCGTCCCGCCGGTCCCGCTCCACGGAGATCAGCTGGGTCACGCCCTCCAGCAGGTCGAGCCGCTCCGCGGGCCAGTCCCCGGCGTCGGCCTCGACCGCGAGGAGCCAGTCCGACAGGACCGTCTCGCGGACGTCCCGTGAGCCCGGTGCACCCGCCGTCGCACCCGCCGCGCCCGTGCCCCGCGTGCTGCTGCGGATCGGGAAGAGCGAGTACGTAGTGCCGCGCACCGCCACCCGGTAGGGCCCGCGCCGCCCGGTGCGGACCGCCGCCAGGTGCTCGCCCGCCAGCGCCGCGCACACCGCGGAGGGCAGCCCCGGCTCGGCGCCGGGGGAGCCCGCGATGAGGCGCCCGGCGGGGGAGAGCACCCAGGCCCGCAGGTCCAGGTCGGAGCCGAGCAGGTCCAGGACCACGTCGGGGCCGCCGCCCGCGGGACCCGAGGTCATCATCCGGCGGTGCCGGTCCACCACGGCCGCCAGATCCCCGGCGCGCTCGCCCGACACCTGCCGTACGACGTGCTCGGTGATCGTCGCGAAGGCCACCGACTCGTTGACGGCGAACAACGGCAGCCGGTGCCGCGCACAGGCCGCCACCAGGTCCTCCGGAATGGGACCCAGCTCGGCCTCGCCCGCGGCCAGCGCGGTGACCCCGGCGCTTGCGAGGATCCGTACGAACGGCTCCGAATCGGTGGCGTCGCGGCGCCAGGCGAGCCCCGTGAGCACCAGCTCGCCGCCCGAGAGATAGCGGCTGGGGTCCCGCAGATCCGTGGTCATCACGCCACGGACCGTGCGGTCCAGCTCGTCCTCGCCGCCGAGCAGCCGCAGGCCCAGCGCGTCGGTGTCCAGCAGTGCGCGCAGCCGCATTCTCGTCGCCGCCGTTCTGTCTCGAAAACTACGATGGATCTGGATGGTTCCGGAGGGACCCGAGAATGGATGCCCCGTGCACGGGTTCCCGGGTTCCGCAGAGTGGGCCCGAGGGGTCCGGTGGACGATGGTTCCGGCCCTCATGGCCCGTGTCCTGGGCTTTCGCGACAGGTGGTCGCTGATTCCCGGCGCTGCGTGTGGTGTTTCCAGAGAAAAGCGGGGAGGTTACTGATGACCTCCGTTCATACGAATCTACAAGATGCGCGCCCTGGCCAGCGAACTCCTTCATGGTTTCGGTGACTGACCCAGGTGCGGGACGGCGCTGTGTACTGATTTCAATCCACGTGAACAACGTATGAACGAGCCGGGCCCGCCGCACACGAACTGGCTTGATCAGAACCATCCACGAGACGAAGAAGAGAGCCGGTCATGGACTTCCTTCGCCCCGCCAGCTGGGAGGAGGCGCTCGCCGCGAAGGCCGAGCACCCCACCGCTGTGCCGATTGCGGGTGGCACCGACGTGATGGTCGAGATCAACTTCGACCACCGCCGGCCCGAGTACCTGCTGGATCTGAACCGCATCGGCGAACTGGGTGAGTGGGAGGTCGGCGAGGAGTCCGTCCGCCTCGGCGCCTCGGTCCCGTACACGGCGATCATGGAGCAGCTGCGCGGCGAGCTGCCCGGCCTGGCCCTCGCCTCCCACACGGTGGCCTCCCCGCAGATCCGCAACCGCGGCGGCGTCGGCGGCAACCTCGGCACCGCCTCCCCGGCCGGTGACGCCCACCCCGCCCTCCTCGCGGCGGGTGCCGAGGTCGAGGCCCAGTCGGTACGGGGCACGCGGCTGATCCCGATCGACGAGTTCTACACCGGCGTGAAGCGCAACGCGCTCGCCGCCGACGAGCTCATCCGGGCCGTCCACATCAAGAAGGCCGACGGCCCGCAGCAGTACTCGAAGGTCGGCACCCGCAACGCCATGGTGATCGCGGTCTGCGCCTTCGGTCTGGCCCTGCACCCCGACACCCGCACGGTCCGCACCGGCATCGGCTCGGCCGCGCCCACGCCCGTACGGGCCAGGGCCGCCGAGGAGTTCCTGAACGCGGCGCTCGACGAGGGCGGCTTCTGGGACAACGGCAGGATCATCACCCCGTCGGTCGCCAAGCAGTTCGCGGAGCTGTGCTCGGGCGCCTGCAACCCGATCGACGACGTCCGGGGCACGGCCAGCTACCGCCGCCACGCGGTCGGCATCATGGCCCGCCGCACGCTGACCTGGACCTGGGAGTCGTACCGCGGCACCGCCGCCCGTTCGGAGGGAGTCGCGTAATGCGCGTCAATTTCACGGTCAACGGCCGTCCGCAGGAAGCCGACGACGTCTGGGAGGGCGAGAGCCTGCTCTACGTCCTGCGCGAGCGCATGGGCCTGCCCGGCTCCAAGAACGCCTGCGAGCAGGGCGAGTGCGGCTCCTGCACGGTCCGCCTGGACGGCGTACCGGTGTGTTCGTGTCTGGTCGCGGCCGGCCAGGTCGAGGGCCGCGAGGTCGTCACGGTCGAGGGCCTCGCCGACTTCGCCAAACAGCGCGCGGAGCACGGGGGTTGTGCCTCCGCAGGCTCCGGAGCCTGCGGTACGCCCCTGGACGCGGCCAAGCAGTGGGAGGCCAAGCCGTCCGACTCGCAGACCGGCGAGGGCACCGAACTCTCCCCGATCCAGCAGGCGTTCATCGACGCCGGCGCCGTCCAGTGCGGCTTCTGCACGCCCGGCCTGCTGGTCGCCGCCGACGAGATGCTGGAGCGCAACCCGACCCCGAGCGACGGGGACATCCGCGAGGCGCTGTCGGGCAACCTCTGCCGCTGCACCGGCTACGAGAAGATCATGGACGCGGTCCGCCTGGCGGCCGCCCGACAGGGAGAGGTGGTCTGACGATGGCCGGCAAAAGCGCTCCCCTCGGCACTCCCACCAAGGTCACCCAGGGTTCCCGGACCAAGGGCGGCATCGGCGAGTCCACCCTCCGCCCGGACGGCATCCTCAAGGTCACCGGCGAGTTCGCGTACTCCTCCGACATGTGGCACGAGGACATGCTCTGGGGCCAGATTCTGCGCTCCACGGTCGCGCACGCCGAGATCGTCTCCATCGACACCGGCGAGGCCCTCGCGACACCCGGCGTCTACGCCGTCATGACGTACGACGACCTGCCGACCGCGGTGAAGAACTACGGCCTGGAGATCCAGGACACCCCGGTGCTCGCACACGGCAAGGTCCGCCACCACGGCGAGCCGGTCGCGATCGTCGCCGCCGACCACCCGGAGACCGCCCGCCGCGCCGCCGCCAAGATCAAGGTGGAGTACCGCGAACTGCCGGTCATCACGGACGAGGCGTCCGCGACCGCGCCGGACGCGATCCTCGTCCACGAGGGCCGCGACGACCACCACATCGGCCACGTCCCGCACCCGAACATCGTGCACCGCCAGCCGATCATTCGCGGAGACGTGGCATCCGCTCGGGAACGAGCGGACTTCATCGTCGAGGGCGAGTACACCTTCGGCATGCAGGACCAGGCCTTCCTCGGCCCCGAGTCCGGCCTCGCCGTACCCTCCGAGGACGGTGGCGTCGACCTCTACATCGCCACCCAGTGGCTGCACTCGGACCTCAAGCAGATCGCACCGGTCCTCGGCCTGCCCGAGGACAAGGTCCGTATGACGCTCTCCGGCGTCGGCGGCGCGTTCGGCGGTCGCGAGGACCTGTCGATGCAGATCCACGCCTGCCTCCTCGCACTGCGCACCGGCAAGCCCGTCAAGATCGTCTACAACCGCTTCGAGTCGTTTTTCGGCCACGTCCACCGCCACCCCGCGAAGCTCCACTACGAGCACGGGGCCACGAAGGACGGCAGGCTCACGCACATGAAGTGCCGCATCGTCCTGGACGGCGGCGCCTACGCGTCGGCGTCCCCGGCGGTGGTCGGCAACGCGGCATCCCTGTCCGTCGGCCCGTACGTACTCGAAGACGTCGACATCGAGGCGATCGCCCTCTACTCCAACAACCCGCCCTGCGGCGCCATGCGCGGCTTCGGCGCGGTCCAGGCGTGCTTCGCCTACGAGGCACAGATGGACAAGCTCGCCGACAAGGTCGGCATGGACCGGGTCGAGTTCCGCCAGCTGAACGCGATGACACAAGGCACGATCATGCCGACCGGCCAGCCCGTGGACTCCCCGGCCCCGGTCGCCGAACTCCTGCGCCGCGTCAAGGCGATGCCCATGCCGCCGGAGCAGCAGTGGCTCGCCGCGGGCGAGGCGGCCGACGTCCGCCAGCTGCCGGGCGGCCTCTCCAACACCACCCACGGCGAAGGCGTCGTACGAGGCGTCGGCTACGCGGTCGGCATCAAGAACGTCGGCTTCTCCGAGGGCTTCGACGACTACTCAACGGCCAAGGTCCGCATGGAAGTTGTCGGCGGAGAGCCGGTGGCCACCGTCCACACCGCGATGGCGGAGGTCGGCCAGGGCGGCGTCACCGTCCACGCACAGATCGCCCGCACCGAGCTGGGCGTCGCCCAGGTGACGATCCACCCGGCCGACACCCAGGTGGGCTCGGCGGGTTCGACCTCCGCGTCCCGTCAGACGTACGTCACCGGCGGCGCCGTCAAGAACTCCTGCGAGCTGGTCCGCGAGAGGGTCCTGGAGATCGGCCGCCGCAAGTTCGGTACGTACCACCCCGCTTGGGCCACCGCCGAACTGCTCCTTGAGGGCGGCAAGGTCGTCACCGACGGCGGCGAGGTACTGGCCGACCTGGTGGACGTCCTCGAAGACGAATTCGTAGAGGTCGAGGAGGAGTGGCGGCACCGGCCGACCGAGCCCTTCGACCTCCGTACGGGCCAGGGCTTCGGCCATGTCCAGTACTCCTTCGCCGCCCATCGCGCGGTCGTCGAGGTGGACACCGAACTGGGCCTGGTGAAGGTCATCGAACTGGCCTGCGCCCAGGACGTCGGCAAGGCGCTCAACCCGCTGTCCGTCATCGGCCAGATCCAGGGCGGTACGACCCAGGGCCTGGGCATCGCGGTCATGGAGGAGATCATCGTCGACCCCAAGACGGCGAAGGTCAGGAACCCGTCCTTCACCGACTACCTCATCCCCACGATCCTCGACACGCCGACCATCCCCGTCGACGTGCTCGAACTCGCCGACGACCACGCGCCGTACGGGCTCCGTGGCATCGGCGAGGCACCGACTCTGTCGTCAACTCCGGCCGTGCTAGCGGCAATCCGGAACGCGACGGGCTTGGAGCTCAACAGGACGCCGGTCCGACCGGAACACCTCACCGGCACGGCATAGGCGACCCGCTGTAGCTGTGGGCAGGCGTTCCGCAGGGCGGAACGGGTGGGCACAGCTACAGCACCCCGGCACCGGGCGACCGTACGTCCAACGGCACCCCGGTACCGGTCCAAGTGCGCACCACGATTCGTTCGTCTCGGGCCGTCCCCCGGGTCGTGCGGCCGAAGCACCTTCCCAAATCCCGTACACGCCGAAGGCAACAGCGGGTGCCCCTGTGAACCTTGGGAGTAGGCCCACATGACCCAGCAGTCACTGGAGCCGAGGACCACCGCCGACGATGCGGGTGAAGGAACCCGTATCCCGGCCGGCAGGTCCTGGCTCGACCGGTACTTTCACATATCCAAGCGAGGAAGCTCGGTCGCGCGTGAGGTGCGCGGCGGCGTCACCACCTTCATGGCGATGGCGTACATCCTGCTGCTCAACCCCCTGATCCTGTCCGGCAAGGACGCGGCGGGGGACACGCTCGGCCAGAAGGCACTGATCACCGCGACCGCGTTCGCGGCGGCCTTCACCACGCTTCTGATGGGCTTCTTCGGCAAGGTGCCGCTCGCCCTGGCCGCCGGACTCTCCGTCTCCGGCGTCCTTTCCTCGCAGGTCGCACCCCAGATGACCTGGCCGCAGGCCATGGGCATGTGTGTGATGTACGGCGTCGTGATCATGCTGCTGGTGGTCACCGGGCTGCGCGAGATGATCATGAACGCCATCCCCCTCGCGCTGAAGCACGCGATCACCATGGGCATCGGCCTGTTCATCGCCCTGATCGGCCTGGTGAAGGCGGGCTTCGTCCACCAGGGCAAGGCGACCCCGCTCTCCCTCGGCGCGACCGGCGAACTCGCCGGCTGGCCGGTCCTGCTCTTCGCCGTTACCCTGCTCGCCATCTTCATGCTCCAGGCGCGCGGCATCCCCGGCGCGATCCTGATCGGCATCGTCGGCGGCACCGTACTCGCCGTCGTCCTCAACGCCCTCGACGTCATCGACGCCAGGCAGTGGGCCAGTGGCGCGCCCGAACTGCACGGCAGCGCGGTGTCCATGCCGGACTTCTCGATCTTCGGAGACGTGGAGTTCGGCGGCTGGGGCGAGGTCGGCGCGATGACGGTCGGCATGATCGTCTTCACCCTGGTCCTCGCCGGGTTCTTCGACGCGATGGCCACCATCATCGGCGTCGGCACCGAGGCCAAGCTGGCCGACGACAAGGGCCGGATGCCGGGCCTGTCCAAGGCGCTGTTCATCGACGGCGCCGGAGGCGCGATCGGCGGCGTCTCGGGCGCCTCGGGCCAGACGGTGTTCGTCGAGTCCGCCACAGGCGTCGGCGAAGGCGCCCGCACGGGCCTGTCCTCCGTCATCACGGGCCTGTTCTTCGCGGCCTGTCTGTTCTTCACCCCGCTGACGGCGATCGTCCCGGGCGAGGTCGCGGCGGCGGCCCTGGTCGTCATCGGCGCCATGATGATGATGAACGCCCGGCACGTCGACTGGGCCGACCGCGCCACCGCGATCCCTGTCTTCCTGACGGTCGTGATCATGCCGTTCACGTACTCCATCACCGCGGGCGTCGCGGCCGGAGTCATCAGTTACGCAGCCATCAAGGTCGCCCAGGGCAGGGCCCGAGAGATCGGGGCCTTCATGTGGGGCCTGACGGCGATCTTCGTCGTCTACTTCGCGCTGAACCCGATCGAGAGCTGGATGGGCGTCCATTAGGAGCCCAGGCGCCCACACACCCGGACGCCTTCCCCGCAACCGCTGTTAGGAGACCGAGCCATGCTGGACATCGCCGAAGAGTTGCACCGGTGGGTCGAGCACGGGCGTGACTTCGCCGTGGCCACCGTGGTGACCGTCGGCGGCAGCGCGCCCCGCCAACCGGGCGCCGCGCTGGCCGTCGACTCCGACGGCACGGCGATCGGCTCGGTCTCCGGCGGCTGTGTGGAGGGCGCGGTGTACGAGCTGTGCCAACAGGCGTTGGCGGACGGGAAACCGGTCCTGGAACGCTTCGGCTACAGCGACGACGACGCATTCGCCGTGGGCCTGACCTGCGGCGGCATCATCGACATCCTGGTCACCCCGGTACGCGCCCCGGACCCCTCCCGGGAGATCTTCGCGTCGGCCCTCGCCACCGCCGCGCGCGGGGAGGCTGCGGCAGTGGCACGTATCGCATCCGGACCTCCGGAACTCCTGGGCCGCGCCCTGCTGGTCCGCCCGGACGGCTCGTACGAGGGCGGATTCGGCGCACACCCGGAGCTGGACCGCACAGTCATCGAGGAGGCAGGCGCCTTCCTGGACGCGGGCCGCACGGGCACCCTGGAAATCGGAGAGCAGGGCTCTCGCTGCGGAGCACCGCTCACACTTCTCATCGAATCGTCGGTTCCGCCCCCCAGGATGATCGTCTTCGGAGCGATCGACTTCGCCTCCGCCCTGGTCCGCATCGGCAAGTTCCTGAACTACCGCGTCACGGTGTGCGACGCCCGCCCGGTCTTCGCGACAGCGGCCCGCTTCCCGGAGGCGGACGAGATCGTGGTCGACTGGCCGCACCGCTACCTGGAGCGCACCCAGGTGGACGCCCGCACGGTCCTGTGCGTCCTGACCCACGACGCCAAGTTCGACGTACCCCTCCTCCAACTCGCGCTCCGCCTCCCCGTGGCGTACGTCGGCGCGATGGGCTCCCGCCGCACCCACCTGGACCGCAACGAACGCCTCCGCGAAGTCGGAGTCACGGAACTGGAGTTGGCGCGGCTCAGGTCTCCCATTGGCCTCGACCTTGGAGCCCGTACGCCCGAGGAGACGGCCCTCTCCATAGCGTCGGAGATAGTCGCGAACAGACGAGGCGGCACGGGAGTCTCACTGACGGGCGCCCACACCCCCATCCACCACGACAGATCATCAACACCGAAGCCCACCGCACGAATAGGTTCGGTGGCCTGACACGCACACACGCACACACGTGCCGCGGCCGAGGCGCAAAACGTGTCCGATGTCGTCCGACGTCGTCCGATGCCGTCCGATCAGACGTGGGCGAGAAGCCGCTCCAACGGCCGAGGCGTCCGCTCCAGATCCAGACTCTCGACCATCCCGCGCGCGTACTGGGCCTTGCGACCGCTGTGCGTCCCCAGGAACCTCCTCAACTGCTGCTCCACGGTCCGCTCCCGCTGGGCGGGCTGGTTCCGAAAAGTACGGAACGGCCGTGACTCCCCCTGATCCACCACGACCTGCTGCACGACGTCGACGCCGAGGGACCGGATCAACTCGTCCTCCAGATCCACGTCGCACACATAGAAACCAAGCGGTTCCAGCCCCTCGGGCGGGATGTCGGAACCGAGCCCGGCCCGCTCCAACGCCCGCCGGAAGAAGCGCTCCTCCCCGACATCGCACAAGCCGGCCAGTCGCACGCCAAGCCCCTGGGGCCCACACAGATCCACGAACCTGCCAACACTGGTCGCACCCCCGAGCGGCACAACCGACACACCTTCACTGTCCAGATCCCGACCACGCCGCGAGGCCAGCACCTCGACCGCGACCTGATCGCTGCCCCCCTCGACGAGCACGACCGTACGCAGCCCGACCCCGCCCGCCAGCTCCCGCGCACTCTCACCGGCCGCCGAAGCCCCCACCCCACCGGCCGCCCACTCGACAACGGCCCGCCGGAACCTCTCCATGTCGCTCATGGGCCCCAGTCTCGCAACTCCACTCGACCGCACTCCACAGACTTTTGGCAGGGTGGGCTCCATGACTCTCACGGGCGAGCCAGTGGAACGCGTGGACGAGCACGACCAGGTACTCGGCATAGTCGACAGGGGTGAAGCCATCCGCCGCGGCTGGCTGCACCGAGTGGCCACGGTCGTATGCCGTGACACCGAGGGACGCATACTCGTGCACCGCAGGCCGGAGCACGCCACCCGCTTCCCAGGCCGCTACAACTGGCTGCTGGGCGGAGCTGTCGAGGTGGGGGAGTCCTACGAGGAGGCAGCGACCCGGGAGCTGAAGGAGGAGCTCGGAATCAGGGTCACGGTCCGCTTCGCCTTCAAGTACCTCTGCCGGGGAGAGATCAGCCGGTACTGGATGGCAGTGCACGAGGCCGTCATCAATGAGGCCGTCACCGGCGGGGACGTCACTCCGGACCCATCGGAGATCGCGTGGCACGACTGGCTGCCCGAGGCCGCGCTGCGACAGAGACTGTGGCAGTGGCCCTTTGTCTCTGACAGCCGGGAGGCGTTCCTGAAGTACGACGCGCTCTCCGGCACCCTCCCAGCGGAACTTCCGTAACGGGACCGCCTGTCGGGCCGGTTGGGTCGGTGACCCGAGGGCTTACGAAGTCGCCGGTGACAGGGAGAACGAGAACTCGCGAGTCGTGTCGAGCAGTTCCTCCAAGGCATTCACGAGAGCGCCGCGCGCCTCGTCCGGCGACGACGCCGTCCTCCGGATGATCCGACCCTTGCCTATGATGCCGTGCAGATTGCCCGCTCTGTCCGCAACGTTTTGCAGCAGGTTTCCGATTCGGGCCAGGGCTTGGGAGAATTCCTTGCTCTGAAGCGCCGGGAACAGGTCCTTTCTCAGTACCAGGCGGAGTCTTAGGGCCTCACCCCTGACGAAGTCCGCCTGCCCCGGCGGCACAGTCCCGATGTGGGCCAGAGTGAGGTTCTCCAGCGGATACTGGAAGGTCTGCTGGATCTCCCTCAAAAACTTTTGGAGAGGCCCGGTATCGGCTGTCGTGGAAGTCTTCATGATGCCGCCAACTGCCGGTGGAGCGGGCACCTCCGCTTCGGCAGGTGCTGCCACCTCCGCTTCGGCAGGTGCTGCCACCTCCGCTTCGGCAGGTGCTGCCACGGCAGCGGCCCGTGCCGTGCGGGCGGCAACCGGAGACGGATTCACTGCGTCCAGGTCCGGCAGCAGATTCAGGACCGGCAAATCCCTGGGTCGATTCACCCGCATGCCGTCCAGGAAAGCCCCGCACGCCTCCGCGGCCAGGCGGAAGAACCACCAACGAACACTGTCCTGGTAGCGCTCGCGCGCGGTGACCATGAGCGCGCAGGCCTGGAGTGACAGGCACCACTGCTGCCGGAGCCAACTGGGCTCGATGTGGAGACTCGCGCCCCAGTCGAACATCGCCTCGCGCGCGCCGTCCACCGTGTCGGCCAGACCCTGAGGGATCAGCGGTCCGTCACAACGGGGGCCGATCAGCCCGGAAATCAGTTCACCTCGGGCGTCTTCTGACATATGGAGAAGGAAGGCGTCGGCCACCAGGCACAGGAGCAGATGGACGGGGTCGCGGGCCAGCAGAGCCTTGTCATCGAAACCCGACAGATCGATGAGAGTGAAGTCCTCGGTCGAGGCATCCTCCCGGACTGGCACCATGATGTTCCCCGGGTGCAGGTCGCCGTGGGCACGGCCCTTCGCGGTATAGCGGACCTTGTGTTGGCCGATGGGGCAATCATCCGCCAGGAAAAGCGGGTTGGGTACGGAGCGATCACCACCGGGCAGCGTGAACCACGGCAGCGACTCCGCCGCCGGGCCGAGCCGGCTGCGGACCCATGTGCGCAACGGCTCGTCGGTGTCGAGACGCCTGCCCAGCAGGTCCGTGACGAACTGGGCCGCCGACATGCTGTCGATCTTCGCCACGCGAGGATTCCACTCGCCAAGTACCCCCTCGACGATCGCCTTGGTGATCTCGGGCAGCCGCTGGGGCCGGCCGAGACCGGCGAGCGTCCCGGTCTCCTCCTTCCCGTCACCGGCGGGCCGCTGGAACATCAGCCAGGCATCACCCACCGGCCAGGGCCTGTCGACCAGTTCCACCAGATGTTCGGCGATGAATTTTCCATTGCCCATATCGCGACTCAACAGTGCCAAGCCGTGGTTGCGCGGCTCCGAGGCGGCCTCGCGGGACGGTGCGACCAATTTGATGATCATCCGGCCCTCAGGCTGCCCGGGATCCAGCCAGCTCACAAAGGCCGAGACGAGTTTCCCGCCGCTCCCACCCGTTTCCAGCGGCTCGGGCTCGGAGAGCTTCGCGTGATTGGCGTGCAGCCACTTGGCGAGCGCCAGATCGACGGCTTCGTCGTCGAACACGGCAGGGACCTCGGAAGGGGAACGCTCCATGACCTCAGTATGGACGGAAGCACCCGTGCCCGGTCGCCCATGCGAGGAATGGTCGGGACGTGATATGCCGTGCGAGGAGAAGGGGGATCACCATGGCACGCCGCAGGGGGAGTTGGCGCACCCGCCGTCCCACAGGACTCTCCGGCACGGTCGAGGCCGCCATGCTGCGCGCCGCGATCACCGCACACCCGCCGGGCGGCGGCCCCGCACCCCGCTACGAGGGTCTGCACGTCACAGGGACCCTCGACCTCAGCCACTGCCGGCTCGACACCGCCCTCGCGCTCGTTGACTGTGTGTTCGAAGAGTCCGTCGATCTCACACAACTCGCGCTTCCCGCACTGGACTTGTCCGGGTCCGTCCTGCCGGCTCTGCACGCCGACCGTGTGGTCGTCGACAGTGAAGTCCGCCTGACCGGCACTCGATTGGGGGACGGCGGCGAGGAACGGATCCCGCTGCTGGACCCGGCCACGGACCCCGACGGGGTCCGTGTGCCGCGGCGCATACAGGAAGGGGCCGCCGGGGGTGTCCTCCGACTGGCGGACGCGCGGATCGGCGGCAACCTCGTGGCCGAGGGGCTCACCGTGACGGGCACCGGGGCCTGGTCCATGCTCGCCCCGCGCCTGACGGTCGGCGGTTCGGTGCACGCCCGCGGCCTGAAGGCCTCCGGGGCCCTCTACCTCAGGGACGCGCGCGTCACGTATGCCGTCAACTTCCACGCCGCCGACGTGGGCGGCATCGACGCCACCGGGCTCGCCTGCAGCGGCGGCTTCTACGCAGACTGGGGCTTCCGCAGCGCGGGACAGGTACTGCTCCGGGCCGCCGAGATCGGGGGCGTCGTGACCTTCCACGACAGCGTGCTCGCGGAGCCAGGCGGGGCGCTGCTACTCAGCAGACTGAGGGTGCCGCGGCTCCGTCTCGACCTGCGCGAAGCCCCTGCCGGGCACGTCGTGCTGCAGGACGCGGCGGTGGACGTCCTGGTGGACTCCGAGGCGACCTGGCCCGCCGCCGGGAAGCTGCACCTCGAGGGATTCACGTACAAGCGTCTCGAAACCGCCGACGCAGTCGAAGTCCGCTCCCGCATGGGCTGGCTGACCCGTGACGTCCACGCGGGCACGGGTTCTTTCGAGCAACTGGCGAAGTCGTACGAGGCCGCAGGCGACGATCGCTCGGCCCGCACCGTACGGCACGCCCGCGAACGCCATCTGCATCGCCACGACCGTCTGTCGGGCCGGGTGTGGGGCGCGGTGCAGGACGTGCTGTTCGGCTACGGCTACGCACCTCGTCGAGCTCTCCTCTGGCTGGTCTCGCTGGCGACCGCCGGATCCCTGTGGTTTGCCAACTTCCCGCCCCGTGCGACCGGCGGGGACAACCGCCGCGCCTGGGATCCCGTTCTCTACAGCCTCGACCTCCTGATTCCGGTCGCGAGCCTCGGATACCGCGGAGCCTGGGACCCGCAGGGCGTTGACAAGGTGATGGCCGTTTTCCTCGTCGTATCCGGCTGGACCCTGGCGACCGCGGTCCTCGCCGGCGCGCGGCGGGTGCTCGGGCGCGGCTGACGGCTGATCTCCGGAGGCCCAGTCATGAAGGGGGGAGCACCAGTCCGCCGAGGCGGAGCGCCTTCAGGGACGCATCAACAATCGGTCCACGGCCCGCCCGAACGTCCACCGAGCCATCCGCTTCAGAACGGGATCGAGAGCCCGCGGGGCCAACCGCACCCCCAACTCCTCCCGCCACACCACCCGCGAGCCCGTATCCGCAGCCGGATGCACCTCGATCTCGGCCCACCCCGTGATGAACGTACCCCGCTTGACGAGCCGACACATTCCCGAGCCTCCATCTTGAGGAGGCCGCCACACGACAACCTCCATGGGGTCATCAAACGCAAGGCCCCCAACCCCGGACCGAGCCACGAACACGGTGCCCACCCCGCCCTCCGCCGCCCCTGTGACGACAGTGATCCGAGTCAACGGCACGACATCCGCATGCCGCTCCCACACAGTGAGCCGCCGCCAAGCCTCGCCGACACCCACCACGCTGTCCCGCTGCACAACAAAGAGAGCCACGCCAAGATCGTAGGCAAAAGCCACCCAAGTCACCCGCAGCCGCCAACGCGCGCGGGGCGGGGCCGTGCCGGTATGTCAACGTTCGCGACATACGGCTCCCGCTGGAAACGTTCACCGATGAAACCCAGGGCAGTATGCACGGCAGTCGCGAACGTGACATACCGGCACGGCCCCGCCCCACCCACCGGCCCGGAAGCGCCCAACCGCCCCCCGCAGCCGCCCTCACACATCCAACAAATCCCGCACCCGAACGGGCAACCCGCTAACGAACGACTCATTGGCGGCGAGCCCAGTGACCAACGACCTCGCCCCGTCCACCGCATCCGCGGCCCGCCCCAGGGCATCCCCGCCGGACCGATCCCCGAACAGATCGGCCAGCATCCGCACATCCCCACCCCCGTGCCCACCCTCAGCGGCGGCCCCCTCCCCGCCCCCGACCTTCACCTCACGCGCAGGCTCCCAGAACCGCCGCACCAACAACTCCGTACGCCCGACCTCATCCCCCACAGCCGCCCCGTGCATCACAGCACTCGCACCACCGGCCCCCACCGAGGACCGAGTCCACATCGACTCCTCCACCAACAGCTCCAACCGCCCCTCGCTCCCGTTGAAGGAAACGCGATACCCCTCCCAGGGCGAATAGGCGGTCAGGTGATACGTCAAAGACGCCCCGGACGCATACCGCACAAGCACAGCCATGTCGTCCTCGATGCTCACCCCGGCCCCGAACACGTTCTGGTCCCGGTGATACCCGTCCTCCCCCTCCGCCGACAGATACAGCGCACGCAGCACCTCGGAATCCGCAAGCCGCACCGCAAACGGATCACCCTCCGCCGCAGCAGCCCCATGAGCCCGGGCATAGGGCCGGGCAAGCCCCCGCCGCCGCCCGGCTTCCTCGCCGTAGAAGAACAGCCCGCCCTGCGCGAACACGGTCTCCGGCTCGGTCCCCAACCACCAGTTGACCAGGTCGAAGTGATGCGTGGCCTTGTGCACCATCAGCCCACCGGAGTTGGCCTTGTCCCGATGCCACCGCCGGAAGTAGTCCGCGCCGTGCCGCAGATCGAGCAGCCACTCGAAGTGCACAGACCCGACCTCACCGATCTCCCCGCCAGCGATGAGTTCCCGCACAGCCGAATGCACCGGGTTGTAGCGGTAGTTGAAGGCAACCCGCACATCACCCCCGGTCCGCCGCCGAACCTCAAGGATGCGACGGGCCTTGTCGGCGTCCGTGGTCATCGGCTTCTCCGTAACCACATCGCACCCCGCCTCCAACGCCCGCACGATGTAGTCGTCATGGGTGCGGTCGACACTGCACACCACAACAAGATCGACCCGCTCCCGCCGCAACATCACCTCGAAGTCCTCGGCGGCGTAAGCAGCCACGGCCCCCCGCCCAGGATGATCGGCCGCGATCCACTCGTTGTGAACGGCCATACGACGGGCGTTGACGTCACAGAAGCCCACCAACTCGATCCGGTCCGCGTACGGCCCGGTCAGCGCCGAGGTGAACATCCGCGCACGCGCACCCAGCCCCACGACAGCGCAACGCCGACGCTTCCCAGCGGCGGACGGGGCGGGCGCGCCAGACGAGACGGACGAGACAGAGGCAATGCAAGGGTCTTGTTCTGACATCAGGACCTTCCCTAGGGTCGTACCGGGGGGTGGAAGCGCTTTCTAGCGAAAGAGGTGACCCACTCATGCCCGGAAACAGGACAAGGAAGTCCTGGCCGTCCCGCAGGACCGCCAAGCCGCCCCGGCGGCCCCGGCCGTTCCGCACGACGACGGCGGCGCTCCTCGCACTCTGTGCGACGGCAGCGACACTCACCGCCTGCTCGGACACGGGCGAGTCGACCGGCGCCGGCGGGAACGTGGTGCTGCGCTACACCTGGTGGGGCAACCCGGACAGAGCGGCCCGAACCCAGGAAGCGGTCGACCTCTTCGAGAAGAAGTACCCGGGCATAGACGTACAAACTTCCTTCGCCGGCTACGAACCGTACAAGCAGAAGCTGGCCACCCAGGCAGCCGGCGGCGACGCCCCCGACGTGATGCAGCTCGACTACCGGATGATCGACCAGTACGCGTCAGGAGGCGTCCTCCTCGACCTCGACAAGCAGCGGACCGTCCTGAAAACAGGCGAGTTCGAGCCGGGCCTGCTGGCCACCGGCAAGGTGGACGGAAAGCTGTACGCCATCCCGCAGGGCCGCGGCACCGAGACCATGGTGTACGACACCACACAGTGGAAGGCCGCCGGAGTCGAGCTCCCCAAGCCGGGCTGGACCTGGACCGACTGGGCAGACGCCATGCGCGAGCTGGCGGACAGGACCGGCAAGCCCGGCGGCACCGACCCCGGACAGAGCGAGGACGCCTTCGAGATCTGGCTGCGCGGCCAGGGCAAGTCCCTCTACACGGAGGACAAGCGCCTCGGCTTCACCGCCGACGACCTCACACGCTGGTGGACCTTCACCGACAAGCTGCGGCGCGAAGGCGCGGTCTCGTCCGCCGAGCAGACGACACAGCTCGACGGATCGGTCGAGAACACTCCGCTCGGCCGCGGCACGGCCTTCTCCGAGATGAACTGGGACGCCCCGGCGAGCGGCTACCTCGCCCTCGTCCCGGACGGGATCTCCCTCGCCCCCATGCCGTCGAACGAGGACGGCACGCCCGGCCAGTACTTCAAGCCCTCCATGTTCATGGGTGTCGCCGCAGACACGGGCCACCCCAAGGAATCCGCCCAGCTCGTCGACTTCATGCTCAACGACAGGGAAGCGGCGAAGATCGTCGGCGCGAGCCGCGGCATCCCGGTCAATGAGTCGATCCGCGACGAGATCTCCTCGGACCTCAAGGACTTCGACAAGACCATCTACGAATACCAGGCGCCCTTCGAAGGCAAGCTCAACGCCCCGCCCCAGGCGCCCCCTTCGGGAGACAGCGCCCTGCAGACCACCTTCCAGCGCGACTACGACCAGGTGTCGTACGAGCGGCTGTCGCCCCGCGAGGCGGCCGAGAACTACATCACCGAGGCGAAGGCGGAGCTGCGGTCATGACCACCACCGAGATACCGGCGGCCGCCCGCACAGGGAAGCCCTCCACGCCACCGAAGCGACCCGGAAAGCGCCAACGCGAGGGCGCCGCCTGGGTGTTCCTCTCCCCATGGGTCCTCGGCGCCGCCGTACTGACCCTGCTCCCGATGGCCGTCTCGCTCTATCTCTCCTTCACGGACTACGACTTGTTCAACCCGCCCCAGTGGGTGGGCCTGCGCAACTACACGCAGATGTTCACGGAGGACCCGCGCTACTGGCGCTCGGTGGTCGCGACCCTGACGTACGTCGTCATCGCCGTACCCCTCCAACTCGGCCTCGCCCTGGTCGTCGCGCTCGCCCTGAAGAGCATGAGGCGCGGCAAGGGTTTCTACCGCTCCGCCTTCTACGCGCCCTCCCTGCTCGGCACGTCGATGTCCATCGCCCTCGTGTGGCGGGCCATCTTCAACGACGGCGGTACGGTCGACAACCTCCTCGGCACCGGCGGCTGGGTCAACAAACCCGGCTGGGCACTCTTCACGGTCGCCCTGCTGACGGTGTGGCAGTTCGGCGCCCCGATGGTCATCTTCCTCGCCGGACTCCAGCAGATCCCCACGGAGCTGTACGAAGCCGCAGCCGTGGACGGCGCGAGCCGATGGCGCCAGTTCCTGTCCATCACCGTGCCCATGCTCTCCCCGGTGATCTTCTTCAACCTGGTGCTCCAGACCATCCAGGCCTTCCAGGTCTTCACCCCCGCGTTCGCGGTGAGCGCGGGCAAGGGCGGCCCCGCCGACTCGACGCTCTTCTACACGCTCTACCTCTACGACCGCGGCTTCGTCGCCTCCCACATGGGCTACGCCTCCGCGATGGCATGGACGCTGCTCCTCGTCATCGGCGCGGTCACCGCCGTACTGTTCCGGACCTCGCGCTCCTGGGTCTTCTACGCGTCCGAGGGGGACCGATGACCACCTCAACCGTCGCCGTACGCAAGCCGGTTGCCTGGCGCCGCGTCGCCCTGCACCTCGGGTGTCTGGCCGCGCTGCTCGTGATGCTGTACCCGCTGGCATGGCTGCTGGCGACCTCGCTCAAGCCGGCCGACGAGGTCATCGCCAGCCTCGACCTGCTGCCCGGCAGCCTGGAGTGGTCCAACTACACGACAGCCCTCGACGGCGTGAACGACGTCTCGGTGTGGCAGCTGCTCGGCAACTCGCTGTTCATCGCGGGCGGCGCGGTCGTCGGCAACGTGATCAGCTGTTCACTGGCCGCGTACGCCTTCGCCAGGCTGCGGTTCCGCTTCAGGGGCCCGCTCTTCGCGTTCATGATCGCGACCATCATGCTGCCGCACCACGCCGTGCTGATCCCGCAGTACATCATCTTCAACCAGCTCGGCATGGTGAACACCTACTGGCCGCTGATCCTGCCCAAGTTCCTTGCCACGGAGGCGTTTTTCGTCTTCCTCATCGTGCAGTTCATGCGAGGGCTGCCGCGCGAACTGGAGGAGGCGGCACGGATCGACGGCTGCGGCCCGTTCAGGAGCTTCTTCCTGGTGATCCTCCCGCTGACGCGACCGGCACTCATCACCACGGCGATCTTCACCTTCATCTGGACCTGGAACGACTTCTTCACCCAGCTGATTTATCTCTTCTCGCCGGAGAAGTTCACACTCACGCTGGCGCTCAGGTCGTTCGTGGACGCGTCCAGCCAGTCCGCGTTCGGCCCGATGTTCGCGATGTCGGTGATCGCCCTCCTCCCGATCGTGCTGTTCTTCCTCGCCTTCCAGCGGTTCCTGGTCGAGGGCATGGCGAACTCCGGGATCAAGGGATGAGCGCCGGACAGGCCCGCGAGACGGGCGAGATCTTCGGTCCGCGTATGACGCTGTTCGCGGACGTGCTGAGCGTCGGCGTCTGTACGGCCCTGGTGTCGCTGCCGGTCGTCACCCTGCCGGCGGCGCTGTCCACCGCGTGCGCGGTCCTGCGCGGCGCCCGCGAGGACCAACCGGCCACCGCCGGACGGTACTTGACCACCCTGCGGCGACGCCTGCGCGCCGGGGACCTCGCGGCCGGGGCGCTGTCCCTGGCCGGCGTCCTGCTGCTCTGGGCGGACCTCGCCCTGGCCCGCGCCGGATTGCCCGGTGCCCCGCTGTTCGCGATCGTCGCCGCCGCCATCGGCGCGTACGCGGCCGTCGTGGGTCTTCGCGCCTGCGGGCGCCCCGAGTCGCTCACCGACTGGCGGGCGGCCGTGACCGGGGCCGCCCGGGACTCCGTACGGGACGTGGGCGGCAGCGGGCTCGTCCTGCTCGCCGTAGCGGCGGCCGCGTTGTGCGCCTGGATGCTGCTGCCCCTGGCGTTCCTGGCACCGGGCCCACTGGCGCTGGCGCTCACGGCGGTCGACGTACGGATGCCGCACCGGCCGGAGGGGTGACAGCACCACCCGAGTGACGTACGCCCGGGCGGGCGATCCGGCGCGGATCGAGATCACCGCCGGACGCGTCTTCCTCCCGTACGGCGACTCCAGGGACACCGCCGCGGACCGCGACGCGGTGGACTCGGCCGCCGTACCCGCCCACCGCACAGCCTCATCATGTCCCCGCACGGGCTCTACGTGATCCTGCGGGCGGGGTCCCCGGTGGGAACTCGGCGATCCGGTCCCGTGCACGCTGCGCTTCCGGCGCAGCGGGCCGGTCGCGGTGGAGGCGGTCGTCGTCAGCCCGGGCGATGTGCGTGCATCACCGTGACGCCCGGCCGGCGGATGTGAGGACGAGGCCCGTCATGTGCCGCACGCCGAGGCGGCCGAGCTCAGCGACTGCCCCGTCAGAACCGTCCGCTCCCGCGTGTCCCGCGCCCGCGCCACCCTCGTCGACCTGCTCGACCGGGCCGCCTGACCTGCCCGTTCCTCGGTCTTTCGAACAGCTTTCAAATACCCCCGGGGGTACATGCTAGTGTCCCTCATATACCCCCGGGGGTAATTTCACTTCGGAAGGAGTGCCCGACATGTTCTTCGTTGACACCATCGAGGTGGCGGGGCTCGGCAACCGCAGCTACCTGGCGGGCGGCGAGCGGGAGGCCGTCGTGATCGATCCGCCGCGTGACGTCGACCGGGTGATCGCGGTGGCGGCCCGGCGTGGCGTGCGCATAGCGCAGGTGGTCGAGACACACGTGCACAACGACTACGTCACCGGCGGTCCGGAGCTGGCCCGGCTCACGGGCGCGGCCTACCTCGTTCCGGCCGGAGCCCGCGTCTCCGTCGAGCGGACACCCGTGCGCGACGGGGACAGCACGGTCGTCGACGCCGACGCAGGTCTTGCCCTGCGTGCGCTCGCGACCCCCGGCCACACCCCGCACCACACCTCGTACGTTCTGGAGGAGGGCGGGGCGGCGGTCGCGGTCTTCACCGGTGGTTCGCTGCTGATCGGCACAGTCGGGCGCCCCGACCTGGTCGAACCGCGCCTGACCGAGGACCTCGCCCGCGCCCAGCACGCCTCCGCCCACCGGCTCGCGGCCGAACTCCCAGACGAGACGGCGGTGTTGCCCACCCACGGCTTCGGCAGCTTCTGTTCCGTCGGCCGGGCCGAGGGCGATGCCACCACCATCGGCAAGGAGAAGTCGGCCAACGAGGCGCTCACCCGGGACGTGGACACCTTCGTCGCCGATCTGCTGGCGGGGCTGGACGAAGTCCCTGCCTACTACGCGCACATGGGCCCGGCCAACGCCGCGGGCCCCGCGCCCGTCGACCTCACCCCACCGGCCGTGGCCGACGCCGACGAGATCGCCGCCAGGCTGGCCGCGGGGGAGTGGGTGGTCGATCTGCGCAACCGCGTCGCGTTCGCCGAAGGGCATGTCGCTGGCTCGTTCAACTTCGAGGCCGAGGGTCAACTGGCCACCTATCTGGCCTGGTTGATCCCCTGGGGCAAGCCGGTGTCACTGCTCGCCGAGTCCGCCGGTCAACTGGCCGCCGCCCAGCGCGAGTTGGTCAGGGTCGGCGTCGACCGCCCCGCCGCCGGGGCCACCGGTGAACCGTCGGCGTGGGTGCGCGAGGGCGAGCCCCTGGCCACCTTCCGCCGGGCCACGTTCGCAGACCTCGCAGACCTTGCCGACCGCGTTGGCCTCGCTGGTCCCTCCGGTCGGCACCCCGGTGACGGCCCCGTCGTACTGGACGTCAGGCGGTCGTCCGAACGTGCCGGCGGCTTCATCGAGGGCTCGGTCCACATCCCGGTCCACGCCCTGCGCGGGCGGCTCGGCGAGATTCCCGCGGGCGAGGTGTGGGTGCACTGCGCGGGCGGCATGCGCGCCGCCATCGCCGCCTCTCTGCTGGACGCGGCGGGCCGTCAAGTCGTCGCCGTGGACGACGCGTTCACCGCGGCGGAGAAGGCCGGCCTCACCGTCCGGACCGCCTGAACCAGGCATCGGTACGGGAGATCTGCCCTCACCTGGGACTGGTCTCCCGGGGAGGCCGAGCCGTTGCGCGGCCTCCGCCCTCCGTCACCAGAAAGAAGCGAGACCGTGCCGTCGCACCCCCTCCTCCTGCCCCGCGCTCCCGGCCGCGCCGGAAGCCTTCAGAACGGCACTGTGGCGTGAGCCCTCTCATACTCGCCCTGACGGCCGGTGCCGTCATCGGGCTGGCGCTCGGTGCGCTCGGGGGCGGCGGCAGCGTCCTGGCCGTCCCCGCCCTGATCTATCTGCTCGGTTTCACTCCGGTCGCGGCCAGCACCGCGAGCCTCGTCATCGTGACCGCCACCTCGGCCACGGCGCTGTCCGGCCACGCACGCGACGGCCAGGTCCGCTGGCGTACGGGGGCGCTCTTCGCGGCGGCGGGCATCGGTCCGGCGCTGCTGGGCGGCGCGGTCGCGGGGAGACTGCCGGACGCCGCGCTGACCGGGGCCTTCGCCGTGGTCGCGGCGGTGGCGGCGGTACGCATGCTGCGCCCGCGGAAGAGTTCGGACGACGCCCGGCCGGTCAGGTCCGCGCGGGCCGCGGCGGCCGGTGGCGGGCTCGGCGCCGTCACCGGCGTACTCGGCGTCGGCGGCGGCTTCCTCGCCGTACCGGCGCTCGTGGGCGTACTCGGCCTGCGGATGCGGGAGGCGGTGGGCACCAGCCTGCTCGTCATCACCATCAACTCGCTCGCCGCGCTCGTGATGCGCGCCGGTACGGCCGACGGCCTGGACTGGGCCGTCATCGCCCCCTTCGCCGGGGCCGCGATCCTCGGAGCGTGGGACGGCAAACGCCTCGCCGCGAAGGTGTCCGGCCCGATGCTCCAGAGGGTCTTCGCCCTGGTGCTGCTCGCGGTGGCCGCCCTGATGCTCGTCGACACGGCGGTGTGACGGGCCCAGCCGCTCGATTACTGCAGCGCGCCCCCAGCCCTCCGATACCTGCGGCCCTCCCGTACCTGTAGCCCTCCGGTACCTGCGGCCCTCCCGTACCTGTAGCCCTCCAGCCTGCCAATACCTCCAAAAACACAGGAGCACCTCAGCCATGACCAGTTCCCCCACGCCCGTCGTCGTCCTCGGCGTCGGCCAGGCCCGCAGTCGGCTGCACGACCTCACCGTCATCGACGTACGGACGGCAGGTGAGTACGCCTCGGGTCATCTGCCCGGCGCCCTGAACATCCCGCTGGACCAGGTGCGGCGGGCGTTGCCGGACCTGCGCCACGCCGCCGAGCGGGGTGACATCCTGATGGTGTGCGCCTCCGGCAACCGCTCCCGGGTCGCCTGCGAGCTCCTCGCCGGAGAGGGCATCGCCGCGGCGACCCTTGCCGGTGGTACGACCGCGTGGGCCGCCGAGGGCAACGACCTGGACCGGCCCGAGGCCTCCGCTGCCCGGGGCGGCTGGGCCATGGAACGCCAGGTGCGCTTCACCGTCGGCACGCTCGTACTCGTCGGACTGTCCCTGGGCCTGTTCGTCCACCCGGCCTTCCAGCTCCTCTCGGCCGGGGTGGCGGGCGGCCTGGTCCTCTCCGCGCTCACCGACACCTGCACCATGGCGGTGCTGCTCGGCAAGCTGCCGCACAACCGCCCCCGCGTGGCCGACCTGGAGGCCACGCTGACCGCTCTGCGCGGCCGCTGAGCAGGGGCGAGGGCGGTCAGCCCTGTGCCGCGCCCTGCGCCGCGTCGGCGGGGCGGAACGTGACCGACGTACCCGAGAAGCGGGCCGTGAGGCCGTCGGCCGTGGTGGTGACCGAGCGAAGACGCAGGCCGTCGGGGATGTTCCGCAGCTGGACCGGCTGCTCGAAGACCTTGTCGAGCAGCGCCTGACCGGCGTCGGGCAGTACACCGCTCGTCACCCGGAAGTCCTCGAAGGCGATGCGGTTGCCGGAGACCGCCGACACCTTCACCGTCACGGTGATCCCGTCGCCGAACGGCATCGCGATCCTCGCACTGATCCGGCCGGGCCGGTCACCCTGGGACACCTCGAGACCGAGCGCGTCGGACACATCGGTGTACGACAGACGGGCGGTCGCCTCGGCGCTGCGCGCCCGTGCCTCGCCGCCGTCGTCCGACTTCCGCAAGTCGTCGAGCCCGAGGTCGAGTTCGGTCACCGGCAGCGGGCGGGTGGCCTCGTCGGCGGGTATGTCGCGGGCGCTGATGTCCACGTGCCGCAGGGTGCCGGACGCCACCTGGGTCAGCACGGGGAAGCCGCGCACATGGACCTCGGGCCGCGTGGGAGTACCCATGCCCTCCTGGAACGCCTCGGCCGTACCCGACTCCACCCGCGCCGCCGCGACACGGTCGACCACCACGGGGACGAGGATCAGCGCGCACAGGGCGGCGAGGGAGATGACGAGCGGCAGCCGGTGCCTCCGCGCGGCATCCGACTGGTATGCGAAGTCGTCCTGGTACGCGAAGTCGTTCTGGTACGTGAAGTCGTCCTGGTGGGCGGAGTCGTCGCGGTATTCGGGATGGGGACGGTACATGAGTTCTCCTGTCGCGTGTACGGGGTTACTGCGTGCCCAAGTGGCTTGGAGCGCGGGCTAGTTGGCGTCGCGGAGGCGGCGGACCGTCGAGGCCGCGACATCGCGGTCGGTGCCTGCGGCGATCAGAGTGGAGGTGGCGGCTCCCGTGCCGTCGTCGGCCCAGTTCCCGGAGTTGACGCTGTCGAGGACGGCCAGAATGTGCGCTTCGAGGGCTCTGCTGAGCGGTCCGGGCGGGACGCCGGTGTGGAAGACGCCCTGCCGTTGGCCGCGGGCCAGGATCCCGGTGACCTTGTCGCGGACGGGAGTCAGTAGTCCGCTGAACTCGTTGGCTCCCAGTCCCTGGCGGGCCAGCCCGATGAGCGTGCGATAGCGGTCACCGACCGGCCAGAGGGTGAGAACCACACGCGCCAGGGCACTCGCGGCATCCGGAACCTGACGTGCAACCGGCCCCGGCGCGTCGATGACGGCGATCGCGACGCGAATCGCCTCCCCGGCGTCCGCCGCGAGCCCCCCGACGAGTGCGGCCCGTCCCGCGAAATGCGCGTACACGGTACGACGCGCCACACCGGCCGCCTCGGCGATGTCACCGAGGCTGCTGTCGGCGTTGCGCCCCAGTTCCCGCCGGGCCGCTTCGAGGATGCGCGTGCGGGTGGCGCGGGCCGTACGGCTGAGGGGTTCGTGCGTCGCTGGCGGGCTGGTCACATCGGTACCTCGGCGGGCGGTCAGGCGAGCGGACGGGCGGACGGGCGAGTGGGTCAGGCAGGCCGGCGGGCGGGCGGGCCCAGGGAGGGCTACCGAGATATTTGCACATCGACGGGCAATAAACTAGTCTGCACATCGATGGGCAATTAAGTCGCCTCGCTTGTCCCTCTCGTCCCTCTTTCGTCCCACTCACCCCCCGGGAGCCTCCAATGCCGCTCTTCGCCAACACACCCGTCGAGAAGATGACAGGGCCGTACTCACGGCGCTGGCTCGCTCTGCTGGTGCTGTGTCTGAGTCTGCTGATCGTGGTCATGGCGAACACGTCACTGATCGTGGCGGCGCCGGACATGACCACGGACCTGGGCCTGAGCAGCAGTGACCTGCAGTGGGTCGTCGACGGCTACACCGTTCCGTACGCCGCGCTGATGCTCGTCCTCGGCTCGATCGGCGACAAGTACAGCCGTCGCGGGGCGCTCGTCGCGGGCCTGGTGATCTTCGCGGGCGGTTCGGTGATGGGCAGCCTGGTCGACGGGACGGGCCTGGTCATCGCGGCCCGCGCGATCATGGGCGTCGGCGCGGCGGTGGTCATGCCTGCCACGCTGTCCCTGCTGGTCGCGATCTTCCCGAAGCGGGAGCGGGCCAAGGCCATCACGGCCTGGACCGCCACCTCCGGCCTCGCCATCGCGGTGGGCCCGCTGGTGGCCGGCTGGCTCCTGGAGGACCACGCCTGGGGCTCGACCTTCCTGATCAACGTCCCGATCGCCGTCGTCGCCGTGATCGGCGCGCTGGTCCTGGTGCCGCCGTCGAAGGCGGCGAACGCCGGCCGGATCGACTACGTGGGCGGACTGCTGTCGATCGTCTCGGTCGGTTCGCTCGTCTACGCGATCATCGAGGGCCCGCACTTCGGCTGGGGCACCGGGCCGGTCGCCGCCGCGGTGGTCGCGGGCGTGGGCCTGCTGGCCTTCGTACTCTGGGAGCTGCGCCACCCGCACCCGATGCTGGACGTGCGCAGGTTCGCCCAGCGGCCCTTCAGCGGCTCGATGCTGGCGGTGCTGTTCTTCTTCTTCGGCACCTTCGGGGCGATCTACTACTCCACCCAGTTCCTGCAGTTCGTCCTCGGCTACGGCGCGCTGGAGACCGGCGTCCGTCTGCTGCCGCTGGCCGGCGCGGTGTTCGTCGGCGCCGCGGCCACCGGGCGCCTGACGCCGAAGCTGGGCATGAAGACCATGGTGGTGGCCGGTATGGCGATCGGCACTGTGGGCGTCCTCCTGCTCACCCGGATCGACACGGGCTCTACGTACGCCGATTTCCTGGCGCCGATGATGATGCTCGGGTTCGCGATCGGGCTGAGTGTGTCCCCGGCCACCGACACCATCATGGGTTCGTTCCCGGAGAGCGAGCTGGGCGTGGGCGGTGGCGCCAACGACACCGCGCTGGAACTCGGCGGCTCCCTCGGTATCGCCGTACTGGGCTCGCTGCTGGCCACCGCGTACAAGGACCGGCTTGTCGAGCTGGTCGGCGGGCAGCTGCCGGCCTCGGCGATGGAGACGGCCAAGGACTCGGTCGGCGGCGGTCTGGCGGTCGCCGAGCAGATCGCGAAGACCCCCTCCGCAGGGCCCGAGCAGGCGCAGGCCCTGATCGACGCGGTGCACGAGGCCTTCGCCCACGGTGTCGCGCACACCAGCCTGATCGGCGGGATCATCATGGCCGCCGGAACCATGATCGTCCTCGCGGTCCTGCCCGGCCGCAAGGCCGCGAAGCACGACCAGGAGGAGCCGGAGGAGAGCCAGAAGGAGCACGTGGACGTCTCCTGAGGATCCACACGCGGGTCGGTTCCTGAAGAACGGAGCCGACCACAGAAGGAGGCCGGACCTCAGGTCCGGCCTTCCTTCACCCATGACGGGTCGTGCCCGAGCGGCGCACGGCCCGGGCGGTGCCGGGAGGGACGCCCGGCACCGCCCTTCTCATCTGCGGGCCTTCCTATGTACGGCCCTTCTCATGTACGGGCGGGCTCGGTGCCTGTCCGTGCGCGGCGTTCGGCTCCCAGCCGGGCGTAGTAATCGATGAGTTCGGGCGCGTCCACGCTGGCGGGGTTGACGACCTGCTCGGCGGGCGCGCCCTGGAGCAGCCGCTTGACGGGGACTTCGAGCTTCTTGCCCGTGCGGGTGTGCGGGACGGCCGGGACTTCGAGGATCTCGTCGGGGACGTGACGCGGCGAGACACCGGACCGGATCGCCTCACGAATGCGGTCGCGGAGCGCGTCGTCGAGGGTCGCCCCGGCCGCCGGGACCACGAACAGCGGCATCCAGTAGCCGCCGTCCGGCTCCTCCGCCCCGATGACCAGGGCCTCGGTGACCTCCGGAAGCCGTTCGACGACGTCGTGGATGTCCGCGCTCCCCAGCCGTACGCCGTTGCGGTTGAGGGTGGAGTCGGAGCGGCCGTGAACGATCACCGAACCGTGGGAGGTGAACGTGATCCAGTCGCCGTGCCGCCACACACCGGGATACGTGGAGAAGTACGCGTCGTGGCAGCGGGTGCCGTCGGGGTCGTTCCAGAAGTACAGCGGCATCGACGGCATGGGGCGGGTGACGACCAGCTCACCGACCTGGTCGACGACCGGGTGCCCCTCGGAGTCGTACGCGGCCAGCGCCACACCGAGGTGGGGAGCCGACAGTTCCCCGGCCCGTACAGGCGTCGTGGGCGCGCTGCCCGCGAAGCCGGAGACGATGTCCGTACCGCCGCTGATGGAGGCGAGCAGGACGCTTTCGCCGACGTGGTCGCGGACCCAGGGGTAGGCGGAGGCCGGGAGCGCGGATCCGGTGCAGCCGACCACGCGGACGGACGACAGGTCGTGCACGGACGGGTCGATGCCGAACTTGGCCATCCCCAGCAGGTATTGGGGACTCGTACCGAAGACGGTGACGCGGTGACGGGCCGCCAGCTCCCACAGGACGTCGGGCCGGGCGAGCGGTGCCGGACTGCCGTCGTACGTACAGGCCGTGGCGCCCGTCAGCAGCGTGGAGGCGACCAGGTTCCACATCATCCAGTGGGTGGTGGTGTACCAGAGGAGGCGGTCGCCGGGGCCGAGGTCGGAGTGCAGGCCCAGGGTCTTGAGGTGTTCGAGCAGGACGCCGCCGTGGCCGTGCACGATGCCCTTGGGCAGGCCGGTGGTCCCGGAGGAGAAGACGACCCACAGCGGGTGGTCGAACGGCACCGGCGTACAGGTGAGTTGCTCTGTGCGGGTGGCCGCGTCCTCCCACGGGACGGCCAGGGACGGGTAGTTGCCAGACAGTCGTGGCAGGCCCACGTGGTTCACGAGCAGGGTGGCCTTCAACGTCGGTAGCGCGTGGGCCAGTTCGAGGGTGGCCTCGCGGCGGTCGTGGGCGGTGCCGTTGAAGAGGTAGCCGTCGGCGGAGATCAGGACGGTGGGTTCCAGCTGGGCGAAGCGGTCGACGGCGGCCTTCGGAGCGTAGTCCTGGCCGCACACCGACCAGACCGCGCCGAGGCTTGCGGCGGCGAGGAACGCCACGATGGCGTGCGGGGTGTTGGGGAGGTAGCCGACGACCCGGTCGCCCATGCCCACGCCGAGGTCGCGCAGGGTCGCGGCGACGGAGGCGACCTCGGCCCGCAGTTGGCCGGCACCGACCGGGCGCGCCGAACCTGTCTCGTCCATCGCGATGATCGCGGGCCGGTCGGCGCCCAGGCCGCGCAGGGCGTGGTCGGTGTAGTTGAGGGTCGCCCCGGGGAACCAGCGGGCACCCGGCATGGTCTCCTCGGCCAGCACCCGCTCGTACGGACGGTCCGCGTCGATGTCGAAGTACTCCCACACCGCACCCCAGAAGCCCTCCAGGTCCGTGACGGACCAGCGGTGCAGCGCGGCGTAGTCGGTGTGGTCGTCGCCCGCGCCGACGCCCCGGTGCCGGGCGGACCGGCGCGCGAAGTCCACGATGCGGCTGGACGCCGCGGCCTGCGGATCGGGGGTCATGAAGGGGTCCGGGTGCGGCCTGGTCATCGTGTGGTGCTCCTCAACAGGCTGGTGTCGATGGGGAGTTGGGCTGGTAGCGGCTTTCGTGTGCTGTGCAGCAGGGACGCCCAGCCCGCGGTGTCGGTGAAGTCGTCGGCGCCGGACGGGACGACATCCATGACGACGCGGTCGGGGCGCAGCAGCACGGCGTCCGCCCGGCCCTCGCGCAGCCAGGCGGCGAGGCGGCCGTCGTCGCCCAGGCCGCCCACGGGGAAGGTCCGGGCGCCGAGTCCGTCGGCGACCGCCCGCACCGAGGGCGAGGGTGAGGGTGAGGGCGGTGCGGCGGTGAGTACGGCGAAGGAGCCGCCGAGCAGTTCGTCGAGGGGGACGCGCCGCCCGTCGACGGTCACCCATGGCTGCGGGCAGATTCCGCCCACGAGGCCGCGGCCGCCCCAGCGGGCCGGGCGGCGGGCGCGTCGGCGCACGAGTGGCCCCGCGGCAAGGGCCGGACTGAGGTCACGGGCGGCCGCTGCGGTCAGGCCGGGGACGCGGACGGCCGCGCCCAGGACGCCGCGGCGGAGGGCGGCGGCGCCGTCCTGGCCGCCGGTCATGGCCCAGCCCATCGCGACCGCGAGCCGGATCGTATGACGGGCGTGCGGCCTGCGTTCGCTCTCGTAGGTCTCCAACAGCCGCTCGTCCGCGCCCTGTTGGAGTACTCGGGCCAGCTTCCACGTCAGGTTGTGGGCGTCACGCATCCCCGCGCCAAGGCCCTGCCCGATGAACGGCGGCGTGAGGTGCGCGGCGTCGCCGAGCAGGAAGACCCGCCCGCGGCGCCAGCGGTCGGCGATACGGGCCCGGAAGGTGTACTCAGCCCGCCGCACCACCTCGAAGTCGGCGCCGTACGGGAGATCCGCCCAGGGAGCGATCAGCTCGCGCAGCCGCTCGTGATCCGGTTCCCGCTCGTCCGGCAGGCGGAACTCCCAGCGGTAGCGGTCCTCGCCGATGCGCATGAAGGTCGCCGGCCGGTCCGGATCACAGACCTGGTCGACGCCTTCCCAGCAGCGGACCGGGACGCTCGTGCGCACGTCGACGACCGTCCAGCGTTCCTCGAAGCGCAGGTCCTGCCATCCGGCGCCGACGGCGTCGCGGGTGAGGCTGCCCGCGCCGTCGCAGCCGAGGACGGCGTCCGCCCACAGGTGTTCCTCGACGCCGTCCCGGCGGCAGGTCACCCGGACGGGACCGTTACCGTCCTGGCCAACGCCCACGCCGACGCCTGTGCCTATGCCGACGACCTCCACCCCGGTCCGCAGTTCGCACTCCGGGCGGCGGGCCACGGCGGCGCGCAGCAGTCGCTCCAGCTCCGGCTGGTCGAACATGCTGGTCTGCGGGAAGCCGTGCGCCCCCTGCGCGGCGCGCGGGAACTCGGCCATCACACGGTGCCGGGCGTCCAGCAGCCGGAGCCCCCGCGCGGGGCGGGCGATCGCGGCGAACTCCTCGCCGACTCCAGCGGCTTGGAGGATCCGGCGCACCTCGTCGTCGGCGGCGACGGCACGCGGCAGCGGGTAGACCTCGTGGTGGCGTTCGAGGACGACGGTCCGTACGCCACGCCGGGCGAGCAGCAGGGCGGCGGTCACACCCACCGGCCCAGCTCCGACGATCACTACGGGTACGTGTGCGGCTGCTTCCTCTTCGGAGGCCATGGTGCGGCTCGCTTCGCTCACGCGTCGGTCACGGGGGTGCGCTGTTCGCCGAGGTCGATCCGCCCGTCCGGCGTGGCGATCGTCGCGGTGATCAGGTCGCCGTCGCGCAGGTAGTGCGGATTGCGGGCCTGGCTCCTGAAGAACGCCTTCCACTTCACGGCCGGCGGCAGCAGCGCCCCGACCTTCTCGACGGCCTTGGGCGGTGCCTTGAGGGCGGTGCCGCCCGGGGTGCCGGTGAGCAGCAGATCGCCGGGCGCCAGGGTCTGGAAACGCGCGAGCAGGGTCAGCGCCTGCGCCGGGCGGACGATCATGTCGGCCAGGGTGCGGTCCTGGCGCAGTCCGCCGTTGACCGACAACCTCAGCCGCAGATCCAGGAGATGGGCGAACTCCTCCGGCTCCAACAGTGAGAGATAGGGGCCGGTCGGCGTGAAGGTCGGGTACGACTTGCTCTCGTAGAACTGCGTCTTGGTCAGCTGTACGTCACGGGCGCTGACGTCGTTGGTGAGGACGAGCCCGGCGACGTACGAGGGCAGGTCCTGCTCGGTGACGACGGTGCCCACCGGCAGGGGTGCGCCCATCACCAGGCCGAGTTCGATCTCGTAGTCGAGGAACTTCACGTGCGAGGGGCGGACGATCGCCTCACCGGGGCCACTCACCGAGCCGGACGCCTTGCGGAAGAAGGTGGGCGGGATGTCGCCGGTGAAGCCCGAATCGCGGGCGTGGCTGCGGTAGTTGACCATCTGGGCGACCACCCGGCAGGGCGTGGTGACGGGGGAGAGGGCCACCAGGTCGGCGACGGCCGTGCCGGTGTCGCCGGAGGCGGCGGCTTCCCGGACGGTCTCCCGTACGGCGGCGAGGTCGGCCAGCAGTTCGGCGGTGGTGACGGCCTTGGTCTCGATGCGGACGGCGCGCGTGTCGCGCACCACCCACCAGCCGTCGGCGGTACGCAGGACGTTGGTGCTCATGTCGTTGCCTTCGTCAGAGGTTCAGAGGGGGCAGGGGAGTTGGGGATTCAGGAGTTCGCGGCTTTCAGCAGGCCCAGCAGGCGCGCCGGGTCCACCTCGTTGTCGCCGCGCAGGGCCTGGACGACGTCTCGGACCCGGGCGGGGGAGGGGCTCGCGCCGAGGAAGTCGCGGGTGGCCGGCGGGCCCCACTGGGCGAGGCCGCTCGTCGACATGGGCGCCCAGCCGGGTTCGAGGTCGCAGGAGAACAGGTCGCCGTCGGCGAAGTGCTCCAGCATGAAGCGGTCGGGGTCGCGCCAGTAGTCGAAGAGCTGGCTGCCCTGGATGTGCCGACCGATGCCCCAACTCCGCTTGTATCCACGCTCGTTGAGGTACTCCCCGCCCGCGGCGATCGAGTCCAGGTCGGTCACCTGGTAGGCGGAGTGCACATAGCCGTTGCCGGGGCCCAGATGCATGGCCAGGGTGTGGTGGTCGACGGCCAGAGTGCCCCGGTCGCAGCGGATGAACGCCATCGTGGGGCCACGCTCGCGCTGCCCGTCCAGGAAGAGGAAGTCGCTGACGATCATGCCGAGCGTGTCGAGGTACCAGTCCAGTGCGCGGCCGAACACCCTTGTCTCCAGGACCACATGGCCCAGCCGCTGGATACGGGACGGCTCGCGGGGCGGGCGCTGCGTGGCGTTCGTACGACGGTGATCGGTGCCGAAGTTCAGCAGCAGCGGCCGCTGTTCGGGCAGCGCCGGCAGGTCCTCGCCGCAGTGCACCACGCGCACCGGGAAGCCCGAGGGGTCGAGGATGTGCACGGCACTGCCGCCGCCGGGGGCGCCCGTTCCGTCGAGGTCCCGTACGTCGGAGCCGGTGGCGCGTGCCAGCCGGTCGAGATCGGCCCGCTCGGCCGCGCGGAACGCCGGTCCGACGAAGCGGGACGTACGCCCCTCGCGGATCACCATGCACGGCGAGCCGGCCAGGGTGCCGCGCAGCCACAGCTCGTGCCCGGTGCGGACGGCGACACCGAAACCGAAGTCGCGGGCGAAGATCTCCGCGCGGTCCAGATCGGGCTTCTCGAACTCCAGCCAGGCCAGGTCGGCCACCTTGATCACGGGGTTTCGGGAGCGTCCGGGGTGCTCGCCCCGCAGGGCGCCCTGCTCACTGTGGAGGTCCTGGTGGGCCGTCTGGTGGGCTGTCCTGGTCATCGTCTTCTCCAAGCAACATCGCCGTAATGATGAAATCATCAAGTTTGACAATGTCCCCCGTCAAGGGGTCCGGAGTGTTAATTGATGGATTCATCAGAACTGTGATCGGCGTCCGGGCCGTGACTAGAATCTGCGCATGCCTACGAAAGCCCCGCCCGGCAACCGGTTCGAACGGCGTCGCGCCGAGACGCGTCAGGCGCTCGTGCGCGCGGCCCGGCGGATCCTCGCCGAGAACGGGGACACCGGCGTGAGCATCCAGGCCATCGCGGAGCGCGCCGACGTGGGGTTCGGCTCCTTCTACAACCACTTCGCGTCGAAGGCGGAGCTGTTCGACGCGGCCGTCGTGGACGCGCTTGAGGAGTTCGGCCAGACCTTCGACGAGCGCCTGAGCGGGATCGACGACCCGGCGGAGCTCGTGGCGGCGGGCTTCAGGCTCAGCGCCAGAATGGCCGACTCGCATCCGGAGCTGATGCAGGTCCTGCGCCGCCGGGGCATGGAGCACCTCCACTCCGACCGCGGCCTCGCGCCCCGCGCCCTGCGCGACCTGGAGATCGGCGTCGCCTCCGGCCGTTTCTCCCCCGTCGATCCGACCGTCGCGCTGTCTGCGCTGGGCGGGACCCTGCTGTCCCTGGTGGAGCTGAGGTTCACCCGCCCGGACATGGACGGCGACGAGGCCGCCGTGAACCTGGCCGAGATGGTCCTGCGCATGCTGGGCGTCCCGGCCGACGACGCCCACGACGTCGCCCGGCGGCCCCTCCCCGACCTCGGCTGACGAACGGGTCCGGGCGGTCCCAGGAGCGGGGGCCGCCACCGTACGGGCGGTCCCAGGGGCGGGGCCCGCCACCGTGGGAGAATCGAAGAAGCCCTTCCCGCCCCCTGCATCCACGAGGACGTGCCGTGCCCAAGCCCGTGGTCCGTGAGCCGTTGCGAAGCAATTCGCGTTCCAACCGGGCCCGCATCCTCGCCACCGCCCGACAGGAGCTCGGGCGGAACCCCGATGTCACCCTGGAGGAGATCGCGCGGGCGGCCGGCGTGGTCCGCCGTACGCTCTTCGGGCACTTTCCGGGACGGGCTGCCCTGCTGGACGCTCTCGCCGAGGAGGCGTCCGAGGCCCTGCGCGGCGTTGTGGCCCGCAAGCCGGACGCCGTGGAGGCGCCCGAGCGGGCGTTCGCGCGGTTCGTCCTGTCGATCTGGTCGGTGGGAGACCGCTACCGGCTGCTCCTGGCGCTCGCCCGCCAGGATCTGGGCGTGGAGCGGGTGTCCGAGGTGCTGGCCCCGGCCCGCGACGAGGCGACGGCAGTCCTTGAGCGAGGCCAGCACGCGGGTGTGTTCCACGACCATCTGCCGGCCGTGGTCCTCAGCTCCGCCCTGGAGGCCCTGGCCATCTCCCTGCTCGAAAGCGTCAACGCGGGGACCTGGGAGGACGACGGGACGCGGACCGCCGTCGCCACGCTGATCGCGGCGGGCGTACCGGAGAAGGAGGCGTCCGCGGTCGTCGAGGGCGTGGCGTCGGAGGAACGCGCCGAGGCTGCCGACGCCGCCGACGCGTAGAGGGCGTATGGGGTGTATGGGTCCTATGTGGCGTATGGGGCGCTGGGCAACCGGTTCGTCGTGTCGTGGCGTCTTGATCATCGAAAGGAACGTCACGCCCGCACGAACAGGAAGTACGGCCTTGGACACCACAGGATCCCGCTCCGGTCCCAGCACGAATTCCAGTTCCAGCACCAGCACCAGCTCCAGTTTCGGTCCCGGCTCTCGTGCCGCCCGCTTCAGCTCACGCCCGAGCCGCCGCACGGCACTGGCCCTGGGCGCCGGAGCGGCGCTGGCGGTCACCGCCCCGACGGCGGCGCATGCCTCGACCCCCGACGGCAAGGGCCTCGCCGGACAGCTGGGTGACCTGGAGCGGGAGTACTCCGCGCGCCTCGGGATCTTCGCCCACGACACGGCCACGGGCCGGACCGTGGCCTACCGCGCCGACGAACGCTTCCCGATGTGCTCGGTGTTCAAGATGCTCACGGCCGCGGCAGTCCTGAGGGACCTCGACCGCGACGGTGAGTTCCTGGCCCGGCGCATCCGGTACACCAAGGAGTACGTCACGGCCGCGGGCTACGCCCCGATCACGAGCACGGACGAGAACGTCGCGAATGGCATGACGGTCGAGGCGCTGTGCTCCGCCGCCGTCTCCCAGAGCGACAACGGCGCCGCGAACCTCCTCCTGCGCGAGCTGGGCGGACCGACCGCGATCACCCGGTTCTGCCGCTCGACCGGGGACAGGATCACCCGGCTCGACCGGTGGGAGCCCGAGCTGAACTCGGCGGAACCGTGGCGGAGGACCGACACCACCAGCCCGCGCGCCATCGGCCGGACCGGCGCGCGGCTCGTGATCGGCAGGGCGCTCCCGGCCGAGGACCGCGAACGGCTGACCGGGTGGCTGATCGCCAACACCACCAACACCGAGCGCTTCCGTGCCGGCCTGCCCAGTGACTGGACGCTCGCGGACAAGACCGGGGGCGGTTCGCAGTACGGGGTCGCCAACGACGTGGGCGTCGTATGGCCTCCCGGGCGGCCGCCCCTGGTGCTGTCGGTCCTGTCGACCAAGTACGCCGCCGACGGGCCCACGGAGAACCCGCTGGTCGCCAGGGCGGCCGAGCTGGTGGCGGCAGAACTCACCTGACGGGGCAGGGCCTCCGACGCGACGGCCGGGGACACAGGCGCCCCCGGCCGGTCGGATCGGATCAGCCGGACCGATCAGCCGGACCGGATCATGCGGATCGGTCGGATCAGCCGGTGGTGGGCAGTTCGGCGCGTACCGCCTGCGCGGCCGCGACCAGGTTGTCCAGGGACGCCCGGGTCTCGGGCCAGCCGCGGGTCTTCAGGCCGCAGTCGGGGTTGACCCAGAGCCGTTCGGCCGGGATGGCCTCAAGTCCCTTGCGCAGCAGGGCCGCCGCCTCGTCCGTGCTCGGCACGCGCGGGGAGTGGATGTCGTAGACACCGGGCCCGGCCTCGCGCGGATAGCCGTGCGCGGCCAGCTCGCGGGCGACCTGCATGTGGGAGCGGGCGGCCTCCAGGCTGATGACGTCCGCGTCGAGGTCGTCGATCGCCTGGACGATGTCACCGAACTCGGCGTAGCACATGTGGGTGTGGACCTGGGTGTCCGGCCGGACCCCGGCGGTGGTGAGGCGGAACGCCTCGGTGGCCCACGCCAGATAGCCGGGGCGGTCGGCGGCCCGCAGCGGCAGGGTCTCGCGCAGCGCGGGTTCGTCGACCTGGATGACCGAAGTCCCGGCCGTCTCAAGGTCGTTGACCTCGTCGCGCAGGGCGAGGGCGACCTGTCGGGCGGTGTCGCCGAGCGGCTGGTCGTCCCGGACGAAGGACCAGGCGAGCATGGTGACCGGCCCCGTGAGCATGCCCTTGACGGGGCGCCGGGTCAGGGACTGGGCGTACGTCGTCCAGCGCACCGTCATCGGCTCGGGGCGGGAGATGTCGCCGGCCAGGATCGGCGGACGGACGTAACGGGTGCCGTAGGACTGCACCCAGCCGTGCTGCGTGGCGAGATACCCCGTCAGCTGCTCGGCGAAGTACTGGACCATGTCGTTGCGTTCGGCCTCGCCGTGCACCAGGACGTCCAGGCCGGCCTTCTCCTGGAACGAGATCACCTCCTGGATCTCGGCCTTGATGCGCTCCTCGTAGCCGGCCGTGTCGATGCGCCCGGCCCGCAGATCGGCGCGGGCGACACGCAGTTCGGCGGTCTGCGGGAAGGAGCCGATGGTGGTGGTCGGCAGCAGCGGCAGACCGAGGTGGGCACGCTGCGCGGCGGCGCGTTCGCCGTACGGCTGGGAGCGGCGGGAGTCGGCGTCCGTGACCGCACCGACCCGCGCCCGCACGGCCGGGTCACGGGTGATGGGCGAGTTCGCGCGGGATGCCAGGGCGGCCCGGTTGGCGGCGAGTTCGCCGGTGATCGCGCCCGTGCCCTGGGCGAGCCCCTTGGCGAGGGTGACGACCTCGGCCGTCTTCTGCCGGGCGAAGGCGAGCCAGCGCAGGATCTGCGGCTCGATGTCCCGTTCGGCGGTGGCGTCGAGCGGCACGTGGAGCAGTGAGCAGGACGCGGCCACGTCGACCCGGTCGGCCAGTCCCAGCAGGGTGCCGAGCGTGGCGAGGGACTTGGTGAGGTCGTTGACCCAGATATTGCGTCCGTTGACCACGCCCGCGACCAGGCGCTTGCCGGGTAGTCCGCCCACCGCGGCCAGGGCGTCCAGGTTGGCGGCGGCCGCCTCGGTGAAGTCGAGCGCGAGGCCCTCGACCGGGGCCTTGGCCAGCACCGGCAGGGCGTCGCCGAGCCGGTCGAAGTAGGAGGCGACCAGCAGCTTCGGACGGTCGGTGAGTGCGCCGAGGTCGCGGTAGGCGCGCGTGGCGGCGTTCAGTTCGGCCGGGGTGCGGTCCTGAACCAGAGCGGGCTCGTCGAGCTGGACCCACTCCGCGCCCGCCGCCCGCAGATCGGAGAGGACCTCGGCGTACACCGGGAGCAGTCGGTCGAGCAGGGTCAGCGGGTCGAAGTCCGCGGCCACACCGGGCGCGGGCTTGGCGAGCAGGAGATAGGTGACGGGGCCGACGAGGACCGGCCGGGCGGTGAGGCCGAGCGCGAGGGCTTCGTGGAGCTCGGCGACCTGCTTCGCGGAGTCGGCGGTGAAGACGGTGTCCGGGCCCAACTCCGGGACCAGATAGTGGTAGTTGGTGTCGAACCACTTCGTCATCTCCAGCGGCGCCACGTCCTGGGTGCCGCGGGCCATCGCGAAGTAGCCGTCGAGCGCGTCGGCCTCGACCGCGGCGCGGTGGCGCCCGGGGATCGCGCCGACCATGACGCTGGTGTCCAGGACATGGTCGTAGTACGAGAAGTCGCCGGTCGGCACTTCGTGGATGCCGGCCTCGGCCAGCTGCCGCCAGTTGGTGCGGCGCAGTTCGGCGGCGGTGGCCCGGAGGGCGTCGGCGTCGACGCGGCCCTTCCAGTACCCCTCGATCGCCTTCTTCAGTTCCCGGCCCCTGCCCTGACGGGGGTAGCCGTACACGGTGGCCCGTGCCGCCGCGGCTGCGGACTTCGATGTCACGGAACTCTCCTTCGCGAGATGTCTCCCTGAGATCCCGGGACGGGACGTGGGCGCGAAGGGGTGACGAACCCGGCAGAGGCACCTCGCGCGGCATGCGCGGTCGTCCGCCGGATATGTACGCCTGACCCGCCCACGAGGTCACCGGGATTGTCCGTACGCGATCGGTCGCGCACGGGCAGATGGCAGGTCTTCGGACTCGCGGGCACGCCCTCCGTACGGAGGGCACCTACTGGCCGTCGCTTCCCAGGTCCCGCTTCTCGGGGCCCAGTGCGTATGACGGCGGTCGTTCCCGCTCACCGCTGCGGGGCAGTCCCGGATTCCCACCGGGTTCCCTCTTGCGACGCATCCCGCCTGGCGGACGGGGCGAACCAGCTGCACGGTCAGCTTAGGCCCTGCCGTCAAATGCCCGGCTGCCGGACGGCGTCGTACACGTGGAACCCGCGGCCCGTCTTACGGCCCAGCAGCCCGGCCTCCACCATCCGCTGGAGCAGCGGGGGAGGGGCGTAGAGCGGCTCCCTGAACTCGTCGTAGAGGGATTCCGCGATCGAGGCGACGGTGTCGAGGCCGATCAGGTCCGCCAGCCTGAGCGGTCCCATGGGGTGGGCGCAGCCGAGTTCCATGCCCGCGTCGATGTCGGTGGCGGTGGCGAAACCGGACTCGGCCATGCGGATCGCGGCCAGCAGATAGGGCACGAGCAGGGCGTTGACGACGAAGCCCGCCCGGTCCCGCGCGTGGACCACGGTCTTGCCGAGGACCCGGGTGGCGAAGTCCTCGACGGCCCCGACCGTCCCGGGCGCCGTGTGGAGCGAGGCCACGATCTCCACCAGCGGCAGCACGGGAACGGGGTTGAAGAAGTGCAGCCCGACGACCCGGTCGGCACGCCTCGTCGCCATGCCGAGCCGCATGATCGGGAGGGACGAGGTGTTGGTCGCGAGGATCGCCCCGGGATCCTCGACGATCTTGTCCAGCGCGGCGAAGACCTCCGTCTTGGCGTCCGCGTTCTCCACGACGGCCTCGACGACGAGCTGCCGGTCGGCGAGGTCTTCGAGGGCCTGGGTGAAGGCCAGCCGGTCGAGGGCGTCCCGCGCCGAGTCCCGGTCCAGCTTCCCGCGCCGCACCGCCCGGTCGAGGGAGGCCGACACCCGCTCCCGTGCGGCACGGGCCGCCATGGCGTCCACCTCGCACACGACGGTGTCGAGGCCGGCCCTGGCACACACCTCGGCGATCCCGGCGCCCATCCGGCCGCCGCCGACCACGCCCACCCGGCGGATGTCCCGGCTGATGTCCCCGCTCATGCTCGTCCCTCCCGATACTGTGCCTCCGCGTGCCGGACAAGGTGACGGCTGTAGGCGTCAGGGGTGAAGAACAACGGCAACTCGCCTGCCAGCGCGGTCCGTTCGAAGAGCTCCCGCACCTCGTCGAGGGCCGCCCAGGGGTACTGGGCGCCGAGCGCGGCGAGTTCGTCGTCGAGCAGCCGCTCCACGGTCTCCCTCTCGACCACCCGGTGCCGCAGCCACTGCCAGATCTGCACCCGCGTGATCTCGGCGGTCGCCGCGTCCTCCATCAGCCCGTCCAGGGCGACGGCCCCCTGCCCGCGAAGCCAGGCGTCGAAGTAGCGCAGGGCGACCGCGATGTTCGTACGCACGCCTTCCGGCGTGGGCGGCCCGCTGACACGGCGTACCGACAGCAGGTCCGCGGCGGTCACCTCCACGTCGTCGCGGGTACGGTCGATCTGGTGCGGCCGGTCGCCGAGTACGGTGTCGAAAACCTCCCGGCACACGGGCACCAGGCCGGGGTGGGCCACCCAGGAGCCGTCGAAGCCGTCCTCCGCCTCGCGCTCCTTGTCGAGGCGGACCTTGGCCAGAGCCGCCTCACGCGCGGCCGGGTCCCTGCCGGGCACCTGCGCGGCCATGCCCCCGATGGCATGGGCACCGCGCCGGTGGCAGGTGCGCACCAGCAGCTCGGTGTACGCGCGCATGAACGGCGCGGTCATGGTCACCTTCGCCCGGTCGGGCAGCAGGAAGTCGGTGCGGTGCCCGAAGGTCTTGATCAGGCTGAACAGGTAGTCCCAGCGGCCCGCGTTGAGGCCGGCGCTGTGCTCACGCAGCTCGTAGAGGATCTCCTCCATCTCGAAGGCGGCGGTGATCGTCTCGATGAGCACGGTGGCACGGACCGTGCCCCGGGGGATGCCGAGCAACTCCTGGGCGAGAACGAAGACGTCGTTCCACAGCCGGGCCTCGTACCGGTTCTCCAGCTTCGGCAGATAGAAGTACGGCCCGTACCCGGCGTCGATCTGACGCTGAGCGCAGTGGAAGAAGTACAGCCCGAAGTCGACGAGGGAGGCGGGTATGGGACGGCCGCCGAACTCCAGATGCTCCTCCAGCAGATGCCAGCCACGCGGACGCACCATGACAGTGGCGAGGCGGTCACCGAGCCGGTACTCCCTCCCCTCCGCTGTGCTGAAGTCGATCCGCCGCGAGATGGCATCCAGCAGGGTGAGCTGACCGCCGATGACGTTGTCCCAGGTGGGAGCGGTGGCGTCCTCGAAGTCCGCCATCCACACCTGCGCACCGGAGTTGAGCGCGTTGACGGCCATACGGCGCTCGGGCGGCCCGGTGATCTCCACCCGTCGGTCCTCCAGCCCGGGGGCCGGCGGTGCCACCCGCCAGGACCTGTCCCCGCGAACGGCAGAGGTGGCAATCGGAAAGTCGAGCGGAGCACCGGCCGCGATCCGTATCGCCTGCCGCCTGCGCTCCTTCAGGACCTCCTGCCGCCGCTCGCCAAAGGCACCGGCAAGCCGCCCGACGAAGTCCAGGGCGGCGGGGGTGAGAATCTCGTCGTGACGGTCGCCGGGAGCACCGAGGACGCGGACGTGATGAGTCAGTGAACTGATGGACATCGGGTTCTCCTCATGAACACGCGAACGAGGGTGGCGCCCCTTAAGGGGCGCGGGGAACTGCGCGACCAGCCACAACGCACCCGCACCCAACAACCGGACCTAGTGGAACTGCTCTTCCTCGGTGGACCCGGACAACGCAGTCGTGGAAGAGGCCGGATTCACAGCGGTGGACACCAGGTCGAAATACCCCGTCCCAACCTCCCGCTGATGCCGAACGGCAGTGAACCCGTGCCGCTGCGCGGCGAACTCCCGCTCCTGAAGGTCGACATAGGCCGTCATCCCGTGCTCGGCATAACCACGAGCGAGATCGAACATCCCATGGTTCAGCGAGTGGAACCCGGCCAGCGTGATGAACTGGAACCGATACCCCATCGCCCCCAACTCCCGCTGGAACTTGGCGATCTGGTCATCATCCAGCGCCGCCTTCCAGTTGAAGGACGGCGAGCAGTTGTACGCCAGCATCTGGTCAGGGAACTCGGCATGGATCGCCTCCGCGAACTCCCGCGCCTGCGCGAGATCCGGCGTACCGGTCTCGACCCAGATCAGATCGGCGTACGGGGCATAGGCGAGACCACGGGCGATGACCGGAGCCATCCCGCCCCGCACCCGGTAGAAACCCTCCGCCGTCCGCTCCCCGGTGACGAACTCGGCGTCCCGCTCGTCGACATCACTGGTGAGCAGGGTCGCGGCCAGCGCGTCCGTCCGGGCGACGACGACGGTCGGCACGTCCGCGATGTCGGCCGCGAGCCGGGCCGCGTTGAGGGTGCGGATGTGCTGCGAGGTCGGCACGAGAACCTTGCCGCCGAGGTGGCCGCACTTCTTCTCCGAGGCGAGCTGATCCTCGTAGTGGATGCCCGCGGCACCGGCCGCGATCATCGCCTTGGTGAGTTCGAAGGCGTTGAGCGGGCCGCCGAACCCGGCCTCCGCGTCGGCGACGATCGGCGCGAGCCAGTCCGTACGGTCGTCGCCGCCCTCGGCGGTGGCGATCTGGTCGGCCCGCAGCAGTGCGTTGTTGATGCGCCGGACGACCTGGGGCACCGAGTTGACGGGGTAGAGGCTCTGGTCGGGATAGGTGTGCCCGGCCTGGTTGGCGTCGGCGGCGACCTGCCAGCCGGACAGGTAGATGGCCTGGAGCCCGGCCTTCACCTGCTGTACGGCCTGCCCGCCGGTGAGCGCGCCGAGTGCGTGGATGTAGTCCTGCTCGTGCAGCTGCCGCCACAGCCGTTCGGCACCGCGCCGGGCCAGGGTGTGCTCCTCGCGGACGCTGCCGGACAGTCGTACGACGTCCTCGGCGCCGTAGGTGCGCTGGATGCCCCGCCAGCGGGGGTCCGAGGCCCAGCGCTGCGTGAGCTCCTCGGCCTGGGCCGCTGTCGTCCTCGCCGTCGTGCTCGCCTCTGTCATGGCCTTCACCGTCTTCCTCGGTTGCGCGATCTGCCAAGGTCCCTGGTTGCTGCAGAGGAACCTGGCACTGCATGCCTGTAAGTAAGATGCAGCCCGCCGTGCTGTTGCCTAGTGGAGTGCCGTCCGGCGGGCTGCACTGGAACTCTGGCACTGGCACTGAGTGCCATCAATGGTGGACGAATGCCAACTTCTGCGAATCTTCACGGCTCTGTTTGCCAAGTTTGCGAAGGGTGCGTTCGGTCGTTCTTCGCATACGCTGGCGACCGTCCGGTACGGGGCGACGGAACCGTTCGGGGACGGTCCGGGGACGGTCCGGGACGGGGCGACGGAGGAGTGCGGTGAGCAAGACCTACGCGGGGGCGCGGCTGCGAAGGCTGCGGGAGGAACGCCGGATGAGCCAGGCCGACCTGGCCCGCGCCCTGGCCATCTCGCCCAGCTATCTCAACCAGATGGAGCACGACTCGCGGCCGCTCACCGTGCCGGTCCTGCTGAAACTGACCGAGGCCTTCGGCGTCGACGCCGGCTTCTTCTCGGAGCGCGACACGAGCCGGCTGCTGGCCGATCTGAGGGAGGCGCTGGAGGGCGAGATCGCCGAGGCCCGGGTGTCCCCGTCCGACCTCGCCGAACTCGCCTCGCGGATGCCCGCGGTCGCCAAGGTTCTCCTCGACCTGGGCCGCCGCAACCAGCTCCTTGCCGAGCGGCTCGCCTGGGACGCGGACGGCCGGGACGGCACCGGGCACGACGGACCCCGCTCGCCCCACGAGGAGATCCGCGACTTCTTCTACCGCCGCCAGAACTACCTGCACGACACCGATCTCGCGGCCGAACGGCTCGCCGGGGACATCGGCATCGCCCCCGGGGACGTCCTACGGGCCCTGACGGCGGCACTCGCGGACCGGCACGGCGTGCGACTGACCACCGAGACCGGCAGTCACCTGCACCACACCGGCAGTCACCTGCACCACTACGACGAGGCGACCCGCACGCTCCACCTGTCCAACAGACTCCGCCCCGGACAACGCGCGTTCCGCATGGCGACCCAGCTCGCCCTGCTGGCGTACGGCGACGATTTGGACCGACTGGCCGCCCAGGACTTCCCCGCCGGTTCGCCCACGTACGCGCTCGCCCGCATCGGCATCGCCAGCTACTTCGCCGCCGCGCTGATCCTGCCGTACCGCACCTTCCACGCGGCGGCCGAAGAGGTGCGCTACGACATCGAGCGCCTCACCGACCGCTTCGGCCTCGGCTACGAGACCGTGTGCCACCGCCTGAGCACCCTCCAGCGGCCACGGCTGCGCGGAGTGCCCTTCTCCTTCGTACGGGTCGACCGCGCGGGCAACATGTCCAAGCGGCAGTCCGCGACCGACTTCCACTTCTCCCGCGCCGGCGGCACCTGCCCGCTGTGGAACGTCTACGAGGCGTTCGCGGCGCCCGGCCGCATCCATGTCCAGATCGCCGAAATGCCGGACGGCGGACGCTACTTGTGGACGGCACGAGCGATCACCCGCCATCGCGGCGGCTGGGGCGAGCCCGGCAAGACCTTCGCCATCGGCCTCGGCTGCGAGCTGCGCCACGCCTCCCGGCTCGTCTACTCCGACGGCCTCGACCTCGACAACGCCTCCGCCGCCACCCCCATCGGCATGGGCTGCCGCGTCTGCGAGCGCCTCGACTGCCCCCAGCGCGCCGCACCGCCCCTGGGCCGGCCGCTGCGGATCGACCAGAACAGCAGCACGTTCGTCCCGTACCCGGTGGCGCACCGGCCGGAGTGAACACGCGCAGCGCACGCCCACTCCGGCCCGGTCCCGCTCCCTCCGACCGGGATCCGGTACTCAGTCCGGCTCGCCGCCGAACGCCCGCAGAATGCGCTCGGCGGCGAGCGTGGCCGTCAACTCGCCGTTCCTGACCCGCTGTTCGAGATCGGGCCCGAGAGCGCGTACGGCGGGGTCGGAGTGCAGGCGGCCGAGGAGTTCGTCGCGCACCATCGTCCAGGTCCAGTCGACTTGCTGGTCACGGCGTTTGGCGGCGAGACGGCCGGACGAGTCGAGAAGTGTACGGTGCTGTTCGAGACGCTCCCAGACCGTGTCCAGGCCGGTCGACTCACGGGCACTGCAACTCAGCACCGGTGGCGTCCAGGCGGCGTCGGCGGGATGCATCAGCCGCAGCGCGCCCGCCAACTCCCTTGCCGCGCCCCGGGCATCACGCTCGTGCGGTCCGTCCGCCTTGTTGACGGCGATCACGTCGGCCAGCTCCAGGACGCCCTTCTTGATGCCCTGCAACTGGTCCCCGGTCCGGGCGAGGGTGAGAAGCAGGAACGAGTCGACCATGTTCGCGACGGCGGTCTCGGACTGGCCGACGCCGACCGTCTCCACGAGTACGACGTCGTAGCCGGCCGCCTCCATCACCACGATCGACTCCCGGGTCGCCTTCGCAACTCCGCCGAGCGTGCCCGCAGTTGGGGAGGGCCGGATGAAGGCCGCCGGGTCGACGGCCAGCCGTTCCATACGCGTCTTGTCGCCGAGAATGGACCCGCCCGTCCGGCTCGACGACGGGTCGACGGCCAGCACAGCGACCCGGTATCCGAGCGAGGTGAGCAGCGTGCCGAACGCGTCGATGAACGTCGACTTGCCCACGCCGGGGACGCCGCTGATGCCGATCCGCCGCGCCTGCCCGCTGTGCGGCAGCAGCTCGGTCAGCAACTCCTGTGCCATCGCCCGGTGTTGGGGCCTCGTCGACTCGACGAGCGTGATGGCACGCGCCACCAGCGCCCGCTTCCCGTCGAGCACGCCCTTCACATAGGTGTCGAGGTCGATCGCCATGGGGCTCAGAGGTCGTGGCCGAGGTCGGTGGCCAGACGCTCGACCAGGTCGTACGCCGCGTCCGGGATCACGGTCCCGGGCGGGAAGACGGCCGCCGCGCCCATCTCCAGGAGTGTGGGCACGTCCTGCGGCGGAATGACCCCGCCGACCACGATCATGATGTCCTCGCGACCCTCCTCGGCGAGCGACTCCCTGAGCGCCGGTACGAGGGTCAGGTGCCCGGCGGCCAGCGAGGAGACGCCGACGATGTGCACGTCCGCCTCGACGGCCTGGCGGGCCACCTCGCCCGGTGTCTGGAACAGCGGGCCGACATCGACGTCGAAGCCGAGGTCGGCGAAGGCGGTCGCGATCACCTTCTGGCCGCGGTCGTGGCCGTCCTGGCCCATCTTGGCGACCAGGATGCGCGGGCGGCGCCCCTCGGCCTCCTCGAAGGACTCCACCAGCGTGCGCGTGCGCTCGACGGACGGGGACGCGCCGGCTTCGTTGCGGTACACACCGGAGATCGTACGGATCTGGCTCGCGTGCCGCCCGTACACCTTCTCCAGGGCGTCGGAGATCTCCCCGACGGTGGCCTTGGCGCGGGCCGCGTTCACGGCCAGCTCCAGCAGGTTGCCCTCACCGCCAGCCGCCCGGGTCAGGGCGTCCAGCGAGTCCTGGCAGGCCCGCTCGTCGCGCTCCGCGCGCAGCCGCCGCAGCTTCTCGATCTGCTGGGTGCGTACGGAGGAGTTGTCGACCTTGAGGACGTCGATCTGCTCGTCGGTCTCCACGCGGTACTTGTTCACGCCAATGACCGGCTGCCGCCCGGAGTCGATACGGGCCTGCGTACGGGCCGCCGCCTCCTCCACCCGGAGCTTCGGGATGCCGGCGTCGATGGCCTGCGCCATACCGCCCGCCGCCTCGACCTCCTCGATGTGCTGCCAGGCGCGGCGCGCGAGGTCGTACGTCAGCTTTTCGATGTACGCGCTGCCGCCCCACGGGTCGATCACCCGGGTCGTGCCGGACTCCTGCTGGATCAGCAGCTGGGTGTTGCGGGCGATGCGCGCGGAGAAGTCGGTGGGCAGGGCGAGGGCCTCATCGAGGGCGTTGGTGTGCAGCGACTGGGTGTGGCCCTGGGTGGCCGCCATCGCCTCCACGCACGTACGCGTGACGTTGTTGAAGACGTCCTGCGCGGTCAGCGACCAGCCCGAGGTCTGCGAATGGGTGCGCAGGGAAAGGGACTTGGCGTTCTGCGGGTCGAACTGCTTGACCAGCTTGGCCCACAGCAGGCGCGCGGCCCGCATCTTGGCGATCTCCATGAAGAAGTTCATGCCGATCGCCCAGAAGAACGAGAGCCGGGGCGCGAACGCGTCGACGTCCAGGCCCGCTTCGCGCCCGGCCCGGATGTACTCCACCCCGTCCGCGAGCGTGTACGCCAGCTCCAGGTCGGCCGTCGCGCCCGCCTCCTGGATGTGATAGCCGGAGATGGAGATGGAGTTGTAGCGCGGCATCCGCTGCGAGGTGAAGGAGAAGATGTCGGAGATGATCCGCATCGACGGCTTCGGCGGATAGATGTAGGTGTTGCGGACCATGAACTCCTTGAGGATGTCGTTCTGGATGGTCCCGGCCAACTTCTCGGGCGGCACGCCCTGTTCCTCCGCGGCGACGATGTACAGCGCGAGGACGGGCAGTACAGCACCGTTCATCGTCATCGACACGGTCATCTTGTCCAGCGGGATGCCGTCGAACAACTGCCGCATGTCGTAGATGGAGTCGATGGCGACGCCCGCCATGCCGACGTCACCGGTCACCCGCGGGTGGTCGCTGTCGTAACCCCGGTGCGTGGGCAGGTCGAAGGCGACGGACAGGCCCTTCTGACCGGCCGCCAGGTTGCGGCGGTAGAAGGCGTTGGACTCCTCGGCCGTGGAGAAGCCCGCGTACTGGCGGATCGTCCAGGGCTGGTTGACGTACATCGTCGGGTACGGGCCGCGCAGATACGGGGCGATGCCCGGGTACGTACCCAGGAAGTCCAGGCCCTCCAGGTCCTGCCCGGTGTAGAGCGGCTTGACCGCGATGCCCTCCGGGGTCTCCCAGAGGAGGTCGTCGCCGCCGGCCGCCTTCTTGACGGCGCCGCGCCACTCGTCGGGGCCGCCGTCCGCGGTCGGGACCCCCAGTTCGATCCCTGAGAAGTCGGGGATCCGTCCTGTCGGTTCCATCAGGACACTCCCATGCGGTCGAGGGTGGCGGAGAGCACGGCTACGGCGTCACAGCCCGCGAAGACGTAGGCGTCGACACCGGTGTGCTGCCCGGGACGTCCGGCGAGGAACACATGGGCGGCGCCGGCCGACTTGAGGGACGCGGTGACCTCGGCGGCCTGCTCCTCGTACAGCGCGTCACTTGAGCACAGACAGGCCTCGGTGGCCCCGCTGTCCTCGAAGGTGCCCTCGGTGACGGGCTCGATGCCGCCCGCCTGGAACAGGTTGGAGGCGAAGGTGAGACGGGCGGTGTGGGCGGCGGCCGGGCCGAGAGCCGCCAGGAAGATCCGCGGCCGGGTGCCGGTCGCCGCGAGGTGGGCGTCGGAGCGGGCCCGCAGATTCTCGTACGCCTCGTCGCGGCGCACCCGGGGGAGTCCGCCGGACTGCGGCTCGGGTGCGGGCTCGCGTGCCACCAACCGCTCGGCGAGGTGCGGGAACTCGCTGACCCCGGTGACGGGTTCGCGCCGCTTGGCCAGCTTCGCGCTGCGGGCCGCCCAGGTGGCGGCCAGCTCCTCGCCGACCCGCCCCGACCGCAGGGCGACCGCCTGGCCACCCGCCCGCTCGACGGACTGGAAGAACTCCCAGCCCGCGTGGGCGAGTTCGTCGGTGAGGCGCTCCACGTACCAGGAGCCGCCCGCCGGGTCGATCACCCGGGACAGATGCGACTCCTCGACCAGGATCGTCGAGGTGTTGCGGGCGATCCGGCGGGCGAACGCGTCCGGCAGTCCGAGGGCGTGGTCGAAGGGCAGCACGGTGACGGACTCGGCGCCGCCCACACCGGCGGCCAGCGTGGCGACCGTCGCACGCAGCATGTTCACCCACGGGTCCCGGCGGCTCATCATCACCGGCGAGGTCACGGCGTGCTGCAGCTGCCCGCCCGGCGCCCCGCAGACCTCGGCGACCCGGGCCCAGAGCCTGCGCGCCGCACGCAGCTTGGCGATGGTCAGGAACTGGTCGGCGGTGGCCGCGTACCTGAACTCCATCTGGGCGGCGGCCTGTTCGACGCTCAGCCCCGCCCCGGTCAGCTCCCGCAGATAGGCGACACCGGTCGCCAGCGAGCAGCCCAGCTCCTGCGCGGCGGACCCGCCGGCCTCGTGGTACGGCAACGCGTCGACCGTCAGCGCCCGCAGCCCCGGGTACTCCTCGGCGCACAGCCGCGCGAGAGCGGCGACGGGCGCGAAGTCGAACCCGTCGTCCCCCGTACGGGCCTCGTGGCCCAGGGGATCGGCGCCGAGGTTGCCACGGGCGGCGTCACGCGCGACGCCCCGCTCCTCGTACAGCCGCAGCAACTCCCGTGCGGCGGGCTCGACTTCACGCCCCGCCTCCAGGACGACCGGCGCCAGATCGAGGTAGACGCCGTCGAGGACCGGGCCGAGCGACGACACGGGGAAGCCGCCCTCGCCGACGGCCAGCCACAGTGAGGCGACCCCGTTCTCCAGGTCCGCGAGGACCGCGCCGTTGTCGGCGGCCGTGTGCCGCTGCCGTACGTCCCAGCCGCCGAGGGTGTTGCCCTCGGCGCGGCCGCCCCTGATGAAGGGGGCGAAACCGGGCAGGCCGGGATCCGGCGCGGAGTCGTGTGCGCTGTAGAGGGGCCGGGCGCGCAGCCCGTCCTCGAGCGTGGTGGACAGGGCGTCCTCAGCTGCGTCGTCCGAGACTTCCTTGCCCGACTTGCGCAGTACGCCCGCCACGAGGCGTTGCCACTGCTCATGGGTCGCGTCAGGGAACTCGGCGGCCAGCGAGAGCCCGTCGTCAGGCAGGACCGTCATGCTCGGATGCTAGGTCAGATCCACAGGTGAGCAGCAGAGGGACCCGCTGTGACCTTGACCTCCCAGTGGTTCCCTTGATCCTTGGGCCGGGTTCGTACTACGGACCACGACGTCGACGAAAACGGCGGGGGCCACCGTCTCCCGGTCCCGGCCAGGGACCCGGCACCAAAGTCCGACCGCGACGCCGACCCCGACCCCTGACGCCCGTACGCCCAGTCCCACGCCGTCCCCCACGGCCACCGCGACCGCCACCGCGGTGTGGAAGACGTTCTCCACCCCGGTCGGGTCCGCCCCGGGCGGGTCCGCCATCGCCGCGTGCGACGGCGCGACGGTACGGCCAGTCGGATGGGATTCAGCCGGGATTTCGCCCTGGCGCCCTGTCCGTGGTCGGCGGGTTCGGCGCCGCGGGTTCCGCGGGCGCGGATGACTTCGGCTGTACGGGCGGTGACGAGTCCCGCAGGCCGCCGAGCGCCAGGACCGTCATCACCGCCGCGGCCCCCGCCGCCACACCGAAACCGCCGTGCGCGCCGCCCGTGTCGACCACGCGTCCCGCGACGGCCGCGGCGCCCGCCGATCCTGCCGCGCTTGCGGAGTTTCCCCAGGTGAAGGCCTGGGTGAGGACGGCGCGCGGGACCGACGAGTCCGTGAGGACGGAGGTGAGGATCAGCAGGACCGGCACGGCGAGTCCGGTCAGGGCGAGGGTGGCACCGACCGCGAGGGGCGCGTCGAGGAAGGTCAGCGGGAGGCTCGCGAGGGTGAGACCGGCGGCGGCCGCGGCCTGACGGCGCCGGGGTGAGCCGCCGTGGCACCATGCTCCGTAGGCCCAACCGCCCACCAGATTGGTGCAGTTGGCGGCGAGGTAGAGCAGCGCCGCCGAGTCCGGCGTGCCGCGTCCGACGGCGTACGCGGCGACGGACACCTGCATCGCGCCGAAGAACACGCCGAGCGCGAGGCCGAGCGCGACCTGCCGCAGGAACGCGGAGCGGAGCAGGGCGCGTCCGGCGTGCCGGCGCTCGGCGCGGCCGGTGAGGGGCGGCATGGTGCGGCGCTGGGCGGCGAGGGCGAGCCCGCCGCCGACGACGAGCGCGGCGGCGAGCAGCACCCCGGCGGCCGGGCGGCCCGCCGCACCGAGGACGCTCACCAGGGCTGGGCCGGCCAGGTAGGACACGCCGTTGGCGAGGGCCTCCAGGGCGAAGGCGGTGGGCAGCGCGGCAGCCCGTTCGCCGGACAGCAGGGCGGACCAGCGAGCGGCGGACAGGGCACTGAGCTGGGGCAGCGTCGCCCCGACCAGCACTCCGGCGAGGAGGTCCGCGGTGGCGCCGGTGAGCAGCAGCGCCACGGCCCCGGCATGCGCGGCCAGCGCGCAGGGAAGCACCCGCGCCTGCCCGAACCGGTCCGTTAGGCGCCCGATCTGGGGCCCGGCGACGGCGTCCGCGACGGCGAACCCGCCGGTGACGAGACCCGCGGCGGCATACGACCCGGTGCGTGCGTGCACCAGCCAGACGATGCCGATCCCCGTCATGGCGATGCCCAGACGCCCGACGGCGGCCGGAAGGAAGAAGGCCGCGGCACCCGAAGTGCGCAGCAGCGTGCGGTAGTTCGCCGTAGCCGAAGGCACGACGCATCCCTTTCGCCGCCCGGCGGGACGCGCCACACCTCGGTCGTCGGCGTCCGGATGTGCCGACCCGTGGCTGCGCCTGAAGCCGTCCAGTGGTGGCGTGGAGCGGGGACGCGCACCCCACGCCGACTCCGTCACCGGGCAGATGTCATGCGGTGATTGATGACCTCCTCGATCGTAGACCGGCCGGCGGGGCCTTTCACCGGGATTGCTCAGAGCCAGTCGCGGCACGACTTCGACAAGAAGGAACGGTCCGGTTCGCCGCGGTGGACCGGGGTCGTGCTGCTGTCAGCCGCCAGGCCCTCGGGGCCGAGTTCACGGCCGTAGCCGGACTGCTTGACGCCGCCGAACGGCATGCCGATGTCGACGGTGATGCCGTTGTTCACGTTGACGGTGCCGGAGTTGATCCGCTGGGCCACACGCAAGGCGTGCTCGGTGTCGGTGCTGTAGACGGCGCCGGACCGGCCGAACTCGGTGTCGTCGGCGATGCGGACGGCCTCTTCCTTTGCCGGCGGTCAACCTCCGGCGAGGTCCGCCTCGATGGCCGGCACCAGGACGGTATCGAAGACGCGCGGGAAGTCGGGATGGTTCTTCCACCGCAATGCCAGGTGGTCGGGGCGGTGCCCACGACGCATCAGCAACACGGACTCGCCCAGGTCGCCCGCCCAATAGCGGTGGTGGAACTTCAGGAGCCACCCGTAGTGCTCCATCCCCAGCAGCGCCCGTGCCTCCGGATGAAACCCGACCGCGCCGAGCACCTCCCGCCGGTACAGCAACGTCGTGTGCGGAAACGTCCTGCGACGCCGCCGCAGATAGACGAGCTGATCCCGCGCGCTGCGCAGCGCCGTGAAACCGTCCGACTCGAACGGCTCGTCCCGATGCGCCACCACCCGAGCCGAACCCTGATGGATCAGCCGGTCCCGCCGCGCGTACACCGCATCGCCGCCGTTCTCACGCAACCACCGCACCCTGCTTTCGATACCGCCGGGCAGCATCACGTCGTCGTGGTCGAACACGGTCAGTAGGTCGCCGTTCGCGGCACGCAGGCCGCGGTTGCGCGCGTGGCCCGTTCCTTCGTTGACAACATTGGCCAGATACACAAAGGACACGTCGGCGGGTGCCAGCCAGCGCCGCGCCCACACAAGGTAATCCCCGGTCCCGTCGCTACTGCCGTCGTCGGCGACCACGACCTCCAACGGCCGGTAGGACTGGCCGAACAGGCTGCGCAAAGTCTCGTCAAGGTACGGCATCGAGTTGTAAGCAGCGATCACCACACTGACCAGTGCCGTCGTCACACTTTCAGAGTAGGCCACCCGCACGAGTCCGCATGATTAGGAACGCATGCACCCTTCATGTCAGATACTGCTCTGGCTCTCGGTAGGGCATGCCCCGTAAATGATCTACGGACGGCTCGCCGGTCTGCCGTTTGCCGGCTGTCACCCGGCGAGAGCGAGGTTGTGCCAAGTCCACGGGTGGAGGTCGGCCCACTCCGGTTCGTCGAGGACGTCCTGGAGCATGAGGGTGTTCACGTAGAGCAGGGTCGATTGCAGGATCCGCAGGCACAGGGCGAACATCTCCTGCTCGTCGCGCCGCTGGGTTGTCGAGCGGTCGTTGGTCTGGATCATGCTTGCCCGTTGGCAGGGCACTCCTTTTCGACAGCAGTCCGGCTTGTCCATCCCCTGCCAAGAGGCTCACCGCCACTTGACGTCGCGGGAGCTGTCCCCGGTTTGACCTTGCTATGCCTACCGCGCGTTCGTGTGGACCTTTAGGGTGAGCGGCGTCAAGTTGCTTGACACCTTGTGGGTGCCAACACGTCGGCAGGGGAATCGAGGTAGTCATGGCTGGAGGGCCTCGGCCTGTTCCCGCGAAGGCGAAGACGGTGGCGTCGCCGGAGCTGCCGGCGGCTGTGTTCGATCCCGACCGTCTGCGGGCGGTGGTCGAGAGCCAGCTGATGGACACCGAGCCCGAGGGAGCCTTCGACGACCTGGCCCGACTGGCAATGGCCATCACCGGGACGGACATGGCGTTCTTCACCGTCGCCGACGGACGGCGTTCGTTCTGGAAGAGCGCGGTGGGCATCGATCCCGCGGCCGGGCGCGAGAACGACATCCGCGACAGCCCCTGCCATCTGCTGATCGCCACCGGCCGGCCGCTGATCGCCGAGGACGCGGTCACCGACGCCCGGATCAAGGATCTGGCCGCGATCGGCGCTCTGGGCATCGGCGCCTGGGCCGGGTACCCGGTGGTCTCCCCGGACGGACACGTCCTCGGCGGCTTCTGCGTGATCGACGACCAGGCACGGCAGTTCACCGACGCCCAGCGCGAGTCCCTCAAGACCCTGGCCCGCTCGGTCTCCTCCGAGATCGCCCTGCGCCAGGCCCTGCGCGCGGCACTCGCCTCCGGAGCCGCATCGGCCGAGCTCGCGCGCACCCTGCAGGAGTCCCTCCTCCCGCCGAGCCTGCCCCAGGTCCCGGGGCTGGACGTCGCCGCCCTGCACCTGCCCGCCGACGCCACCCACGCCGAGGTCCTGGGCGACTTCTACGACCTGTTCCGCACCCCCGGCAAGACCTGGTGCGCGGTCCTGGGGGATGTGTGCGGCAAGGGCATCGAAGCCGCGAAGGTCACCGCCCTGGCCCGCTACACCGTGCGTACCGAGGCCACCCAGCACCCACGCCCCGCCACCGTGCTGCGGCGCCTGCACCACGCCCTGTTCGACCAGAAGATCAGCGACCGGTTCCTGACCGCGGCCCTGACCACCTTCAAAGTACGCGACGACGGCAGCGTCTCCGGCCGGTACACCAGCGCCGGACACCCCCCGGCGCTGATCCGCCGGGCCGACGGCACCGTGGAGGAACTCCATATCCCCGGCACCATGCTCACCACCTTCCTGAACCCCGACCAGGTCCGCCTGGGCGAGACCACGTTCACCCTGCGCGCCGGCGACGCCCTCCTGCTCTACAGCGACGGCATCACCGAAGCCCGCACCCGCCAGCGCGGCCCGTTCTTCGGCGAAGATGCCCTGGCTGCCGCCCTTGCCGCCACCGTCACCATGGACGCCCACACCACCCTGTCCTACCTGCGCAAAGCCGTCACCGACCACACCGGCGGCTACGCCGTCGACGACACCGCCCTGCTCCTGCTCCGCGTCCCCACCCACACCTGACCCACAGGAGCACGCCATGCCCAGCCGCGCCGCCCCGCCCATCAACCGACAGGCCGACCAGGTCCGCCGCCAACTGCGCCAACTGGTCGAGGCCCTGGCCTCCTGCACCCCCGAGCAGCGTCTCGCCACCGTCGCCCAAGTCCGCGGCTCCTGCGAGGAACTGCTGTCCCCCGCCCTGCTCGACGCCATGGCCGCCGCCCGCGACCAGGGCTGGGGACTGCGCCGGATCGGCGCCGCCTCCCACTACTCCCACGAACAGGTCCGCTCCCTACTGGCCAAGAACCCGGACGGCCAGTCAACACCGATGCGCTGAGGGCCGTTCAACACAGCGCGATCAACCCGATCAACCCGATCAACGCGACAGCCGACTGCGGCCGGACTCGCCGCTGCCATCTGCTGCTACGAACGACTCGTCCGCCTCACCACGTAGGACACCGTCTACGGAACTCGGCCAAGCGGGCATCGACCGTAGCGGGCTGACCGTTCGGTGTCGGCGGAGTGGAGAGCAGCAGGGTGCGTTCGGGAGCGAGACGAGAAGGTCGTCGGGTCCGGCTCCGGTCGTACGGGTCCGGTGAACGAACGGGACTGACGGGTGCGGGTCGGCGACGCGGTCGCGGTCTTCGTGGATCACGATGACGCGCTTGTCCTGACAGGTGGGCCGGCGGTTCGTCATCCGGACACCAGGGCGCCAGTGCCGGCACTGCCCGGACCTGTGGAGTGTCCGCGGCGCGCAGGACTGCGCGTCTCTCAGGAAGACCCCGTCGTCCGGCAGTGCCGCGGCCACGGCCCGTATGAAGGGCCTCATCCGTAGGGCTGACAGCTGCCTCCTGCCCGTGCCGTTCGGTTTCACCTGCGATTTCATGGGCGTGGGACCAATCCGTGGCCGTCCGGGGATCGGATTACGTCCGGAGATGTCCCGACCATGAAGGACCACCGTGAAAGAAGCCGTGCACATCGGTAGAAATCCATCCGTCGAGCCGGATCTGCAGGAACTGGTGGGCCGGGTCGCCCTGGGCGAGGAAGCAGCGTTCGCCTCCGTGTACGACCGCGTGGTGAGTTCGGTCCTGGGTGTCGTACGCGCCGTCCTGCGCGACCAGGCGCAGTCGGAGGAGGTGGCCCAGGAGGTCCTGGTGGAGGTGTGGCGCACTGCTCCCCGCTACCGCCCGGACCGCGGCACGGCGATCAACTGGATCCTCACCCTGGCGCACCGCCGGGCGGTGGACCGGGTGCGTTCGGCGGAGGCCGCATCCGCCCGGGATCACAAGGCCGCGCTCCTGGATCACACGCCCGAGTACGACGAGGTGGCCGAGCAGGTGGAGGCGCGGCTGGAGCGGGAGCAGGTGCGGCGCTGTCTGCGCACCCTGACCGACATCCAGCGCCAGGCTGTCACGCTCGCCTACTACCGCGGACTCACATACCGCCAGGTGGCAGAAGTACTGACGCTTCCGCTGGGCACCGTGAAAACCCGACTGCGCGACGGTCTCATCCGGCTGCGCGACTGCCTGGGGGTGACCGCATGACATCCGCCGACCTGCACACCCTCACCGGTGCATACGCCCTGCACGCCCTGTCCGACGAGGAACGCGAGGCGTTCAAGCGGCACCTCGCGGCCTGTGAAGCATGTGCTCAGGAGACCGCCGAGCTGAGTGCCACCGCCGCCCGCCTGGGTCTCGCCGTCTCCCTCACACCTCGCCCGGTACTGCGCGAGCAGGTGCTGCGCAGGATCACCACCGTCCGCCAGGAAGCACCCCGAGAGCCGGCCCTGTCCCGATCGGGCCGCAAGTCCCTGCCGGGGCGGCTGCTGTCACGCTGGGCTCTGGCCGCATGCCTCGCGGCGGCGGCCGCACTCGGCGGCACCACGGTGTGGCAGCACCAGCGTGCCGAGGACGCCTTGCAAGAGGCCCGGCGGTCCGTGCAGGAAACGGACCGGATCGCCGCCGTGCTCGCAGCACCGGACGCCAGGACCCGCGCCACCACACTGCCCGGCGGAGCCACCGGCACCGTCACCGTCTCCGGCCGCCAGGACAAGGCCGTGTTCGTTGTCTCCGGGATGGCGGACCCGCCCCGGGGCAAGGTCTACCAGCTGTGGTTCGACGACGACGGCACCATGCGCTCCGCCGGACTGATGGACCCCGGTCGCAGCGACCAGTCGGTCCTGATGCACGGTGCTCTCGACGGCGCCTCAGGCATGGGCGTCACCATCGAACCCACCGGCGGATCCGAACAACCCACCTCCACCCCACTCGCGCTGATGAACCTCCCCGCCTGAACAGGCGGAGCCCCGCTCGGGGCTCCGCCTCCTCATCTGGGCGGCAGGGGGAAGAAGCCGCTGGTGCGTTCCGCGTACTCGTCGAAGCCCGGACGCTCGGCCATGTGCTGCTCCAGCAGCCGCTTTCCGCTGCCCTTGGTCAACAGCAGGCTCATCACCACCGGGGACACCACACCGACCGCAGCGGCGGCGAGGGAGTCGCAGGTGATCAGGAACAGGCCCCACCAGACGCAGAAGTCGCCGAAGTAGTTGGGGTGGCGGGTGTAGCGCCACAGTCCGCGGTCCATGATCCGGCCCTTGTTCGCCGGATCCGTCTTGAACCGGGCCAGCTGAGCGTCCCCGATCGTCTCGAAGAACATGCCGACCGCCCACAGAAAGGCGCCCGCCGCGGCCACCACGGTCATGGGCCCGGAAATGTACTGCGCCGCCTGCACCGGCAGCGACACCAGCCACACCAACAGTCCCTGAAGCAGGTACACCATCCGCAGCGCGTACATGTTCCGGCTCCCGGGCGCCTTGGACAACAGCGCCTCGTAGCGCGGGTCCTCGCCGTGCCCGCGCCCGCGCCGGGCGATGTGCGCGGCCAGCCGCACCCCCCACAACGCCGTCAGTACGGTCACCAGGAGGCGTCGGCCTGGATCACCTGTGTCCGCCGACGCCAGGAAGGTCACCACGGCGACCGCGGTGAACGCGAGCCCCCAGGCGACGTCGACGACCCGGTGCATGCCCTTGCGCACGGCGATGGCGAAGGTGATCAGCATGACGCCCAGCGCGGCCGCCGCGGACCACGCGAGGTTGACGGCGAAGGCCGCCCAGGCGAACCCGTTCACAGCCGGTCCCCGTTCACAGTCGGTCCAGCCCGGCGTACCAGTCCTGGGGTGTCGCGGGCATTCCGCCGCGCCCCTGGGCCGTCGGCCGCACGCTCAGAATCTGGTCCACACCCATGCGCTGCTCCTCGAACGCCAGCGCCCCGCCGACCAGGTACAGCCGCCACACCCGTGCGCGCTCCTCGCCGACGAGCCGTACGACGTCGTCCCAGCGCTCTTCCAGCGTTTGGTGCCAGGCAGCGACCGTACGCACGTAGTGCTCGCGCAGCGATTCCACGGACCGTACCTCCAGCCCGGCCTGCTCCAGGATGGCGAGTGTCCCGCCCACCGGCCGCATGTGCATGTCGGGCGCGATGTACGCCTCGATGAAGGCGCCCCCGCCCGGCGCCTTGGCCCCCCGGGACATCTGCTGCACCAATACGCGGCCCAGCGGCCGGGCCAACCGGTGCAGGGCCGCTGCGAACGCGGGGTACTCGGCGTCGCCGACGTGTTCGCCCATCTCCACGGTGGCGACGGCGTCGTAGCCACCGCCCGCGATGTCCCGGTAGTCCTGGCACACCACCTCCACCCGGCTCTCCAGACCCCGTTCGCGCACCTGCTCACGGACGTACGCAGCCTGTTCCTGGGCCAGGGTGACCGCGGTGACCTGCGCCTTGTGCTGCTCGGCGGCGTACAGGGTGAGGGAGCCCCATCCACAGCCGATGTCGAGCAGCCGGGCGCCGGGCACCAGGCCGAGCTTGCGGCAGATCAGCTCCAGCTTGGCGCGCTGGGCGTCGGCCGGAGTGAAGTCCGGGGCCTCGCTCGCCCAGTAGCCGCACGAGTAGGCCATCGTCTCGTCGAGGAGCAGACGGTAGAAGGCGTTGGACAGGTCGTAGTGGTGGCTGATGGCCGCCCGGTCGCGGGCCTTGCTGTGGAGACCGCCGCGCAGGCGTGCCTGGGAGGCAGGCGGGGCCGGGCGTGGACCCGCGGCGCCGAGCCGCACTGCAATCCCGATCGCGTGGGCGCGGTCGGTGAGAGTGAGGCGGGAGGCGTGCGGCTTCCGCTCCCGGGCTGCCGCCCACAGGGTGCGCATTCCCTCGCCGAGGTCGCCCTCGATGTCGAGTTCGCCGGTGATGTACGCCTGCGCCAGGCCCAGTTCGCCCGGTTCCCACAGCAGCCGCCGCAGGGCGCGCCGGGACCGTACGACGACGACCGGGCCTCCGGGTGGGCCGGCCTCGCTGCCGTCCCAGGTGCGCAAGCGCACGGGAAGACGGCCGCCGAACGCGGCCTCGGCGAGCGCGGCCAGCCGTTGGGCGGTCCCGGCTCCGGCAGTTTGGACGGGGGTCATCGGGCGGGAGCCTCCTTGGTGAGCAGGTACTGCTGTACATCCAGGTATCCGGAGCGAAATCCGGCCTCGGAGTAGGCGAGGTAGAAGGTCCACATGCGGCGGAACGTCTCGTCGAAGCCGAGCGCGGTGATCTCGTCCGTGCGCTCGGTGAAGCGTTCGCGCCACAGGCGCAGCGTCTCCGCGTAGTGGGCGCCGTAGGCGTCCCGGCGGGTGATCGCGAGCCGAGTGTGGTCTCGGACGGTTTCGGCGACGGCCTCGACGGAGGGCAGCAGGCCGCCGGGAAAGATGTACTTCTGGATCCAGGTGAAGGTGTTCCGGCTGGCCAGCATCCGCTCGTGGGGCATGGTGATGGCCTGGAGGACGGCGCGGCCCCCGGGGACCAGCCGTTCGTCGAGGGTGCGGAAGTAGACGGGCCAGAACTCCGCGCCGACGGCCTCGATCATCTCGACGCTCACGACGGCGTCGTAGGTGCCGCGTGCCTCGCGGTAGTCGCACAGTTCCACCGAGACCCGGTCGGTGAGTCCGGCCGCCGCGACGCGCTCGCGGGCGAGGTCGCGCTGCTCCCGGGAGAGGGTGAGGGAGGTGACGTGCGCGCCGCGCGCGGCGGCGCGGATCGCGAGTTCGCCCCATCCGGTGCCGATCTCCAGGACCTTGGTGCCCTCCTGCACGTCGGCGAGGTCGAGAAGCCGGTCGATCTTGCGGTGTTGGGCGGCGGCGAGCAGGTCCCGGTCGGAGGGAAAGCCGCGGAAGAGCGCCGACGAGTAGGTGAGGGTGTCGTCGAGGAAGAGGGCGAACAGGTCGTTGGACAGGTCGTAGTGGCGGCTGATGTTGGTCCGGGAGCCGTCGGGGGTGTTGCGCTGGGCACGCGGCCGGCGCGGCGCCCACAGCCCGCGCAGCCGCTGGAGGGGCGCGGGAATCAGCTCGGCCGCGTTGGCCGCGAGCACGGTGAGGACGGCGACCGGGTCGGGGGCGTCCCACTCGCCGGCCATGTACGACTCACCGAAGCCGACCAGTCCCTGGCTGCCGATGCGGCCGTGGAACGCCTTCGGATCGTGGACGTCCAGTGCCGGGCCGCCCTTGCCGAGTGAGGTGCCGTCGGCGAACCGGACGTGCAGTGGCAGTCGCCGCAGAGCACGGTGTACGACGGCCGCGGTGACCGAGGTCCGCGCCCGGGAGGTGGACGGTTGCAAGGCGACGTCGGGCCAGCGGGCCGGGTCGACGGCCGCGGTCCCCGGGGACACGGTCACGGTCTGCCCCGCGTCGGCGGATCGGGGCTCGGCTGTCCTCATGTGGTCTTCTCCGGGTTCTGACGATGGTCGGGACGGGGCTGGACGGGCAGCCCGCGCAGATACAGACGGATGCCGTGCAGGCGGATGGCCACGGACACCGCGAGCGTGGACCACGGCCGTCGCAGGGCCAGCCGCAGCAGCGTTCTCGCACGGGCCTCGTGCCGGGTGCCGCGAACGGTCGCGGTGAAGGCCCTGCCGCCTTCCCGCTCCAGGTGCACGGTGAGGTCGAGCCGCTCCCCGGGAGCCGGCAGGCGCATGCGGTAGTGGCCGTCGACGGGGAAGAACGGCGAGACGTAGAACTCCTTGCCGACCTCCGCCGTCCCCGAAGCGTCCGGGCTCAGCAGGTAGGAGTGGCGTTCGCCGTAGGTGTTGTGCACCTCGGCGACGACACAGCGCACGGTGCCGTCGGGGCCGTGGCACCAGTACAGGGTGAGCGGATTGAACACATACCCGAACACCCGTGCGTGGGCGAGCATCGTGACTGGGCCGCCGCCCAGATCCACCCCGTGCCCGGCCAGGAAGGCATCCAGTCCCGCGCGGATCGACGGCTGATCGCCGGTGAAGTGGTCGCGCGGTTCGAAACGCGCCAACGCCCGTAGCAGGTGGGGTGGTTCGGGGGGCCGGTCGGGGTCGATGAGCCACATGTACGTGCGGTGGCGCAGCACGTACCGCATCGGCGCGGTGCGCACGTGGGCGATCGCGCAGTCGTACAGGGCGGGCGCGGGTGCTGGAGTCGTCACCATTCCACCCCCAGTGCGGCGGCGGCCGCCACCCCGGACCGGCAGCCGTCCTCGTGGAAACCCCAGCCGTGATAGGCGCCCGCGAACGCGGTGATGGGGGTGTTCAGTTCGGGCAGCCGCTGCTGGGCAGCCACCGACTCCGGGGTGTAGACCGGGTGTTCGTAGACCATGCGGGCGCGGACCCGGTCGGGGGCGATCCGGTCCTGGCCGCCCAGCGTGACCACGAACGTCTCGGCAGCGTCCAGCTGTTGGAGACGGCTCATGTCGTAGCTGACCCGCACCCGGTCGGCGCCCGCAGTGCATGACGGCATCAGGTAGTTCCACGAGGCCCTGGCTCCTGGGGCGCGCGGCAGCAGACTGGTGTCGGTGTGCAGGAGCGTGGTGTTGCGGGAGTAGCGGAAGGCGCCGAGGACCTCCTTCTCCTCCGGCGTGGCGTCGGCCAGCAGCTTCAGGGCCTGGTTCGGGTGGGTGGCTACGACCACGGAGTCGTACGACTCCGTCGTGCCGTCGTCCGCGGTCAGGATGACGCCGTCCGGGTGCCGCCGCAGGGCACGGACCGGGGCCGCGAGGCGCACCGCGTCCAGGCGGGCGGCCACCCGATCGACGTATGCGCGGGAACCCCCGGTGACGGTGCGCCACGTCGGCGATCCGCCCACCGAGAGCATTCCGTGGTGCTCCAGGAATCGGAACAGGTAGGCGGCCGGGTAGTGCTGGGCGGTGTCCGCGTCGCAGGACCACACCGCCGACACGACCGGCGTCATGAAGTGAGTGCGGAAGTAGGGGGAGAAGCCCTCTTGGTCCAGGAACTCCCCGAGGGTGAGGGCGTGTTCGGCGCCCTGGGCGAGGAGACGTCGTGCGGCTCGGTGGAAGGCGGGCACCTCGGTGAGCATGCGCAGGTAGGCCCCGCGCAGGACGTTGCGGCGCCGGGCGAAGAGCCCGGCGGCACCACGCGCACCGGCGTACTCCAGGCCGCACCCTTCGCACCGCACCGACATGCTCATCTCCGACTCCTGTGTGGTGACGCCGAGTTCGTCGAAGAGACGCAAAAGATTCGGGTAGGTGCGGTGGTTGTGCACGATGAAGCCGGAGTCGACGCGGTATGTCGTGCCGTGCGACACCAGGTCGTGGGTATGGGCGTGCCCGCCGAGCCGGTCGTCGGCCTCGTACAGCGTGACGTGGTGCGCGCGGCCGACCACGTATGCGGCGGTCAGGCCCGCCACCCCGCTGCCGATCACGGCCGTGCGCCGTTCCCGGCCTTGCGCGGCACCTCCTGGCGCGTGTGTCATCGCTTCTCCTCCCGGTCGGCCGCGAACGTGGATCTCGCGCGTAATCCGGAGCTGTGAGGAGAGCGGATTGCCTCAAGGGCGATCTTCCTACGATCCGGTGAGCGCAGGGCCGTCCGCCAGGGGCGATGACCCGCCCGCACTGTTTCCGGCATGCGGGTGCCTCGGCCGGGAGGGGAAGCCTTTCCGGTGCTGCGGTCTACGGGCCCCGCCACTGGGCGGCTCCTCTTGTCTTTTCTGAAGGTTGGACGCATCTGGGCCGTCTCGTGTTACGAGGCACTTCGAGAAGCGAGCCCCGTACGGATGCAGGGCACGGTGCTTCCGGGACGAGAAGCTCTTTTTCAGCTCGGCGCACAGAAAATCGGCGGGATGTCATGAGCAAGTGCTGCAGGGCAGTTCGGCCCAGACCGTGTGGCCGAAGCCACCAGGCAGGTCGCTCCAGGCGCAAGCAACCGCGTCGACCAGCCAGAGCCCACGGCCTCGCGTGCTCAGCCAGCCGGAGGGGTGTCTCCACTTCGACCGGACGAACTCGACATTGAAGGCGGTGCCGGCGTCCGTGACCCCGATCCGTACCGTCTGACCACGCTCTGAACCCTGAAGAGTGAGGGACACAGAGATCGGCGGCAGGCCATGGCGCAAGGCGTTGCCCAACAGCTCGCTGACGACGAGCGCGGCATCATCGGCCAACTCGCCGAGTCCCCATCGCTCCAGCTGGCCGCGGACATCCCTGCGCACGGAGCTCAGGCGGCGCGCCGCTGCCTCGGCGGGTTTCCCACATGGGCGTTTCATGTCATATCAACCCCTTTTGTTCTCAGGGGTGATTCGTGGCCGACTGGCCTGTGGATGGCTTGAGAAACAAGGGATGTGATGACGGTTGACGGCACCTGCCGAATTCAGAGAGAAACCCCCATTCTTTGAATCCGTTGCAGTGGCGCGCGCGGATTGGTCTGAGAAAAAACTTCCTCCCATCGGGTGATCGACCAATCCGCCGGGCTCTCGGGGCCGGATTCCCCACGTGACAGACGACGAGAAGAAGCCGCGAATTCCCCGCAACTGGCTGCGGCTGATTCTGGGTTCATTCAGTGGCGCTCTCGCGGGATTCGCGGCTCTCGCTGTCGCCGAGCTCGTGTCGGCGTGGGTGCGCCCGCAGGCGGGTCCCGTCATCGCGGTCGGGGGTGCGGCGATCGACCGTACGCCCGCCGGTGTGAAGGACTGGGCGATCCGGAATTTCGGCACCAACGACAAACTGGTTCTTCAGCTTGGGATTCTTTCCGTTCTGGCCCTGTTCGCGCTGGCGTTGGGAATTGTCGCACTGCGATACCGGCGCACCGGGGCGGCGGGGGTCCTGGTGTTCGGGATTGTCGGGGCTGCCGCGGCCATCAGTCGGCCCGACTCGACCGGTCTCGCCGACGCGCTGCCCTCGGCCGCAGGCGCGGTCGTCGCAGCCGTGGTCCTGTTCCTGCTCGTCGGCCACCTCACACTCCCCTCCTCCAAGCCGAGTCCGAGCAGCGGTGAGGAGGGGCACTCGGCGGTTCGGGCTGCGGGATGGGATCGTCGTGGTTTCGTCATCGCGGCGACCGCTGCCGCCGCCGCATCGGCCGGGGCGGGTGCCCTGGGCCGGGCGCTGGCCGGTTCACGCGGTCAGGACGCGATCGCCTCGCGCGGGAATGTCGCCCTGCCGACCCCCGCCTCGCCGGCGTCCGCCGTGCCCAAGGGGGCCCAGCTGCGGATCCCCGGGATCAGTGCCTTCACGACGCCGAACAGCGACTTCTACCGGGTGGACACCGCGCTCGTGGTGCCCACGGTGAACGCCACGACCTGGCAACTGCGCATCCACGGCAAGGGCGTCACCCGGCCGGTCACTCTCTCCTTCGAGGACCTGCTGCAACGGGAGCTGATCGAGCGCGACATCACCCTGACCTGCGTGTCCAACGAGGTCGGCGGTCCCTACGTGGGCAACGCCCGCTGGATCGGCGTACGCCTTGCGGACCTGCTCGCCGAGTGCGGGGTGAAGCCTCCCTCCCGGGGCGGTCCGGCCGACCAGCTGGTGGCCCGCTCGGTGGACGGCATGACCATCGGCAGCCCGGTCGACGACGTCATGGACGGCCGCGACGCCCTCCTCGCCGTCGGAATGAACGGACAGCCCCTGCCCTTCGCACACGGCTTCCCGGTCCGCATGCTCGTGCCCGGCCTCTACGGCTACGTCTCCGCCTGCAAATGGATCAAGGACATCGAACTCACCACGTTCGACGCCTACGACTCCTACTGGGTCAAACGCGACTGGGCCCGCCAGGCGCCGATCAAGACCCAGTCCCGCATCGACACGCCCAGACCGTTCGCCCGCCCCCGGGCCGGCACGGTCATGGTCGGCGGAGTCGCCTGGGCACAGCACCGCGGCATCGACAAGGTCGAGATCCGCATCGACGACGGCCCCTGGCAGGAGACCCGCCTCGCCGCCGAGGACTCGCGTGACACCTGGCGCCAGTGGTCCTTTCCCTGGCAGGCGGGCAAGGGCGGCCACACCCTCACGGTGCGCGCCACCGACCGCACCGGATCCGTCCAGACCCAGAAGCGCGCCCGCACCATCCCCGACGGGGCCAGCGGCTGGCACTCGGTCGTCGTCACCGTCGACTGACCCACCCCGAGCCACTTCCCCTACCCCCCGTATGAACGCGGCTTCGGCCGTATCAACCAACAGGAGAAACACCATGAACACCCGTATCCGTCGTGTCGCCGTCACCGTTGCCGCAGCCGCCGTCCTGCCGCTGGCCCTGAGCGCCTGTTCCGACGACAGCAGCGACTCCGCGAAGTCCGACTCCTCCAGCAAGGAATCCGCTCCGGTATCACCCTCCGACGAGGGCATGGACGGCGCCGCAGGCGCTTCCGCCACGGACGAGCCGTTCGGGCCGGCCTGTGCGACAGTGCCGGCGGACGGTGCCGGTTCCTTCGACGGCATGGCCAAGGACCCGGTGGCCACCGCCGCTTCCAACAACCCGGCCCTGTCCACGCTGGTGACCGCGGTGAAGAAGGCCGGCCTGGTCGACACCCTGAACAACGCCGAGAACATCACGGTGTTCGCGCCGACCAACGACGC
>NZ_JBHXSU010000004.1:0-629790 GCF_042715345.1 Streptomyces sp. NPDC058697
AACCCGCCCCCCAACAAAAAACCCCCCCCCGGGGGGGGGGGGGCGCCCCCCCCCAAGGACGGGAATGGGTAGGGGCGGCGGGGGCGAAAATCCCTACCCCACCCCCTCCCACCGCCGAACCCGATGCCCATCCCCCCGGTCGATCCAGGGATCGTCCGGCTCCGCGGCGTCAGCCCAGTCCTCGACCCCGTCGACAACGGACCCCACCCCCGGCAAAGGCTCAAGCACGGCAGCCATCAGCTGCCGCGTATACGGATGCCCGGGCGCGGAGAACACCGCATCCGTAGGCCCCTCCTCCACCACAACCCCGTGCCGCAGCACAACAACCCGATCGGCAAGCCCCCGCACGACCGCCAGGTCGTGACTGATGAACAGACAGGCCAACTCCCGCTCCCGCCGCAGATCATCGAGCAGCCGCAGCACATCGGCCTGCACGGACACGTCCAACGCCGTCGTGATCTCGTCCGCGATCAGCACATCCGGCTCACCCGCAAGCGCCCGCGCGATCCCGATCCGCTGCCGCTGCCCGCCGGAGAGCTGCGCGGGCAACCGCTCGGCGAGAGCAGGCTCGAGACGCACGTCGGAGATGAGCTGCCGAGCCCGGTCGACGGCCTCCGCCCGGGAACCCACCGTGCCGAAGAACCGCAACGGCCGACGAACGGCATCACCCACCGAACGACGCGGATTGAGCGACGTATCGGCGTTCTGGAACACGAGCTGAACCCGCCGCCGGAGCGCCAACGGCCGCTTCCCGGCGGGCCGGGCGAGGTCACCCGACTCACGGCCGCCCGACTCACGGTCACCGGACTCGTGATCGCCGGCGCCGTCGCCGCCCGACTCATGAGTCATCGTGCCGCCGGACGGCGTCCGCAACCCCGCGAGAGCCCAGGCCAGCGTGGACTTGCCACTGCCCGACTCCCCCACCAGCGCGAGGACTTCACCGCGCCGGACATCGAAGGAGACACCGTCCACGGCACGAGCGGACCCGTAGTCGATCGTGACGTCCCGCGCGGACACGGCGACGGGAGCATCGCCGGACACGACGGCCCTCGGCCGCACCTCCCGCTCCCCCGCCACCCCCACGAGCGCGAGCCCCTCGTCGTCGAGCCGCGGCACACTCGCCAACAGCCGCCTGGTGTACGGGTCTTGGGGCGCCGCGAACAGCCGACCGGTAGGCGCGGCTTCCACAACCCGGCCGGACCGCAACACCGTCACCTCGTCGGCCATGTGCGCGACGACGCCGAGGTCGTGGCTCACCAACACAGCGGCGAGGCCGAGTTCGTCGCGAAGCGCTCCGATGAGGTCGAGGACCCCGCGCTGGGTGATGACGTCGAGCCCGGTCGTCGGCTCGTCGAGGACGAGGACCTTCGGACGGGCGGCGATCGCCATGGCGATGGCGACGCGCTGCTGCTGACCGCCGGAGAGCTCGTGCGGGTAGCGGCGGGCGAGTTCGGCGGGGCGGGGCAGCCGGACCTGTTCGAGGAGGTCCACGACGGGGACGTCGCCGCCCGCCTCCGCGATCTGCCGTCCGATCCGCATGGAAGGGGTGAGCGCGTGCCCCGCGTTCTGCGCGACCATCGCGACGGTCCGGCCCCGCAGGCGCCTCAACTCCCGTGCGGGCAGGGCGAACACGTCGGCTCCGCCAACGCACACGGAGCCGCCCGTCACGCGCGACCCGTGCCGCAGATGCCCCAGCAGCGTCGCCGCGACGGTCGACTTGCCACTGCCGGACTCGCCGACCAGCGCGTGGGTCTGCCCGGGCAGCACGTCGAGGGACACTTCACGCACCACGGGCACATCGCGCCCGCCCGAACGGTAGGCCACGGACAGTCCGTCCACCGACACGATCGCGGTCATCACGACCCCTCCCTGATCCGGTCGACGCCCCACGCCTTGGAGAGGCCGTCGGCCGCGAGATTGAGCCCCACCACGAGTGTGGCCAGGGCGATGATCGGTGCGAGGCTCGCCATCGGGACGACGGTGATGGCGGTGCGGTTCTCGGCGACCATCAGGCCCCAGTCAGGGGTGGGCGGATCGGCGCCGAAGCCGAGGAAGGACAGCGAGGAGATCAGCAGCACGACCCACGAGGCCCGCATCGCGAACTCGACGCACACCACGTCGGTGATGTTCGGCAGGATCTCTCGCCGCAGGATCGCCCAGGTGGACTCACCCCTGGCCCGCGCCGCGGTCACATAGTCCGCGGGCACGACCGCCAGCGCCGCGCCACGCACGACACGTACGACCTGGGGGACGTACACGACGGCGATCGCCAGGACGATGACCGAGGGCCCGGTGCCGAGAGCCGTGACGATGACCAGCAGCGCCAGGACCGACGGGACGGACAGCACCGCGTCCAGGACCCTGCCAAGCACGTCGTCGAACCAGCCGCCGCGCAGGGCTGCCGCACATCCCACGACCGTGCCGATCAGCAGCGTCACGAGGGTGGCTGCGACGGAGACCCCGAGGGCGTAGCGGCCGCCGTACAGGACGCGGGCCAGGACGTCGCGGCCGTACTGGTCGGTGCCCGCCCAGTGTTCCCCGCTCGGTCCGAGCAGCGCCTGGTCGGCGTTGTTGGCGATGGGGTCGTAGGAGGTCAACACCGGTGCGAGGAGCGCGATCAGGACGTGCACGGCGACGATCGCGAGGCCGATCGTGGCCGCCCGCGAGGAGCGCACCGTGCGCCAGGCGCGGGCCACGGCGGAGGGTGGTGCGACGGGGACGGCTGGTGCCGGCGCCGGGGTGTCGAGGGTGGTCATCGGGTCCTCCCGCGCGTACGGAGCTTGGGGTTGAGGGCCATGGCGCCCAGGTCGGCGGCGAGGTTGCAGATGACGTACACGACCGCGCTGATCAGTGCGATGGCCTGGATGACGGGCAGGTCCCGGTTCTGCACGGAGGCGAGCATCAGCTTGCCGATGCCGGGGTAGTTGAAGACGTTCTCGACGACCGCGACCCCGCCGGCCAGCCAGGCGACGTTCAGTGCGATGACGTGCAGCGTCGGGAGCAGGGCGCTGGGCAGTGCGTGCCGGGTGACGACCCGCCAGGTCGACAGGCCCTTGAGGCGGGCCGTGGTGACGTACTCGCTCGCCATGACGTCGATGACGGACGTGCGGGCCATCCGGACGATGTACGCGGCCATGACGACGGCGAGCGCGAGGGCGGGAAGCCAGACGGCGGGCATGAGTTGGCCGACGCTCGCCTCGGGGCCGTACAGGACGACCGCCGGGAACCACGGCAGTGCGACCGAGAAGCAGAGCACCAGGACGGTGGCGACGACGAACTCGGGGACGCTCATCCCGATCAGGCTGACCGTGGAGATGAGGTGGTCCGGCCAGCGGTCGCGGTACAGGCCCGCGAGGATGCCGAGGACGATCGAGCCGGTGACGGCGAAGAGGACGGTCACCAGGGCGATGAGCGCGGAGTTGCCGAGGTACAGGCCGACTTCGCCGCCGACCGCCTTGCCGGACACGAGGGAGAGGCCGAAGTCGCCGTGCAGGGCGCCGCCGATCCAGTCGGTGTACCGCTCCCAGGCGGGCTGGTCGAGTTTCAGTTTCTCGCGGAGGGCGGAGACGGCGTCCGGGGTCGCGTCCTTGCCGAGGACCTGGGTGGCGACATCGCCAGGCAGCGCCTGCACCGCGAGGAAGACGAGAACGGAGGAGAGGAACAGCGTGCCGATGGCGGCGCCCGCTCTGCGGGCTATGAAGGAGAACATGCTCAGGCCCCCTTCAGACCGATGCCGAGGTAGTCGAACTCGAAGCCGTGCTCGGCGTATCCGCGTACCTTGCGCGAGATGCCGACGAGCCGGTCGGCGAACATCGGGGTCATCGCGCCGCCCTTCTCGATGACGAAGGTCTGCGCCTCGCCGTACAGTTCGCGCCGCCGCTCGTCGTCGGTCTCCTGCCGGGCCCGGTCGAGCAGCGCGTCGAACGCCTTGTCCGACCAGGCGGTCTCGTTGTACGAGGAACCGCTGCGGAAGACCTGGGTGAAGAGCTGGTCTACGGGTCTGCCGGTGTACCAGTAGGTGGCCATGAGCGGCTTCTTCATCCAGATCTGCGTGTAGTACGAGTCCGCCGAGGCCGTCTTCACCCGGATCCGGATCCCGGCGCGCCGCGCCGAGTCCTGGTAGGCGAGGGCCATGGGCGTGAAGACCGGGTCGTAGGAGGACGTGTAGAGGTCGACGGTGAGGCCCTCGTGGCCCGCCTTCTTCAGCAGGTGCCGGGCCTGTTCCGGGTCGTGCTTCGGGTGGGCGGTGATGTGGGCGGGGTCGCTCGGCGGTACCGGGTTGTCCCAGCCGGCCGTGCCCGCGCCCTGCAGGGCGACCTTCACGACGTGCTCGGGGTCGTAGGCGAGTTTCATCGCCTGCCGGACGCGTACGTCGGTGAAGGGCTTCTCCGTGGTCAGCATCGGCAGCACGTACCACTGGGCGTTCTCGACGCGGGCGATCGTGGCGCGGTCGGAGGCTGCGACGACGCGGGCGGTCGCGAAGTCCAGGTTGGTCTGCGAGAGGAGGTCGACCTGCCCGGCGAGCAGGGCGTTCGAGCGGGCCGACATATCGGCGACGGAGTAGAAGTCGATGGCGTCCAGGACCGGGCGCCCGCCCCAGTGGTCCTCGTACGCAATGATCCGCCCCGGGCCCGCGGGCGTGAACGACTCCAGTTTGAAGGGGCCGGTGCCGACGCCCGTGCGGCCGATGCCTCGGGCACTGCCGTCGGGGATGACATAGCAGTTGTAGTGCGTGAGGAGGCTCGGGAACTCCGCGTTGGGGGTCTTCAGCGGCACGACGAGCGTGCGGGCATCGGGAGTTCGCAGCTTCTTTGTGTCGATGAGCGGGGCGAGGACCGCCGCCTGCGGGGACGCGGTCTCCTTGGTGAGGATGTGGCGCAGCGTGTACGCGGCGTCGGCGGAGGTGAGTTTCCTGCCGTCGTGGAAGGTGACGCCCGCGCGGATGCGGAAGGTCCAGGTGCGGGCCTTGGCGTCCGGTTCCCATGACTCGGCGAGGTCGGGGACCAGGTCGCCGTTCGCGCCGACGCGGACCAGGCGGTTGTAGAGGGCGCCCAGATACTCGTACGCGGACAGGGCGCTCGCCGGGTCGAGGGTCTCGGCGTCGGAGGCGGGCGGCCGGGCGATGCGGAGGGTGCCGCCGCGGTCAGGGGTGCCCGCCTTCGCGTCCGTGGGCAGCACGGGGGCGGCCGAGGCCCCCGTACAGCCGGTGAGCAGCCAGGACGCACCGAGCGACGCGGCGCCCGCCGTGGCCGCGGCGAGGACGGAGCGCCGTCCCGGGTGGTGGATGTCGGGCATGGACCGACCGTCCTTCTCGCTATTCGTTCAGCGGAACGATTGAGTGAAGTGCGTGAACGATAACCAGGCGACGGCTCCGCGCCAACCCTCGGAACCCGGAAATTAACCGGGGAAACCGAGCCGTTACGCGGCCTGAGGAAGCCCCGACCCGCCGGGTGTAGGTGATCGCGACAGGGGAAGAAAGCGCTTGCCACATCCGCCACTCCCTGGGGAGGGAAGGCCACCATGGCCTCGTGGGAGAAACCGCTCGACCACCGTTATCGGGGCGAGCACCCCGTCCGTACCCTCGTCTACCTGTTCCGCGCCGACCGCTGGAAGGTCGCCGCCGCGTTCGCCGTCTTCACGGTCAAACACAGTCCGATCTGGCTGCTGCCGCTGGTCACGGCGTCCATCATCGACACCGTCGTCCAGCACGGACCGATCGGCCGGCTGTGGCTGAGCGCGGGATTCATCCTCTTCATCCTGCTGATCAACATGCCCCTGCACCTGCTCTACGTGCGGCTGCTGTACGGCAGTGTGCGCCGCATGGGCACGGCCCTCAGATCCTCCCTGTGCACACGCATGCAGCAGCTCTCCATCGGCTACCACTCACGCGTCAGTGCGGGCGTCCTCCAGGCGAAGGTCGTGCGGGACGTGGAGACGGTCGAGCAGATGGTGCAGCAGACAGCCGAGACCGGGCTCGGCGCGGTCACCGTGCTCGCGGGCGGGCTCATCATCATCGCCATCCGCACCCCCGAGTTCGTGCCCGTCTTCCTGCTCGTGGTCCCCGTGGCGGCACTGCTCGTCGCGCGGCTGCGGACCCGGCTGCGCACGCACAACGAGGACTTCCGCCACGAGGTCGAGCACTTGTCCTCACGGGTGACCGAGATGACCCGGCTGATCCCGGTCACCCGCGCCCACGGTCTGGAGGGCAAGGCCCTGCGGCGCATGGACGGCACGCTGCGGAAGGTGCTCAACTCCGGACTGCGCCTGGACCTGCTCAACGGGCGCTTCGCCTCGCTGGCCTGGGTGTTCCTGAACGTGATCGGGGTGCTCTTCCTGACCGCGGCGGCGCTGGTCTCGTACTACGGCGTCTGGGGCGTCTCCCCCGGTGACGTCGTCATGCTCAGCGCGTTCCTCACGACGCTGACGAACTCCACGACCACCCTGGCGGGGCTCGCGCCGGTCATCACCAAGGGCCTGGAGTCCGTACGGTCCGTCGGCGAGGTCCTCCAGGCACCCGAACTGGAGGACAACGAGGGCAAGTCGCGGATCGACTCGCTGCGCGGTGCCGTGGAGTTCGAGGGCGTGGGTTATGCGTACGAGGATGCCGGCCGCCCTGCCGTACGGGACTTCGGCCTCTCCGTCGCGCCGGGCGAGACCATCGCGTTGGTCGGTGCTTCAGGAGCCGGGAAGTCCACGGTGCTCAGTCTCGTCATCGGGTTCATCCGGCCGACCTCGGGCCGGGTGCTGCTGGACGGCGCCGACATGAACACGCTGGACCTGCGGACGTACCGGCGCTTCGTGTCGGTCGTACCGCAGGAGTCGATCCTGTTCGACGGAACCGTGCGGGAGAACGTCGCGTACGGCATGGACGACGCGGACGCCGACGAGGCGACCGTGCGTGCGGCGCTGCGGGACGCCAACGCGCTGGAGTTCGTCGACCGGCTGCCGCGCGGGCTCGACACCGTGGTGGGCGAACACGGGGCGCGGCTCTCGGGCGGACAACGGCAGCGGCTGGCCATCGCGCGGGCCCTCATCCGCAATCCGCGGGTACTGATTCTGGACGAGGCCACCTCCGCGCTGGACACACAATCGGAGGCGCTCGTGCAGCAGGCACTGGCGCGGCTCATGCGCGGGCGCACCACCTTCGTGGTGGCGCACCGGCTGTCCACGATCCGGGGTGCGGACCGGATCGTGGTGATGGGGGACGGTGCCGTACGGGAGATCGGGTCGCACGAGGAGTTGCTGCGGCGCGGGGGTGCGTACACCGCACTGCACAGCGGCCAGCTCACCTGAGCCGGTGGGGCACGAAGACTCACCTGAGCCGGTGGGCGCGAGACCCCGCCCGGACCGGTGGGGCACAAGGCCTCACCAGGGTCCGCTGAGGCACGAGGTGGCCGGCCGCCTTGCCGGTCACCTCACTCGCCCGCGTAGGCCTTCTCCAGTTCGGCGACGTCGATCTTGTGCATCTTGAGCATCGCCTGCATGGCCCGGTCCGCCTTCTGCTGGTCCGGGTCGCTGATCATCTCGACCAGCCTGGTGGGGGTGACCTGCCAGGAGACGCCGAACTTGTCCTTCAGCCAGCCGCAGGGGCCCTCCTCGCCGCCGCCCTCGGTCAGCGTCTTCCAGTAGTGGTCCACCTCGGCCTGGTCGTCACAGCGGATCTCGAAGGAGATGGCCTCGTTGAACTTGAACTGCGGGCCGCCGTTGAGGGCGTAGAACTTCTGGCCGTTGGCCTCGAACTCGACGGTCAGTACGGAACCGGGCTCGCCGTGCCCCACCTCGCTGTAGCGGAGGATCGTGCCGATGCGGGAGTTCTTGAAGACCGAGACGTAGAAGTTCGCGGCCTCCTCGGCCTGGCCGTCGAACCAGAGGCATGTGGTGAATCCGTCGGTGGTCATGAGTACCTCCTGGGCGGGAACGCTCGCTGTCACTTCTGTAGACGGATCCTCGTGCGAAAACTCATCGGTGGCCCGGAGACCCGGTCCGGGCGGGTGACGCCGGGGGCCTGCGGCCCGGCCGTCGCGCCGCTCGCCACGGCGGCCTGGGCGGAGGCCTGAGCGGCTGCCGGAGCGGCTGCGCCGACCGGGCGGACGACCTCGGCCGTGGCGAGGGCGGGGCCGTCCGGGAGGGCATGGTCGACGCGTCCCTAGGAAGCCGCCGAGCGTTCGTAGGCCGCGGCCGGGCCGCCGGACGGCGCAGGCGGCCCTGGCGTGTGAAACCCAGGGTGAGGGTGGCACGCGAAGGGCGGGCGGCAGGCCCGCTCGGCGCCCCCGGCGCCCCCGGCGCCCCCGGTGGCCTGCCCTCGTGGCCGCCCGACCGGCCGGTGACCACGGCTTTTATTCACGCGACCGGGCGTCGATGCCGAACTAGCATGGCCCGCCATGACCTCCCCGCACGACGCCACGATCCGGCCTTTCGTCCTAGACATCCCCCAGTCCGACCTCGACGATCTGCACGCACGTCTCGATCTCACCCGCTGGCCGGACGAACTGCCGGGTGTGGCCTGGGAGTACGGGGTTCCGCGCGACTATCTGATGGAGCTCGTGCGGTACTGGCGGCACACGTACGACTGGCGGGCGGCCGAGGCGCGGCTCAACGAGTGGCCGCAGTTCACGACGACGATCGACGGAACGAACGTCCACTTCGCGCACATCCGCTCACCCGAACCGGATGCGACGCCGCTGATCATCACCCACGGCTGGCCGGGCTCGATCGTGGAGTTCCTCGATGTGGTCGGGCCGCTGACCGATCCGCGGGCCCACGGCGGCGACCCGGCCGACGCGTTCCACGTGGTGCTGCCGAGCATTCCGGGGTTCGGTCTGTCGGGGCCCACGCGGGACACGGGCTGGGAGCTGAGGCGGGTCGGCGCCGCGTTCGCCGAGCTGATGGACCGGCTCGGCTACCGGCGCTTCGGCGCGCAGGGCGGCGACTGGGGAGCGGGGATCTCCCGCGAGCTCGGCCGGGCCTTCCCCGACCGGGTGATCGGCGTCCATCTGAACCTCCTGCCGGGCGCCCACGCGAGCGCTGAGCCGACCCCCGAGGAGCTGGCGGCGCTGAGCCCGCGGGAGCGTGAGAACACGCTCGCCTCGTGGCGGCGCAACGAGGAGTGGACCCGCGAGCGACTGGGGTACGCCGCCGTGCAGATGACCCGGCCGCAGACCCTCTCCTACGGGCTCACCGACTCGCCCGTCGGCCAACTCGCCTGGATCGTCGAGAAGTTCAAGGAGTGGACGGACTCGCGCGAGCGCCCCGAGGACGCCGTGGACCGGGACCAGCTCCTCACGAACGTGATGCTGTACTGGCTGACCGGGACGGCGGGTTCGTCCGCGCGGATCTACTACGAGCGGGCGCACGCGGACGGTTGGGGCGCACCCGTGCAGCCGTCGACGGCTCCCACCGGGCTCGCCGTCTTCCCCCGGGACAACTTCATCCCGCTGCGGCATGTCGCGGACCGCACGGAGAACATCGTGCGGTGGACGGAGTTCGACCGGGGCGGGCACTTCGCGGCGATGGAGGAGCCGGAGCTGCTCATCGGCGATGTCCGGGCGTTCTTCCGTGGGCTGCGGCAGGACCGAAGTGACGGCGGAGAGCGGAGCGTTCGGGTCGGCGGTGCCGCATGACCCGTTCGCTGCGTGGCATCTTCGACGAGGACGCCGAGCTGTACGACCGGGCACGGCCCTCCTATCCGCCCGCCCTGGTCCAGGCGTTGGCCACCCGCGTGGGCCTCGACATGGACAGCCGGGTCCTCGAATTCGGCCCCGGTACCGGCCAATTGACGGTCCCGATCGCCGAGTTGGGCTGTCACGTCACCGCCGTGGAACTGGGTCCGTCGATGGCGGCGGTGGCGCGACGCAATCTGCGGGCCTTCCCACGGGCGCGCGTCGAGGTGGCCGAGTTCGAGCAATGGCCGCTGCCCCGGGAGCCGTTCGACCTGATGGTGGCCGCGACGTCGTTCCACTGGCTCGACCCCGCGACGCGACTCACCAAGGTGGCGGACGCGCTGCGCCCGGACGGGACGCTGGCCCTCGTCACCACGCACCATGTGGCGGGCGGCAGCCGCGACTTCTTCGTCGAGGTCCAGGACTGCTACGAGCGCTGGGATCCGGCCACGCCTCCCGGCCTACGGCAGTCGACGGACGCCGAAACAGCCACGGACACACGGGAGTTCGAGGTGCTCGGCCGGGTCGAGCCACTCCGCTTCCCACAGGAGATCACGTACACCACCCAGACGTACATCGACCTCCTGCTGACGTACTCGAACCACCGCGCGCTGGAACCGGCCGCGCGGAAGGGCCTGCTGGACGGCATCCGTGAGCTGATCGACACCCGCCACGGAGGCAGCGTCACGAAGCGTTACCTCCACGAGCTGATCCTGGTGCGGCGGGGCGAGGGCTCGCGGCGGGGCGGGGGCTACTGACCGACGCGTCGGCGCCCCCCACCTGGGCGCGGCCTTCGGCGCGGTGATCGGCGAGTAGTCCGCCGGAGCGGGCCGGCGCTCAGAGCTCCGGGGAGGTCGCGGCCGACTCCGGGGCGCTGTTGCTGGGGGCCGACTCCGTCGTGGTGTCGGCCGATTCCGAGTCGGAGGTCTCCGCCGACGGAGGCTCGGACGAGGGCGACTCGGTCTCCGGGGAGGGTGACGAGGGTGTCGCCGAGGACGTCTCCGGGCAGGGGCTCGAACCGTCGGGCGGCGCGGGCTCACCGGGAGGCACGGACACGCACGGCGAGGCGGAGCTCGGAGACAGCGAACTGTCGGACGGGGAGGGCCGGTCCGTCGGCGGATCCGTCTTCTGGTCCTTGTCCCCGGTGTCGCCCTTGTGCCGCTTGAACCAGTCGCCGCTGTCCGGGTCGTAGATCACGAAGACGTTGATGACCTGGGTCGCGGGCGCGACGACCACGACGTTCGACGGCCGGTACGACGGCCAGGAGTCGCCGGTCCGCTTGGGCGTGGACTTCAGCGCGACCGGCGGCGTCAGCGGGTTGCCGCACGCACACCGCACCCTCGGCACACCGCGGTCGTCGACGAGGACGGCGGTGCCGGCCTGCAGGACGGCCTGGTAGCTGGTGGCCTTGCCGTCGCGGTAGCCGTGGTTGGTTACGCGGGTGTCCATGCGCAGCTGTACGGGGGTGAGCGAGCGCAGATACGCGGGCACGCCGGAAGGCTGGAGGCCCAGGACCGAGGCGAATGCCTGGTTCTTGGCCGGGGCCTTCTGGAGCGCGGAGATCTGCTTCTCGACGTCGCAGCTGGCTGCCTTGCGCGTGCCGCCGTAGAGGCCGGGTGCCGAACCCTCCACACCGCGCGTCACGTTGCCGGACTCGGCGGTCTCCGTCGGCGAGGGCGTCACGGGCGGAGCGGAACTGTCCTCCGCGGTCGACTCGGTGAACGGGTCGGGGCCCGACTTGCCCGCGGCCTGGAGGAAGACCTCGCCGCCGCCCGCGCCCGAGGTGCCGCCGTCCGAACGGGTGAAGACGACGACAAGCGTGACAGCGACGACGATCGTGGCGGCGATGACGGCGACACGCGGGGCCGACTGCCACCAGGCCCGGTCGGGTCCCTTTCCGGGGCCCTGCCCCGGCTCGTCAGGACCGGACGGACCTCCGGGACCGCCTGGACCGTCACCGGAAGGACCCGAAGGACCTGAGGGACCCGACGGCCCGGAAGGACCGCCACCCGATCCGCCGCCCGAAGGACCCGACGGCCCCGAGGGGCCCTGGTCGCCCGGAGGCGGTGGCGTGGGGCTCGGTTGGGTCGGCCCCGACAAGGGGCCCGACGGAGGTCCTGTGGGGCGGCCGGACGACGGCGGTTCGACGCTCACGAGCTCTTCTTCCCGGCGTAGGGATCCCGAGGCACTTCTTACGTTTGGTGACGTTTTGCTACACAACGAGCCCATTGTGTGCTCCGGTCCCGTACCGCCCGCAAGCCGACGCGGTCGGCCCTCTCGGCGGGCGCGCCGCCGAAGGCCTGCTTAGCGTGGGCAGGGTGAGCCTCCAGACAGTCCCTGACCAGGCAGTGGCCCGCCACGGCTGGATCCACGCCCTGGTGACGGTCCTTGCGGGGCTGATCGCCATGATCGTGGTCGCCGCGCTCGGCCTGTGGGCCGCCGGGGCCGCCGATCTGCCGGACGGCGCGTTCCCCCGAGTCGTCGCGGCCACCGTGGTGGTGGCGGTCGGCGGCTCGATCGAGCTCACCGGAGACGCCGGAGCGATCGCCGAGACCAAGGCGGGGATGTCGGTCACGCCCCTGTCGGTGACCCTGGCCGGAGTCCTGGTCGTCGCCGCCGGATTCCTCCGGCCACTGCGGCACCGGGCCGTCGCGGGCGCCCCCGAACTGGCCGGCTGGGCGGCAAGGATCGCCGTCCTGTGGCTCCTCGCACTGACCGGTCTGGCGCTGTCGGCCCGCCAGACCTTCGCGATCTCGCTCGGGGAGGGCACGCTCTCCGACATCGGTGACCTCTTCGGGGCGTCCTCGCCACGGGTCGGATTCAAGGCGGACGTGCCCGTGACGCTGGCCTTCGGCCTGCTGTGGCTGGCGGGCGTCCTCGTCATCGCACTGCTCGTCTCGCCCAGGGCCCCGCTCCCGCCCCGCCTGCTGCGCTTCCAGGAGTCGGTACGGCCGGCCGCGTACGCCATGGTGGTGCTGCTGCTCGCCTTCGTGGCCCTGGGTGTCGTCATCGCGCTGGTGGTGGCGGTGACGCGCGGTCATGCGCCGGAGACGCTCGCCGTGGTCCTCCTCGGGCTGCCGAACCTCGTCTGGCTGGCCTTCACGATCGGTCTCGGCGCGTCCTGGGAGGGGCGCGTAGAGGGGCCGTTCGGGCTGCCGATGCCGCAGGTGCTGGACAGCGTGCTGCGGACGCCCGACATCTCGACCCTCAATCTGCGGACGCTCTCCGAGCAGGACGGCCGGGTGTGGTGGCTCGTGGTCGTCGACGCGGTGCTGCTGCTGGCCGTCGCGTTCCTGATGGCCAAACGCTCACCGGCCCGGACGCGGGCCTGGCAGCACGCCGTGCACATGGCGGTGGCGCTCGCCCTCACAGTCCTCACGGTCTGTCTCGTCGGCCGGATCGACGCGCACTACGGCCTGTCGCTGCTCGGGATCGGCGATGTCGGCGGCGGCCTGTCCGGCGAACTCTTCCTGCGGCCACAGCTGTGGGGGGCGATCGGCTTCGCCCTGCTCTGGGGCCTGGTCACGGGCTTCCTGGGCGCACTGCTCGCCTCTCGCGTACGCCACCACGGCGAGGTGGAGAACCCGAAGGCCTGATGTCAGTGGGGCGTACTACGGTACGCACCCATGATCGAACCAGACTTCCTGCGCACCACCCGAACGGCCTACGACGCCGTCGCCGGCCTCTATGCCGACCTCTTCGCCAACACCCTGGAGGACCATCCACTCGACCGGGCCATGCTCATCGCGTTCGCCGACCTCGTGCGGGCGGACGGCGGCGGTCCGGTCGCCGACCTCGGCTGCGGACCGGGCCATGTGACCGGGTTACTCCACTCATTCGGCCTGGACGCTTCGGGCATCGATCTGTCGCAGGAGATGATCGCGATCGCCCGGACCGCCCATCCGGAGCTGCGGTTCGAGGTGGGTTCGATGACCGCCCTGGACCTGGCGGACGGCAGCCTCGGCGGTGTTCTCGCCCGCTACTCGATCATCCACACCCCACCGGAGCAACTGCCGCCGGTATTCGCCGAGTTCCACCGGGTCCTCGCGCCCGGCGGCCGCCTGCTGCTCGCCTTCCAGGCCCACGACGACCCCTCGGAGCTCGCCGAGTCCTTCGACCACAAGGTGGCACTCGCCTACCACTGGTCCCCCGACCGCATCGCCGCCCTCCTGACCGAAACGGGCTTCACCGAGACGGCCCGCCTACGCCAAGTGGCCCCACCGGACGCCAAACGCGACTTCCCACAGGCTCACTTGCTCCTGAGCAAGGACTGAGTCCGTTGCCTTGCAAGTGGGCCCGCACAACAGCGCCCCGTAAGGGGCGCGGGGAACTGCGCGACCAGCCCAACTCAGCCCGCACAAACCCACCGTCCTCAGGCAAGCCTCACCGAGCCGAGCCAGGAAACACGGGCCGAGCCCACCCCGGCGGCTCGGGCGGCGGCCCAGGGTGCCGAGGGGCATCCGCAACCCGCAGGTCCACCTGTGTGGGGGCATGCCCACCCGCCACCACACCCGTCGCCGCCGTACGCAACGCAGTGACAAAGGCAAGACACGACTCGTACCGGTCATCAGGACTCTTGGCGAGCGCCTTCACCAGCACCCCGTCCACCGCCTCGGCGAGTTCGGGCCGCTGCGAGGTCAGCGTGGGCGGCTGATCGTACTGGTGGGCCCACAACAGCGCCATGTCGTCGTCCCGTTGGAAGGGCGGCCGGCCGGTCAGGGTCTCGTGGACCACGCAGGCAAGGCTGTAGACGTCACAGCGGCCGTCCACGGGACGGCCGGAGATCTGCTCGGGCGCCACGTAGTCGAGCGTCCCGACAAACTGGCCGACGGTCGTGAACCCGGTCAGGGACAGCGACTTCTTGGTGAGGCCGAAGTCGGTGAGGTAGACGTGCTCGGGATGGTCGCTGTCCGTGCCCGCCGCCACCAGGATGTTGCCCGGTTTGACGTCCCGGTGGACCAGGCCGTGGTCGTGGGCGGCATCGAGCGCGGACGCCACCTGGATGGCGATACGGGTGGCGTCCGCGATCGCCAACGGGCCCTCGCGGTCCAGGAGATGACGCAGGTCGCGACCGGCGACGTACCGCATGGCGATGTAGAGGACGCCGTCGGTCTCGCCCGCCTCGAAGACCGGCACGATGTGCGGGTGGTCGATCGCGGCGGCCACCCGTGACTCGTGCGTGAAGCGTTTGCGGAAGGTGTCGTTGCGGGCCAGTTCCGGGGCGAGCAGTTTCAGGGCGACCGTGCGGTCCAGGCGCAAGTCCTTGGCACGGTAGACGACGGCCATGCCGCCGCGGCCGACCTCGCGTTCGATCCGGTAGCCGGCGATCTGCTTGCCGATCAGGTCGGAGGGCCGCCCCGAGTACAGGCTCGTGTCGTGCGGCATCAGCCGTCACCGTCGCCCTTGACGAGCCGGGTGGGCGCGTGAGCGCTGTCCTCTCCGGGCTGGGGCGGTTCCGGACCCGTGGTGCCCACGACCTGCGTCGGTTCCGGCCCGATGCCCGGCACGACCTGAGTGGGCTCGGGGTCACTCGAAGCGGGCGGCTCGGGGCGGGCCGCCGCAGGCGGCTTGGAGCCCACCTCGTCGTGGGGCTCGGCTCCGGAGCCGCCCGGCGGTTCCGGTGTCGCGTACGTGCTCAGCCGGTTGCCGTCGCAGTACACCCACCGCTCGTGCTCGGCCTCGTACAGCCACACGGCCTCCCCGTCGACGACGATCCCGACCCGCATGCCCTGCGTACGGCCGTGGAAGTCCTCCCCGTCGAGGCGTCCGGCCGCCAGTTCCTCGACCGTCTGCCGGTAGCGGCCGACCGTCTCCTCGACGCGGGCGAGCAGGGGGCGCGGGTCGGCGGTACGGGCGAGGGGCTGTCCGGCGGCGGGCGGCTCCTGCGGTACGGCGAGCAGCAGGCGGCCGTCGACCCACGCGGACCAGCCGTTGGCGCACAGGACGTGCCCCCAGTCACCGCGCCGCTCGACGAGCCGGACCGGCAGGAGGGCGTCGAGCGGCACGGTGGGCCGGGTCGGGTCCGGGGCCTCCCAGGCGGGCAGGCCGTCCTGCGGGACCACGTGCGTGGGGCGGAAGTCCTCGGTCGTCGTCATCGCGCCTGCTTCCTGCGGGCTACTTCCGCATGACTTCGGGTTCGTGCCGCCTCAGCAGCCGGGCGACCAGATAGCCGAAGACGGCGGAGAGGACGACGAGCATGCCCATGTTGAGCAGCCACACGCCCACCGAGTGCTTGAACAGCGGGTCGGCGGTCAGGTCGCCCGGGACGAGCCGGGCCAGGCCGATGGTGCCCGCCATGGCGCCGAGCGCCCATCGGGACGGCACCAGCCAGGACAGCTGCTCGATGCCGGGGACGCCGTCGAGCTTCAGCAGCGCTCCGCAGAACACGACCTGGACGATGGCGAGGAGCACGAGCAGGGGCATCGTGACCTCCTCCTTGCGCACCAGGGCGGACACGAGGAGGCCGAGCATCATCGCGGTGAAGGAGAGCAGGGCGACGGCGACCGTGATCTCGACGAGTGGCGGCATGAGCACGCCCTCGCCGCCGGGCGCGTTCAGGTCGACGCCGAGCAGCGCCACCAGGGTCAGGACGACGGCCTGGAGGACGGTGATCGTGCCGAGGACGACGACCTTGGACATCAGGTACGCCGATCTGGACAGGCCGACGGCCCGTTCTCGCTGGTAGATCACCCGTTCCTTGACCAGTTCGCGCACGGCGTTGGCCGCGCCGGTGAGGACTCCGCCGACGCAGAGGATGAGCAGCGCGTTCATCGCCGTCTCCTGCGTCAGCTTGCTGCCGGACAGGGCCCGGGCCATGGCGCCCATGACGAACGGCAGGGCGATCATGATGGCGAGGAACGTCCGGTCCGCGCTCAGTGCCGCCGCGTACCGGCGCACGAGCGTGCCCAGCTGGGAGCCCCAGCTCTGCGCCTTGGGCGGGCGGGAAACCGTGCCCGGTGTCGGGGCGGCCTGGCCCATGTGCGGCTGGGCGGTGGAGTTGACGATGTACTGGCGGTGCTGGAGTGACGTCAGGTAGTCGCCTGCCCAGTCACGGTCACGGTCCCGCTCGAAGGCCTCGAACGCCTCCGGCCACTGTTCGTAGCCGAAGAAGGCGAGGGTCTCGTCGGGCGGCCCGTAGTAGGCGACCTTGCCGCCGGGCGCGAGTACCAGCAATCGGTCGCAGACGTCGAGGCTGAGGACGCTGTGGGTGACCACGATGACGGTCCGCCCGTCGTCGGCGAGGCCGCGCAGCATGTGCATCACGGAGCGGTCCATGCCGGGGTCGAGACCGGAGGTCGGCTCGTCGAGGAAGAGCAGCGAGGGCTTGGTGAGCAGTTCGAGGGCGACGCTGACGCGCTTGCGCTGGCCGCCGGAGAGGCTGTGGATGGGCTGCCCGACGCGCTGTTCCAGGCCCAGCTCGCGCACGACCTCGTCGACCCGGGCCCGGCGCTCGGCCTTCGCGGTGTCCTGCGGGAAGCGCAGCTGTGCGGCGTAGGTGAGGGCCCGTCGCACGGTCAGCTGGGCGTGCAGGATGTCGTCCTGCGGTACGAGGCCGATGCGCTGGCGCAGCTCGGCGTAGTCGCGGTAGAGGTCGCGGCCGTCGTACAGGACCGTGCCCCGGTCGGCGGGCCGCTGGCCGGTCAGGGCGTTGAGCAGCGTGGACTTTCCCGCGCCGCTTGGCCCGACCACGGCGAGCAGGCATTTCTCGCCGACGGGGAAGGAGACCCGGTCCAGGAGCGTCTTGCGGCCCTTGTCGACGGCGACCGACAGGTCCTGCACGTCGAGGGAGACCTCGCCGGTGTCGACGTACTCCTGCAGCTGATCGCCGACCAGGCAGAACGCCGAGTGGCCGATGCCGACGATGTCGCCCGCGTCGATGGCGGCCCGGGTGACGGGCTGCCCGTTGAGGAAGGTGCCGTTGTGGCTGCCCAGGTCGACGATCTCGTACGTGCCGTCCGGCAGGGCGCGCAGTTCCGCGTGCCGTCGGGACACGATCAGGTCGTCGACGACCAGGTCGTTGTCACCGCCGCGGCCGATGCGGACCATGCGGGCGGGCAGCGGGCGCACGGTCGTGGGCTGCCGGAAGGTGCCGGTCGCGGCGGGCAGGGAGACCGCGGAGGGGCGCTCGGGGGCGGGCGGAGGACGGTCGGCGAGCACGACGCTCGGGCCGTCGGCGGGGTTGCCGAAGCGGATGACGCTGCCGGGGCCGACGTCCCACTCGTGGACGCGGCGGCCGTCGGCGTACGTACCGTTCGTGCTGTTCTCGTCCCAGAGCGTCCAGTGATCGGCATTGGGCCGCAGGACCGCGTGGTGCCAGGAGACCCGGGCGTCGTCGATGACGATGTCGCTCAGCGGGTCGCGGCCGACGTGATAGTCGTGGTTCGGGGTCATCACCGTGGACCCCGTCTCGGTTTCGAGGACGAGTTCGGGCGCCGCTGAACGCTCTCCCATGCCTGAATTCTAGCTATTCGTCCACATGTGCGCCTGCCGCGTCCGGTCGGCGGGGCAACGCCCGAGCGGCTCCGCCGCGGGAGCGGGGATCAGGCGGCCGGCATGGACAGGAAGGGGAGGGTGCGCTGCATGCGCAGGGCGTCGACCGACTCCGCGAGCAGTTCGTACTCGGTGGTGTCGTCACTCGTGGCGATGCGGACCAGATGTCCCGCGGCCAGCTCCTCGGCGGCCAGCTCCTGCTGGAAGATGTCGCCGCACCACGCGCGCAGCACACCGGGCACGTCCGGGGCCGTGGCCGAGACGGGCATCATCGAGTTCGGGGGAAAGTACGGGGCGTCGGGGTTCGGATCGAGGCGCTCGGCCATCCATGACGCCCGGTCCCGTAACCACCACATGGCCAGCGCCAGGGTGGGCGCCCGGTAGGTGCCGAGCGGGACACCGACCCACATGCCTCCGCACACTCCGTACGCGGTGACATGGCAAAGGAATTCGTCGTGCACGATCGCTCCCCCATTGCATCCGCTTGCTGCCGGTCCGGCCTCTCTTTCCTGCGGCTCGCTGGTGGTGCACGATGGCGCTTTTCTTCGGTCGGTCCGCCGGGTGTGATCCACCGGCGGTTCCCGAGCCGTGCTCAGGGCTGTGAATAGCCCTAGCATTCAAGTATCGCCACTCCTGACACACTGTCACCATGCCATTCCAGCCAGTCTCCTGGCATATTCGCCGCGGTTACTGGCCGAAATGACACGGCCGTGGAGATCACGGTCCTCCGGATCATCACCCGAGAGGTCTCCGCGGGCATTACCCGAGGGGTAATCGACGGGTTCGGCGAGGCCCGGCATGGTTGCGGTACCGGATCCCGACAACGTCCGATCCGGGCCCTGACCAGTACGTTCGAGTACGTACGACCTCGATGGAGGCTGATCGCCCATGTCCGCGAACCAGGACCGCTACGCAACCGCCGTCGCCCGATACTTCGAGGCCTGGAACGCGGGCGGGGAGGAGGCCCTGACGAAGGCCGTGACCGCCGCCTGGACCGCGGACGGCACGTACACCGACCCGCTGACCGACGTCCGCGGGCACGACGGGATCGCCGCTGTGATCGCCGCGGCCCACGAGCAGTTCCCCGGATTCGAGTTCCGGCTCATCGGTGCCGTGGACGGGCACCACGACCTCGCCCGCTTCGGCTGGGAGCTGGTCGCCGTGGCGGACGGCTCGGCGCCGGTCGCCGGCTTCGACGTGATCACGCTGGGCGACGACGGGCGGATACGCAGCGTGCACGGATTCCTCGACCGGGTGCCCGCCGGGGCGTGACGCGGCTGCCGCGATGAGTTCTGCCGCGCCCGGTGGTCTCGTATAGGAGAGGCCATCGGGCCGGGAAAGACCAACGGGACAGCGGAGGGCATCATGAGCACGGACACCGAATTGGACCAGGAATTCACCGCGGAACTTCTGAAGAGTCCCGAGAAGGGCGGCTGGACCTATCTCGTCTGGCCGGAGTCCGTCGAATTCTTCGGCACGCGCGGCCTGGTCAAGGTCCGCGGGACGATCGACGGCCATCCCTTCCGGAGTTCGTTCATGGCCCTCGGCGACGGCACCCACAAGCTGCCCGTGAAGGCCGACGTCCGCAAGGCGATCGGCAAGGAGGCCGGGGACACGGTGACCGTGCGGCTGGAGGAACGCGTCACGGACTGACCCCCTCGCCCGCGGCTCGGGGGTCGGTCCGTCGGTCCGTACCTGGTACTCAGGCCTTGGACGCCTGCCGCACGATCTCGTCGATGCGGGCCAGCTCGTCCTCCGAGAACTCCAGGTTGCCCGTGGCCGCCACGCTGTCCTCCAGCTGCTGCGGGCTGCTCGCGCCGATCAGGGCGGAGGTGACCCGGCCGCCACGCAGTACCCAGGCCAGCGCCATCTGGGCCAGGGACTGGCCGCGGGACTTCGCGATGTCGGCCAGGGCGCGCAGGTTGCCGACGAGGTCGTCGGTCACCGTGTCGGCGCTCAGGAAGGGGCTGTCACTGGCGGCCCGCGAGCCCTCCGGGATGCCGTCGAGGTAGCGGCCGGTGAGCAGGCCCTGCTCCAGCGGCGAGTAGGCGATGGAGCCCACCTTCAGCTCGTCGAGGGTGTCCAGGAGCCCCTGCTCCTCGGGACGCCGGTCGAGCATCGAGTAGCGCGGCTGGTGGATGAGGAGCGGGGTGCCAAGATCGCCCAGGATGCGGGCGGCCTCGCGGGTCTGCTCCGGCGAGTAGTTGGAGACACCGACGTACAGCGCCTTGCCCTGCTGCACCGCCGAGTGCAGCGCGCCCATCGTCTCCTCCAGGGGAGTCTCCGGGTCGGGGCGGTGGGAGTAGAAGATGTCGACGTAGTCGAGGCCCATCCGGCCCAGGCTCTGGTCGAGCGAGGACAGCAGGTACTTGCGGGAGCCCCATTCGCCGTACGGGCCCGGCCACATCAGGTATCCGGCCTTGGTGGAGATGACCAGCTCGTCGCGGTACGGGCCGAAGTCCGCCTTGAGCGCCTCACCGAGGGCCGACTCGGCGGCGCCGGGCGGGGGCCCGTAGTTGTTCGCCAGGTCGAAGTGGCTGACGCCCAGGTCGAAGGCCCGGCGCAGGATCGCGCGCTGGGTGTCGACGGGCCGGTCGGGGCCGAAGTTGTGCCACAGGCCGAGGGAGAGCGCGGGAAGTTTCAGGCCGCTGCGTCCCGTGCGCCGGTAGGGCATGTCCGCGTAACGGTCGGTGTGTGCGGTGTACAACGCGTTCTCCAGAGGGGTCGGTACGGAGTGGACCGGTGTCCACTCTCGCCTGCCCGCTCGACAGCGGTCCAACAGGAGAATCGGATGGGATTCAGCGGATACGCTTCTCAATCATGGAATTGCGCCACCTGCAGCACTTCGTCGCGGTCGCCGAGGACCAGCACTTCACCCGGGCAGCGGAACGCCTGATGGTGTCCCAGTCGGGCCTGTCCGCGTCGATCCGCGCCCTGGAGCGGGAGCTGCGGGCCCCGCTGTTCGTCCGCACGACCCGCCGCGTCACGCTCACCGAGGCGGGCCGGGCCCTGCTGACCGAGGCCGAGCGGATCCTCGCACAGGTCCGCGCGGCCCAGGACGCCGTGGCCGCCGTACAGGGCGTCCTGCGCGGCACGCTCTCCCTGGGCACCGAGCAGTGCATCGCCGGGGTGCCGGTCGCGCAGCTGCTGGCCGCGTTCCGCAGACAGCATCCGGACGTGGAGATCCGGCTGCGGCAGGCCGGCTCGGGCGCGCTCGCCGAGGACGTCGCCGCGGGCCGCCTGGACCTGGCCTTCGCCGTGACGACCCGCGCCGACACGGAACAGCTCCGCTGTCTGCCCCTGACCAGCGAACCGATGACCGTGCTCTGCCATCCCTCGCACCGGCTGGCGACCGGCGGGCCCGTCACCCCGGACGAGCTCGGCGGCGAGCCCTTCGTCGACTTCCACCACGACTGGGGTCCGCGCCGCACCACCGACGCGGCCTTCGCGGCGGCGGGCGTGCACCGCACGGTCGCCCTGGAGGTCAACGACGTGCACAGCCTCCTCGACCTCGTGGAGGAGGGCCTCGGCATCGCCGTCGTACCGCGCCACTTCGCCCACAAGCGGCGCGCGCTGCCCGCACTCCCCCTCAAGGCCGACACCGAGACGCCGTACGAGACCGTGGCGATGCTGCCGCCCCCGGAGGCGACCAGTCCGGCCGCCCGGGCCCTGATGTCACTGCTCGAAACAGGGGGTCTGGCACCACCCCAGGAGGGGCTCCACCACTCCTGACCGGGCCCGGTCCCCCGCCGCAGACTCGTGCACATCGAACACGACAACTGCGGCACGGGGAGTGCGGAGATGACTGAGCACAGCCGACGGAACGTACTGCGCGGGGCGGCCGCCATCGCGGCGGCGGGCGGACTCGTAGGAGCGACGGGAGGACTCGCGGCAGCTGCTCCCGCCACCGCGAAGGAACGCCACTTCCCGTTCCTGGAAGGGGCGTTCGCGCCGGTCACCGAGGAACTGACCGCCTTCGGCCTCCCCGTCACCGGACGGATCCCGCGCGAGCTGAACGGCCGCTACCTCAGGAACGGGCCGAACGTCCTGGGCCTTGAGGACCCCCGCGCGCACCACTGGATGCAGGGCGACGGCATGGTGCACGGCGTCCGGCTGCGGGACGGCCGCGCCGAGTGGTACCGCAACCGCTGGGTCCGCTCCTCCCGCGTCGCCGAGAAACTCGGCGAGCCCTACCCGGGCCCGGTGCCGCCGGACGACTTCCCCTGCAACACCCACGTCATCGGGCACCGCGGGCGGGTCCTGGCCCTCCAGGAGAGCGGCCCTCTGCCGTACGAACTCGACTACGAGCTCAACACGGTGGGTACGTACGACTTCCGCGGCACCCTGGAGGGCGCGTTCACGGCGCACACCAAGCTCGACGCGGAGTCGGGCGAGCTGCACGCGATGACGTACTACCCGACCTGGAACCACATCCGGCACCTGGTGGTGAACGCCGCTGGGCGGGTCGTCCGGACCACCCGGATCCCGGTGTCGGACAGCCCGATGATCCACGACTTCGCGCTCACCGAGAAGTACGTCGTCATCTTCGACATGCCGGTCACCTTCGACCCGGCGGGCGCGGAGCGGGGCGACCTGGTGCCGTACGTGTGGAACGACCGGCATGCGGCGCGGGTCGGTGTGCTGCCGCGGGCCGGCGGCCGGATCCGCTGGATCGAGGCGGAGCCCACGTACTACTCGCACACCCTCAACGCCTACGACGAGGGTTCGTCCGTGGTCGTCGACCTCACGGCCATCGCGGCGCCCTTCTTCGTCGCGGGACGCGGCTCCGGCGGGCCGTACGGGGCCGGGACCCCGCGGCTGCACCGCTGGACGGTCGACCTCGACCGGGGCCGCGTACGCACCAAAGTGCTGGACGACCGGCCTCAGGAGTTCCCGCGCGTCAACGAGTCGCTGGTGGGGCGGCGGCATCGGTACGGGTACTCGGCGGCCTCCGCCGAGATGACGCTGGCGTATGTGACGCCCGACGGGAACCCGCCCGACCGCGTCTTCCGCAACGAGCTGATCAAGCACGACCTGTTGCGCGGTACGACTCGGGTGCACCGGCTGCCCCGGCACGCGGCGGCCGGCGAGCCGGTGTTCGTGGCCTCGGACCCGGCGGACCGCAGGGCGGCCGAGGACGACGGCTACACGCTGGCGTACGTGCACAATCCCGACCGGGGCGCGGCCGATCTGCTGATCCTGTCCGCCCAGGACTTCACGGGCGAGCCGGTGGCCCGGGTCCATCTGCCGGGGCGGGTGCCGCTGGGCTTCCACGGGAACTGGGTGCCGGACGCGTGAGAGCACGCGTGACGCCGGCCGGAACCGCCGAGCGGTCCGGCCGGCCTCACGGTGCTCAGAGCTCGTAGCCCGGCAGGACGACGTCCCGGATGAGGGCGGCCCGCTCGTCGAACGGGATGAACGCGCTCTTGAGGGCGTTGACCGTGACCGTGCGCAGGTCGTCGAGCGTCCAGCCCGCCTCGTCGACGAGCAGGGACATCTCGCGGGTCATGGTCGTGCCGGACACCAGCCGGTTGTCGGTGTTGAGGGTGACGCGGAAGCCCAGGTCGCGCAGGTGGGTGATCGGGTGGTCGGCGATCGAAGTGGCCGCACCCGTCTGGAGGTTGGACGTCGGGCACATCTCCAGGGCGATCCGGCGGTCGCGCACCCAGCCCGCGACACGGCCGAGCTTGCCGTCCACGATGTCCTCGGTGATACGGACGCCGTGGCCGATGCGCTGGGCGCCGCAGACCTGCAGGGCCTGGTGGATGCTGGGCAGACCGTGGGCCTCACCGGCGTGGATGGTGAACGGGACGTTCTCGACGCGCAGGTGCTCGAAGGCGGCGAGGTGGTCGGCGGGCGGGAAGCCGTCCTCGGCGCCCGCGATGTCGAAGCCGACGACGCCGGCGTCCCGGAAGGCCACGGCCAGGTCGGCGGCCTCGCGGACCCGGTCGAACATGCGCATCCCGCACAGCAGCGTGCCGACGCGGACCGACGTGCCGTGGGCCGCCGCCTTTGCCATACCGGCGGCCAGCCCCTCCTGCACGGTCTCGACGACCTCGGAGAGGGCCAGCCCGCCGTTGACCAGCAGTTCGGGGGCGTAGCGCACCTCGCCGTAGACGACACCGTCCTCGGCCAGGTCGAGCACGTACTCCTCGGCGGTGCGCAGCAGGCCCTCGCGGGTCTGCATCACGGCGAGGGTGTGCTCGAAGGTGGCTATGTAGCGGACCAGGTCACCGGAGTTGGCGGCCTCGTAGTACCAGGCGGCCAGCTCGTCCGGGTCGGTGGTGGGGAGCGTGTGGCCGACCGCGTCGGCGAGTTCGACGAGCGTGGTGGGGCGCAGGCCGCCGTCGAGGTGGTCGTGCAGCACGGCCTTGGGCAGCCGGCGAATGGTGTCGATGTCGATGCGGGACGCGGTCATGCGGTGTTTCCTCGGCAGATTGTCGGTGGGTGGGGAGCGCTGATCACTGGGCGGTTTCGCCGGGAGCGGCGGGCTGCGGGTCGGGCGCGGCGGGCTGCAGCAGGTCCCACCGGTTTCCGTACAGGTCCTGGAAGACGACGACCGAGCCGTACGTCTCGTGCCGGGGCTCCTCCAGGAAGGTCACGCCCGCCGCGGTCATCCGTGCGTGGTCGCGGGCGAAGTCGTCGGTGTGCAGGAAGAAGCCGACCCGGCCGCCGGTCTGGTCGCCGACCCGGCCGCGCTGTGCCTCGTCCTTGGCCCGGGCCAGCAGGAGCCCGGTGCCGGGCCCGCCGGTGTCCGGCTCCACGACGACCCAGCGGGACCCGTCGGGCCGCGGGGTGTCCTCGGCGAGCCGGAATCCGAGGGCCTCGGTGTAGAAGCGGATCGCCTCGTCGTAGTCGTCGACGACGAGGGTGACCAGGGCGACGCGTTTCATCGGAGCCTCTCGGGGAGTGAAGGGGCAGGACACGGGGTGGGTTATACGTAACACGCGAGGATACGGCATGGCGAGGCGCACGGACTCCCGCCCCGGGGAGGGAGGGGCCGCGTGCCGTCGCCGCACCCGCCTCCTGCATGCTGGGGTCAAGATCAAGCGACAGGAGTGACACACCATGTCCGAGACGCCCAGGTCGACCGGAGCCCCCGCCCACCAGAACGTCACGTTCCCGAGCGGCGGCACCACCGCGCACGGTTATCTGGCGCTGCCGCCGGCCGGACAGGGGCCCGGCGTCATCGTGATCCAGGAGTGGTGGGGCCTCACCGACCACATCGCGGACGTCACCGAGCGCCTGGCGAAGGAGGGCTTCGTGGCGCTGGCCCCCGACCTGTACGGCGGCAATGTCGCCCACGACAGCGCCGAGGCGTACCGCATGATGCAGGACCTGCCCGTGGCACGTGGCGTCGAGCTGCTCTCCGGTGCCGTCGACCACCTGCTGGCGATGCCCGAGGTCACCTCCGGGACCGTCGGCTCGGTCGGCTTCTGCATGGGCGGCGGTTTCGTCCTCTACCAGGCCGCCACCGACCCGCGCGTCCACGCCGCCGTCCCCTTCTACGGCGTCATCCAGGGCGAGACCCCCGACTTCTCCGGCCTCAAGGCGCAGATCCTCGGCCACTACGGCGAACGCGACTCGGCCATTCCGGTCGACTCCCTCGCCCCGCTCCGCGACACGATCCGCGAGCAGTCGGGCATCACCCCGGACTTCCGCGTCTACCCCGCCGACCACGCCTTCTTCAACGACGGCCGCCCCGAGGTCCACGACCCCGAGTCGTCGGCCCTGGCCTGGCGCAGCACGGTGGACTTCCTGCACGCACAACTGGGCTGACCGGAGCGGCGGTTCGGCGGTGCCGTGACGCGGGTCGCGAATGGACCCGCGTCACTCACGGGTGGGGTGCTCCCAGCGCTTCTGCCCCTCCTGTCCCTCCTGTCGCTTCTCAAGAAGACGCGGCGATCCGTACGCGATCGCTGTCGCCGTCGGAGAGGAACGCGGCCAACTCCCGCCCCTGCTCGGCCACATCGGTGCGGTCGGCCCGGGAGAGGCGGTACAGCGGGGTGACCAGCACGGTGTCCGCCTCCACGGTCCAGGTCGCGGCGACCCGGCCGTCGACCAGGACGACACGCGCGCCGGCGACCGACAGGCCGCGATGGGCGTCGTCGATGATCCGGCCGCGGTCGTGGTAGCCGAGGATCGCGTTGTCGAACGCGGGCAGGAACCGTGCCGGGGCGGGGGTTTCGGGGTCGGGGCGCGGTGCGTCGGGCAGGTCCAGCAGTTCCCGGCCCCGCTCGTCGCGGAAGGTCACCAGTTCCTCGCGTACGGCGGTGATCGCGGCCGGCAGTCCGGCGAGGCCGCACCAGGCGCGCAGGTCGGCCGAGGCGGCGGGGCCGAACGCGGCCAGATAGCGACGCACCAGGTCCTGGCCCACAGGGTCGGAGCCGCCCGGGGCCGGTGGGGCGATCTCGCGTCCGAGCCAGGAGGAGAGCGGGGCGTTGCGCACTCCCGCCCGGGTGCGCCACAGCCCGCGCGGGGGCAGTTGCACCATCGGAATGAGGGCGGCGACCAGGATCTCGCCCAGTGGCCGGGGTCCCGGCTTCGGCCAGCGGTCGGCGAGCGCCCGCGCGAGTTCGCTCATCGAGCGGGGCTCGCCGTCGGCCATGACGGCCCGGCCCGCCGCCGCGAGCTCGTCGAGATCCACTCCGGCCAGTTCGCCGCGGTAGACCCCGAGGACCCGTTGGCGCAGCATGGCGTCGTGGCGGGCCCGCCAGGCCAGGGCGTCGTCGGCGGTGACGAGGTGGACGGTGCGGCGCATCAAATGGGTGCGTACCACGCTCCGCCCGGTCAGCAGGTCCGAGAGCACCGCCGGGTCGAACGCGCGCAGCCTCGACCAGAGCCCGACGAACGGTTCCTGCGGTTCCTGCGCCTGCAGACCGCCCAGGTGCGCGACGGCGTCGAGCACCGGCAAGTCGGCGCGGTCGAGCAGCAACTGCCGTGCCAGCGTTGCCCGGTTGAGCGCCCGGGCGTCGAGAACGGTCATCGGGTCGCCCCCGGGGCCTGTCCGAACCTCATGGCGCGCTCTTCCCTTCGCATACGTACTGGATTCCGCGGTCGGGACCGGGTCGGGGCGGGGCCCGACCCGGTCGGGGTCCATCGGTGTCAGGTCGACTTCTGCCCGTCGAGCGTCTCGCGCAGGATGTCCGCGTGCCCGGCGTGCTGGGCGGTCTCGGCGATGACGTGCGTCAGCACCCGGCGCACACTGCGCACGGCTCCGGGCTCGTGCCAGGGCGCCTCCGGCAGCGGATGCGTCGCCGAGAGGTCGGGCACGGAGGCGATGATCTTCTCGCTGTGGGCGGCGACCTGTTCGTAACGCTCCACGATCCCGGCCAGCGTCTCGCCGGGCAGCATCAGGAAGTCGTTCTGGTGGTCGATCATCCACTGCGGGAACTCGCGTGCCGTACCGGCCGCGATGTCGGCCCAGGTGACGCCGTCGGGCAGGTCGTGGCGCATCGCCGACGGCCCGTCGACCACGAAGCGCAGCCATCCCTCCTCGATGGAGGCGACATGCTTGATCAGCCCGCCCAGGCACAGCGCGCTGGCGGTCGGGCGTTCACCGGCCTGCTCGTCGGTGAGCCCGCGCGCGGTGCTGGTCAGGGCGGCCCGCGCGGTCGCGAGCGCGGCGATCAGGTCGGTCCGCTCGGCGTCGGGAGTGGAAGGGGGCGTGGTCATGGCGGTCACAGTCATCGGTCCTCTGGCTCGTTCTCGTTGTTCGGTACGAGAACGACAGTCGCAGGAGAAGCGGCCAGGGAGTGTCCTCTACTCGGGGCAGTATGGGTGTCATGCCGAAGACATCAGCCCGACTGCTGTCCCTGCTCTCGCTGCTCCAGGCACGCCGGGACTGGCCTGGGGCGCTGCTGGCGGAGCGGCTGGACATCAGTCCGCGTACCGTGCGGCGGGATGTCGACCGGCTGCGCGAGCTCGGGTATCCCATCGTGGCCTTCAAGGGGCCCGAGGGTGGGTACCGGCTCGACGCCGGAACCGACCTGCCGCCGCTCCTGTTCGACGACGAGCAGGCCGTCGCCCTCGCCGTCGCGCTCCAGATCGCCACGACCACCGGCGCCGGCATCGAGGAGGCCGCGGCGCGTGCGCTGACCACCGTCCGGCAGGTCATGCCCGGGCGGCTGCGCCGCCGGATCGACATGCTCCAGGTCACCGCCGTCGGGCGATCCGCGGCCCGGACGGAGTCGCAGATCGACAGCGGCGTACTCATGGCACTCGGCGCCGCCGTCCACGCGCGCGAGGTGCTGCGCTTCGACTACGCCTCCCCACCGGGAGCCGGTGACGACGATCCCGCCATGAGGGCACCGCGCCGGGCGCAGCCCCATCACCTCGTCACCTGGGGCGGGCGCTGGTACCTCGTCGCCTGGGACCTGGACCGCGAGGACTGGCGCACCTTCCGCGCCGACCGGATCAACCCGCGTGTCCCTACAGGGCCCCGGTTCACCCCGCGCGAACTGCCCGGAGGTGACGTGGCCGCTTTCGTGGCGGGCCGGTTCCGGGGCTCGGACGGCTCCGGCGGCTCCGGCGACTGGCCCTGTCTCGGCGAGGTGATCCTCGATCTCCCCGCCGCCGAGGTGTCCCGCTACTCCCGCGACGGAGTCGTCGAGGAACTCGGCCCGGACCGCTGCCGGCTGGTCCTGGGTTCGTGGTCGTGGGCCGGCCTGGCCGCCGACATCGGCAGGTTCGACGCCGACATCGAGGTCGTCGGCCCGGCCGAACTCAGGGACGCCTTCGCGCAGTTGGCCCGCCGCTACGCGAACGCGGCGGCGGGCCCACTCGGCCAGAAGTGTCAGTAGGTGTAGGTGTTCAGCGTCGACACCGCGGACGCCGGGTTTCCGAGGTCGTAGTGGTCCACCGCGAGGAAGTTGGGCTTCTTGCGGGCCGCGGGCTGGCAGAAGCGCTGGGCCCGGTCGAGGAGCTTGGTGTTGTCGGTGGTCGTCGTGGAGGCGATCGCCGCGTCGCGGAAGTGGTTCATGACGAACAGCGGCTTGAAGGGCGGCGCCGTGGCGGTGAGGGGGATGTTGGTGTCGGCGCCGTACCACCGGCTGTAGCAGGACCAGTCGGAGCTGCCGAGTCCCGAGCCCATGGACCAGTAGTTCTCGACGGTCCACTCGCGCTGGTACATGACGCCGAAGCTGTCGCGGGTGAGACCGGCGGACTGGTCGGCGGAGCGGCTGTGGTCGGTGAAGATGAGGAGGCGGTCGTTGGCGGCGATGAGTTCCGACATCTTCGGCCAGCCCTTGGTGCGGACACCGGTCTGGTCGGGACGGTAGAGGACGTCGGACAGGCCGTTGACGCGGGCCAGTTCGCTGCGCAGGACGCCCGGGTCGACGTAGTCCTCCAGGAAGACGGTGACGAACTCGTTCGGGTTGGCCCTCAGGTAGTCGACCATGCGCTGGATGTCGACCCACAGCGCGACCGGCCGGCTGACGAGGGTGCAGCTGTTGTGGCAGAGGATCGCGCCGTCGGAGGTCTGGTGGATGTCCAGCATGAACCCGCGTACGCCGTCGGTGAGTTGCTGGTTGATTCCCCGGCTCTGGTTCGGGACGAGGTTGATGAAGGGTGGCGCGAATCCGCCGTCGACGCCGTTCGCGTAGGCGTTGTGGGAGGTGAGGAACGTGACCTGGTCCAGGGTGCGTTGGTCCGGGGACGGCATCGGGGACGTCGGTGACGACGTGGGAGTCAGGTACCAGGAGGCCAGGTTGCCCGCCGTGCCCAGGGCCAGCTGGGCGGGGTAGTTGGAGCCGGACGGCTTCGCGGCGACCGTCAAGTACTGGTCGGCGCCCGGGACTTTGAGCCGGTACTGGTCGGTTCCTGTCGCCGTGATCTCCCACGGGGCGTCACCGCTCGTACAGGCAACGGTTCTCGCCTGGCCGCCTGAGCGGCCGAGGCAGCTGCCCGCGGTGTCGGTGCTCTCCAGCACGTACGACGTGCCGCTCGACCGGAGTGTCCACTGCTGCCGGTCCTCGTTGCCCTTGGGGTTGCGCTGGAGGACCGCGCCCCCGCTGTCGGCGGCGTTCAGGCCGGTGACCGCGCTCTGCATGTAGAACACTCCTCCCGTCGGGACCGCCGCCGAGTGGGCGGGAGCGGCCAGGACGGAGGTGAGTGCCGCTCCGGCGGCGGTGAGGGCGAGCAGGGGGCGATGCATCCGCATGTCGGTAGGGGTCCCTTTCAGCAGCGCGACGGCGCCGGAAGCGGCAGCCGGGAAATGGGGGGTCTGCGCGGGACACTCAATCGGCTTGGTATGTACTGGTCAATAGCCCGACCGGCCGGACAGGGCGGCGACATCGAGCCGCCGCCCCACGGCCGCCGGGGATACCCGGGCGGTACCTCAGCAGTACAGGTTGTTGCCCGTCGTCGTGCCGAGGATCTGGGTGAACCGCGTGTAGTTGTTCACCCGGCTCTGCACCTGGGCGGGGTTCTTGCCGTCGCACTCCAGCGAGCCGTTGATGGAGCGGATCGTCTGGCCGAAGCCCGCGCCGTTGACCATCGCGTTGTGGCCGGTCATCGTGCCGGGGCCGTTCTGCGTGTTCCAGTACCAGAGGCCGGTCTTCCAGGCCACGGCGGCGTCGTTCTGCACCAGCCAGGGGTTGTTCAGGAGGTCGATGCCGAGCGCGTCGCCCGCGGCCTTGTAGTTGAAGTTCCAGCTGAGCTGGATCGGCCCGCGGCCGTAGTACGCGGCCTGGCCGGCCGGGCAGCCGTACGGCTGGCCCCAGTCGCAGTAGTGCGGGTAGTTGGCGGTGTTCTGCTCGACGATGTGGACCAGTCCGCCGGTCTCGTGGCTGACGTTGGCGAGGAAGGCCGCGGCCTCCTGCTTCTTCACCGTGTCGCTGCCGGTGTTCGCGAAGGCCGGGTAGGCGCTCATCGCGGCCTTCAGCCCGCTGTACGTGTAGAAGGAGTTCCGGCTCGGGAACATCTGGTTGAACTGCGTCTCGCTCACGACGAAGCCGGAGGGGTTGGTGCCTCCGTCACAGGCGTACGGCTCCCAGTACCAGGTGCTGATGGTGGGGTCGTAGCCCGGGTTGTCGTGCTCGGCTATGTAGGCCTTGCCGTCGGTGTAGCGGACGATGTTGCCGGTGACGTAGGACTTGCCGGCCACCCAGCTCGGGTAGCTCGAACAGGCCGCCGCGGACGCGCTCGACGCCGGCAGGAGCACCGGCGCGGCGCTTGCGAGCATGAGCGCGGCCACGAACGCGGAGATACGACGCCTCGACACAGGACCAACTCCTTCGCGGAGCACGGCCGCCCCTGTACGAGGGCAGAGCGAAGCGGAACCATGTGCGCACAGGCCGGTGTGACCGGCCACGGCGTACGGGGCGGCCGTGGTGGGGGGTGTGGAGGCACACTCAACTCCCTTGGTCTGGACCAGTCAAGGGTGTAGACCAGTCAACCCGCCCCGCGGCCGCTCCGGTTCAGCTCAGCGGCTTCTCCAGAACCGCCTTGCGGTGACTGAACGTCTCGATGGAGTAGCGGCCGTGGTAGTTGCCCATGCCGCTCTCGCCGACGCCGCCGAACGGCAGGTCGGAGACGGTGAGATGGGCGAGCGGCAGACCGAAGCCGAGGCCGCCCGAGGACGTTTCGGCGGCGAGCCGCTCGCGGGTGACGTCCGACTCGGTGAAGACGTACAGAGCCAGGGGCTTGTCCCGGTCGTTGATGAACTCGACGGCCTCGTCGAGCCCCGGCACCGTCACGATCGGCAGGACCGGGCCGAAGATCTCCTCGCCCATGACCGGCGAATCGGGGTCCACGTCGGCCAGAACGGTCGGCGCGATGTACTTGGTGGCGCGGTCGCTGCCACCGCCCACGACGACACGGCCGGAGTCGAGCAGCCCGCTGAGGCGGTCGAAGTGCCGCTCGTTGATGATCCGGCCGTACTCGGTGGAGGTGGCGGCGTCGGACCCGTACAGGTCCTCGACGGCCTTGGCCAGAACCGGTTCCAGGGCGCGGGCCGTCTCCGGGTCGGTGAGTACGTAGTCGGGGGCGACGCAGGTCTGCCCGGCGTTGAGGAACTTGCCGCGGGCGAGGCGGTCGGCGACGACGGACAGGTCGGCGTCCCGGTCGACGAACGCCGGGGACTTGCCGCCGAGTTCGAGGGTGACCGGGGTGAGGTGCCGGGCGGCGGCGGTCATGACGATGCGGCCGACGGTGCCGTTGCCGGTGTAGAAGATGTGGTCGAAGCGCTCGGCGAGCAGGGCCGTGGTCTCGGGAATGCCGCCCTCGACGACGGCGACCGCGTCGGTGTCGAGGTACTCCGGCAGGAACCGGGCGAGGAAGGCGGAGGTGGCCGGGGCCAGCTCGCTGGGCTTGACGACGACCGCGTTGCCGGCGGCGAGCGCGCCGACCATCGGGGCGAGCAGGAGCTGCGCCGGGTAGTTCCAGGGCGCGATGACCAGGACGACACCGAGCGGGTCGTACTGCGTCCAGGCGGTGGCGTCCTCGCCGAGGTGCGCGGGGACGGGGGCGGACTCAGGGCGCAGCCACTCGTCGAGGTGCTCCAGGGTGTGGTCGATCTCCCGTACGACGAAGTTGATCTCCGTGCGGAACGCCTCGGTGGAGCTCTTGCCCAGGTCGGCATGGAGGGCAGCGGCCAGGTCGTCGCCGTGCGTGGTGAGCAGCTCGCGCAGGCGGCGCAGCTGGGTGGTGCGCCATACGACGGGCTTGGTGCGGCCGGTACGGAAGGTGGCGCGCAGCCGGGCCACGACGTCGGCGGGCTGCTCGGGGGTGGGCTGGTTCACGGTGCCTCGCTGGTCGGAGTGGGCCGGTGGCCCGCGTGCGGTGGGGTCGAGCGGCAAGCTCGATGTATATGCCAACCATTTATACGGCATCATGATTCCGCACCACGCGAGGCAGGTGGCCATGAGCGTCACAGATCACACCGAGGGCGCAACGGCGGCTCGCGGCTAGGCCCTCCGGCGGCCGACACCTACACGGAGGACTCGGCCGCCGCCCCGTCGAGCGTGTCCGCCAGCCGGTGCAGCAGCCCCCGCAGCACTTCGTCGTCGCCGTCGCTCAGGACGGGCCACTGGGCACGGACCTCGCGGTCGACGCGCCGCCAGTGGTCCTCACCGCGCGGGGTGAGGTGGGCGAGGATGCGGCGCCGGTCGAGGGGGTCGACGCGCCGGTAGACGAGGTTCTGGTCGACGAGCTGGTCGACCAGTTTGGTGAGGGTCGGCGGCGGCAGGAAGGCCGCCTCGGCGACCGCCGCCATCGGGTGGCCCTCTCCGTCGGAGAGCAGGGAGAGCACACGCCAGGCGTCGAGCGAGCAGCCGTGCTCGTCCAGGGCGGCCTGCAGCCGGCGCGCCGCCAGCCGCTCGGCCCGCGTCAAGAGGTGCATGAGGTCCTGAGACCGACGCGGAGGTGGGGTCGGCATCCTTCTCCTCGCTCCCGGGGGTCAGCACATCGTACAAGTCCCGCCTCCCACAAGGATCTCCCACATCTGCCGCCGCACGCGCGCACCGCGCGCCAGGGCCCGGCCGCCGCACACCCTTCTAGCCCAGGTCTCCGGCGCCCCGGGCGCGGACCGTACCCCGAGACGGATTGGAGTTCACCGGACGTTCCCGGAATCATGCCCTCATGGTCCGGCTCGACCCGCCTCCGCTCGACTGGTTCACGGCCGACGACTCGGTCGTCAGCGTGGCGCTGGTCTTTCCCATGCAGGGCGCCGCGGGGATCTTCGGGCCCACGTGCGAGTTGTGCGCGCGGCTCGCCGCGGAGGAGGTCAACCGCTCGGGCGGGGTGCTCGGCAAGGAGCTGCGGCTGCTGCCGGTCGACGGCGGCGCCGAACCGCACCGCATCGCCGAGAACGTCGAGGCACTGGTCGACCTCGGCATCGTGCAGGGAGTCACCGGCTGGCACATCTCCTCGGTACGCCAGAAGCTGGCACCACGCATCGCCCACCGCGTGCCGTACGTGTATACGGCACTGTACGAGGGCGGCGAGGACACGGCCGGTGTGTTCCTGACGAGCGAGACCCCGAACGACCAACTGCGGCCCGCCGTGCACCTGTTGGCCCGTGAACACCGGGTGCGCCGGTGGTTCGTCGTGGGCAACGACTATGTGTGGCCCCGCCGTACGGCCAGGGCGGCTCACCGTTACGCGCGCGAGTCGGGCGGCGGCATCTGCGCGGAGGCGTATCTGCCGCTGGGTACGCACGACTTCGACGGGGTGCTGCGACGGATCGAGCGGTCGGAGGCGGACGCCGTGCTGATGCTGCTCGTGGGCAGCGACGCGGTCCGGTTCAATCGCGCGTTCGCCGCGTCCGGCCTCGACGAGCGCTGTCTTCGGCTCAGCACCCTGATGGACGAGAACATGCTGATGGCGAGCGGCCCCACGGCCACCGCCGGCCTCTACAGCACGGCCGGATTCTTCGCCTCCCTCGCCAACCAGGACACCCTCGACTTCCACGGCCAGTACGCCGGACGGTACGGAGTCGAGGCACCGGTCCTCGGCAGCCTCGGCGAATCCTGTTACGAGGGAGTCCTGCTGCTCGCCGCGCTCATCGACCGGGCCAGGACCCTCGACGTCTCCGCGATCGGCGCGGCGGCGGACACCGTCTCGTACGAGGGGCCGCGCGGGCTGCTCCATCTGCGGGGCAGCCATGTGCGCCAGCGCATCTATCTGGCGCGGGCGGACGGCGTGGACTTCGATGTCGTGGCCCAGCTGGATCTTCACGAAACCCGGCCTTGACATGCTCGCGCTTCCGCGAAGATACTTCCCGCAGGAAGTAATTAGAATGCCTCGGGCAAACTGTGAATTCATGCGAAGAATTCCGCCCCGGGCATTTTTTGTTTCCCGATGAGAGCCGGAAGATACCGCCGGGAAAGTACCGCGAAACACCTTCGAAACAGGGTGACTTGAGGCTGTGGACCGCACTTCAGGAGGAGGTTGTCCTCCCAGCCCGAGGGGGTTCTTTTGTCCAGCGGTTCCAGCGGTTCCAGCGGTTCCAGTCGTTTCCAGGGTTTCAAGGGGTCCGGTCCTTCGCGGCGCCGGGTGATGGGGGGCGCCGCCGCACTCACCGCCGTCGTCGTGCTCTCCGCGTGCGGCGCCAAGACCGACGCCGCGGGTGGCTCGTCCGACGCGGCCGCCAAGGCCGACACGAGCGGCGACACGGTCAAGGTCGGCCTGCTCAACTCGCTCTCCGGCACCATGGCGATCAGCGAGGTGACCGTACGCGACTCGCTGAAGCTGGCGATCGACGAGATCAACGCCTCGGGCGGAGTGCTCGGCAAGAAGGTCAAACCGATCAGCGAGGACGGCGCCTCCGACTGGCCGACGTTCGCCGAGAAGGCGAACAAACTCATCAAGGAGGACCGGGTCACGGCCACCTTCGGCTGCTGGACCTCCGCGAGCCGCAAGGCCGTGAAGCCCGTATTCGAGAAGAACAAGTCCCTGCTGTTCTATCCCGTGCAGTACGAGGGACTTGAGGAGTCCCCGTACATCTTCTACACGGGCGCCACCACCAACCAGCAGATCGTCCCGGCGCTCGACTACCTCAAGAGCCAGGGCAAGAAGAGCATTTACCTCGTCGGCAGCGACTACGTCTTCCCGCGCACCGCCAACAAGATCATCAGGGCGTACGCGAAGGCCAATGGCATGAAGGTGCTCGGCGAGGACTACGCGCCGCTGGGTTCCACCGAGTTCAGCACCATCGCCAACAAGGTGAAGGCGTCGAAGGCCGACGCTGTCTTCAACACCCTCAACGGCGACTCGAACGTGGCCTTCTTCAAGGAGTACAAGTCGGCCGGTCTGACCGCGAAGAGCATGCCGGTGGTCTCGGTGTCGATCGCCGAGGAAGAGGTCAAGTCGATCGGATCGCAGTACCTGGCGGGGCAGTTGACGGCCTGGAACTACTACCAGACGACCGCGGGCGAGGCGAACACCAAGTTCGTGAAGGCGTACAAGGCCAAGTACGGCCAGGACAAGCCGACCAGTGACCCGATGGAGGCCGCGTACACCTCGGTCTACCTGTGGAAGGCGATGGTCGAGAAGGCCAAGTCCTTCGACCCGGAGAAGGTGAAGGCGGCCTCCGACGGCATCACCTTCGACGCACCCGAGGGCGAGGTCACCGTGGACGGCGCGAGCCAGCACATCTACAAGACCGCCCGGATCGGGAAGATCGGCACCGACGGGCTGATCGAGCAGGTGTGGGACTCCGGCAAGGCGATCAAGCCTGACCCGTATCTGAAGGGCTACTCCTGGGCCTCCGGCCTCTCCTGACCGACCGTCACGTTCGGGCCGGCCTTCGGAAACGAGGGCCGGCCCCGCGTCCCGCCTCCCCGGAGCCGCCGTATGACCGTGATCCTCGGTCAGACCTTCACCGGCATCAGCATCGGTGCCGTCCTGCTGCTCATCGCGCTCGGTCTCTCGCTCACCTTCGGCCAGATGAACGTCATCAACATGGCCCACGGCGAGTTCATCATGGCTGGCGCCTACACCACGTACGTCCTCCAGAAGTCCATCTCCAGTGCGGGGCTCTCGCTGCTCGTCGCGCTGCCGGTCGCCTTCCTGGTCGCCGGAGCACTCGGCGCACTCCTTGAGTGGGTGCTCATCCGCCGACTGTATCTGCGGCCGCTCGACACGCTGCTCGTCACCTGGGGTGTCTCGCTGATGCTTCAGCAGGCGGCCCGGGACATCTTCGGCGCTCCGAACGTGCAGACCCGCGCGCCCGATCTGCTCACCGGGAACATCACCGTCATCGGCGGCGACGATCCGCTGACCTTCGCCAACAGCCGCCTGTTCATACTGGGGTTGGCGATCACGGCGGTGGTGGCACTGTCGCTGACGCTGCGGCTGACTCCGCTCGGCCGCCGGATCCGCGGGGTCGTGCAGAACCGGGATCTGGCCGAGGTGTCCGGCATCTCCACCTCGCGGGTGGACCGGACCGCGTTCTTCCTCGGGTCCGGGCTCGCCGGTGTCGCGGGCGTCGCGCTGACACTGGTCGGTCCCATCGGTCCCACGATGGGTACCAACATCATCATCGACGCGTTCCTGGTGATCGTGGTCGGCGGCATCGGACAGCTCAAGGGGACGGTCATCGTCGCCTTCGTCCTCGGTGTCCTGCAGGCCGTCCTGGAGTACTCCACCACCGTCAGCGTCGCGAAGGTGCTCGTCCTCGTGGCCATCGTCGCGTTCCTCCAGTGGCGGCCCCAGGGGCTGTACACGCTGCGTACGAGGAGTCTCGTATGACCCTGCTCCCCCTGCTCAAAGGCCGGTCGGCGCGCGCCTGGGCCGGATTCGCCGCGGCCGCGCTCGCCCTGTTCGCCGTGGCCCCGCTGGCACTGTCGGACTTCCGGCTCGGGCTGCTCGCGAAGTACCTGTGCACCGCGATGGTCGCCGTCGGCATCTGTCTGGCCTGGGGCCGCGGCGGGCTGCTCACGCTCGGGCAGGGTGTGTTCTTCGGGCTCGGCGGCTACGCGATGGCGATGCATCTGAAGATCGCCGACGCGGGTCCTGGCAACCTTCCCGACTTCATGCAGCTGTACGGCACGGCCACCGAACTCCCTTGGTGGTGGCGGCCGTTCGAGAACCCGCTCTTCGCGCTCGCCGCGACCGTGCTGCTGCCGATGGCCGTCGCCGCAATCCTCGGTTCGTTCATCTTCCGCCGCCGGGTGAAGGGCGCGTACTTCGCGATCCTCAGCCAGGCGCTCGCCGCGGCCTTCGCGATCTGGCTGATCGGCCAGCAGGCCACGACCGGCGGCACCAACGGACTCACCGACATCCAGGGCTTCTTCGGCTACGACCTCAACGACCCGGTCAACCAGCGGATGGTGTACTTCGTCATCGCCGCCGCGCTGTTGCTGCTGATCGCCCTCGCCCGGCAGCTGATCCACAGCCGCTACGGCGAACTCCTCGTGGCCGTACGGGACTCGGAGGAGCGAGTGCGCTTCCTCGGGTACGACCCGGCGAACGTGAAGCTCGTCGCGTACGTCGTGGCGGCCGGCATGGCGGGGCTCGCGGGCGCGCTGTTCGTGCCCGCGGTCGGCATCATCTCCCCCGCGATGATCGGCATCGTGCCGTCGATCGAGTTCGTCATCGGTGCCGCGGTCGGCGGCCGGGCGAGCCTGGTCGGCGCGGTGCTCGGCGCGGTCGGGGTGGCCTGGGCGAAGACGGCGCTGTCGGAGGAGTTCCCGGCGGCCTGGACCTACTTCCAGGGGCTGCTGTTCATCGTGGCCCTGGCGTTCCTGCCCGGTGGTCTCGCCTCGCTGGTGGGGATCGTACGGCGGCGCAGGTCCTCGCGCGCGACCGGGGACGCGGCCGGCGGCGGGACCGGGGAAAAGACGCCGGCCCTTCCTCTTGGAGAAGCAGCATGAGTGCTCTTGGAGACGCAGCATGAGTGAACTCTCGGGCCTTGAGATACGCCGACTGCGGGTGTCCTTCGACGGGTTCACCGCCGTCGACGGTGTGGACCTCGACGTGCGGCCGGGCGATCTGCGCTTCCTGATCGGACCCAACGGCGCGGGCAAGACCACGCTCGTCGACGCCGTCACGGGTCTCGTGAAGGCCGAGGGCTCCGTGCTCTTCGGCGGCGCGGAGCTGCTGGGGCGGAGCGTGCACACCATCGCCCGGTCGGGGATCGGCCGCACGTTCCAAACGGCGACTGTCTTCGAGGAGTTGACGGTCCTTCAGAACCTGGACATCGCGGCCGGTGCCGGACGGGGCATGCTGACGATGCTGCGGCGCCGCAAGGGCGTGCCGGAGCCCGTCGCGCGTGCGCTGGAGACGGTCGGGCTCGCGGAGCTGGCCGACTCCCCCGCCGGGACGCTCGCGCACGGGCAGAAGCAGTGGCTGGAGATCGGCATGCTGCTCGTGCAGGACGTACGGCTGCTGCTGCTCGACGAGCCGGTCGCCGGGATGAGCCACGACGAACGGCAGGCCACGGGCGAGCTGTTGGAGCGGATCAGCGAGGAGCGGACCGTGGTCGTCATCGAGCACGACATGGACTTCATGCGGTCCTTCGCGCGCAGCGTCAGTGTGCTGCACGCGGGCAAGGTGCTGAGCGAGGGCACGGTGGCCGAGGTGCAGGCCGATCCCAAGGTGCAGGAGGTGTACCTCGGCCACGCGGCGGCCCAGGACGCAGAGTTGATCCTGCCGGACGAGCCCGAGCCCGCGGGTGGCGTCGCGCCCAGTGCGGCCGTACAGGAACAGGAGGCGTGAGGCGGACATGAAGCTGGAGATCGACGACATACGGGTCGGCTACCACCGCAGTCTCGTCCTGCACGGAGTCTCCGTGCAGGTGCCTGACGACGGGGTCGCCGCGGTGCTCGGACACAACGGCGCGGGCAAGAGCACACTGCTGCGGGCGGCAGTTGGGCTGCTCACCCCGTCGAGCGGTGCGATCCGTCTCGACGGCGAGGACATCACCCGCCGCAAGCCCCACGAACGCGTGGCACGCGGCATGGCCTACGTGCCGCAGGGCCAGCAGGCCTTCCCCCATCTCACGACGGCCGAGAACCTCCAGCTGGTCGCGGACGGCCGCAAGCGCGGCAGGACGGCGATCGACGAGGCGCTCGACCTGTTCCCCGCGCTGAGGACTCTGTCGGGGCGGCGGGCCGGGCTGCTCTCCGGCGGTCAGCGACAGCAATTGGCCATCGCCCGGGCGCTGGTGACGGAGCCTCGGATTCTCCTCCTCGACGAGCCGACCGAGGGAATCCAGCCCTCGGTCGTGGCCGAGATCGAGGAGACCATCCTCGCGCTGGCCGCCCGCGGCGGGCTCTCGGTCCTCCTCGTCGAACAGCACGTCGGCTTCGCGATGCGGGCGGCGCAGCGGTACTACGTCCTGGAGGCCGGGCGCGTCACGTCGTTCGGCGAGGGCGGTCAGGAGGCGGAGCGGTCGGTACGGGAGGCACTGAGCGTGTAGCGGCTCACTCCAGGTTGAGCGTGCAGCGGCTCACGCCACCTGGAGTTCCGTCCTGCGGCGCTCCAGGTGGGCGCGCTCGGCCAGGTTCTCGGTGAGGGCGATGGCCGCCTCGTACGCCGCTGCCGCCTCCGTCGGCCGCCCGGTGCGCCGCAGCAGGTCGGCCCGTACGGCGTGGAAGGCGTGGAAGGCGCGGTAGCCGTCGAGATCGAGGGCGTCGACTAGGGCGGGGCCGCCTCGGCGCGCCGAGCTCACGCGTGGACTCGCGGCGCGGCCGGTCGACGGCCCGGCCCGCTTCCTCGGCGAGGTCGATGCCACCGAGGAAGCGGACGAGGACGGCGACCGCATGGCCGTATTCCGCGCGGAATACGGCCTCGACGGCGCGGTTCGAGGTCGTCGGACCTCAGTACTCAGTCCCCTGCCCTCAGCCCTCGGCCTCGCCCACGAGAGAGCTTTTCGGTCACCGCGCGGGCGCACGCGCCGGTGTGGGGTCCGGCGTGTAGTAGTGAGCCCGGACCCGGCGCAGCCACGCCTCGACGGGCGCCTCGTCGGGCTGCTCCGGCAGGGCGCTCCGGGTCTCGTCGAAGGCCGCCTCGTACCGCTTGAGCAGGGGCAGCGCGGCCATGGCGTCGGCTGCCACCTGTTCGCCGAAGCGGTGGTACTCCTCCGGGTTCTCGACGCGGATACTCACGCGGCCGGTGGCGTACAGCTCGAAGCCCTGGTGGCAGAGGCGGCGCAGATGTCGGGCATGCTTGGCAGTGCGCTTGCGGGTGTCCGCGGAGAACGAGCTGTCGCCACGGTCGTAGAGCCGCTTGAACTGCTGGGTGGCGTACCCGAGATAAGCGTCGCGGACGCGCTTCGCGGACAGCAACGTGGTGCGGATGCCGATGAGTTCGTCACCCAGCGGGGTGCGGACCTCGTACAACTCGTCGGGCAGCCACACCAGTTCGGTGACCGTCGGGTTGCCGCGCAGGGCGAGTCGGCACCACTTGGCCGCCTCGTGGAGGGTGCTGTCCGGCTTGGTCGTGACGTGGGACTCCTTCGGCGGGTGCAGGCCGTGGAGGTCGTCGGTGGGGGCGGCGAACATGCCGAGGCGGTCCACGTCCGAGCCCTGGTGGGCCAGGCCATAGGCGGTGGAGCCGACAATGCCGGACAGCAGGATGTTGTTCTTGGCGGTCACGGCGTCGCCCCTCTCCTCGCCGCCTCGCTGCCTTGTGCGAGCCGGGCGGCTCACACAAGGTCATCACCCGGGGGGCGGCTGCGTACAGCGATTTTCGCGGGTGCGAGGTGGCGGCGTTCCGGGGGCGCAGGGCAACGGCATTCCGGGGCGCCGGGCGACGACTGCGCCCCGGAACCTCAGCTCGCGAACGGCACCTGTGCCGCGGGGGCCGGCCGCTCGGCGAACGGGTGCCGCCACAGGCCCTGCGCGGCGAGCCGGGGCAGGACGCCCTCGCCGAACCAGTACGCCTCCTCCAGGTGCGGGTAGCCGGACAGGACGAACTCCTCGATGCCGATGGCCTGGTACTCCTTGATCCGTTCGGCGACCTCGTCGTGGCTGCCGACCAGGGCGGTGCCCGCGCCGCCGCGCACGAGGCCGATGCCGGCCCAGAGGTTGGGGTGGATCTCCAGGCCGGTGGGGGTCCCCCCGCTCGAGCGAAGCCGAGAGTGGGGGAGGTTGCCGCCGCCGTGCAGGGCGAGCATCCGCTGCTGGCCCTCGGACTCGCTGCGGGCGAGACCGGCCTGTACGGACTTCACGGTCTCCGGGTCGAACCCGGCCAGCAGCCGGTCCGCCTCCGCCCACGCCTGCTCGGAGGTGTCGCGGGTGATGACGTGCAGCCGGATGCCGAAGCGGACGCTGCGGCCCTCCTTCTCGGCCAGCGCGCGGACCCACGCGATCTTCTCGGCGACCTGTGCGGGCGGTTCGCCCCAGGTGAGGTACACGTCCACGTGCTTGGCCGCGACCTCGCCCGCGATGGGCGAGGATCCGCCGAAGTAGATCTCGGGGACCGGGTCGGGGACGCGGGCGAGGCGGGCGTCCTCGACCTGGAGGAACTCACCGGACAGGTCGACGGTCTTGCCCTCCCACAGGTCCCGGACGATCTGCAGGAATTCGCCGGTACGGCGGTAGCGGGCGTCCTTGTCGAGGAAGTCGCCGTAGGCGCGCTGCTCGTGGCTCTCGCCGCCGGTGACGACGTTGAGGAGGAGCCGTCCGCCGGACTGGCGCTGGAAGGTGGACGCCATCTGCGCGGCGAGCGTCGGGGAGACGAAGCCCGGCCGGAAGGCGACCAGGAACTTCAGCCGCTCGGTGTTCTGGCTGACCATCGCGGTGGTCAGCCAGGCGTCCTCGCACCAGGCGCCGGTGGGCGTGAGCGCTCCGACGAAGCCCAGATCCTCCGCGGCGCGGGCGATCTGGCTGAGATAGGCGACCGTCGGCGGCCGGTCCCGGCCGGACACCGTGGCCGGGGTGCCGTGGCCGCCGCCGACGACATGGCGGCTGTCGCCGTTGGTGGGCAGGAACCAGTGGAAGGTGAGGGACACGGGTCCGTTCTCCGATCGGGGCGGGTGCTGGTGGGGTGCCGTGGACGGCGGGGTGCTGTGGACGGCCTTTCCGTCTCGGGGGAGCCCGGTCTCGGAAGAGCCCGGTATCAGAGCAGTCCGTGCCGTGGAGGCAGCGTGCCGTTCAGTACGTACCGGCCGATGTGCTGGATCTTCCAGCGGGCCGGGTCGTGCAGTGTGTGGGTGCGGGCGTCACGCCAATGCCGGTGCAGATTGAGGGAGTTGAGGGCGGACCTGGTGCCGGACACCTCGAAGAGTGCGCCCGACACCTCGACGGCGGTCCTCGCGGCGTGCGCCTTCGCGGCGGCCACGGCGATGGACGCCTCGGCCGCCGAGGTCTCCGTGAGGTCGGCGCGGGCCGTGTCGACCGCCCGGGCCGCCGCGCCGAGCAGTGCCTCGGTGGCCCGCACCTGAATGGCGAGCTCTCCGAAGCGCTGGATGAGCAGCGGATCCTCGGCGGCGGACTCGACACCGCTCTCGAACCACGGGCGGCTCTTCGTTCGGACGAACTCCACGGCCTCGGCGAGTGCGCCCGCCGCGATCCCGGCGTCGATGGCGGCGTGCAGCAACTGGGCGACCGCGCCGTGGAGTTGGGGGCCCTGGAAGGTGAGGTGGTGCGGGAGGACCCGGTCGGCGGGCACGGGTACGGCGTCGAGCCCGACGGTGCCGCTGGCGGTGGTGCGCTGGCCCATGCCGTCCCAGTCGTCGACGACCGTGAGGCCTTCGGCGTCCCGGGGTACGTACGCGACGTGCAGGTTGTCGTCCTCGGCGCGGGCGAGGACGGGGATCCAGTCGGCGAAGAGGGCGCCCGTGGAGTAGTGCTTGACCCCGGTGAGGACGTACGAACCGTCCGGGGCCGGCTCCAGTCGGGTGCGGATGTCCTGGACGTGCTTCGTGCCGGCCTCCGACTGGGCGTTGCCGAAGCGTCGCCCCGCCAGCACCTCGCTGAAGAAGAACGCCCGCTGCTCCGGGGTTCCCTGACGGCGGATCACATTGACGTAGACGAAATGGCTCTGGGGGATCTGGGCGAGGCTGGCGTCGGCCGAGGCGAGGAGCCGGAAGATCTCGGCGAGGGTCTCCTGGCGTACGTCGGCGCCGCCGTGCTCGGCGGGCACGGTGGCGGCGAGCAGGCCGGAGTCGGAGAGCCGGTCCAACTCCTCGCGGGGAAGCCTGCGTTCGGCGTCCCGTCGGGAGGCCTCGGCCCGGAACTCGTCGGCCAGTGCGGCGGCGACGGTCAGGGCCTCGGCATCACCGGTGATGATCTTGGCCGACATGGTCAGCCCGCCGCGGCCAGGATCGGCGTACGGCCGAGGGCCTCGGAGAACTGGTCGAGCACCTGGGTCAGTGCCTCGGCGGCCGCGGGGGCCACGGTGAGTCCGCCGTCCTCGCCGACCGCGATGTCCTTGTCGAGGGTGAACCAGCCCTGGACGATGTGCCGGGCGCCCATGGAGCTGAGCACCGGGCGCAGGGCGTAGTCGATGGCCAGCACATGTGCGGTGGTGCCACCGGTGGCCAGCGGCAGCACGGTCTTGCCGGTGAGGGCGTATTGCGGGAGCAGGTCGAGCAACGCCTTGAGGACGCCGGAGTAGGCGGCCTTGTAGACGGGGGTGCCGATGACGATGCCGTCGGCGCGGTCGAAGAGCGCGGTGGCCTCGACGATCGCCGGATGCCTGAAGTCGGCGCCGAGCAGGGCATCGGCGGGGATCGTACGGACGTCGAGCGGGACCACCTCGTGACCCTGCGCGGTCAGCCGGTTGTCCAGGTGGCGCAGAAGCCGGTTGGTGCGGGAGGAGGCGGAGGGGCTGCCGGAGACGGACAGGACGGTGGCCATGGGTCCTCTTTCGGGACGAGGGGCGCCTCCGTGCGGGAGGTGCCTCGGAGTGAAGAAGCGGGCGCTCACGCGTGGACGGGGGCGGACTCCGGCTCGGTGTCCGGGAGTTGGGCTTCCAGTTCGCGCACGAGGGGGAGCACGCGGCGGCCGAAGTACTCGACCTCCTCGTGGTAGTGGAGGAAGCCGAGCAGCAGAAGGTCGACGCCGAGGCGCTTGTACGCGACGATCCGCTCGGCGATCTGTTCCGGGGTGCCGATCAGCCCCGTACGGAAGCCGTCGTTGTACTGGACGAGGTCCTCGAAGGAGGAGTCCTGCCACATGCCCTTGCCGTCCGCGGCGGACTGTCCGGCCTGCTTCACGGCGGCGCCGAATCCCTCGACGGCCTCGCGGTCGGCGTGGGCGACGATCTCGCGGAGGGTCTCGCGGGCCTCGGCCTCGGTGTCGCGGGCGATCAGGAAGCCGTTGAGGCCGAACTTCGGTGCGGTGCGGCCGACTTGGGCTGCCGATGCCCGTACGTCCGCGAGCTGTTCGACGACCCCGTCGAAGTCCTTGCCGTTGGAGAAGTACCAGTCGGAGACCCGGCCGGCCATCGCGCGGGCGGCGGTGGAGTTGCCGCCCTGGAAGATCTCGGGGTGCGGTCGCTCGACGGTGTTGAGGGGCTTGGGCTTGAGGGAGAAGTCGCGCAACCGGTAGAAGTCCCCTGCGAGTTCGGTGTGGTCCTCGGTCCAGATCTGGCGCAGGGCCTGGATGAACTCCTCGGAGCGGCGGTAGCGCTCGTCGTGCTCCAGCCAGGGCTCGCCGAGGGCGGTGAACTCGCCCTTGAACCAGCCGGATACGACGTTGACGGCGAAGCGCCCGTTCGACAGGTGGTCGGCGGTGGCGCCGAGTTTGGCGAGGACGCCCGGGTGCCACAGGCCGGGGTGGACGGCGGCGATGACCTTCAGGCGCTGGGTGGCGAGCAGCAGGGCGAGGCTGAAGCTGGTCGATTCGTGCTGGAACTCGGCGCCGTAGCTGGCCATGTAGCGGACCTGGCTGAGGGCGTAGTCGAAGCCGTTGTTCTCGGCGAGGACGGCGAGTTCGCGGTTGTACTCGTAGCCCCAGTCGGTGCGCTGCTCGATCTTGCTGGTGACCAGGCCGCCGCTGACATTGGGCACCCAGTAGGCGAAGCGGACGGGGTCTGCGGACGGGTTTTCGGCAGGCATGCGGAACTCCTGTTGCGGGGAATTCAGGCAGGCCGAATTCGGCGAGAGGCGGTGCGTCTGCCGAATTCGGGCGGCGGAAAGCGACTCACGGCTTCACGGCAGCCATGGGCGTCGGAGAAGAGGGGGTGAGAGGCGCAGCGGATCCGGTGGATCAGGCCGCGGAGCAACAGGCGGCACTGGAGACACGCGCAAGGTCGACATGGCGTCGCCGCGTGAGGTCCAGTCGCATCATCATGTTCTCGATCGTGGCAGCCGTCGGTCGGGACCGTCAAGGAATACCCGATCGGTCTCGCATCGCGGACCGGCGAATTTCACGAAGGCGTGACAGGGCAGCCCTTGAACAGGGCGGTGCGCGCGCAGCATTCTGCTGGGGTGCGAATAGAGCAGCTGGAATACATCACGGCCGTCACCCGCCTCGGTTCACTGCGCCGGGCCGCCGAGGAACTCCACCTGTCCCAGCCCGCGTTGAGCGAGACCGTACGGAATCTGGAGCGTGAACTCGGGGTCGACCTACTGGAGCGCAAGCGGTCGGGCGCGAAGATGAGCGCGGAGGGCCGGGAGCTGCTGCCGCACATCATCAACGTCCTCGACGCGGTGGACCGGCTGCGGGGCGCGGCGGGCGAGCAGCACCGCATCAGTCGCATGGTGCGCGTCGGCACGGTGAACGCGGCGACGGTGCCGCTGCTCATTCCGGCCGTACGGGAGTTCCGCGCGACGCATCCGGCGACGCAGGTGGAGGTGGTCGGCACCCAACAGTCGGAGATCCACCGGACCCTGTTGGAGGGCGGCTTCGACCTCGGTCTGGTGAACCATCTGGAGGGTGACGACGTGGCCGCCGACTTCGACTCCACGGAGCTGCTGCGCGGGCGGCCGGTGGTGTGCGTGCGGCCCGACAGTCCGCTCGCGTCGCTCCCGGTGGTGTCCGTGTCCGACCTGCTCGCCGAACCGCTCATCGCGATGCGCTCCGGTTATGTGATGCATCGATACGTCCACCGGCTGCTGGGCGACCGTGAGCCGTCCTTCTCCTACTCCACCGACGGCGCGGAGATGGGCAAGCTGATGGTGGCGGAAGGGCTGGGTGCCACGGTGCTGCCCGACTTCAGCGTGATCGACGATCCGCTGGAACGGCAGGGCTCGATCGTCTGCCGTCCGCTGTCCGACGACTCGACGCGGGTGCTGCTGATGCTGCAGCGGCGCAAGGCCGACTCGGTGCCGCGGGCCGCCCACGATCTGCACGAGGCCTTCGTGGCCCGGGCGGCGGCACTCGGGGGAACGGTGACCGGCCGGCCGTGACGCGACGCCCGCCGGACTAGGGCCTGAGGCGGCACCCGCCGGTACGGGATCAGTCCTCGTCGCGCGCCGGGACCACCACGAGGAAGGCGTCCGACTTCAGGTCCATCACGACCGCCGCGGGCTGCCCCTCGGCGCGACGCCGTGCCGCGTACTCCTCCGCGGGCCACGATCCGCGCGGGGCTCCCGCGGGAAACCGCTCCAGCACCTTCGCGCCCATGACGGCAGCCACCTCCAGCATCGACCAACGAGTCTCTTCCTGGACTTCGTCTGCCCCCGATCTGCGCGGACATGTGCCGACGCCCGCGACCCGGATGGCCCCAGTGGCCCGGTCGGCGCATCCAAAGGGGCCTTCACCAGGGAAGTGTTCAGGAGGGGGACAACGACACGGAAGGCTGAGAACTCATGAGCGGTGACGTCGCCGAAGGCGGACTGCGGTGCCTGGTGACGGGCGCGACCGGGTACATCGGCGGCCGGCTCGTCCCGGAGCTCCTTGCCGCCGGCCACCGGGTGCGCTGTATGGCCCGCTCCCCCGGCGCCCTCCGCGACCATGAGTGGGCGGGCGACGTCGAGGTGGTGCGCGGGGACGTCACGGACCCCGAGTCCGTCGCCGCGGCGATGCGGGACATCGACGTCGCTTACTACCTGGTGCACGCGCTCGGCACGGGCAAGGGTTTCGAGGAGACCGACCGCAGGGCGGCGCGCACCTTCGGGGAGCGGGCCCGCGCGGCCGGCGTACGCCGGATCGTCTATCTGGGCGGACTCACTCCCGCCGGGGTGCCGGAGGAGGAGCTGTCACCGCATCTGCGGTCCCGGGCCGAGGTCGGCCGCGTCCTGCTGGACTCCGGGGTGCCGACGACCGTGCTGCGCGCGGCGGTCATCATCGGCTCGGGTTCGGCCTCCTTCGAGATGCTGCGCTACCTCACCGAGCGCCTGCCGGTGATGGTCACTCCGAGCTGGGTCCGTACGCGGATCCAGCCCATCGCGGTACGGGACGTGCTGCGCACGCTGGTGGGCGCAGCACGGATGCCGGAGGACGTCAGCCGGGCCTTCGACATCGGCGGCCCGGAGATCCTGACGTACCGGGAGATGATGGTCAGATACGCGGCGGTCGCGGGTCTGCCCCGAAGGCTGATCGTGCCGGTGCCCGTCCTGACGCCCCGGCTCTCCAGCCATTGGGTCGGGCTGGTCACGCCCGTACCGAACTCCATCGCACGCCCGCTCACCGAGTCGCTGCGCCACGAGGTCGTCTGCCACGAGCACGACATCGCCCGGCATGTGCCCGACCCGCCGGGCGGGCCGATCGGCTTCGAGGAGTCGGTGCGGCTGGCCCTGCAACGCGTCCGGGAGGCGCGGGTCGCCACGCGCTGGTCGTCCGCCTCGGTGCCGGGTGCCCCGAGCGACCCGCTGCCCACCGACCCCGACTGGGCGGGCGGCAGCCTCTACACGGACCGCCGCGAGCTGACGGTCGACGCCCCGCCCGAAGCCCTGTGGCGGGTCATCGAGGGCATCGGCGGTGACAACGGCTGGTACTCCTTCCCCCTCGCCTGGGCCGTGCGCGGTTGGCTGGACCGGCTGGTCGGCGGGGTGGGCCTGCGCCGAGGACGCCGCGACGCGGCACGCCTGCGGGTCGGCGACTCGCTCGACTTCTGGCGGGTCGAGGAGATCGAACGGGGGCGCCTGCTGCGGCTGCGCGCGGAGATGCGGCTGCCGGGTCTCGCGTGGCTGGAGATGTACGTCGACACGGACGAGGCCGGCCGTGTCCGTTACCGCCAGCGCGCCCTCTTCCATCCGCACGGGCTGCTCGGCCACGCCTACTGGTGGAGCGTGTCGCCGTTCCACGCGGTCGTGTTCGGCGGCATGGCCCGCAACATCGCACGGACCGCGGCCAGGACGGAGCCCGCTGCCGCGCGGCTCGGCACGCCCGGTGGCTGACGCCCATCGTCCCTTCCTGTCCCGCCCCGTCCCCTCCGCTCCTCCTCTCCGCTCCTCCCCTCCGCTCCTCCGCCCGTCCCGCAATTCCGGAGTCATGCCATGAACGTCTCGGTCGTCCTGTTCACCTCCGACCTGCGGCTGCACGATCATCCGCCGCTCCGCGCGGCGCTCGACGGCTCCAGCGCGGTGGTACCCCTGTTCGTCCGTGACCGGGCCGTCGACGAGGCCGGATTCGCCGCTCCCAACCGGCTGGCGTTCCTCGCCGACTGTCTGCGGGATCTCGACGCGGGACTGCGTGCGCGCGGCGGCCGCCTCGTGTTCAGGACCGGCGACGTCGTCGACCAGGTGTGCAAGGTGGTCACTGAGACGGACGCCGACGATGTGCACATCGCGGCCGGTGCGAGCGCCTACGCCCACCTTCGCGAGGAACGGCTGCGCACCGCCCTGGAGTCGGAGGGGCGCCGGCTGCACGTCCACGACACGGTGATCACCGCGCTGGCACCGGGGACCGTTACCCCGGCCGCCTCGGACCACTTCGCCGTCTTCACGCCGTACTTCCGCCACTGGGCGCGCCAGCACTTGCGTGATGTGCTCGGCGCACCCCGCGCCGTGCCCGTACTGGAGGGCATCGGTTCGGAAGCACTCCCCCGGCGTGAGGATCTGTCCGGACTGTCGGAGGGGCTGGCCGCAGGCGGCGAAGCAGAGGGCAGGAAACGGCTCACGGCCTGGGTGCGGGGCGGGCTCGGCTCGTACGAGGACCGCCACGACGACCTGCCGGGGGACGCCACCTCGCGCCTCTCCCCGCACCTGCACTTCGGCACGCTGTCCCCCGTCGAGCTCGTCCACCGGGCGCGGAAGGCGGACGGACCGGGCGCCGAGGCGTTCGTACGGCAGCTCGCGTGGCGGGACTTCCACCATCAGGTGCTTGCCGCGCGGCCGGACGCCGCCACGACGGACTACCGCACCCGGCGCGACCTGTGGCGGTCACCGGCGTCAGCCGCGCGGGACATCGATGCGTGGAAGGAGGGGCGGACCGGTTATCCCGTCGTCGACGCGGCCATGCGCCAACTGCGGTACGAGGGCTGGATGCACAACCGGGGACGCCTGCCGACCGCGAGCTTCCTCACGAAGACGCTGTACGTCGACTGGCGGGTCGGCGCCCGTCACTTCCTCGACCTGCTGGTGGACGGCGACATCGCGAACAACCAGCTCAACTGGCAGTGGGTGGCGGGAACCGGCACCGACACCCGGCCCAACCGGGTCCTCAATCCGGTCCTCCAGGGCAAGCGGTACGACCCCGCCGGCGCGTACGTCAGGCGCTGGGTGCCCGAACTCGAAGGGCTCGACGGGGCTGCCGTGCACGAGCCGTGGAAACTCAAGGGGCTCGAACGCGCCGCCTACGACTATCCCGGCCCGATCGTCGAACTCACCGACGGGCTGGCCCGTTTCAGACATGCTCGCGGGCGGGCTTGAGGATCCACCGGTCCGTCAAGCCGCCGACCCGCCATTCCGCAGAGCCGTCAGCCCGCCGGGCCCGGCACGCTGTTCTCGTAGCGAGCCGTGAGGACGGCCAGTGCGTCATGCAGGCTCGGCGGCCGGAGCATGCCCTGCGCCGATCGCCCTGCCCATCCCGGGCCGCCCAGCACGAGCGTCGGATGTCTGCGGGCTCCCTTCACGCCCCAGTGCGTGGCGGCCAGGTGGCGGGCCAGCGGGACGCTCGCCGTGGAGCGTGCCTGGGCCCACAGGACGACGGCCGAGGGCCCCAGGCGCCGTACCGCCGCGGTGAGCGCCTCCGCGGGCACGGCCGCGCCGAACATCCGGGTGGGCAGGCCGTGTTCGGCGAGTCCGGCGTTGAGCGCCTCCAGCGGCAGGGTGTGCTGCTCGCCGGGTACGCAGGCCAGGAGCACCGGCCCCGCGGCGGTCTCCGGCGTGCACGGTCGCGGGGCCGGGGTGACCCGGCGGAGCGTGGTGGAGATGTGCCAGGACAGCAGGTGCTCGACCTCGACATAGCGGTCGCCGGACGACTCCCATCTGCGGCCGACGGCATGCAGCGTCGGAACCATCACGTCCTGCCAGGCGACCGTGAGGCCGTAACGCTCGACGGCCGACGTCAACCGGCCGTCCACGGCCGGGGCGTCGAGCCGGACAGCGGCCCGGGCCAGTCCACGGCACTCCTTGCGGAGGTCGCCGGGGAGCCGCAGGCCCGCCGTGGGTTGCCGGTTGCCGTCGGCGAGTGGGCGCTCGTGGTCGGCGAGTTGGCTCTCATCGTCGGTCCGGTCGGGCAAGGGCGAGGGCGAGCCGATCGTCTCCTTGGCGGCCTTCTCTGCGGCGTGCCCCTCTTTCGAGCCATTCGGAGTCGCCGCGTTGACGGCCCTCTCGTCGACAGCCCTCCGCATCGCGGCGCGCGCCGCCTCGGCGGGCGGGACCCCGGCGGAGGTCAGCCGGCACATCGCCTCCAGCATCGCGACGTCCCGGCTCGTCCAGCGGCGGTGGCGTCCGTCGGCGCGGACGGCGGGGCCCAGGCCGTAGCGACGGTCCCACGAGCGCAGCGTGGTCGGCGACACCCCGAGCCGGCGGGCCACTGTCCCGGTCGTCATGCCCGTACCGGCCGCCTCGACCGCGTTCGGAGAGGTGTCGTCCGGGCGGTTCCGCCCGCCCGTCGGCTCGTACATGGGCCGACTATACGACGCAGAATCGATGCGCATTGATCACCTCACGGCCCGGCTCCGACGATGGCCGCACCGGGGCACGACGTGAGGAGCCATGGTCATGACCGGACGTGCGATGCCCGAACCGCCGGTGGTCCCGGTGGAGGGTGATACCCCCTCATGGGTTCGTTCGAAGGAGTCGTTCAGCGACCAGGAGCCGCTCACCGACGAGGAGTTGGCCCGCCGCCTGGCCGACGGCGACGAGGCCACTCTGGCCGCCGTCCACCACAGGTGGTCCGCGCTGGTCCACACGCTCGCCCGGCGTGCGCTGGGCGACGCGAGGGACGCCGAGGACGTCACCCAGCAGGTCTTCCTGGGGGTGTGGCGCGGCCGTCACGGTTACCGGCCCGAACGCGGCGCGGTCGCGGCCTGGATCGTGGGCATCGCCAAACACAGGATCGCCGACGCGCTGGCGGCCAGGACGCGCCACGCGGAGCTCGTCGCCCGGGCGGGAGCCGTCCTGGTGCTCGGCGATCCCGCGGACAATCAGCCCGAAGCGGTCCTCGACCGGATCCTGATCCGGCGGGAGATGGCGAGGCTGCCCTCGGCCCAGCAACGGGTCCTGCGGCTGACGTTCTACGAGGACCTCACCCAGGCCCAGATCGCCCAGCGCACCGGCTGGCCGCTGGGGACGGTCAAGAGCCATGCCCGACGCGGGCTGTACCGGCTGCGTCACTGTCTGCGTACGGACTACTCAACTCCCGCCTCCTCCGACCCGCTCACCTCTACACATAAAGAAAAAATAAGAGCAGAATGTACATACGCGGCGTCTACCGCAAACCGCACAGTCGCGGTCAGGCCTGCAGAGACAAAGGAGTCGAGTCATGGCCAACGTCTCGAACACCAGAGGTGACATAGCCAGCCACCCTGATGTATCCGAAATGCGGGATCGCTACGCCCGCATGCTCGGTGGTCGCGATGTGGCGCTCGTGGACGGACCGGTGTTCCTGCTCGGTCTGTACTGCGCCACCTCCCCGTGGATACTCCACTACACGACCAGCCAGCCCGCACTCGTGACGCACAACCTCATCATGGGCATCGCGATAGGCGTCCTGGCCCTCGGATTCACCACCACCCCGACCCGGATGTACGGCCTGAGCTGGGCCATGTGCGCGATGGGTACGTGGATGATCATCTCGCCGTGGATCGTCGGCGAGAGCCCCGACGCGGGCGTCGTGCTCAACAACATCATCATCGGCGTTCTCGCCGTGGTGCTGGGGTTCATCTGCGCGGCCACGTCCGCGAAGAGCACATCGCAGACGTAGCAGGACGTCTGCACCGATGAGGACCGTCGGCCGGTCCGCGCGTCCACACACCGCGGGCCGGCCGACGCACGCCGGGCCGGGCGGAGTCTCGGCGCTACGGCACCAGCCACGGCTCCTGCGGCAGCGGGCTGCCGGTCTCCAGGAGCGACTTCAGGTTGGCGAGGACGGCGGGCCAGCCGGCCGACACCTCCTTGACCGCGGTCTCGTCGGCGAGGTCCTCGTGCGTGACGGTGAGCCGGACGATCCCGCCGTGCGGCCGGATGTCGTAGGTGACCCTGGAGTACTTGTCCTCCTGCCCCTCGTCCTCGGGCGCGGCCCAGGTGGCCACCAGCCGGGTGGGCCGCTCGCTCTCCACGACGGTGCCGACCACGTCGGCGATCCCCGATCCGTCGATGCGCCGGTGCTCCCACCGGGATCCGGGGCGCCAGTCCTCGGAGACGTTGCTGTGGCCCCAGTACGAGGCCGTCAGGTCGGCGTCGGTGAGCGCGTCCCAGACTTTCTCGGGCGTACTGGCGATGTAGGTGACGTACACGAATGTCGGCTTGTCGCTCATGTCTTCCTCGGCTCGTCGTTTGACCGCACTGAGCACGCGCAGGCGCGGGCGCTCGAACTTGTCGATCCAGCGCTCCTGGATCTCGTGGAGCGGTACGGGGTTGAGGTAGTGCAGCTTTTCCCGGCCCCGCCGCACCGTGCTGACCAGGTTGGCCGCCTCCAGGACGGCCAAGTGCTGGGTGACCGACTGGCGGGTCATGTCGATGTGCTCGCACAGCTCTCCCAGCGTCTGTCCGCTGTGCTCGTGCAGCCTGTCGAGCAGCCGTCTGCGCGTCCCGTCGGCCAGGGCCTTGAAGACCTGGTCCGTCTCCGCGCCCTTGCCCGGCACTGGCCCACCCTCCGGCTCTGGTTCCTCGTCCGATCGCACACTCAACGTTATGCAGGCAATTGCCTGCATGTCAATCGCCCGGCGCTGTCCACCGTCGCGTCCGGTGCCGCCTTTGCCATCCCGTCGGTGCCGCCTGCCGTCCCGTCTTGTGCCGTCTGCCATCCGGGGTACCCCGGCGATATTCGCTGGCCGCGGGCGGGCGGCTCGCTCAGACTGTCGCGGTGAGCCGAACTTTCAGTGCGTGGGTGACGTCGGGTGAGGACTTTCTCGGCGCCGTCGGCCCCTTCTCCGTCGACGTACCGTGGTGGTCCGAGGTCGAGCCGGTCGTTCAGCGCCTTCAACAGGCGCTCGGGGTGCGGGTGTTGGTGGTCCGCCTACTGTCTGTCGACGGCGGGGAGGGCGGGCGCGACGGCCATGTGACGTACCACGTCGAGGCATTGGAGCGCCCGGGCGTACTGCTCCAACTCCCGGCGGATCCAGGGATGTTGTACGGGCTCGACCCGCTGCGGGCGCCCTGGGCGCGGATCGACGGACTCCGGGAGCTGCTCGACTGGTCGACGCGCACGCTGGCCGGGAGAGGCAGGCCGGTGACCGGGCCGGTGGAGCAGCGCCGCACCTGGAACCTGGCCGGGCTCTTCCGGCTGCCCACCGACCGGGGTCCGGTCTGGCTCAAGGCCACTCCGCGTTTCGCCTCGGACGAGGCGGAGGTCATCGCCACGTTCGCCCGCGTCGATCCGGGTCTGGTCCCGACCGTCCTCGGCTCGGCCGACGGGCGCCTCCTGATGGAGCACATCCCCGGCGAGGACTGCTGGAAGGCGTCTGCGGACACCGCCGCCTCCGGAGTGCGGCGCTTCGTCGCGGCGCAGGCGGCCCTCGCGGTACGACCAGAGGAACGGCCCGCGAGCCTGCCGGACCGTCGTACGTCCGTCTTCGCCGAGCGGGTCCGGGAGTTGCTCGACGGCCCCGTCTCCGCCGAGCTGACCGCCCAGGAGCGCGACGTGGCACGGGAGTTGACGGACCGTTGGCGGCTGCTCGACGAGTGCGGGCTGCCTGACACGGTCGTGCACGGTGACTTCCACCCCGGCAACTGGCGCAGCGACGGCGGGCCGCCGGTGGTCGTCGACTTCGCCGACGCGCACTGGGGCAACCCGGTCCTGGACGCGCTGCGCGTGCACGACTTCCTTCCCGAGGACGTACGAGCGGGAGCCGCGCGCGTCTGGGCGGACGCGTGGCTGGAGCAGGTGCCGGGCAGCGATCCGGCCCGCGCCCTGACCGTCGCCGAGCCGCTCGCGCATCTCGCGTACGCGGTGCGCTACCAGGAGTTCCTGGACGGCATCGAGCCGTCGGAGCGGATCTACCACCAGGACGATCCCGTGTCGGTGATCCGCGAGGCCGTGCGCCGCGCGACCGCTCCCGACCTGGGGCTCGCCGATCTGGGGCGCTCCGTCGTGCGGTGAGCGACACTCACGCGCCCTTGGCCGCCCGTCCGCGCGCGAGGCAGGATCGCCTCATGGACAGCCTGCCGACACTCGCCCCGCCTCCGTACCTGCGGCTCGAAGGAGAGGGTATTCACCTGCGCGAATGGTCCGAGGAAGACATCCCCGCCCTGGTCGGGCTGTACGACGACCCGGAGATCGCACGGTGGACGCCGGTGGCCTCGCCGTTCGACTCGTTGGCGGCGCAGGTCTATCTCAGCGAGGCCCAGGAGGCGCGGGCGCAGGGACGCAAGGTGCAGCTCGCGATCACCACGGACGGGGTCCTGCCCCAGGGCGAGGTGCTGCTGTTCCGCAGCAAGGCCGACGAGCGGGACGTCGAGATCGCCTACGGGGTCGGAGCCGCCCACCGGGGCCGGGGTCTTGCCTCCCGGGCCGTCCGCCTCCTCTCGGAGTACGCGGTGCGCCACACGGGAGCGCGGCGCGTGCTGCTGTGCATCGAGGAGGGGAACGGGGCCAGCATCGCCGTCGCCCGGTCCACCGGCTTCACGCTCACCGACGACGAGCCCGTCCTGCGGACGGCACGCGGACGGCAGATCGCCCTGCGGACATGGAGCCTCACCGGCGACGCCGCGTAACCGTTCGGGCGGTTCTCGATCGCGGGAGCCCGCTCCCGGCTGGCAGGCTGCTCCCATGGATCATGCGGAGGTTCTGCTCATCGGTGGGCGCGCGGGTGTCGGGAAGTCGACAGTGGGCTGGGAGGTCTCGGCCCGGCTGCGGCGGGCGCAGGTCGCCCACGCCGTGCTGGAGGGCGACTTCATGGGGCAGGTGCATCCGGCGCCGGAGGACGATCCGCACCGGGCAGGGATCACCGAACGCAATCTGGCGGCGGTGTGGGGGAACTTCGCCGAGCTCGGCCACCGGCGCCTGATCTACACGAACACCGTGAGCGTGCTGACCGAGGCCGCGGGCATGTTCGAGCGGGCCATGGGCGAGAACGTACGGCTCGTACGGGTGCTCCTCACCGCCTCCGACGCCACCGCGGCCAAACGGCTGAAGGGGCGCGAGCTGGGCTCCGAGCTGGAACAGGAGCTGCGGGGCAGCGCGAACAAGGCCCGGCTGCTGGAGGAACGGGCGCCCGCGGACACCGTACGGGTGGTCACGGACGACCGCGAGGTGATCGACATCGCGCGCGAGGTACTGGACGTCACCGGCTGGACCGGAAACGGCGCCGGCTGAGAGAAACCGCCCGGACTGCACTCACGCCGACGGGGCACTTGTAGACGTAAGGAGTATGACGAAGAGGGGCGAAGAGGGGCTGAGATGGAGATCTCGGGCATCATCAGTGCCATCGTGATCGGCATCATCATCGGTGTGCTGGGCCGGCTCGTTGTTCCGGGCCGTCAGCGCATCGGCATTCTGTGGACGATCGCGGTCGGCATCGTGGCCGCGCTCATAGGATCGGCGCTGGCCAACGCGTTCGACGTGTCCGACACCAACGGAGTGGACTGGATCGAGTGGCTGATCCAGATCGGACTCGCGGCGCTCGGTGTCGCGGCCCTTGACCGGTCGAAGGCAGGGCGCCGCTGACCACGACAGACCGCGGCGCACCGCACACCGGCGCTCCACGAGGCGTCCGCCGTCAACCGCATGGCGCGTCGCAGTACGAAAAGCTGTTGCAGGTCGATCTCCGTCACGGCTAGCGTCTGCGGGTTTCCCCCCGCAGCCCGCACCGCACCTCAACCGTGACGGAGACACCTTGCCGCACCGCATCACCGCGCTCACCGACCCCCAGCCCAGCGCGTCGAGCCGCCGTCTGGCGTGGCTCGCGTCCGACGACGAGGGGGCGCCGGTCGGATCCGCCTTTCTGCGGCTGTTCACCAAGGAAGGGCAGGAGCATCTCGCCGAACTGGAGATCGCCGTGCACCGGACGGAGCGCCGGCGCGGTGTCGGCGCCGGCCTTCTGGACGCGGCCGTCGCGGCGGCCCGGGATGAGGGGCGCCGCTCCGTTCTCGCCCAGACAGAGGCCGGTTCCTCCGGCGATCTCTTTCTGGCGGCGCGCGGTTTCCGCAGGGTGCTGGCGCTGACGTACGCCCGGCTCCCACTGGCCGACGCCGACCTCCACCGGATCGACGAGATCGTCGAACAGCCCCATGAGGGTTACCGGTTGGTCCAGTGGGACGGCACGGTACCGCCCGAACTGGCCCTCACCTTCGCCCACTCGCGCCGGGCCATGGACGACATGCCGATGGACGGCACCGACTACGGCACGGTCGTCTGGGACGTGGACCGGGTACTCTCGGCCGCCGAGGCGATCGCCAAGCGGGGCGAACTCCTGCACACCGTCGCCGTGGTGGACACCACGGACGGGTCGGTCGCAGGCTTCTCCGAACTCGTCGTTCCCGGCGACGGCCGGGGAGACGCACAGCACTACGGGACCGGCGTGCTGCCCGAACACCGAGGCCACGGTCTCGGCCTCTGGATGAAGGCACAGTCCATCCGGCAGGCCCGTGAACACCACCCGGAACTCGGCGGCCTGCTCACGGACACGGCCGACAGCAACGCACACATGCGCGGCATCAACGACACGCTCGGCTATCTGCCCACGCACAAGGCGGTGGAGTACCAGCTCGATCTGTGAGGCGGCGTCGTCACAGCCGTGCGATGGGGTGCACGTACGGCGTGGTCGTCGTCAGTGGGGCGAAGCCGAGCCGGTCGAGGATGGGGCGGCTCTCGTCTGAGGCGTCGACCTGGAGGTAGCGGTAGCCGCGGTCGGCGGCGATACGGGCGCGGTGGGCGACCAGGGCGCGGTAGATGCCGCGGCCGCGCCAGGCCTCGGCCGTGCCGCCGCCCCACAGCCCCGCGAACCGTGTGCCGGGGATGAGTTCCATACGGGCCGAGCTCACCGGCACGTCGTCGGCGAGGGCCACGACGGCGACCACGGTGTCCGGCTCCTCGGCGAGCTGGGTCAGCAGCAGATGGCGGAGCCGGGAGCTGTCCGTGCCGAAGGCCTGCTCATGGACGTCGGCCACGAGGTCGACGCCCGCCGCGTCGGTGACAGGCCGCAGCTCGATGCCCTGCGGCGGCCGGACGTCGAGGTCCAGCTCGCCGACCTCGGCGATCATCAGCGTCTCCTCGGGTTCGGCCGTGAAGCCGGCCGCGCGCAGCCGCCGGCCCAGATCGACGGGCCGGTCGTGCCCGTACAGCTTCCACTCGAACTCCAGGCCCAGGCTGGTGAAATGGCGCACCTGCTCGGCGATCGCCGCGTCCGCGTCGGCCTCCGAGAGGTCGGACCAGAGCACCCCGTTCCAGCCCTTCTCGGGTCCGACGTGCCGCACCACCCCCGGGACGCGCTCCACCACGGAGTCGAGGCCGAAGGGGCGCGCGCCCTCGCGCATGTCCCGGTCGAACAGTGCCAGTACCGCTGCGTGATCCATTACGCCACTCCAGCATCCGCGGGACGGGCGGGCAACGGAGTTTCGGGCGAGTGGGTGCTCCGGGCGCCGACCGGGTGATCATTCGGCGTCCCGGTCGTCATTTGGCGTCGTGGAAGACCAGCCCGAGCGTGCGCCGCCGCCCGGAGCGGACCGTGCTCACCCCGTGCCGCATGGGCCCGGTGGACCAGCCCCGCCTGGAGGCCACGGGCCGGTCGCGGGTGGTGAAGATCAGGCCGTGGCCCTGGGGCAGGGTCGTGGACGATCCCCTGGACTGGGCGCGCGGGCGCTGCTCGGTCATGATGAACTCGCCGCCCGTGAAGTCGGCTCCAGGGGCGTCGAGACCGATCACGACCTGGAGCGGGAAGAGCAGGTCACCGAACACGTCCCGGTGCAGGGCGTTCCAGTCGCCCGGCCCGTAACGCAACAGGATCTGGGCGGACTTGGACTGTCCGGCCGCGTGGCACCGCTCCACCCACTCCCCCAATGTGTCGGGCCAGGGCGCGGGTTGGCCCAGCCTCTCGGCCCAGTCGCGGGCGACGGGCAGGAGCCGCGGGTAGAACGCCTCGCGCAACTCCCGTACGACATCAGGCAGTTCATGCGTGAAGTAGCGGTACTGGCCGGAGCCGAAGCGATGGCGGGCCATGTCGATGGTCGAGCGGAATCGGTCGTCCTCGTCGTACAGGGCGGCGATCCCATGGCACTGCCCTGGGGTGAGGAGCTGTCCTGTGAGCGCGTTGCCGTGCTCGTCGAGTTCGCCGGTCAGGGCGACCCAGTCCTGCGCCGCGACCCGGGCCGCCGGGTGTGTGGTGTGGTTCATGGTGAGAGGTGCCTCAGGGGTCAGAGGAGGGTGGGCTGCAGGACGCCCTCGTGGGTGAGGAGCCGTACCTTGCGCTCCACACCTCCGGCGTAGCCGCGCATGGTGCCGTCCGCGCCGATCACCCGGTGGCAAGGGCGCACCAGCAGCAGGGGGTTCGCTCCGATCGCCGCGCCCAACGCCTGGATCCGTGCGCGGGGCACACCGAGCCGCTCGGCGAGCGCGCCGTACGTGGTCGACGTGCCGTACGGGATCTCCTCCAGCGCATGCCACACGCGCTGCTGGAAGTCCGTACCGCTCGGGGTGAACTCGATGTCGAACTCGGTGAGTTCGCCGGCGAAGTAGGCGGTCAGCTGCCGGACGGCATCCGCGAAGCGGTCAGGGTCGCGCCGCCAACCGGGCTTCACAGCAGGGGCGTTGCGTTGCCCCGGCATGGACAGCGATGTCAATGTGACGCCGTCCGGTGTCTCCTCACCGACCAGTAGCAGCTCACCCAGCGGGCTGTCGATCGTCGTAGAGACGGTCATCGTGGCCTCCCTTTCACACGCTTTCGTTCCACTCCTCATACTGGGGCGTCCCGATCACGGACGCTGGCGGGATTCGGACGCCACGCTGCCCTGCGGATGCCAGTGGTCAGCACATGGCGGACTCCTGGCTGGGCGGCCACATCGCGGTCGAAGCGTGGAGCTGTCGCCCCTACCTCCCCGGGAGTAGCCCGCCGACGGGTCCCGGGGGCGCCGCGGCGGGAGCCGGTCTCGGCCGCCCGGCGGGCTTGCCCTCACACTGATGTGAACGTTTCACCATGGGCCGTATGACGAGCGCACCGATCGCCGAAGGCCCCGGCACACCCCCGTCCAAGCCCGAACCGAGGACCGCTGGGCCCGCTCTGCCCCTCTCGGGGCTGCTCGCTCTGTCCACGGCCGCCTTCACCGCCGTACTGACGGAGCTCCTTCCGGCAGGTCTGCTGCCGCGGATGGCACCGGATCTCGGGGTCTCCGAGGCGCGGGTGGGCTTCCTGGTGACGGGCTACGCGGTCGCGTCGTTCCTCACCGCGATCCCGCTCACCGCCGCGCTGCGCGGGCTGCCGCGGCGGCCCGTGCTCATCGGTGCGCTGTTGGGTTTCGCGGCCGCCAACGCCGTCACCGCGTTGTCGTCCTCGTACGGGCTGACGTTCGGGGCGCGGCTCGTGGCCGGAGCGATGGGCGGCACGCTGTGGGCGATGCTCGTCGGGTACGCGGCCCGTATGGTGCCCGCCGAGCGGCGCGGCCGGGCCATCGCGATCGTGCTCGCGGGCATCACGCTCGCGCTCTCCCTGGGGCTTCCGGCGGGCACCGCGCTGGCCGACGCACTCGGCTGGCGTGCGGCCTTCGCCGCGCCGGCGCTGCTGGCCGTGCTGCTCGTGGTGTGGATACGCCGCCGGGTGCCGGACTTTCCGGGTGAGGCGCGGGGCGAGCGCGTTCCGTTGCCTCGCGTCGCCGCGCTGCCCGGCATCGGCACGGTCCTGTCCGTCACGCTGACGCTGCTCGTCGGCCATCAGGTGATGTACACGTACGTGGCACCGTTCTCGGAACACGCGGGCTTCGGCCGTACGGGGCTGGTGCTGCTTGTATTCGGTGCCGCGACCGTCGTCGGGATCTGGCTCACCGGGCTCTTGATCGACCGGCATCCGCGCCGGACCCTGCTGAGCGCGCTCACCCTGCTCGCGTCCGCGATGCTCGCGCTGGGCACGTACGCCGGTCATGGAGCCGTGCTTCTGGTCTCGGTCGCCCTGTGGGGCGTGGCGTTCGGCGGCGCGCCGACGCTCATCCAGACCGCGCTGGTCGACGCCTCCGGTCCCGCGAACGCCGATGTGGCCACCTCGCTGCAGGCCACGGTCTACAACGCGGGCATCGCGGCCGGTTCCCTCAGCGGCGGTCTGATCCTGGAGAGCTCGGGCGCCGAAGCCCTCCCCTGGACGACGTTCCTGCTGGTCACGGTCACGCTCGCGATCGTGGCGGCCGGGCGCCGGCACGCCTTTCCCGCGCGGCGCGGCACGGAGTTGAGTACGGTCGGTCCAAGGTCAACAGGAGGGCTGGTACGGCATGGTGAGTGAAGCCGAGCTGAAGCATCTGCGCCGGTGTGTGGAGCTCGCGGCCGAGGCCCTGGACTCCGGTGACGAGCCGTTCGGGTCGGTCCTCGTGGGCGCGGACGGCACGGTCCTGGCCGAGGACCACAACCGGGTGGCCTCCGGTGACCGCACCCGCCACCCGGAGTTCGAGCTGGCCCGCTGGTCGGCGGCGCATCTGACGCCGGAGGAGAGGGCCGCCGCGACCGTCTACACCTCCGGCGAGCACTGCCCGATGTGCGCGGCGGCGCACGCCTGGGTGGGCCTCGGCCGCATCGTGTACGTGGCATCCTCCGAGCAACTGTCGTCCTGGCTCGGAGAGTTGGGTGTTCCCGCTTCCCCGGTCCGTCCGCTGCCGATCCGGGAGGTGGCACCCGGCGTGCTCGTCGAGGGGCCGGTCCCGGAACTCGCCGACGAGGTGCGCGCCCTGCACCGGCGGTTCCATCACGCGGAGGGATAGGCCCCCTTGGCGGCGAGCAGCCGTTCCAGTTCCTCCCAGAGTTCGGCCTCGCGGGCGGGGTCGTACGACGCGGGCGAGGACCGGACGGGACGGCCGCGGTCGAGATAGCTCCCGGACGGGGCGACCGGCTCACCGACCGCCGCGTAAGCGAGTTTGCGTCCCGACGCGCGCGGGTTGGTCGAGCTGGGATGGACCCGGGTGAGGTGCAGCAGGCTGTTCCAGGCGAGGCGGTCCAGCGGTCCCGCCTCGCGGGCGAGGCCGGTGCCCGGCATCAGACCGGGGTCGAAGGTGTAGACGCCGATGCCCTCGGGGGTGCGGCGGTCCAGCTCGTGGGCGAGGTGCACGGTGGCCAGCTTGCTCGCCGCGTACGCGGACCGGCCCGCCCTGACGGTGTCGGCGTCCGGGGTCGTCCAGGGCAGCGCCAGCTCGGCGACCGGAGCGGTGCGCGGCGGCGGAGTCAGCCCCCAGGTGTGCCGGAGGTCCCCGAAGTGCGTGCCGCTGCCGACGAGGACGATCCGCCCCGGTGCCGTCAGCCGGTCCTGAAGCCGCCGGATCAGCAGATGGTGCCCGAGGACGTTGGTACCGAAGGTGACTTCGAAGCCGTCGGCCGTCCGGTCCGTTGCGGTGACGGCCTGCGTGCCCGCGTTCGCCACCACGGCACGCAGCGGCGGGAGCTCCTCGGAGTCGAGCAACTCCCTTATGGAGTCGGCCGCTTGGTGTACGGAGTCGAGTGAACCCAGGTCGCAGGCGACGCCGCGCACCCGCGACGAACCGCTCTCGGCGGCCAGCCGCGCCGCGAGTCCGTCCGGGTCCGAGCGGACGGCGACGAGGAGGTGGAGGTCGGGGCGGTCGCGCAGGAGTGTCAGGGCGGTGGCACGTCCGAGACCACGGCCCGCGCCGGTGAGGAGGACGGTTCCGGGAGAGGGGATGACAGACATGGCTTGCTCCGGCCGTGGGAGAGGAGGTGAGGCACGCGAAGACGGAGAACCAATCCCCGTGAAGGAAAATAGGTTCCCGATACCAAACGGTACTTGATACCATTATGGATCGGGTACCCCGCGGACCGATATCCTGGCCCCATGGACAACGGCAAGCCGCTGAGCAGCGACGACGAGATCCCTCTCCGGGAGCGCAAGCGGCTGCGGACCCGCGGGGCCCTGATCGACGCGGCCATGGAGCTCTTCGTCGAGCACGGCTTCGAGGCGGTCACGGTCACCGACATCGCCCGCCGCGCCGAAGTCGGCCGGACGACCTTCTTCCGCTACTTCACGGACAAGCAGGAGGTGCTCTTCGCGGACGAGGACCAGCACCGCGAGGCCCTCGTCTCGGCCCTCGACGACGCTGCCGCCGCCCTCGCCCCCATCGGCGCTTCGCTCGACCACGCACTGGACGCGGGCCGCGCGGGCCTGAGGGCGCTGCTGGGCAGCATCGCCGAACACACCAGATGGCTGGCCGAGCGCGAGCGGCTGATCAACGGGGATCCCGCACTGCTCGCCCGCAGCCTGCTGAAGCAGCGCGCGTACGCAGCCGCGGCGATCGAGGTGCTGGAGCACCACGGGGCCGACCGGGAGACCGCCGTGCTCGCCGCCGCCGTCTGCCAGGCCTGCTACGAGGCCGCCGTCGCCCTGACGGACGCCGAGCCGGACCGGCTCCCGGCCGCCATGGAGGCCACTTTCGAACGGCTGTCCGCGCGGGGAGCGAACGTACGCGACGACTGAGCCGTACGAGAGGGGGCAGGCGGGACGGATCGGTTCCCCGCCCCGAGGCCAGGAGATGTGGTGTCGCAAGACTTATCAGCCCCCGCGCCCGTAGCTCTGCGGGAACGCCTGCCGGAGAAACGGGCCAAGCCGGCGTCCGCGCGCAGAGACCCGTACTTCGACAACGCGAAGTACCTCACCATCGTGCTGGTGGCCTGCGGTCACGCGTGGGAGCCGCTGACCCACGGCAGCAGGGCCGCGACGGCGGCGTATCTGACCGTGTACGCCTTCCACATGCCGGCGTTCGCGCTCATCTCCGGCTACTTCTCCCGGAGTTTCGACATGGCGCCGGGCCGGGTGCGCCGGTTGCTGACGACAGTCGTCGTGCCGTACTTCGTCTTCGAGATCGCCTACACGCTCTTCTACCGCTGGGCGCAGGACGATCCGGGCTATCCGTTCAGCCTGCTCGATCCCTGGTACGTGATGTGGTTCCTGGTCGCGCTGTTCGTCTGGCGGCTGACGACCCCGATCTGGCTGGCGCTGCGCCACCCGGTGCCGGTCGCGCTGGGTTTCGCCGTGCTGGCCGCCGTCTCACCCGACCTGGGCGGGGACATCTCGATCCAGCGGATCCTGGGCTTCCTGCCGTTCTTCGTACTCGGACTGACCCTGCGCGCCGAGCACTTCGAGCGGCTGCGCACCTGGCGCGTACGGCTGCTCGCACTGCCGGTGGCCGCTGTGGCGCTCGGTGCGGCCTACGCGGTGGCGCCCTGGTTCAGTGCCGGATGGTTCTATCACCGGGGCAGCGTCACGGGTCAGGGCGCGCCGGCCTGGGCAGGGCTGTTCACCACCCCGGCACTGTTCCTGCTCGCACTGGTCCTGACCGGCTGCTTCCTGGCCTGGGTACCGGGCAGGCTCCTGTGGTTCACCGCTCTGGGCGCCGGGACGATGTACGGCTATCTGCTGCACGGCTTCGTCATCAAGGCGTCCCGCTTCTGGGACTGGTACGACCACGCATGGGTGCGCACCCCGCTCGGTGAACTGGCCGTCACGGCGGCCGCCGTGGCGCTCATCACGGTGCTGTGCTCGGGCCCGGTCCGCTCCGTGTTCCGGTTCGCCGTAGAGCCCCGCATGGCATGGATGTTCAGCCACCGCGGCGAGACCACGACGACCGACAGACGCCCGTCCGGCTAGCCCAGTTCGAGTGTGGTGACCGCGTAGACCCGGTCCGTGGCGTACGGGCGGACGGATCCCGTGTACATCCGGGCCGTCTCGAACGACGGGGTCAGCCCGTACTCCTCGGCAAGGGCGACTCCCGCCGCGTTCGTCTCGGGCATGTCCACGGACACCGGGCGCCCGTCGGCCTCGGCGACGAGTGCGGCGAAGAGGGCCCGGGCACCCTCCGCCGTGTCGGCGAACAGCGGTCCGATACGCAGCGAGGTGAGCGCGGGCCGGATCACGCTGTAGCCGGTGAGCCGCCCGTCCACGATCCGGACCAGCGCGCGGTGCCCGGGCCCGGTGAGCCAGTGCTCGACGAAGCGCGCCCGGTCGGCCGGGTAACAGGCGCTGTCGTAGGCCGTGATCGCTTCGAGGTCCGCCGCCTCGGCGGCCCGGACGCCGGATCCGGCGGACTCCCCCGCGGCCGGGACGCCTCCGAACCGGAAGGTCTTGTAGGCGAGTTCGAACCCCGACTGACGGTAGTTGCCCTGCTGGGCGACCACCCCGTCGAGTCCGACGGTCCGGCCGCCGGCATGGGCGAGGGCCGTCTTCCAGGTGGTGAGGCCGTAGCCACGGCCCCGCAGATCGGGGCGTACGAGATAGCAGCCCAGGAAGGCGTAGTCGGCGCCGTAGTTGACGACGGAGATCGCGGAGACCGGCTCACCGTCGATCCTGCCGAGGAAGAACCCCTCGGGATCCTGGGTGAAGAAGCACGCGCCGTCCGACTCCCCCGGATCCCACCCCTCGTCCGCCGCCCACCCCTTGATCACGAGCCAGTCGTCGAGTGAGGCCTGCGTGACGACGAGGCCTTCGGGGCTCGGAGGGGTCATCTGTGCGCTCCATTCGTCGGAAGGGGTCGGAGGGGACGGAACACGGCGAGCGGAGTGCGGTGATCGGCCGCACCGCGCAGCATCCTTCCCGATGGCCGAGGTGCGTGGCGCGGCAATGAGCCAGTGTCCTTCGGAGGAGGGAGTACAGGGCCAACAGCCGCACCTAGGGTGGCCGTTCATGGATCATGTGACACTGCGCCCGGTGGGCAAGGACGACCTGACCGTGATGGAGCGGTTCCTGACCGACCCGGAGGAGGCCTCCCCCTTCCAGTGGTACGGCTGGTGGGACACCGGACGCTGGCGCCGGCAGTGGTCCGAGACCGGCCTGATCACAGACGACGCGGGCCACCTGATCGTGGCGCTCGACGGGGAAGCGATGGGATTCGTGGCCTGGCGCAGGATCGTCGCCACCCGCACCTCGTACTACTGGAACATGGGGATCGCCCTGCTGCGGGAGGCCCGCGGCAAGGGGGTGGGTACGCGGGCGCAGCGGCTGCTGGTCGAGTACCTGTTCGCGCATACGCAGGTGGTCCGGATCGAGGCGGACACCGAGGTGGAGAACATCGCCGAGCAACGGGCCCTGGAGAAGGCGGGGTTCACCCGCGAGGGCGTGCTGCGGAGTGCGGGGTTCCGCGATGGGCGGTGGCGGGACGTGGTGCGGTACAGCGTGCTGCGCGAGGACGTGGCCCCGGCGGACTCCTGAGCGCCGGGTCGTGAGGGGTGTGCCGGGCGGTGAGGGGCGGCGCCGGGCCGTGAGGGCGCGCCGGGGATTGAGCGGTGTGCCGGGCACGAGGAGCACGCGCAGGGCACGAGGGGCGTGCGCAAGGCATGAGGGCGCGCGGGCGTTGTCAGAGGGAGACCCCACCGGTTGGTGTGCCCGGTGGGGTCTTCCGTCCTCGGAGGTGTCACTCGGCTGAGAATCGACGCGGTGTCCTGCCGTGCGTGATTCAGCGCACTGCCGAGGGCGGTGCACGGACGACCGTGGGTACGGATCCGTCCGCGACCGGGACCACGTCCGCGGGCCCGGTCCGAGTGGGCGACCGCAGACCGCCGGGCGGGCCGGATCGACGTACGGTCGCCGGTTCGGGCCGATGACCGGCCGCGAACCCGGCGGACCGACCTGAGGCTCCGGTCAGGAGCCGTCCGCGGACTCCGGCCCACCCGCACCGGCATGCCCGGACCGGGGCGTGACAGCCGTCCGGAAGCGCCGGTAGAGCGCGGCGCCGCCCAGCATCAGCGCGGCGCTGGCCGCGAGCGTCGGGCCCGTCAGGTCCGTGCCGGTCTGGGCGAGGGACGCTCCGGGCTCCTGCGGCACGGCCCGTGGCGCCTCGGGCTCCACATCCGGCTTGGCCGGCTTGGCCGGCTTCGCCGGTCGCTCCGGCTTCTTCGGCGGCTCCACCGGCTTCGGGGCGGGGGGCGACACCGGGTTCTCCGGGTGGTGCGGCCGCTCCCCGGACGTGTTCGTGGACTCGTTGCCGACGGCGGGGTTGCCGATGCCGACAACGCTCACCGAGTTGCCGGTGACGTTCACGGGGAGCTGGACCGGGAGCTGGATGCCGTTGCCGGAGATCACACCTGGTGAATCCTTTGCTCCGCCCTCGGCGACCGCGCCGGCGGAACCGTCATGGGGACCGCCGCCCTTTCCGTCGCCGCCCTTGCTGTGGCCGCCCTCGTTGGCGCAGCGGTTGCCCGCTGCGGGGTTGAGGAGTCCGACCACGTTCACCGTGTTCCCGCACACGTTCACCGGAACGTGCACCGGGAGCTGAATGGTGTTGCCGGAGATCACACCCGGCGACTTGGCCGTGCCGCCGTCCGCCGCGGAGTCCGCGTACACCGGCATCGTCACGGCCACGGCGCCCGAGGCGGCGGCCGCGATGATCAAACCATTTCGGGCGACCCGTTTCATAGGTTCCCTGCCTTCCAGACATGGTCGCGGGCACTCACCCGCACCGGATAAAACGCCGGTGGGCGATGCGGGTTAGTGGGTTGCCGATTTTTCACCCCAACGGGCGGTGCCTCAGTCGAACTGTCCGGCGCGATGCCGTGACACCGCGCCGTGGGGCGCGCGGCGCGCAGAGTAAGGCCTCCGGCGCAGGTCCGCCCGCCCGGAGGCGTGGCCGGGGGTGCCCCCTTATCGTGATCGAGGGGGAATTCCCGGCTGCGCGCCGGGGCGTCCCGGGAGGCATTCATGCTGTCCACGCATCAACGCCGCGCGTTCACCGGCGCCGTGACGCTGGCCCTGCTGGGAGCGGGGCTGCCTTCGATGGCCGCGGCGGACACCGACCGTCCCGATCTGTCCCGCTTCTACGACCAGCGGATCAAGTGGTCCGCCTGCGAGGGCGACGGCCTGCCCGAGGACCTGCAGTGCGGGAAGGTGACCGTCCCGGTCAACTACGCGAAACCGGCCGACGGGACACTCGACCTCGCCCTGGCCCGTGTCCGGGCCACGGGGAAGTCCAGGGGTTCGGTGGTGCTGAACTTCGGCGGCCCCGGCGGGCCCGGAGTCAGCGAACTCGCCGCGGGTGGCGAGGACTTCATGGGCCTGACCGACGGCTATGACGTGGTGACCTTCGACCCGCGCGGCGTCGGCAGAAGCTCTCCCGTCAGCTGTGGCGAGGGAACGAGCGAGGGAACGGGCGAGGGAACGGGCGAGGCCGCGGACGAGGCGGATCCCGACGCGGACGACAGCGACGACCCGCAAGCCGCTCTCGACCTGCTGCGCAGGGCCGCCGCCGAATGCGCCGAGCACTCCGGGCCCGTGCTGTCCCACATAGGCACGGTCAATGCCTCCCGCGACCTCGACGTGCTGCGCCAGGCCCTCGGCGACAAGAAGCTCAACTACCTCGGTTTCTCGTACGGAACGCGGCTGGGCGCGGTGTACGCGGCCCAGTTCCCCAAGAAGACGGGCCGGTTGGTGCTCGACGGCGTGGACACCCTCACCGAACCACTGAGCGAACAGGGAATCGTCGGCGCGCAGGGCCAGCAGACAGCGCTTGAGGGCTTCCTCGACTGGTGCACCGAGGACATCAACTGCGCGTTCGGACAGGACACGCGCACCGCCCGGCAGGACGTGGTCCGGCTGGTCGACTCGCTGGACGAGGACCCGGTGCCGGGGGACTTCGGCGAACCGTTCTCCGGCCAGGATCTGGTGGGCGCGATCGTTCAGGCCCTCTACAGCAAGGAACTGTGGCCGGCCCTCTCGCAGGCGCTGACCTCGCTGGTCCAGGACGGCGACACCCGGGGCATCATGCGGTTCGCCGGCGGCGGTGTCTCCCTGCCCGGCGGCATCACGGTTCCCGGCGACGGCGGGCTCGCCGATGACGGGGAGGGCGGCCTGGTCGACGAGGGCGACATTCCCGTCGACAACCTCCCGGCCGCGCTGATGGCCGTCAACTGCGCCGACGACCCCGACCGGCCCACCGCCGACCAGATCACCGAGGACATCGACCGGCTGCGCGCCGAGTACGACGCGGCCTCACCGGTGTTCGGCGAGTACCGCCTCACGCAGGTCCTGATGTGTTACGGCCGCCCGAAGGGCACCACCTACATCCGCGAGCAGGTCCGCGACGTCGACACCCCGAAGCTGCTCCTCGTCGGCACCCGCGGCGACCCCGCGACCCCGTACCGCTGGACCACGGAGACCGCGGCACGGCTCGGCTCGTCGGCGGTCGTCCTCGACAACAAGGGCGAGGGCCACACCGGGTACGGGTCCTCCAAGTGCGTACACCGCAAGGTCGACGACTTCCTGCTGTACGGGTCGCTGCCGGCCGACGGGAGCTCGTGCGGGGCGGAGGAGTGAGGGCGACAGGGCGGGGCAGGGCGCGATACGACTGCCCGGTGACGTCGACGACCGATCGCCCTGTCCGCCCGGTCCGGTTCCCCCGCATGCCCGTTCGCCCATTCGGTCATATGGTGCATCTATGGAGCATGTTCTGAGTCCCACCACACTCACCGAACTGCGCCGCCCGCGGCCCTATCCGGCCGTGTCGGTGCTCACTCCGACCCATCGCCGCGAGCCCGACAAGGCGCAGGATCCCGTCCGGCTGCGCAACGTCCTGGCCGAGGCGAAGAAGCAGCTGGAATCCGACCCCGCGGTCACCCGTGAGCTGCGGATGGATGTCGTCGGGCAGCTGGATCAGGCGCTGACGGAAGTCGATCTGGCACACGCCGAGGACGGCCTCGCGATCTTCGCCGCTCCCGGGGAGCACCAGGTGTGGTCGCTGGCCCGGACCGTGCCGGAGCGTGTCGTCCTCTCGGACACCTTCCTGACCCGCAATCTCGTCGCCGCGCAGGCCTCCGAGCGTCCCTTCTGGGTACTGGCCGTCTCCGCGGACCGGATCTCCCTGTGGAGCGGCGGCGGGGGGCATGTCGTCGAGTCCGAGGCGGCCGGCTTCCCGATGACCCGGAGTCTGGAGGACCCGGACGCCGAGCGCCAGGAACGCATCGGCGACCTGCCGAGCACCTTCCGCGACGAGCGGACGCGCCACTTCCTGCGGGACGGCGACACCGCCCTCGCCGGTCTCCTGCGCGGCGACCCGAGGCCGGTGTACGTCACCGGCGAGCAGGCCGCGCTCTCCCTTCTCGACGAGGTCGGCACCGTCACCAAGGACGGCGTCCACGTCGCGCACGGCGGTCTCGCGCACGCGAATGCCGACGCCGTGTGGCAGGCGGTCAGCCCCCTGGTCGCGGCCGAGGACCGCAAGAGCGCCGACACCGTGGCGCGGGAACTCGAAACGGCCAAGGGCCGACGGGCGTTCGCGGCAGGCGTCGACGAGGTCTGGCAGAACGCGACAGCGGGCCGGGTCCGGCTGCTGGCCGTCGAGGAGAACTACCGCGTGACCGTACGCGACGACGGCGGCGACCATCTCGTCCCGGCCGGCACCGGCGATCTGGACGCCCGCGACGACATCGTGGACGAGATCGTCGAACAGTGCCTGGACACCGGCGCGCAGGTCCGCTTCGTCCCGGACGGCGCACTGGGCGACGCGGAGGGCATCGCGGGGGTACTGCGCTACTGAGCTACTGACACCGCGAAGGCGGCAGACCCGGTGCTGGGCGAGTGACCGGGGGTCCGGCCGTCCCGAAATGCCTCGCCGGAATATCCGGCATAAGGTTCATTTCGCCGACCGACCCGGCAGCGATCGACCAGGCGCCGAGAGCAAGGACGACCCGCGATGCACAGACCGTCGCCCCGTGACCCCCGCCGGCCGGGCAGGACTCGTTCGGCCGCCGTCGCGCTGGCGGCGATCGCCGCGGCCATGAGCACGCTCGCGGCATGCAGCACCGACAGCGACTCCGGGGATTCCGACCCGTCCTTCAGCGAGCGGCCGTCCCCTCCCGACACGGCGTCCTTCTCGGGTACGGCCCCCTCGGTCAACGAATCGGCCGTCGAGTCCGCACGCGCCCGGGCCTCAGCGGCTGCTTCCTCCGCCTCGGCCGCGGCGTCCTCCTTCGAGGCGTCCGTGTCGGCGGAGGTCGCCCGGGCCAACGAGGCCGCGGAGAACGAGCTCAAGGACGTCGACGGCCAGGGCAACGCGATGTCCGACGTCTCCATGACCGGCAAGCCCAGGTCCGAGACCGGCGGCCTGCTCGCCGTCGTCGTGACCATCACCAACAAGACCGACGCGCAGGCCTCGTACGCCGTGCAGGTCGACTTCCTCGATTCCTCGGGCAAGACGGTGGAGACGAGGTTCGTGGGCGCCGAGGACCTCGGCCCGGGTGAGCGCGCCCAGCCGCTCGCCATCAGCCGCAAGCCCGCCGAGCCGGTGCTGACACCGAAGCTGGTCAAGGCCCAGCGGTACTGAGGGCCCAGCGGTGCCGATGGGGCAAAACCTCGACCAGGTACCGCACATACACTCGCCGAACATACGACTGAGTGGGCCGCAGCCACTGCCGTCACTCCATCAACTCGCCTATCCTGTCTGCGACTTGACCGGATCGACCGCGTACCGACTCCGCCCCGCCCGCATCCTCCGTGAGGACTGCGACATATGCCAGAGGCACCACCGAGTCGCGTGTTGCCAAATCCCTTACAGCGCGTCGCAGGCTGTGCGACAGTCGTAACCGGTCCTTCCTTCAGCCTTGGTCGTACCGTGCCTGTATCGGAGTACGTCATGCCGTCCCATCTCTCGGCGGACCACCCTGCCGCCCAGCCGCCCCCGCGCGGCTCGGTCGACGCGCTCATTTCACAGACGCGCCGGCTGCGGGGCGAGGTGGACGCCGTACGGCGCGACGCACCGGCCGACGGCACGGATCCGGAGGGACGCTGGCAGCGTGCCCTGTGCGATCTGGCGATGCATCAACTCAGCGATCTCGACGAGCACTTGGCGCAGTTGAGGGACGGCCCGCCGGCCGTTCCCGTCGAGCCCGAGGCGGCGGCTCCCACCGCACCAGCCGTGTCGGCCGCACCCCGGCAGGGCTCACTGCTCAGCCGGGTCGGCAGCGCGGAGTGGAATCTGCTGACGGACGAGGCGAGTTGGTCCGGCGAGCTCTACCAGATCCTCGGCCGTGACCCCGCCGCTCCCCCGCTCACCCTCGACGAACTGCCCTCCGTGGTGCTGGACCAGGACCGACCCAGGCTGACGGCGATGGTCACGGACTGTCTCATCGACGCCAAGCCGATCGACGGCGAGTTCCGTGTCGTCCGGCCCGACGGCGACGTACGGACCGTGCACATGATGGGCGAGCCCGTGCTCGACACGGACGGCAGCACCGCCTCGATGTGGGCGGTCCTGCGGGACGTCAGCGAGCTGCGCCGCAGCCAGCGGACCGTCAGTGAGACCCGTGACTCCCTGCGGCACCAACGGCACCTCGCGCAGACCGAGCGCCGGCTCGCGGTCGAATTGCAGGAGGCCGTGCTGCCGCCGTGGCGCGGCTCTCTGCGCCTCCCGCGCCAGGGGCCCGAGACGCTGGACCTGGCCGCCCGCTATCTGCCGTCCTCGACGAGCGAGCTGATCGGCGGCGGCTGGTACGACGCACTCGAACTGCCCGGCGGGGACACGCTGTTGAGCGTCGGTGACCTCACCGGCCGCGGTGTGACCGTCACCTCGGGCGTGGCGATGATGATCGGCGCCCTGCGCGGTATGGCCGTGGCGGGCACCGAGCCCGGACAGCTCATGGCATGGCTGAACCAGTTACTCGACGCCTCGGTCCAGCCCGCCCTGGGCAGCGCGGTGTGCTGCCGCTACCGGCCCGAGAGCCGCACGCTGACCTGGGCGCAGGCCGGACACCCCGCCCCGCTGCTGTTCCGCAACGGGACGGGGCGCGTGCTCTCGCCGCCGGACGGCGTACTGCTCGGCGCCACCTCCGGCGCTGTCTACGGACAGGCCGAGGAGACGCTCGAACCGGGTGATCTGCTCCTCCTTCACACCGACGGACTGGTTCCCCGGCGATGGGTGTCCCCCGAGTCCCAGGAGTCCCAGTCATGGGAGTCCCACGACTCGAGCGAGGTCGAGGGTGGAGGCGACACCTCGGCGGCCGTCAGCCGTCTCCTCGACCTGGCTCCCCGCTTCGGCGAGGCGCGCGCCGCACAGGACTGCGTACGGATGGTCGTGGAGGAGTTCGGCGAGACGGAACGCGAGGACGACGCCTGCGTACTGATCGCCAGGATTGCCACCTGACGCGAGCGCAGCCCAGCCTCGGCGGACATCCGGCGTGCGACCTCGGTGGACGCCCGACGTGACTCCGGACGTGACTCCCGACAGGGATGAACAGCCGCACAGGCCCCCTATGCCCGTGCGCTGTTGCCGCTCCTGGCCTTCAACGAGCCCTTGGGCAGCGCCAGTTTGATCTCCTCACGCAGATCGTTGATCTTCGGATAGCTGGAGTACTGCCCTGTCAGCCGGTACATCTCACGCAGCCGGTCCCAGGTGCGGTGGGAGGAGTTCGAACCCATCGACGTGAGGGCCAGGCGTGCGTACCGGTCGGCCTGTTCGGGGTCGTCGGCGATGAAGCAGGCGGACGCGAGCGAGATGTGGTCGAAGATCTTCGACCGGTCCCGGCCCTTCTCCCGCAGCTCCAGGGCTTCCTTGGCGTGGCGCTGCGCGACGGCGGCGGCGGACGGGTCGTGCTCGGCGAGCGTCCGGTAGGCCAGGGCCTGCATCCCGTGCATGTCCGCCTCGTCGAACAGCTGCATCCAGCTCGGCGGCGGCACGTCACCCTTGTCCGAGACGAAGAGGTCCTCCGCCTCCCCCAGGGTGCGCCGCATGGCCTGGCCCTTGCCCAGCGACGCCTGTGCCCAGGCCTCGATGGTGTAGAGCATGGCCTGGGTGCGCGGCAGGACCTCGTCGCCCGAGCCCGACTTGGCGAGCTTCATGAGATCGAGGGCGTCGTCGGGCCGGCCCAGGTGCACCATCTGGCGGGCCGCTCGGGAGAGCGCCTCGCCCGCGCGGGGCCGGTCACCGCCTTCTCGGGCTGCGTGCGCGGCGATGATGAAGTACTTCTGAGCCGTGGGCTCCAGGCCGACGTCGTGCGACATCCAGCCCGCGAGGACGGCGAGGTTGGCGGCGACGCCCCACAGGCGCCGCTGCAGATGGTCGGGGTGTCGGTAGGAGAGCATGCCTCCCACTTCGTTGAGCTGTCCCACGACAGCCTTGCGTTGCAGTCCGCCCCCGCGGGCCGCGTCCCAGGCCCGGAACACCTCGACCGAGCGCTCCAGTTCCTCGATCTCCTGCGACCCGATGGGGGCGGCCTCGTAGCGGTCGAACCCAGCGGGGTCGGCGTGCAGGGGATTGTCGATGTCAGGGGCGTCGGCCGCGAGGGCCGGATCGGAGTGCAGCCAGTCCTGCATGGCGCTGCTGATTGCGGATCCGGCGGCGAGCGCGGCGCCCGCGCCCACCAAGCCGCGTCGGTTGAGCATGAGGTCCATTCCCGTGAATTCGGTGAGGACCGCGGCAGTCCGCTCGGGCGCCCACGGCATGCCGTCGGGATGTTCCACACTCCCGCCGCCCGGCCGTTTCCCCGTGCGCCCGTGCCGGACCAGACCGAGATCCTCGATGGTCACGACACGGCCGAGACGCTCGGTGAACAGTGCCGCCAGCACCCTCGGCACCGGATCGCGCGGGATCTCTCCCGTGTCGATCCACCGCCGCACCCTCGAGGTGTCCGTCGCCAGCTGGGGGTGGCCCATGGCCGCCGCCTGCCGGTTGACCATCCTCGCGAGTTCCCCCTTGGACCAGCCGGCCAGGCCGAACAGGTCCGAAAGGCGGGTGTTGGGTTGTCCGCTCACGTCAAGCCCCCAGGTTCTCGGCTGAGTTGACACTAACCGTCTGTCAGTTGCTGAGCGACTATTCGCCAGGGTTCGCCAGGGCACGCCAGATGGTGTGCCACTGGGCATCGGGTGTCAGGTAGGAAAGCGCCACCCCGACCCGGTCGCCGAACGGACACTCCCCAGGGTGCACCAGGGCGGCCGGGGCGGGTAGCGCAGCAACTCGCAGGCACACGAAGGGATCTGTTTCGCCCATGTACGCAGCATCGTCCTCCGTGTCCGCTCCGCCCCGGTCGCTGCACGCCCGCCCGGTCGGCAGCGGCCCCTATCTCGACCCCGTACGCCCGGGGGCGGCTCCCGTGCTCGGTGCCGGTCGGTCACGGCGCGTGCCGGGGCTCGGTACCCAACCGCTCAGCGGGAGACTCGACTTGTCCGGCCCCCAGGGGGCGCAGCTGCGCACGGCGATCGCGTCGGTGCACCGGATCTGTCCGGAGTTCTCTCCGGTGCAGGTGCTGCGCCGCAGCGGCCGTTCCGTGCTCCTTGTCGGTACGACAGGGCGCAGCACCGCCGTCGCCAAGTGCTTACTGGACCACTCCCCGGTGTGGAGCGAGCGGATCCGTCATGAAATAGCGGCGTACCGCTCGTTCGTGCGGCACCGGCCCCCGGTGCGGGTGCCGCGCCTGATCGCGGCGGACCCGGACAACTGCACACTGGTGATCGAGCGGATGCCGGGACGGGTGGCGGCGCTTCAACGGCACCCGTTGGAGTCCCCGCCGCGCGCTGACATCAGGGCGGCGCTCGGCGCGATCTGCCGCCTCAACGCGTGGCGGCCGCCGGCGGGGACGTTCGACGCCCCGCTGGACTACGCGGCCCGGATCTCCCGGTATCACGAGCTGGGGTTGCTCACCGACCGGGACATGGGCGATCTGCAGAAGCTGGTGCACGGCATCGCGCACTCGGCGGGCCGCCAGGGCATGGGCCAGTTCTGCCACGGCGACGCTCTCCTGTCCAACATTCTCCTGTCACCGGCCGGTCCAGTGCTGGTGGACTGGGAGCACGCGGGCTGGTACCTGCCGGGGTACGACCTGGCGACGCTGTGGGCGGTCCTCGGGGACGCGCCCGTCGCCCGGCGGCAGATCAGCCAGCTCGCGCAGTCGGCGGGACCGGCGGCGCGGGACGCGTTCCTGGTGAACCTCATGCTCGTCGTCACCAGGGAGATCCGTACGTACGAGATGGCCGTGCAGCGGTCGATGCACGAGACGACCCCGGCGGCACCGGGACCGGCCCACCCGGGTGCTGCGCCGTCCGGCGAGGAACAGCGGCTGCTGCTGAGGCGGCTGCACGACGACTGCCAGATGGCCCGCAAGGCCGTCCGAGCGGCGGTCGGCACTCGCTGACGGGGATGGTGGTCCGCGGTGCGCCCAGGACAGGGGCGCATCGCGGACCTTCGTCATGTCGCGGGCCTTCGTCATGTCGGGCAGCCGCTCGCGCCCGACCCTCCTTCATCGAGTTCATCGAGGATGTTCACCCGAACGGGCCAGAGGTCCACTCCACTGACGCCTCGCAGGCCGGGTCGCCGCCGCCGCGAAACCCGCGACACCCGCCGCTGACATGGGAAATCAAGTGTCTCTGGGCATGATTGACGGATCGTTGGGGAGCCGGTACCACTGACGCACGCCCGGCCCCGCACGCACCATCGCGACCGATCGTCCCAGGAGGCCTGCTTTGCGAGGATCCCTCACCGACTCCAGCCCCTCCACCGGGCACAGACGCGCACTCAGGACGGCCGGTGCCGTCGCCTCGGCGGCCCTGCTGCTGCCCCTGCTCGGCGCCGCCCCGTCCGACAGCGGCGCCCGGACGTCCTCCGCCCGCCTGCAGAACGTGTTCGCGGACGCGGCCGCCCAGTACCACGTACCGCGGGATGTGCTCCTCGCCGTCTCCTACCTGCAGTCCCGCTGGGACGCGCACGCCGGGGCGCCGAGTGTCACCGGCGGCTACGGTCCCATGCATCTGACGGACGCCCGCACGGCGATCGCCCGGACGGTGGCACCGCACCACAGCGACGCCACGGAGGACGCGCGCGGCGACGACTCACGCAAGCCTCTGCTCCCCGAGACCAAGGTCCCGGAGAACACCCAACTCCCCGCCCGTCTCAAGACGTTGACGAAGGCGGCCGAACTCACCGGGATCCCCGCGGAGCGGCTGCGTACCGACGCGGCGGCCAATGTGGCGGGAGGGGCCGCGCTGCTGGCCGCCGCCCAGAAGCAGCTCGGCGAGCCGCTCAGCGCCGACGCGGCCGACTGGTACGGGGCGGTGGCGCGCTACTCGGGCGCCGACGACACGGCGACGGCGGCGACGTACGCCGACGACGTCTTCGACGTGATCCGCCGCGGAGAGCACCGCACGACGGACGCGGGCCAGCAGGTCGCCCTGGCGGCTCAGCCTCAACTGCAGCCCATTACAAGGAAGTTGGGAGAGACGGGACTGCGGGCGGCGCGCGCGGCCGGCACCGAGTGCCCGGCGACCGTGTCCTGCGAGTGGATCCCGGCGCCGTACGAGGAGTTCGGCGACGGCGACTACGGCAACCACGACCTCGGCAACCGGCCCAAGTCCCAGAGCATCAAGTACATCGTCGTCCACGACACGGAGGGCGCCTGGGAAGGTGTCCTCAACATGGTGCAGGACCCCACCTATGTGTCGTGGCAGTACACCCTGCGCTCCACCGACGGGCACATCGCCCAGCATGTGAAGGCCAAGGACGTGGCCTGGCACGCGGGGAACTGGTACGTGAACGCCAAGTCGATCGGCCTGGAGCACGAGGGATTCCTCGCGGCGCCGGACGCCTGGTACACGGAGGCGATGTACCGGTCGTCGGCGCGGCTGGTGACGTACCTGGCGAAGAAATACGGCATCCCGCTGGACCGGCAGCACATCCTCGGCCACGACACAGTGCCGGGAACGACGACGGCGAACATCCCAGGGATGCACACGGACCCGGGCCCGTACTGGGACTGGCAGCACTACTTCACGCTGCTCGGCAAGCCACTGCGCGCCGCCCCGGGATCGAACGGCGGGCTCGTCACCGTGCTGCCCCAATTCGCCAAGCACAAGCCGGAGTTCACGGGCTGCGTCACCAAGGGCGAGCCCTGCGCGGCGCACGGTTCGAGCGCCGTACGGCTGCACACCCAGCCGCGCGCGGACGCGCCGCTCGTCAAGGACATCGGCCTGCGGCCCAACGGCGCCGACTCCACGATCGATGTGAACGACCTGGGTTCGCGTGCCTCCACCGGTCAGCGGTATGCGGTCGCCGGGCGCGACGGCGACTGGACCGCGATCTGGTACCTCGGCCAGAAGGCCTGGTTCAAGAACCCGGCGAAGCAGCCGACGGCGGTCAACGCGACGGGCCTCGTTGTGACACCGAAGGCCGGGCTGGCCGAGATCCCCGTGTACGGACGCGCGTACCCGGAGAAGGCGGCCTACCCGGCAGGCGTGCCCGTCCAGGACGTCTCGCCCCTGCCGTACAAGCTGCTCAAGGGGCAGAAGTACGCGGCGGGCGACAAGGTGCCGGGCGAGTACTTCTACGCGCCGACCTTCGACACCACGCCGCACCGGGTGGTGCGCGGCAAGGACATGTACTACGAGATCCAGTTCGGGCACCGGGTGGCGTATGTGCGCGCCGCCGACGTACGGGTGGTGCCGTCGGCCTCCTAGCGGGAACGGGTCACTTCGGCGGTTCGTGCAGTCCGAAGGCGGAGCCCTGGTCGTCGCGGCACAGCTTGAAGCGGCCGAACCGGGCGGCCGACTCCTCGCTGTCCCCGCCGTCGCCCAGGTCTTCGACCGTGCCGCCCAGTTCACTGACCCGGGCGACGGCGGCGTCAAGGTCGTCCACCCTGAAGAAGAGGTAGGGGGAGGCTCCGGCGTCGCCGCCGTGCATTCCGCCCGGCACTCCGCCGGTGCCGATGGCGAAGCCTCCGCCCTCGGACGTGCCGGGTTCGAAGGTCCAGCCGAGGAGGGATCCGTAGAAGGCGCGGCCCCGCTCGGGGTCGGCCACGCCGATTTCGAAGAAGGTCGGTTCGCCGCTCATCGCGCGTCTCCCGTCGTGAGACATGTGTCGGCCGCCTCGAACCACGGTACGCGGGACGGAACGCGGGCGCTCTCCGTGCGGCTCGGACGGGCTCAGCCCTCGATCCTGCGCAGCCGTTCGGCGTCGCAGGTGCGGGGGCAGGTGCCGCAGGCCTCGTCGGGGCGGATCGTGTAGTACATGCAGCAGCCCATGCGGGTGCGGGTGGTGTGCCGGCGGCCGTCGCTGCCGGTGAGCCGGCGGAAGTCCGCTCCGCCTGGGAAAGGTGCGACGGCCGAGGGCAGGAGCGCGGTGGCCGCGCGGACTGCGTCGGGCTCCTGGCCGAGCATGCGGCCGAGGTACCAGATGCCGGAGACGAGATCGTCGGTGACCATGCCCCACAGGGCGCGCGGACCGCGCCGGATGTGCGGGGCGATAGCGGAGAGCAGCGGTTCCATGTGATCGGCGACGGCCACCCTCAACTCGGCACGCAGGGCCTCCTCGTGAGGGGCCGTCAGCGCGCCGGGGAGTGTGGCGGCCGGGTCGCCCGGGAGGCAGGTCAGGTCCGCGCGGGGGCTGATCTCGAACACGCCGGTCGCCAGGTCGATCCGGACATCTTCGGGGTGGACGCGCGGCACCCGGCCCGTGAGGTACCAGACGCCGCTCATCAGCAGCCCGACGGACCATGCGTAGTCGTGGAGGGCTCGCGAGGCGGCGACGTCCCGGCGCGGGGTGTGGTCGTAGCGGTCCTGGATGCGGACGGTCTCCGCCAGGAGAAAGGCGTCCAGGGCCTCTTGATCCTTCGTCAACTCCGCCCCGCTGACGCCCATTCGAGTGACAGCCGGATTCGGGTCGGCGACTGTCACGGCCAACGCCTCGCACACCTCGCCCAGTTGCCGGTACGTGCCCGCGAGCAGGCGGGACACGGACGTGGCCGCACCGGTCGACAGAGTCTCCACGGTCACGGTCATCGGTACTCCTGTGCATGGGGGGCGAAGCAAGCGAAGCAGGTAAGGCTTACCTTAGTATAGAGATCACCGACAGCAGCGCGTGACCGCACCCTTGGAGCAGAGATCAAGGGAGGCGCATGTCACAGACCCTCATGGCTGGTTGAAACGTAAAATATGCCTGACTTGAGATTACGTACCGTGACCGCGCCCCAACGGGCCGCACCCACGGGTGTGCCCCCGCGCGCCCTGCGGCACATACCCGTGTTCCTCCTCGGCGGTCGGCCGGCCGGGGGTATCGCTGTCGTCCCGAGCCTGCCCCTCAACCCCCGACCCACGAGCGGAAGTTGTCCCCTCGCATGCGTATGTACCTGCTGGCCCTCAACCCGACCGACTCCGTCACCGAAGGGTTTCTGCCCGCCGCGGCGCGGCTCGGCCTGGATGTCACACTCCTGACCGACCAGCCGGACGCCCACCGGAGCGTGTATCCGGAGATCGAGATCCTGGAGTGCGACGTTCGCGATTTCCGTGCCGTCGTCACCCGGATATCGACTCATCACCGCCCCGACGCGGTCTTCACCAACAGCGACCATCTGCAGACCCAAGCCGCCCTGGCCGCCGACTACTTCGGCCTGTCCGGCAAGGACTGGTGGGTCACCCTGCGCACCAAGGACAAGGCCGAGATGCGTCGCCATCTCACCTCCGTCGGCGCGGACACGGTGTGGTCGACCGAAGTCACCGATCTCGCAGGGCTTGCCGCCCTCGACGTCCCGTACCCCTGTGTCGTCAAGCCGCGCGAGGGCGTGGCCAGCGAGGACGTCGTGCTCGTCGGCGGTCCCGAGGAACTGGTGGCGCGCTGCACGGAGATCCGGAGCCGTCGCCCGGGGGCCGCGCTGGTCGTGGAGGAGTATCTGCCGGGCGAGCTGTACACGTTGGAGACGCTCGGCGACGGTCACATCCGCCATGTCCTGGGCGGCTTCCACACCAGAGTGTCACCACCGCCGTACTTCATCGAGGAGGGGCTGACCTTCGTCGCGGCGCATCCCGAGCCGGTCGTCGCCCAGGTGCTGGCCCAACTCGACGCGCTCGGCGTGGGATTCGGCGCCTGCCACACCGAATTCGTGGTCCACGAGGGCCGAGCACGGATCATCGAGGTCAACTACCGGGCCATCGGCGACCAGTGCGATCTGCTGCTGGCGCGCCTGCTGGAGATACCGCTCTTCGAGCACATCCTGCGTACGCACCTGGGTGAGCGGCTGCCCGCGGACCTGGGAGCACGCCGTGACGGCGCGGCTCGACTGGAGTATCCCTGCGCCGAGAGCGCCGGGACGCTCACCGCCGCCCCCGCTGCCGCCGAACTGACCGTCGAAGGAGTGCAGTTGACGTACCGCCCGCTCCGGGCAGTCGGCGAGCGGCACGACGTGTATCGAACCAATCGCGACTTCCTCGGCGTGCTGCGGGCCATGGGAACCGACCAGGAGGCCGTGGACAAGGCGGTGGCCGAGTTCCTGGCCGGGCAGCGGTGGGAGATCCAACGGTGACGGCCCGGACGGCAACGGCCGTCGGCTCCTTCGACAACGGCGATAGGGGCGACACCGGCGACGGGCTCGGCGTGCCTCCGGAACCGGAAGGTGACATCTCCGAGGGCGAGTTGGTGACCCGGGTGCTCAGCGCTCTGCTGCGTGAGGACGTGGTCGGCCTGCGCACGCGCAGCACACTCGTGCACCGGCCGGACGGCGCCTGGCTGCAACGGGCCGACGGGCAAGGGGGATTACTCCTGCTGCCCGTCGTCGAGGACGGGTTCCAGTGCGAGTTCGCGGCCCGGGTGCCCTTGCTCGTGGGGAAATCCGAGGGAGGCGCACCCGTCCCGTATGAGACGTGCGACGAGATCCTTGGCGTGTTGCGCGTCCTGGCCGACCCTGTCGACCGGGACGGATTCGACGCCTTCGCGGAGGAGTGCCGTCAGACGCTGGCCACCATGCGGCTGCACGCATCGGTCCGGTCAGAGGTCGCCGAGCAACTCACGGACCGTCTTGGTGCCGACCCGGCCGACTGGACCGGGCTGACGGCCGGGCTGGGATTCGACGTGCTCGCCGCCCATCTCGACCATCCCGTCTACCCCACGGCACGGGGCCGCTCCGGGCTGGCCGAGGAGCAACTGCGTGCGTACGCACCGGAGTTCCACCCTCGTTTCGCGCTGCGCTGGCTCGCCGTGCCCCGGGAAGCGGTCACCGGCACGCTTCCGGACCGCTGGCCCACGCCGGCGCTGTTCGGCCTGGGGGAACTCGAACCTACGCATGTGGCCCTGCCCGTGCACCCGTTGAGTGTCGGCGCCCCGCTGGACGGCGCCCTGCGTGCCACCGGTCTGGCGGACCGCGCTGTGCTCGCCGACCGCGCCCACCTCGAAGCCGTGCCGACCCTGTCGATGCGTACCGTCGCTCTGTCCGCCGACCCGTTGCTGCACGTCAAACTCCCCCTGGCCACCGCCACATTGGGCCTGCGCAACCGGCGGACCATCAAGCCCGGGACACTCGTCGACGGAGCCGCGGGACAGCGTCTGATCGAGCGGGTCATCGCCCGCGAGCCCCGCTTCCAGGACACGATCCTGCACGCTGACGAGACCATGTACGCGCATGCCGGGCACGAACTGCTCGCCGCGTTGTTCCGGCGCTACCCCGCCGGTCTCCAGGACTCCGTCGTCGTGCCGATGGCCGCGCTGCTCGCCGAAGCACCCGGCGGCCGGCTCGTCATCGATCACCTGGCCGAGCGCTTCTACGACGGCGACCCGCTCGCCCTGCTGGACGCCTGGCTCGTCCTGCTCTTCGACTGGCAGACCACGCTGTTCGGCTACGGGATCGCGCTGGAGTCGCACCAGCAGAACATCTCGCTCGTCCTCGACCGGCGAACCGACGGCCGCACTCGGCTGCGGCTGTTGTTGAAGGACAACGACGGGCCGCGCATCAACGCCGAGCGGCTGCGTGAGCGGTTGAGTGAGGGATCGGGTGAAAGATCGGGGGAGGGATTGGGTGTGCGGTCGGGGGACGACACCACCGGCCCGCGTGACTTCGACGACCCCCGGACCTTCGGCGAGGGCGATCAGCCGGTCGTCGACCTGTTCACCACCATCACGGTCCATCTGTGCGCGGGCGCCTACGCGTTCGGGCTTGCCCGCCACGGTCGTGCTCCGCTTCCGGTGCTGCTGCGGCTCGTACGCGACCGGCTCGCCGAGGCGATCGAGCAGCTCGGGACAGCAGCGGGCGAGCCCGGTGCCGTACTGCGGGCCCAGGTGCTGGACTCGCCCCGCCTGCCCGTAAAGGCGATGGTCACCGCGGGAACCCTGCTCACCAAGGAACGCTCGGGGGCTGCGGACATCAACAAGCACTACACGAGTGGCCCCAACTACCTTCTGTGCACGGGGGATTCGGCATGACCGCCGAAGTCCTGCGGATGCCCCGCCCCGGGTTCGAACCACGGCAGGTGCACGCCGTCGCGGGCTGCTACTTCGTGGCGTCCTTCGCGGCACTGGGGCTGCCGCCGTTTCTGACCGAGATCCTGCCGGAGCTCGGCGACCGGACGGCTCGCTGGGCGGGTCTGCTGTATGTCGTGCCCACCGTCTTCGGCGCACTCGGCGCTCCCCTGTGGGGCCGGCTCGCCGACCGCTTCGGACGAAAACGGCTGTTGCTGCGGGCCCAGTTGGGGCTCGCCGTGGCCTTCCTGCTCGCGGGGTGGGCCGATTCGCTCGGCACGTTCACCGCGGCGCTGGTGTTGCAGGGCATCCTCGGCGGCACGTTCGCGGCGTCCAACGGCTACCTCGGTGCCGCGCTGGAAGGGCCGCACCTGTCCAGGGCGCTCACGCTGATGCACGGCAGTGCGCGGGCGGCCCTGGTCGTCGCCCCAATCGTCGTCGGCTCCCTGTCGTCCTGGCTGTCACCCCATCGCCAGTACGCACTGCTGGCCCTTCTCCCGCTGGCCGCCGCCCTGTTGCTCGCCGTGCTGCCCGAACCACAGGCGCAGGAGGCCGAGTTGAAGGAGGTGACGGAGACCGCCGAGCCCGTGTCGGCGGCGGCTCTGCGCTCCCTGTACGTGCTCGAATTCGCCTTCGTCTTCTCGACGGTCATCTCCTTCCCCTACCTCATCTCCCTTGTCGAGGAACGAATACCGGGCGCGTCACCGACGTTGGCGGGCGTGCTGTTCGCCGTGCCCCACCTCTGCTACCTGATGGCCGCCATGCCCGTACACACCGCCTTCCGGGACCGTCCCCGGACCGGAATCGCGATCGGCTTCGTCTGCGTCGCGATCGGACTGGCCGGACACAGCGTGGCCGACTCCCTCGCCACTCTGATCGCCGTACGGCTGATCCTCGGCGTGGGACTGACGCTCGGCCTGGTGTGTCTGTCGGTGCTGGCCGCCGACTGCGTCAAGGGCCGTTCCCCCGGCGGGCTGTTCGGCTCGCTGGAGTTCTTCTCCAAGGCCGGCGCGGTCGCCGCCGGCGTGGCCGCGGCGGCGGGCAGCGCCCGCTACGGCCCGACCGCACCCTTACTCACCGGCGCGGCCGTCGCACTGATCACCGTATGCGCGACCATCCTCCGCTCTCTTTGCACCCGCTGGAGCCACACATGCCCTCGCTGACCGAGTCGCTCGGTAGCACCCCGACCTCCACCGCCGCCCTCGCCGCGTCGGCCGAACTCCCCTCCCCCGACGAGGCCGTGGCGCACACGCTCCTCAACTGTCTGCTGCGCGAGGTGTCGGCGCCCGAGCGCCAGACCGCCTTCACCGACGGCCGTCTGCTGCTGCGGCTCCCCCGCCGCGGCGTGCTGCTGCGCGTCGCCCTGCGTCGTACGTCGCTGCTCGGAGCGCACCGCTTCGCCGGCCCGGTGAGCGAGCGGACGGCCGACGGTGACTGGGAGGTGATCGGTTGGCGGCGGCTGGCCGAGTACACGCAGGACGAGCTGTCCCTGCGTACCGGCGTGTGCAACGAGGAGTTCCTGGAACAGATCGACTCCAGCCACCGGACCATCGCCGCCTCTCTCGCCGTACGGGCGGGGGCTGTTCCCGACTCGATCCCCGTACGGGCGGGGAGCAACTCGATGTCGGCGGACACGCCCGTCGCCGCCTACCTCTCGTCCGAGCAGTCGCTGCTGTTCGGGCACCGCTTCCACCCCACGCCCAAGGCGCGTACCGGGGACGCGGAGTCCTGGCTCGCCTATTCGCCGGAGGCCGGCGCGGCCTTCCCCCTGCGCCATCTGGCCGTACGTGAGCACCTGATCGCCGAGGAGGCGGCGGAGCCCGGCGCCCTGGACGTGCTCGACGGGCGGGACCGGCGGAACGGAACGGGCGGTGCCGACGTGCCCGACGGCTACCGGCTGCTGCCCGCCCACCCCTGGCAGTACGCGATCCTCCGCGAGCACCCGACGCTGCGCGCGGCCCTCGGGCGCGGGGACATCCTCGACCTCGGCCCGGGCGGCAGGCCCTTCGCCGCCACCGCGTCCGTGCGGACGCTGTACGACGGCGAGTCGTTCCTGAAGTTCAGTCTGAACGTCCGGATCACCAACTGCCTTCGCAAGAACGCGAGTTACGAGCTGTCGGGCGCCGTCGCGCTCACCCGCATCCTGGGCCCGGCCCTGGCCGACCTGGCGGAGCGCTTCCCCGGCAGCGCGGTGCTTGGCGAGCCCGCGTTCCGGAGCCTCGCCCTGCCCGGTCCGGACGGCACCCCGGACCGTGAGCTGCTCGAAGGCTTCGGCGTCATCGTCCGCGAGGGCCTGACCCGGCATCTCCTGCCCGGCACCACTCCGCTACTCGCGGCGGCTGTCGCGGACGAGTACCCGACGAGTCCCGCGCACGTCTCCCGCCTCCTCGACGGGGCCGGTCCGCAGGCCGCGCTCGACTGGTGGTCGGCCTACCTGAGGCTGCTCGTGCCGCCGGTCCTTGCCGCCTACTTCGACCACGGTCTGGTGCTGGAACCCCATCTGCAGAACGTGCTGATCTGCGTCGACGGCGACGGCATGCCCGCCCAGGTCCTCTTCCGCGACCTGGAGGGCACCAAGCTCGTGCCCGAGCACCACGCCGAGAGCCTCGCCGCGCTGCCGCCCGAGGTCGCGGGCCCGATGACGTACGACGCACAGCGCGGCTGGGACCGGGTCGTCTACTGCCTGCTCGTGAATCACGTCGCCGAGCTGCTCGCCGCGCTTGCCGACCTGCACCCCCATGCCGAGGCCGCGCTGTGGGCGGAGGTCCGCCTCACCCTCCAGCGGTACGCCGACCGGCACGGCTGCCCGCCGCCACTGGCCGCGCTGCTCGCCGGAGTGCCGCTGCCCGCCAAGGCGAACCTGCTCACCCGCTGGGGGCGCAAGGCCGACCGCGAGGCCGGATACGTCCGTCTGCCCTCTCCGCTCGGCGAGGACATCCTGCGCCACACGACCGGGAGTACCCGATGACCAACCCCACCGCGGCCGTACGGGACCGCGTGCTCTCCCTACCGTCCGGCGAACTCCCCGCCTACGTCTACGACTTGGCGGCCTTGCGCGAGCACGCCGCGAGCGTGCGGGCCGCCCTGCCCGCGCGCGTCGAGCTCTATTACGCGGCCAAGGCCAACCCGGAGCCGGAGATCCTGGCCGCCCTGGGCCCGTATGTGGACGGCTACGAGGTCGCGTCGGGCGGCGAACTCGCCCATGTCGCCAAGGCAGTTCCGGGCCGCCCTCTGGCCTTCGGCGGTCCGGGCAAGACGCCTGCCGAGATCACGGCCGCGCTGGAGCGGGGGGTAGAGCGTTTCCATGTGGAGAGCGAGTACGAGCTGCACATGCTGGCCGAACTGGCCCGGCAGGTCGCGCCCGACAACCGGGTCGCTGTCCTGCCACGCTTCAACCTCCCCGTGGCATCCGGTTCGTTGGCCGCGAGCTCGCTGGCGATGGGTGGCCGCCCCACGCCCTTCGGCATCGACCCGTCCGAGGCGGACACGGTCGTGCGTCTGCTCACCGACGGTACGTATCCGCACCTCGAACTCCGGGGTGTTCACGCCCACTTGGCCAGTGGGCTCCGGGCTCCGGAGCAGCTCGCGGTGGCCGAGTCCATCGTGAGCTGGGCCGTGGGGCTGGCCGAGCGGCACGACGGAATGCGGCTCTCAGAGGTCAACGTCGGCGGGGGCATGACGGTCGACTACGCCGCTCCCGAGGAGCGCTTCGACTGGGTCGCGTACGGCGAAGGGCTCGCCGAACTCACCAGCCGGCACCCGGATCTGACGTTGCGTGTCGAACCTGGGCGGGCGCTGACGGCGTACTGCGGCTGGTACGCCACCGAGGTGCTGGACGTGAAGCAGAGCCAGGGCGAGGCGTTCGCCGTGGTGCGCGGTGGCACGCACCACATGCGCACTCCCGCGACCAAGGGACACGACCAGCCCTGCACCACGATTGCGGTGGAGGACTGGCCCCACCCCTGGCCGCGGCCGGTCGCGAGACGCGAACTCGTCACCCTCACAGGCCAGTTGTGCACTCCGAAGGATGTCCTGGCCAGGAACGTCCGGGCGCCGGGGCTGAGGGCGGGCGACCGCGTGGCGTTCGCACTGGCGGGCGCCTACGCGTGGAACATCTCCCACCATGACTTCCTCATGCACCCGCGGCCCGGGTTCCACTTCCTGGACGGCGCGGACACCGAATCGGCGTGGGTGAGGAGGCGTCGGGCCAGAGGCGGACAGCGGGGTTCAGCCCTGCTGGAAGAGCTCCGCGGGCAGGGGCTTGAGGAGCGCGTACAGGTCGTCGGTGATGGGGCGGTCCCAGGCGGCGATGGTCACCAGGACGTTGTCGCTGCGGTCGAACTGGACGCAGGAGATCCGTGTCTCGGAGAGCTTGAGGCGGCGCACGATGAGGAGGTTGTCGCCCTGCATCACCGGCATGTCCTCGGCCCCGACGACCGTGACCTCTTCCTCGTTCTCCAGCGCCAGCAGCAGCTGCGCCACCTCGAACGGGACCTCTCCCTCGGCGACGTCCCGGGCCGGTGAGCCCTCCGGCAGATTGCCGATGATCATCGCGGGGCCGCGGCCGCCGAACAGGTCGTAGCGCAGGAAGACGCCCTGGCAGCTTCCGTCGGGCGCGGGCAGCAGGCCCGCGCCGAGATTGCCGGGCCAGTCGCCCGGGTCCATGGCCAGAACGTCGAATTCAGGCCCGGCGGGAGTGGCGCTACGGCGGCGGAGGAAGGACATGCCGCAATGGTACGTGCCCGGAGGGGTGGACGGGCGTGGGGTCGACGGCCGTTGGCCAGCGAACGTTGGCCATCATGCGTTGGCTGGGGCCGGTCCGCCAACGGGCGTTGACCGTCGCGTGGCGGCTTCGAGCCGTTTTCGTCACCGCCTGTTTGCCAACGGTCGTTGCCCCGGGCCTGGCGTACGCCATCGAGCGTTTGCCAACAGGCGTTGGCTTTGCCTCCGCCCGCTGCCCCACGCTCGTGGGCCAACGCGGGTAGGCCCACGCCTGTAGGCGAACACCGGTCAGCCCACACCCGTAGGCCGACGCTGGTGGGCCAACGCCGGTAGGCCACACCTAGGGGCCAACACCTGTGGACCCACACCCGTTGACTAGCCCTTCGCCCCCGATCCCGATCCCGATCCCGATCCCGATCCCGATCCAGCCCCCTCTCCCCCTGCCTCCACTGTCGCCGCTGCCTCCGCTGCCCTGGCCTCCCCCAACGCCGCCCCAAGCCCAGCCCGATCCGTGCCCACCTTTCGGTACACCGCCGACAGGAGTCGCACCACGGCCGGCTCCTCGGTGTGCAGGTCCTCGGCGATACCGGCGAGGGTGCGACCGCGCACGGTGAGTGCCGCGGCCGTGCGTTCGCGGGCGGTGAGCGTGTCCGTCTCGGTGCTGTGGAGACGGCGCGGCCGCAACCCGGCGGCGGCCAGTTCGTCGCGGGCGGCCTCGACAAGCCCGTCGGCGCCGCACTGCACCGCCGCCTCCAGCCCCCGGTAGAGGTGCTCGGCGGCTTCCTTCGGGCGGCCGGTGCGCCGCAGCTCCGTGCCGAGGGCGACAAGGGCGCAGGCCAGTTCGTACGCGGCAGGCGAGCGTTCCAGCTGGCCGACGGACTCCTCCAGGAGCTTCAGGCGGGTCGAGCCCGAGGAGACGTCGGCCGCGGCCCGCAGCGCCTGGCCGATCGCCGACGGCGCGCCGAACAGCCTGGCCCGGCCCACGGCCTCGAACGCCGTGGTCACCGCGCGCTCCGGGGCGTCGTGGCTCTCCGCACGGGCGAGGTGCAGCTGCCAGGGGCACCAGGACGGATTCCGCATGCCGCGCGGGTCGAGGCGGCGCCCGGCCGCGGCGAGTTCGACGGCCGCGTCCTTCGTCAGCCCCCTGGCCAGCAGCAGCTCGCCGTGCACTGTCTGGGCGTCGGGGAAGACGACGGCGGCGGGGAACGGCTCCCCGAAGGCGTACTCCTCACCGATCTGCGTGGCCTCGGTGATCCGGCCGCGGGCGATCAGGATCTCGATGAGGGTGCCCACGGCGTACCAGTGGGCGGGCGTGCCGGGCCCGACGCGTTCGGCCAGCCGGAGCCCCGCGCGTACGAAGTCCTCGGCCTCGGCGAGACGGCCGCGGCGGAAGCGCAGGTACCCGAGGAGGGTGTAGCCGAAGGAAAGGTGGGCCCCGTGCCAGCCCTGCCGTTCGAAGTCGGCGATTCCGGCGGCGAAGAGTTCCTCGGTGCGCCCGGGCCGGTCCGCGTACATGAAGGTGAGGGCGACCAGGACGGGGACCTCGAAGCCGCGGTCCGCCTCGGCCCAACCGAAGCCGCCGGCGAGGGCACGTTCGGCGTGGTGGATCGCGATGTGGGCGGGTTCGCCGCGCAGGGTGGCGTCCCAGGCGCGCAGGCCGATCACGTAGCGCTCGGTGAGGTCGCGGCCGGTCAGCCGGTCGGCGAGCCTGGCGAGGCGGCGGGAGCGGGCCGGTGAGTCGGGCTCATCGGCCCGGAAGGCGTCCCACATGAACTGCTCGGACTGCATGCGCAGCCGTACGCGGGCGTCGCCGGTCACCTTGATCTCGCGGGAAAGGGCGTCGGAGGCCTCGGCGAGGCGGTCGCTGTGGGCGAGGACCTGGGAGAGCCGGTAGACGATGTTGTGCCGCAGCTCGGTGTCGGCGATGGGCTCTTCGAGGGCGGCCCGCAGGTGGTTGACGGTGGTCGCGGGTTCGGTGAGCAGGGAGGCGCTGCCGAGTTCGTACAGCACGGCGGCCCGTTCCCCGGCGGGCGGGGGTTCGCGCAGCGCGCGGGCGAGGTGGCGGCGGGCCGCGTCCGGGGCTCCGGCTCGCAGGGTCTCGCGGGCGGCGGCGCGCAGCTGCTGGACGACCCAGACGTCGCCGTCGGGGTGGGTCTCCATGAGGTGCCGGGCAGCGGCGGCGGAGCCGAGGCCGGCGTCGACGACGCACCAGGCGGCCTGGCCGTGCAGGGCGACCCGTACTCCTCGGGGGATGGCCCGGTAGACGGCGGTGGCGATGAGCGGGTGGACGAATTCCAGGGTGTCGGCGCCGGTGAGGATACGGGCGCCGCGCAGGGCGTCCGCCGCGTCGGCGGCCTCCTCCGAGCCGAGGCCCGCCACGGCCGCGGCCAGCGCCGGTGGGATCTCGGTGCCGAGGACGGCGCAGGCCCAGGCGAAGCGGACGGTCGAGGTTCCGAGGCGTTCGAGGCGGGCGACGAGTCCGCTGCCCTTGACCGCGGCGGCCAGGTCGCGCAGCAGATGTGCTCCGGCCTCGGTGGGGGTCAGGCCACGGTCGCGTACCTTCGCGGTGAGTTCGACGGCCTCGAACGGGTTGCCGGCGGTCACGGCCCAGCATTCGCGGCAGAACGCGTCGTCCGCCTGGGTGCCGAGGGATTCGCGCACCAGATGAGCGACGGCGACCGCGCTGAGCGGTTCCAGGTCCAGGGGGCGCCCGCCCGCACGGCCGGGCAGGCGCCTGAACGGCTCGGCGTGGTCGGGGAGTTCGTCGGGACGGTAGGCGACGACGAGCAGCAGGGGCAGTTCCTCGGCGCGGGGTGCGAACGCGGCGAGCCACTGCAGCGACTCGGCGTCGGCCCAGTGCGCGTCGTCGAGGACGAGGACCATCGGGGCGCGCCGCACCGCGAGGTGGGTGAGCACCCAGTCGAGGCCGTCGCGCAGGCCCTGTTGGTCGGGAGGTGCGCCCTCGGCGGGGGCGCACAGGCCGAGAGCGGGTCCGACGATGGCGTACCAACTGCCCAGCGTGGCACGGAGTTCGGCCTCCGGGACGCCCGCGAGCTGGGGCTGCAGCAGCTGGCGCGCGACGTGGAAGGCGACGCGCTGCTCCTGGTCGCCGCCGCGCGCGGACAGTACCGTGCAGCCCTTGGCGGTGGCGCGACGGCGTACTTCGGTAAGAAGGGTGGTCTTGCCGATTCCGGCCCGACCGGCGAAGGCGAGCAGCCCGCCGCGGGGCCGGTCGTACGGTTCGGTGACGTCCAGGGCTGGGCCGATGCCGTCCCGACGAGGACCGCTGCCCTCCCCACGAGGACCGCTGCCGTCCCGACGAGGGTCGGTTACATCTCGACGAGGCCCGGTGGCACCTCGATGGCTGTCCGAACGCGTACGTCCGCCGTCCGTTCCCAGCCCGGTGACCTCGTCCAACGCCTCGTCCACAGCAGCGAGTTCACTCTCGCGCTCGAAGAGCGTCCTTCTGCTCCGCATGCCGCGCTGACCCATGCCGCACCCCCTGCCACGGTGGTGCGACCGGCGCGGGGAGACGGTGCGCTCCGTGACCTACAGGCACCTCAGAGTACGCCCGGAGCCAGTGGCGTGGACCCGTTAGGCCGTTACTGACCGGAGCGGTCGGCCAGCCGTTCCAGAAGGGCCACGGCCTCGGCGGCACGCTCGTGCGGCACGAAGAGGTGATCGTGGTGGAAGCCCGCGACGACGTTGCAGCTCAGGCCCGCTTCGGCCAGTGCCTGGGCGACGGCGGCGGTGAGGCCGACGGCGTCCAGCGCGGAGTGGATGCGCAGGGTGATCCAGCCGGCCACGAAGTCGTACGACAGACGTGCGGCGTCGGCGCCCTCCTGCTCGACGACGAGGGTGAGGCCCTCGTCCTCGACGACGGTGACGACCGGTGAGAGTCCTGGGGGTGCGGTGGTCCCTGGAACGGTGGTGAAGACGAAGCGGCCGGGGTGCAGGGCGGGTGCCATACCGCTCAGCAGTCGACCGAGATCACGTTCCGCGCTCTTACCGCCAGGACCGCCCATACGCGAAGGCTATGCCGTCTTCTTGTGCCGTTCGTGGTGACGGGCGACACGGGCACGATTGCCGCACGAGGGCTTGCACCATTCCTGACGGGGGTGGTCCTTGAGGAAGTAGCGCACACAGCGCGGCGCGTGGCAGGCGCGCAGCCGCTGCCGGTCGGGGCTCGCGAGGAAGGCGATGGCCGCGCGGGCGAGGGCCGCGGTGAGCTCGGCGTCGCCGTGGGCGGGTTCCTGGCGTACGACGGGGTCGGCGCCCTCCGTCCACGACAGTACGGGGACGGTCGGGGCCAGTGCCGCGCGGGTGTTGAGCCGCTCGACGGCGTCCCGTACGGGCATGAGCCGGGCGGCGTCGGCCGGGCTCGGCTCGCCGGGGAGCACGGCGCGGGCGAACAGGGCACGCACGGCGGCGCGTACCTCCCGTACGGCAGTCAGGTCCGTGTCGTCGGCCTCGAACCCCCTGGCCCCGAACCCGTGGGCGCCGGTCTCCGGACGCTCGCGCACCCAGGCGGTGAGGCCCTCCGCGGTGGCGAGATCGTCGGCGACTCCGCCGTGGCCGTCGTGCCGGATGGTGAGGGCGAGATCCAGGGCGAGGCGTGCGTCCGCGCCGATCGAGGCGTTCATGGGCTAATGATACGGTCAACCACATCCATTAGCGCACGCGCGCACCCCTCGGCGCCCGAGCGCGTCCGTGAGCGCCCGAGCGGGGAGTGTGTCGGTGGAGGATCTGCGTCAACTGCTGCGTGGCCTGGAGGTGTTCGCGGGCGAGCTGCCCGTGTTCGACCCGTCCGAGGCCCCGGGGACACCGGCGGAAATGTTCGCCGAGTGGCTGCTCGCCACCGTGGAGGCCGGGGTGCGCGAGCCGCACGCCATGACTCTCTCCACGGCCGGTGCCGACGGCAATCCCACGGCACGGACCCTGATCCTCAAGGGGCTCGGCCCGGACGGCTGGCAGTTCGCGTCGGACAGCGGCAGCGTCAAGGCCCGAAACCTGGCGGAACGGCCCTACGCGGCGCTCACCTTCTACTGGCCGTCGCTCGCACGGCAGATCCGGGTGCGTGGACCGGTCGAGCCGGAGAGTCCCGAGGACAGTGCGGCCGACTTCCTGGCACGGAGTGCCGGTGCCCGCGCGGAGGCTCTGCTCGGCCGTCAGTCGGGGCCCCTCGCGGACCTCGCCGAGCGCGACACGGCGGTGAAGGAGTCGCTGGCCCGTCTGGAGGCCGAGCCGGATCTCGTGGCGCCCGGCTGGACGCTGCACTCGGTGCGCCCCGAGTCCGTCGAGTTCTGGCAGGGCGACAGGGAGCGACGGCACACACGACTGGCGTATGTGCGGTCCGGGGATGGCTGGGTCAAGCAGTTGCTGTGGCCGTGAACGCGCACCGGCCGGGTGCACGACCGTGACCGGGCCGAATGCCCGCGAATGGCTCGTCGGCGGTCTCGGTTTCCCGGGGCCGGCCTCACTCAGGCCAGGTCCCGGGAAACAGCCGAAGATCGCGTGTCCCGGACAAGGGCGGAATCGCACCCCTCTCGTCGGGTCAGGCTCCCCCACGTCCTCTCACGTGAGGTCGAACTCCCCTTCCCGCGCCCCCGACACGAACGCGCCCCATTCCGCGGGCGTGAAGATCAAGGAGGGGCTTTCCGGGCGGCCACTGTTGCGCATCGCGATGAAGCCTTCGACAAAGGCGATCTGGACATCCCCCTGTCCGCGGCTGCTGGAATGCCAGTCGGCGCTGCTGAGGTCAAGCTCCGGCTTGTCCCAGCCCGCGAGCGGGTGCTGCTGGATGGTGCTCTCGGCCACGTCCGTGCTCCTCCCGGTTCGTCGTCCGCGGCCAGCCTAGCTTTCGGTCCCTGCCCCGCACAGGCCACGTGAGGGGGACACCTTCAGGACGTGGGGGGCGTGGCTCCGACCAGCCACATCGAGAAGAACTGGGAGCCGCCGCCATAGGCGTGTCCGAGGACCCGACGGGCGCCGTCGACCTGGTGCTCTCCGGCCTGTCCACGCACCTGAAGTGCGGCTTCCGCGAAGCGGATCATCCCGGAGGCCCCGATCGGGTTGGTGGAGAGCACGCCGCCCGACATGTTCACCGGCAGGTCCCCGTCGAGTTCCGTGACCCCGGATTCGGTGAGTTTCCACCCCTCGCCCTCCGCGGCGAAGCCGAGATTCTCCAGCCACATGGGTTCGTACCAGGAGAACGGGACGTACATTTCCACCGCGTCGATCTCGCGGCGGGGGTCGGCGATGCCGGCCTGCCGGTACACGTCGGCCGCGCAGTCCTTGCCGGCCTGCGGCGAGACGAAGTCCTTGCCCGCGAAGAGCGTCGGTTCGCTGCGCATCGCGCCGCCGTGCATCCAGGCGGGCGGACGCGGCGAACGGGCCGCTCCCGCACGGTCGGTGAGGATCATCGCGCAGGCGCCGTCGGAGGACGGGCAGGTCTCCGAGTAGCGGATCGGATCCCAGAGCATGGGCGAGGCCTGGACCTTCTCCAGCGTGATGTCGTGCTCGTGGAGATGCGCGTAGGGGTTCTTGAGCGCGTTGCGGCGGTCCTTGTAGGCGACGAGGGAGCCGACCCCGTCGGGGGCGCCGGTGCGTCGCATGTAGGCGCGTATGTGCGGGGCGAAGAAGCCGCCCGCGCCGGCGAGCAGGGGCTGCTGGAAGGGGATCGGCAGGGACAGGCCCCACATGGCGTTCGACTCGGACTGCTTCTCGAAGGCGAGGGTCAGTACGGTGCCGTGGACGCGGCCCGCGATCAGGTTCGTGGCGACGAGCGCGGTGGAGCCGCCGACGGAGCCCGCGGTGTGGACGCGCAGCATGGGTTTGCCGACTGCGCCGAGGGCGTCGGCGAGGTAGAGCTCGGGCATCATGACGCCCTCGAAGAAGTCGGGCGCCTTGCCGATGACGACGGCGTCGATGTCCGCCCAGGTCAACTCGGCGTCTGCGAGCGCGCGTTGGGCGGCCTCGCGGACAAGTCCCGCGATCGACACGTCCCTTCGGGCCGCGACGTGCTTGGTCTGGCCGATCCCGACGACGGCCACGGGCTCCTTGCTCATCGCGGGTCTCCCTCCAGTACGGCGACCAGGTTCTGTTGCAGACACGGACCCGAAGTGGCGTGCGCCAACGCCCGGTCGGAGTCGCCGCGGTGGATCCGGGCGGCCGCCTCGCCGATGCGGATAAGGCCCGCGGCCATGATGGGGTTGGCGGCGAGCGGTCCCCCGGACGGGTTGACGTCGACGCTGTCGTCCAGCCGCAGGGCCTTGCGCAGCACCACCTCCTGCGAGGTGAACGGGGCGTGCAACTCGGCGGTGTCGACGGGCCGTTCGAAGGCTCCGGCCCGTTCCGCCGCCAGCCGCGAGGACGGCGAGTCGGTCAGGTCCCGTACGCCCAGACCGTGTGCCTCGATGCGGTGATCGATCCCCCGGATCCAGGCGGGCCGCTCGCACAGGTCACGGGCCCGCTCCCCCGCGGCGAGGATCACCGCGGCCGCCCCGTCACCGATGGGCGGGCAGTCGCCGGTACGCAGCGGACGTACGGCGTAGTCGCCCCGCGGCACCGAACCCCTCAGCTGGGCATGCGAGTTGTCCGAGGCCGAGGCACGACTTCGCGCTGCGACGGCGGCCAGCGCGGGCTCGTCCGTGTCGCCCGCGTCGATGAGCGCCTGGGCCTGCAGGGCGGCCAGAGCTATGGAGTCCGGCCACAGGGGCGCCACGTAGTAAGGGTCGAGTTGCCGCGTCAGCACGTCCCTCACCGACCCGGGGGACGACTTGCCGTACGCGTACACGAGTGCGGTGTCCGCCTCGCCGGTCAGAAGCTTCGTCCAGGCCTCGTACAGCGCCCACGCCCCGTCCATCTCCACGTGCGACTCGGAGATCGGCGGCCAGGCGCCGACGCCGTCGAGTGCCATCGTGAACGAGAAGGCGCGGCCCGCGAGATAGTCGGAGGAGCCGGAGCAGGTGAAGCCGATGTCGCTGGTCTTGAGCCCGGTCCGGTCCAGGACCTCGTGCAGGACGGGCATGAGCATCTCCACCTCGGAGAGCTCGTCGGTGGTGCGCAGATGGTCGGTCTGGGCGAAGGCGACGACGGCGATGTCCCTCAGCGGCCTCGGCGCGGGCATCTACACCAGCTCCTTGTACGTGTCGTAGTCCGCGTCGGGTTCGCCGGTGGGCCGGTAGTGGTCGGGGTAGCGGCCCCCGTCCGTCCACACCGGCTCGACGCGCAGGCCCATGCGCACCTGGTCGTAGGGGATGCCGCCGATGCGTCCGTGCAGGGCGAGGTCGGCGCCGTCCAGGGCGATGTGCCCGTAGACGTAGGGCACTTCGATGTCGAGGTTCTTCGCCTTGATGTTGACGATGCAGTACGTCGTGAGAGTGCCGCGCGGCCCTACTTCCACCTGTTCCGATGTGGCCACACCACAGGTGGGGCACGCACCCCTCGGCGGGACGTACACCTTGCGGCAGGACGGGCAGCGCTCGCCGACGGCCCGCCGGTCGGAGAGCGCGTTGATGTATCCGGACTGGGCGCGGCCGGGCGAGTAGGTGTAGTCCAGCCGGGCGGGCGCGACGATTCCGGTCACCATCTCCTCGAACCGGCCGTCGCTGCCGGTGAGTTCGGCGCCACCCCCCTCGTACGGTTCGAAGCAGGCGATGTCCGTGATGGCCCCCGCACGCTCCTCGGCCCACCGGACCCGAACCCGCATCCCGGTGTGCACGGCCTCGGGGCCCGGGGCGTCGAGCGCGTGCAGCAGACCGGTGTCGGCGCCGTCCAGCCGCACCAGGACCCAGGCGAAGGGGGTGTCGAGAGGCTGCCCGCGACGCGGCTCGTGATTCCAGGCCCAGGTGCTGACGGTCCCGGTGGACGCCACCTCGACCAGCTCACCGAGTTCCTCGGAGGTGACGGGGTCGTACTCGACGGGCGGGACCAGCGTCCGCCCGTCACGGGTCTTCACCCCGAGCACCACACGCTCCCGCAGCCCGGTGAGAAACGCACTCTGGACGGGACCGAGGGAACGAGTGAAGGGAAACTCGACAACCAGGGGAGCTTTGAGAACTTCGGGCACGGCATCTCCTCACGAAGCGGTTGGCCGCGCCCCGACAGGGGCGCGGGGAACTGCGCGACCAGCCACAACGGACCCGCAGCGTCAAACCGGCCTTGCAGCGGCACCTCACTCCCTCCGAAACACCGGCGGACGCCGCTCCGCAAAGGCCCGCGACCCCTCCTTCGCATCGGCCGTGTCGAAGACCGGCCACCCCCGCTTCAGCTCGGCCGCGAGCCCGTCCCCCTCGCTCATCTCGGCGGTCTCGTACACGGACGCCTTCACGGCCTCGACGGCGAGCGGACCACAGGCGTTGACCTGCCCGGCGATCTCGAGGGCCTTCTCCAGGGCCGTCCCGTCGGGGACGACATGCCCGATCAGACCGATGTCGGCGGCCTCCCGCGCCGAGTACGCACGGCCGGTGAGCAGCATCTCCAGCGCGTGCGTCCGAGGAATCTGCCGCTGGAGGCGGACCGTCGAGCCGCCGATCGGGAACAGACCGCGCTTCACCTCGAAGAGCCCGAACGTGGCGGACTCCCCCGCGACCCGGATGTCGGTCCCCTGGAGGATCTCGGTCCCGCCGGCCACACAGTGGCCCTCGACCGCGGCGATCACGGGTTTGCGGGGCCGGTGGTGGCGCAGCATCGCCTTCCAGTGCAGATCGGGGTCGGCCTTCAGGCGCTCCCGGTACTGCTCGCCCTCCATCCCCCTGCCCGCGAGGGCCTTGAGGTCCATGCCGGCACAGAACGCGCCGCCCGCGCCGGTGAGGATGATCGAGCGGATGGCGTCGTCCGCGTCGGCCTCGACCCAGCCGTCGTACAGGCCGACCAGCATCGGCAGCGAGAGCGCGTTCTTGGCCTCGGGCCTGTTGAGCGTGAGCACCAGTGTGGCGCCTTCGCGCTGCACGGTGAGGTGTTCCGTCCCACCCATTGCCGTCCTCCCATCTCAGGAACGAGAACAGGTTGCAGGAGCGGAGGGGCCAGTTCAAGGGTTTTCTGACAGTCAGTCAGATTTCTTCTGCGCGGACCCTTCACAGTTGTGGCGGGCTTTGCTCTGATGACCGGCGAAGCGATGACGCACGTCCATTCGTCGAAGCTTGCCGGGGTCAGGAGGAGCGGTGGAGTACAACCTTGCCGACCTGTTCGAGTCGGTCGTCGACGTGGTCCCCGACCGCGAGGCGCTCGTCTACATCGACCACCCCGGCACGGGTGCGGAGCGCCGGCTCACGTACGCGGAGCTGGACGCGGCGGCCAACCGCGTCGCCCACCATCTGATCGACAGCGGCATACGCCCTGGTGAGCATCTCGGGCTGCATCTCTACAACGGCATCGAGTATCTCCAGACCGTCCTCGGCTGTCTCAAGGCCCGGATCGTGCCGGTCAACGTCAACTACCGCTATGTGGAAGAGGAGTTGGTCTACCTCTACCGGGACGCGGATCTGGCGGCACTGGTCTTCGACACGGAGTTCACCGAGCGGGTCGCGGCGGCCCTGCCGCGCACCTCGGTACTGCGCCATCTCGTACGGGTGGGCGCTCCGGCCCCTGACGCACCCGCGCTGCCCACCGTGGTGGACTTCGCCGGCATCGACGCCTCCGGAACGTCCGAGCGCGGCTTCCCGCCCCGCTCCCCCGACGACCAGTTCATCATCTACACCGGCGGCACCACCGGAATGCCCAAAGGTGTGATGTGGCGTCAGGAGGACCTGTTCTTCTCGGGGTTGGGCGGCGGCGCTCCGACCGGGGAGCCGGTGAAGACGCCCGAGGAGGTCGCCGAGCGGGTCGCGGCCGGCGGCGAGGGGATCACCTTCTTCCCCACACCTCCGCTGATGCACGGCACCTCGACCCTCACGGCCTTCATCGGCTTCAACTTCGGCCAACGCATCGTGATCCACCGCAAGTTCGTGCCCGAGGAGGTGCTGCGGACGATCGCGAAGGAGAAGGTCACCAGCGTGTCGCTGGTCGGCGACGCGATGCTGCGGCCCCTCATCGACGCGCTGAACGGGCCCATGAGGGGCACCGACACCTCGTCCATGTTCAGCGTCTCCTCCTCCGGCGCGATCATGTCGGAGACGGTGCGCGCTCAGTTCCAGGCACTCATTCCGAACGTCATGCTGCTCAACAACTTCGGCTCCTCCGAGTCCGGCTTCAACGGCACGGCGACGGAGGACTCGGGCCCCGACCGCGGGTTCCGGATCCGCGTCAACTCCCGTACGCAGGTGGTGGATCCGGCGACCTACGAGCCGGTCCCCGTCGGCGAGGTGGGCCGCGTCGCCCAGCGCGGCCATGTGCCCCTCGGCTACTACAACGACCCGAAGAAGACCGCCGAGACCTTCTTCGAGAAGGACGGCGCCCGGTGGGTACTGCTCGGCGACATGGCGACCGTCGACGAGGAGGGGGTCGTCACCGTCCTCGGGCGCGGTTCGCAGTGCATCAACACCGGCGGCGAGAAGGTGTATCCGGAGGAGGTCGAGCAGGCGCTCAAGTCGCATCCCGATGTGTACGACGCGCTGGTCGCCGGAGTGCCCGACGAGAAGTGGGGCAACCATGTGGCGGCCGTGGTGCAGCTGCGCACCGGCGCGGGGCAGCCGTCCCTGGACGACATCCAGTCCCACTGCCGCACTCATCTCGCGGGCTACAAGATCCCACGCCAGCTGGTGATCACGGAGTCCATCCAGCGCTCTCCGAGCGGCAAGGCCGACTACCGGTGGGCGCGCTCGGTGGCGGCGGAGGCCGCCCACTAGACCTCACCCCTGGCGCGTGCCGCAGAGACCCCACCTCTTCCCCCTGCGGCCGCCCCATGTCTTGACGACGGCCCGTACCCCTGAATTACTGATCCAGAGCAGAGCGACCGAATGATCGGTCGCCCGTAATGGAACGTTTGGTGAGGGAGCGGCCCCATGGCGGATTCGACGGACCTGCTGGACGAGGGCGAGCGGCTCGACGCGCAGGGGCTGCGCGCACTCCAGCTGGAGCGGCTGAGGGCTTCACTGCGGCACGCGTACGAGAACGTGCCCTTCTACCGGGACTCCTTCGACAAGGCGGGGCTCCGGCCCGAGGACTGCCACTCGCTCGCCGATCTGGCCCGCTTCCCCTTCACCACGAAGGCGGACCTGCGCGAGAACTATCCGTACGGGATGTTCGCCGTGCCGCAGGACCGTATCCGCCGCATCCACGCATCGAGCGGTACCACCGGGCGCCCCACGGTCGTCGGCTACACCGAGAACGACCTTGCCATGTGGTCCGACATGGTGGCCCGCTCGCTCCGCGCGGCCGGCGCCCGGCCCGGCGACACGGTGCATGTGGCGTACGGCTACGGGCTGTTCACCGGTGGGCTCGGCGCCCACTACGGTGCCGAGCGGCTCGGCTGTACGGTGATCCCCGCGTCCGGCGGCATGACCGCCCGCCAGGTACAGCTGATCCAGGATCTGAAACCCCGGATCATCATGGTGACGCCCTCCTACATGCTGACGCTCCTCGACGAGTTCGAGCGGCAGGGCGTGGACCCGCGGCACACCTCGCTCCGGGTGGGTGTCTTCGGTGCCGAGCCCTGGACCGAGGAGATGCGCCGGGAGATCGAGGAACGGTTCGCGATCGACGCGGTCGACATATACGGGCTGTCGGAGGTGATCGGCCCGGGAGTCGCCCAGGAGTGCGTCGAGACGAAGGACGGACTGCACATCTGGGAGGACCACTTCTACCCGGAGGTCGTCGATCCGTTCACCGGCGAGGTGCTGCCGGACGGCGAGGAGGGCGAGCTGGTCTTCACCTCGCTCACCAAGGAAGCCATGCCCGTGATCCGCTACCGGACGCGGGACCTCACACGGCTGCTGCCCGGTACGGCCCGGATCTTCCGCCGGATGCAGAAGATCACCGGGCGCAGTGACGACATGGTCATTCTGCGCGGTGTGAACCTGTTCCCCACCCAGATCGAGGAGATCGTCCTGCGCACACCGGGCGTCGCCCCGCACTTCCAGCTGCGGCTGACCCGCGACGGCCGCCTCGACGCGCTCACCGTGCGCGCCGAGGCCCGGGCCGGCGCCACGCCCGAGATCCGCGACGAGGCCGCGCGCGCCATCACGGCGGCCGTGAAGGACGGCATCGGGGTCTCGGTCACCGTCGAGATCGTCGAACCGGAGTCGCTGGAGCGGTCGGTGGGGAAGATCAAGCGGATCATGGATCTGCGCCCGCGCTAGTCATGCCGTCCGCACCGGCCCCGGACGGCGGGGCCGGTGCGGGCCTCGACTCCGGACCGCAACGCCGCACCGCGACGCCCGACCGCGACGCCGGACCGGGCCGCCTCTACCGCTTGGCGGGCGTCGAGCCGTACGCGGTCAGGAAGCGGTCGCGGAAGGAGTCCATCCGCCACACCGGTGCCGACGTGTCGGGCTTGATGCCGTCCGTCCAGCCCCAGTCGTCGATCTTGTCGAGTACGGACTTGTCGTGGGCGACGATCGAGACGGGCACGTCCCGGCTGGCGTTGCTCCCGCTGACGCTGGCCAGCGGCTGGTGGTCGCCCAGGAAGACGAGCACGGTGTTCTTGCTGCCGTACTTCACCACGTAGTCGATCAGGGAGTTCACCGAGTACTCGATGGACTTGCCGTACTCCTCCTTGACCTTCTTGGAGTCGTAGAACACGTCCGCGGGGTCCTTGCCCGCCTTCTCGATGCCCTCGTAGACCGAGCCGTCGCCGACCTGGTCCCAGGGGATCATCTTGGGGATCGGGGCCCAGGGCTGATGGCTGGAGGTCAGGATGATCTCCGACATCAGCGGCTTGTCGCGCTTCTTGCCGTGCTCAAGGCGCTCGAAGGCGCTCAGGGCGTACTGGTCGGGCATGGTCGACCAGCTGAACTTCGGGCCCTCGTAGCCGAGTTCCCGGGAGTCGTAAACGCTGTCGAGGCCGTAGAACTTGCCCTCCGGCCAGTTCTTCTGGACGCCCGGCATGACGCCCACGGTCCGCCAGGCGCCGGTGCGCTGGAAGGCGCCGGTGAGGGTCAGGTGCTCGCCCGCGGTGACGGTGCGATAGCGGTTCTGGTTGTTGATCCACAGGCCGGACAGGAAGGTCGAGTGGCCGAGCCAGCTGCTGCCGCCGTAGGTCGCCGAGGTGAGCCAGCCGCTCTTGGCGGAGTAGCCGGCCTTGGTCAGGGCCTCGTTCTTGGCCGTGAGCGTCGCGTCGACGCCCGCGGCGGTGGCCTCGTCCTCGATCGCGCTGCGGCCGTAGCTCTCGATGAAGGCGATCATGACGTCCTTGCCACGCAGATCGGTGAGGAGCTGGTCGCCCGGGGTACCGCCGAAGGCGTCCTTCTTGGCCTCCTTGGCGAACGCCGCCTCGTCCTTGAGGGTCGCCTGCACCCGGTTCACACGGTCCTCGACGCGGGCGACCGTGTTCCTGGCCGCGATGCCCGGGCCGGAGAGCTGCAGGCCGAGCGCCGCGCAGGTGACCCAGGCGGTTCCGACCAGCAGGGTGACGCGGGTGGCCGCGTCACGGTTGCGGGTCATGACGTTGCTCACCCGGAGCACCGCCAGGGTCATCACGACCAGCACGACGAGGACAAGGACCACGACCGCGATCACGGCGCCGATCGCGCCGCCGTTGCCCATCGTGTCCTTGAGGTACGCCTGCGCGTCGTCGAACAGGACCCAGTCGAGGACCACGTTGAATCCTCGGCCGAGGAACATGTTGAAGCCGACGTCGAGGAGGTTCAGGACGGTCAGCACGCCGAGGACCGCTCCGGAGACGATCGCCACCACGATCCGGGGCCTGCGCGGCAGGACGATGAGGACGGCGGCGCCCAGGACCGCCTCCACCGGGATGCGCAGGAACACGCCGGGCGTGAAGTTGTCGGCGGAGGTCGGCATGAGGAGCGCGAAGCAGACGAGCAGGAGGGACAGGCCTGTGACGGCCCATCCCACGTTGCGCGCGGCGACCGCGTGCCGGTCCCGCCACTTGCGGGGGGCGGGGGCGGCGGGTTCGTCCGGGGTCCCGGCGGGTTGGTCGCCGACGGAGGTGCCCTGATCGGAAGCGGAGCTGTCCAGGTCAGAAGCGGATGTGTCCAGGTCGGAGGCGGAGGTGTCCTGGTCGGAGGCGGTGCTGCCCTCGACTGCGGGGGCCTTCTCGACGGACGGGGTCTGTTCTTCAGCCGGGGTCTCTTCGGCAGCCGAGGTCTCCTCAGCGGCCGTGCTCTCCTCAGCCTCAGGAGCCTCGCCGGAGGGAGCGTTCTCCTCCCCCGCGGAAGCCTCTTCGGAAGGCGCTGCCTCCTCCGCCCCGGACGCCTTGTCAGAGGCCGTGTCCGTGTCGAGGTCGACGGCGGGTTCCTCCTCGGGTTTCCCTTCGGAGGCGGCGGCACCTTCCCCTACGGACGTCTCCGCGGCGGACGTCTCCTCAGCAGACGTCTCCCCCGCCGGCCCCTCCTCGGCGGCGACGGCGTCCTCGGCGTCGGCCCTCTTGGAGGAATCGGCGTGCTCGGCCGCAATGCCCTTTCCGGGGGCGGCATCCTCGGCAGGGGTGCTGTGCTGGATGTCTTCGGGCGTGTCCGCCGGAGGGGCCTCCGGCGTCACTTCGGGCTCCGGGGTTGTCCGGTCCATGTCCGGCAGCTGGCGAGAGTTCGTGGTGCGCGACAACCCGAAGGTCCTTCCGTGCGAAACCCGGTGGTGATACGGCGGACCAGGCTCGGGTATTCGGGCCGCCGTTATTGGTACGGCTCACCGGCGGATTCAGTTCACCGACCGAGGATCCGACCACCAGGGATTCAACCACCGGGAGTGCAACCGTCGCGCCCGGCCAAGGTCAAGCCTCTCCCAACCGGTCCCGCAGCTCCCGCTTGAGGATCTTCCCGCTGGCGTTACGGGGCAGTTCGTCCACGAACACCACCCGCTTCGGCGCCTTGAAGTGGGCGAGGTTCTCGCGCGCGTGGGCGACCAGCTCGTCCTCGGTGACCGTGCCGCGGGGGACGACCACCGCGGTCACGGCCTCGATCCAGCGGTCGTCCGGCAGCCCGATCACCGCGACCTCGGCCACCTCGGGATGCGTGTAGAGCGCGTCCTCGACCTGCCGTGAAGCGACCAGGACACCCCCGGAGTTGATGACGTCCTTCACCCGGTCGACGACGGTGTAGTACCCCTGGGCGTCCCGCACCACGAGATCGCCGGAGTGGAACCAGCCGTCCCGGAACGCCTCGGCCGTCTCCTCGGGCTTGTCCCAGTAGCCCTCGCACAACTGCGGTGACCGGTAGACGACTTCACCGGACGTGCCGTCGGGCACGTCCTTGCCGTTCTCGTCGACCACTCTCGCGTCCACGAACAGCACCGGACGCCCGCAGGAGTCCAGGCGCGCCTTCCTGTGCTCGTTCGGCGCGAGGACCATGGACAGCGGGCCGATCTCGCTCTGGCCGAAACAGTTGTAGAAGGCCAGCTTGGGAAGCCGTTCCCGCAGCCGTTCGAGGACGGGCACGGGCATGATCGACGCCCCGTAGTAGGCCTTGCGCAGCCCGCTCAGGTCGCGGGTCGCGAAGTCGGGGCGGTTCGACAGACCGATCCACACGGTGGGCGGCGCGAAGAGACTGTCCGCGCGGCCGGCCTCGATCAGGTCGAAGAGCTGCTCGGCGTCGGGTGCGTCGAGGATGGTGTTCCGCGCGCCGACCGCGAGATACGGCAGCAGGAACACATGCATCTGCGCCGAGTGGTACAGCGGCAACGAGTGCACGGGCAGATCGCCCGCACTCAGGTCGAGGGCCGTGATCGCGCTCAGGTACTCGTGCACCAGCGCGCGGTGCGTCATCATCGCGCCCTTCGGGAGGGCCGTCGTACCGGAGGTGTAGAGCAGCTGCACCAGGTCCTCGGTGCGCGGCTCGGGACCGTCGTACGGAGGTGTCGACTCCAGCCGCGCGAGCAGCGAGTCGTCGGCGTCGCGCAGCGGCACCACCCGTACGCCGTCCGGGAGTCGGTCCGCGAGGTCGGGGTCGGCCAGGACGAGCGTGCTGCCGGACTGGCCGACGATGTAGGAGAGGTCGTCGCCCGTCAGGTTCTGGTTGACCGGTACGTGTACGAGCCCGGCCCGGGAGCAGGCCAGGAAGCCGATGAGGTACGCGTCCGAGTTGTGGCCGTAGGCACCGACGCGGTCGCCGGGAGCCACGCCCGAGGAGATCAGCACCTGGGCCGCGCGGGAGACGGCCTCGTCGAGTTCGGCGTACGTCCAGGAGCGGTCGCGGTAGGTGACCGCTGTGCGCTCGGGGGTGCGTCGGGCACTGCGTCGCAGCACTCCGTCAACCGTGCTGCCGTGTCCAGGCGTCATGACACGTGATCCTCGTTCCGTTCCGTGAGCGGGGTCAAGTCCCGTACGAGGAGGTCAGGCCCCGAGCGCCTGCCCTGCGTACACCGTTGTCACGTTCAACCGCCCCTTCCCTCAATGATGTTGGGAGGCACGATGCGTACCCGCCTGAGACAGCTCGTCGTCACGGCCGTGGCCCTGGCCACCGCCTCGGCCGCACTGCCGGCCGCCACGGCCCAGAGCCAGGACCGTCAGGAACGTCCCGCGCACGGTGGTCTGTCCGCCACCGTCCGCTATACCGAGTACGGCATTCCGCACGTCGTCGCGAAGGACTACGCGAATCTCGGCTTCGGCACCGGCTGGGCACAGGCCGCCGACCAGGTGTGTGTGCTCGCCGACGGATTCGTGACCGTTCGCGGGGAGCGCTCCCGCGTCTTCGGCCCCGAGGAGGCGCCGGACCGCTCGCTCTCGTCGGCCGGCGAGAACCTCTCCAGCGACCTGTACTTCCGCGGGGTGCGGGACGCCGGCACCGTACAGAAACTGCTGGACCAGCCGGCGCCCGGAGGGCCGAGCCGTCAGGCGAAGGACCTGATGCGCGGCTGGGCGGCCGGCTACAACGCCTGGCTGAAGCAGAAACGGATCAGCGACCCGACGTGCAGGGGTGCCGCCTGGGTGCGGCCGGTCACCGCGCTCGACGTGGCCACGCGCCTGTACGCCCTGTCGGTGCTCGGCGGTCAGGGAGGCACCGTCGACGACATCACCGCCGCGCAGCCGCCCACCGGCTCCGCCACCCCGGCCGCCCGTACGCCGGACGCCGAGGATCTGGTCCGAGCCGTGCGCGATCTGCTGCCCGACGGCTCGATGGGTTCCAACGCGGTCGCCTTCAACGGCAGTACGACGGCGAACGGCCGTGGTCTACTGCTGGGCAACCCGCACTATCCGTGGCACGGCGGGCGCCGGTTCTGGCAGGCGCAGCAGACGATCCCGGGCGAGCTGAACGTCGCCGGCGGCTCGCTGCTCGGCACGCCGACGATCTCCATCGGGTACAACGCGCATGTGGCATGGAGCCACACCGTCTCGACCGGTGTCCCCTTCACCGTCCATCAGCTCACGCTGGTTCCGGGCGATCCGACGGCCTATCTGGTGGACGGCACGCCCGAGCGGATGACCGAGCGAAAGGTGACCGTCGCGGTCAAGGACGGTACTCCGGTGACCCGGTCGCAGTGGTGGACCCGCTACGGCCCGGTGCTCTCCTCCCCCGACGGCGAGCTCCCGCTGCCCTGGACCACGACGACGGCGTACGCGCTGAACGACCCGAACGCGGCGAACCTGCGCTTCGCGGACACGTCTCTCGGCTTCAGCAAGGCGCGCAGCACCGCCGACGTCCTCGGATCACTCACCCGGAACCAGGGCCTGCCCTGGGTGAACACCATCGCGGCCGACTCCTCGGGTCACTCCCTGTTCAGCCAGTCGCAGGTGCTGCCCCGGGTCACGAACGAGTTGGCGACCCGCTGCTCGACAGCGCTCGGCAAGGCCACCTATCCGGCGGCGGGGGTCGCGGTCCTCGACGGCTCGCGCGGTGACTGCGCACTCGGCAGCGACGCGGACGCCGTACAGCCGGGGACCTTCGGTCCGGCGCGGATGCCGACGCTGAAGGACGCGCCGTACGCGGAGAACTCCAACGACAGCGCCTGGCTGGCCAATGCCGACCGGCCGCTGACGGGTTACGAGCGGATCTTCGGCACGGTCGGCACCCAGCGTTCGATGCGCACCCGCGGCGCGATCGAGGACGTGGCGGCGATGGCCGGGCGCGGCGATCTGACCGTGAAGGACCTTCAGCGCCAGCAGTTCGCGAACCGGGTGCCCGCGGGTGATCTCGCGGCGGACGCCGCCGCCCGCGCGTGTGCCGCGCTCCCGGGAGGGACCGCAACGGGCAGCGACGGCAAGGCGGTCGACGTCTCCGAGGCATGCGGTGTCCTCAAGGCGTGGGACCACTCCATGGACACCGACAGCAGAGGAGCACTGCTCTTCGACCGGTTCTGGCGGAAGCTGATCAGGGCGGTGCCGGGTGCGCAGCTGTGGAAGGTGCCGTTCTCGGCAGCGGACCCGGTCCGCACCCCGAACACGCTGAACACGGACGCACCGGGCTTGGCCAGGGCCCTCGCCGACACCGTGACCGAACTGCGTACGGCGGGGATCGCTCTGGACGCGGAACTCGGGGCGAACCAGTTCGTCGTACGCGGTGGTCAGCGCATCCCGGTTCCGGGCGGTACCGAGTCGCTCGGCGTGTGGAACAAGATCGAGCCGGTGTGGAACGCGGCGGCCGGCGGCTACACGGAGGTCACCACGGGTTCGAGCCACATCCAGGCGGTCGGCTGGGACGGCAGTGGCTGCCCGGTGGCCCGGACGCTGCTCACGTACTCCCAGTCGTCGAATCCGAATTCGGACCACTTCGCCGACCAGACGCGGCTGTTCTCGCGTGAGAAGTGGGTGACGTCCCGCTTCTGCGAGAAGGACATCCTCGCCTCGCCCGCGCTGAAGGTGGTGCGGGTGCGCGAGTAGGCAGGGCACATGTGGTCCCGCCCCATGTGGGGCGGGACCACACGCGTACGCACCGGCCCATCCTGTCGTTGACCATCAGCGACAAAGGGCGCGTAATGGTAGTTATGGACATCAGGCCGCCAATCCGGTCTCCCGCCCTGGAACGGTCACTCCCCGTATCCGAACCACTACCCGAACCTCGGACATCGGCCGGTCCACGGCGGTTGGCCTGGCTGGACGCACTGCGCGGCATCGCGGCACTCGTCGTGGTGTTCGAGCACGCGTCGTACTCCTTCATGCCGGAGTTCCGGCAGGAACTGATGCCGGAGTTCAACACCGGCCGGTACGGCATCCTGGTGTTCTTCCTGGTCAGCGGCTACATCATCCCCGCCTCACTTGAGCGCCGGGGCAGTGTCCGGACGTTCTGGATCGGGCGGGTGTTCCGCATGTACCCGCTGTGGGCGACCGCCATTGCCGCCGTCCTCGCCGTCAACCTCCTGGGTCTGGCGAACATGCGCGACTTCGGCAACCAGAGCACGGCCACGGCGGCCGTCGCCCACGCCGGCCTGCTGCAAGAGCTGCTCGGGACGCCCAGTGTGCTGCTCGTCCTGTGGACGCTCTCGTACGAGATGGCCTTCTATCTGCTGGTCGTCGCGCTCTTCACGGTCCGTCTCCACCAGCGGTCGGCGGCGGTCGCCGTCACCCTCGCGGTGCTGGCCGCCGTGAGCGTGGCGGCAGGCATCACGCTGCCGGATTCCGCCCTGTCCGGCCTCCTCGGCACGGGCCTGCTCATCGGCCTCGCCTCGGGCGCCTTGGTGGTCGCGATCTGCTGTGCGAGCGCCGGGGCACCCGCGCTGCGCGTGGTCGGCGGCGTGCTGGGCGGGGTGCTGGCGCTCGTCCTGGTCCCCTTCAACGGCACGGTCCCGCTGTGGGAAGGCCTGATCATCCTCGCCGTGATGTTCCTCGGCACCGCCGTCCACCGGGCCGAGAACGGCCAGAGCTCCTGGTGGCAGGCGGGCCGCACGGCCGCGGTGGTGATCGCCTGCGCCGTGGCCGGCGCGTACTGGAACAGCGACGAGGCGCCCTTCACCCGGCAGGGCTGGATCGTGGCGTTCCTGCTGGCCGTGCTCACCTTCGGTATCGCGCTGGCGTTGCGCCACCGGCGGATCCCGCGCTCGCTGATCTGGCTGGGAATGATCAGTTACTCGGTCTATCTGCTGCATCCGGTGCTGCTGGCGGTGAGTGACGGCACGATCGGCCGGTGGCCGCGGGACAATCCCGTACTCGTGGTGGCGTTCTTCGCCGTGCTGCTGCCGCTGTGCGCGCTGACCTACCGGTACATCGAGGCTCCGGGCCAGGCGTGGGGCCGGAAGCTGGCACGCCGCGCCGAGCGGTCGCGACGGGCACCCGCGCCGCAGGTACGCCCCAAGAAGCCGCAGGTGAGCCCCGCGAAGCCGCCGATACCCCCCGGGAATCCACCTGCGGCACGTCACACCGCACGGCACACTGCACGTCAGACCGCACGTCCCATCGCCCCGGACCGAGCAGAGGTCCAAGGCGATGTGACCGTCGGATCCTGAGCTCACACGGGACGGGTCCGCCCCTCCCAGTACGGGTCCCGCAGTCGCCGCTTGTAGAGCTTCCCGTTGGGATCGCGCGGCATCGTCTCGATGAAGTCGACGCTCTTGGGGCGCTTGTACCCGGCCAGCTGCCGCTCGCAGTGCTCCAGGATCGCGGCGGCCAGCGCCTCGCCCGCCTCGAAGCCGGGGGCCGGTTCGACGACGGCCTTGACCGCCTCGCCCCAGTCGTCGTGCGGGATCCCGAAAGCGGCGGCGTCGGCGACGGCGGGGTGGGTGAGCAGGGCGGCCTCGATCTCGGCGGGGTAGATGTTGACCCCGCCCGAGATGATCATGTCGATCTTGCGGTCGCGGAGGAAGAGATAGCCGTCCTCGTCGAGATATCCCAGGTCACCGACGGTGAAGAAGTCCCCGATGCGGTTCTTCTTCGTCTTGCCCTCGTCCTTGTGGTACGAGAATCCGCCCGTGCTCATCTTCATGTAGACGGTGCCCAGTTCACCGGGCGGCAGCCTGTTTCCGTCGTCGTCGAAGACGGCCAGCTCGCTGATGGGCCAGGCCTTGCCGACCGTGCCGGGCTTCTTCAGCCAGTCCTCGGCGGTCGCGAAGGCACCGCCGCCTTCACTGGCCGCGTAGTACTCCTCGACGCTGTGGCCCCACCACTCGATCATGGCCCGTTTCACGTGGTCCGGGCATGGGGCGGCGCCATGGATGGCGTGCCGCATGGACGACACGTCATGGGCCGCCCTTGTGTGGTCCGGCAACGCGAGCAGGCGGTGGAACTGGGTCGGGACCATATGGGTGTGCGTGCACCGGTGGGCGTCGATGAGCCGCAGCATCTCCTCGGGCGTCCACTTGTCCATCAGCACCAGCCGGTGCCCGATGTGCAGGGATGCGCCCGCGAACTGGAGGACCGCCGTGTGGTAGAGCGGCGAGCACACCAGATGCACGTTGTCGTCGAACGGCTTGATGCCGAAGATGCCGAGGAAGCCGCCGAGGTAGGTCTCCTCGGGGAGCTTGCCGGGCAGGGGTCGCCGGATGCCGCGCGGGCGGCCCGTGGTCCCCGAGGTGTAGTTCATGACCCAGCCGAGCGTGCGGTCCTCGGGCACCGACTCGGGCTGCCCGTCGAGGAGTTCGGCGTACGGCCGAAAACCCTCGACCGCGCCGACCGCGTACCGCCGCTCCTCGGGGAGCTTCGCCTCGTCGGCCGCGTGGCGTGCCGCGTCGGCGAACCGCTCGTGCGCGATCAGCACTTTGGCACCGGAGTCGGAGACGATCCAGGCGATCTCGGGGCCGACGAGGTGGTGGTTGACGGGCACGAGATAGAAGCCGGCCTGCGAGGCGGCGAGATACGCGGTGAGGAACTCGACGCCGTTGGGCAGCACGACGGCGAAGGCGTCGCCGCGTTCGAGCCCGGCGGCGCGCAGTCCGTGCACCAGCCGGTTGGTCTCGGCGTGCAGGCGTCCCGCGGTCCACTCCTCACCGTCGGTCGCGATGAGGACGGTGCGCTCGGGGTCGGCGATGGCCTGGGCCCAGAAGCCGTTGGGGGGCTGGCTCACTCGTGGCTCCTTCCGGCGATGCGGTTGAGTCGGTCGACGGCCTTCTCGAAGTCGCGGGTGAGGTCGTCGACGACTTCCTGGACGCTGCGTTCGCTGTTCATCCGGCCGACGATCTGTCCCACGGGCGTCCCGAGCAGCGGTTCGACCTCGTGCCGCTGGATCCGCGAGACGGCGTCGGCGACCAGCAGCCCCTGCAGGGGCATGGGAAGCGTGCCGGGCCCGTTGGGGTCGTCCCAGGCGTCGGTCCATTCGGTACGCAGCTGACGTGCGGGTTTCCCGGTCAGCGCGCGCGAGCGGACCGTGTCGCCCGACCCGGCGGCGAGCAGTTTCCGGGTCAGGGCGCGCGAGTGCATGTCGGCCTCGGTGACGGTCAGCCAGATGGAGCCGAGCCACACACCCTGGGCGCCGAGAGTGAGCGCGGCGGCCATCTGCTGTCCGCTGCCGATACCGCCCGCCGCGAGCACGGGCAACGGGTCGACGGCCTCGACGACTTCGGGCGTCAGCACCATCGAGGCGATGTCACCGGTGTGGCCGCCGGCCTCGTAGCCCTGCGCGACGACGATGTCGATGCCCGCCTCGGCGTGCTTGCGCGCGTGCCGGGCGCTGCCCGCGAGCGCGGCGACGAGCACGTTCTGGTCATGGGCGCGCTCGATGACGTCGGCGGGGGGTGAGCCGAGCGCGTTGGCCAGCAGCTTGATCGGATAGTCGAAGGCGACGTCGAGTTGGTTGCGGGCGACCTGTTCCATCCAGCCGGTGATGCGCCAGCCGGAGGCCTCGCCCTCGGCGAGTTCGGGCACTCCGTACTTGGCCAGGGTGTCCTTGACGTACTGGCGGTGCCCCTCGGGGATCATCGCCTCCACGTCCGCCTCGGTCACGCCCTCGACCTTCTTGGCGGGCATGACGACGTCCAGTCCGTACGGCATGCCGTCGACGTGCGCCTCGATCCAGTCGAGGTCGCGTTTGAGGTCGTCGGGGGCGGTGTAGCGGACCGCACCGAGCACGCCGAACCCGCCGGCCCGGCTGATGGCAGCGGCGACGGCGGGGAACGGCGTGAAGCCGAAGAGGGCGTGCTCGACTCCCAGTTTCTTGCTCAGCTCCGTCTGCATGGGCGCAGGATGCCGCAGTCCTCCGGACGAAGGAAGACCTTTTCTGATGGACCGTCAGTTTCCATCGGTTTTCCCGAACCCGGACCGGTCCGGACGGCACCGTTGACACGCCCCCCGTCCGACACAAAAGTTTCATCGAGCACAGCGAACTCGGAAAGATACTTTCAGGCAGCCACGGCGGCACAGCGTCTCAACGGAAGGCTCCTCGATGACGGACAGAGCGGGCGGCGGGCCGACCCGTCGTCAACTGGGCCGGGGTTTGACGGCGTTGGGCGGCGCGCTGATCCTCGCTCCCCTCCCCGCGGCATCGGCGGCACCCGACACCGCCGAGAGCGACGGTGACGCCCACGGCCGCCCGACCCTGCGGCACGGCTCCGCCGAACGCGCCGGACTGCTCCCCGCCCCTCTGCGCCAACTCGTCACCGACGCCGAGGCGTTCCTCGGCCCCTCCCCCAAGTACCCCTGGTACGCGGGCGCCGTGCTGCTCGCCGGACGCGGCGGCACGGTCGCGCTGCACCACCCGATCGGCAAGGCGGTGCGCTACTCGGCGTACGACGAGAAGACCGACACCGCCCTGGAGTTCCCCGCCGACCAGCAGATCGCGATGGCGCGGGACACGGTCTTCGACCTCGCCTCGGTGTCGAAGCTGTTCACGTCGATCCTCGCGGTGCAGCAGATCGAGCGCGGCGAGTTGAAGCTGGAGGGAAAGGTCGCCTCCTACCTCCCGGACTTCGGCGGCGCGGGCAAGCAGGACATCACGATCCGTCAACTGCTCACGCACACCTCGGGGTTCCGCGCCTGGATCCCGCTCTACAGCGCGCCGACGTACGAGGAGAAGCTCCAGCTCATCTGGAAGGAGGCGCCGCTCAACCCGCCGGGCACCAGGTACCTCTACTCGGACCTCAATCTGATCTCGCTCCAGCTCGTCCTGGAGAAGATCACCGGTCGCGCCCTGGACGCCCTGCTGCGAACCGAGATCACCGACCCGCTCGGAATGCGCCGCACCCGCTTCAATCCGCCCGCCTCCTGGAAGCCGAAGATCGCCGCCACCGAGGACGCCCGCAAACCGTGGTCGGGGCTGGACCGCGGCCTCGTCTGGGGCCAGGTGCACGACGAGAACGCGTACAGCCTCGGCGGTGTGGCGGGCCACGCCGGTGTCTTCTCCACCGCGTGGGACCTGGCGGTCCTCGGCCGTGCACTGCTCAACGGCGGCGTGTACGGCAGGGCGCGCATCCTGGAGCCCGAGTCGGTGGAGTTGATGTTCACCGACTTCAACACTGCGTTCCCTGGTGACGAGCACGGCCTCGGCTTCGAGCTCTACCAGCACTGGTACATGGGCGCGATGGCCACACCGCGCACCGCGGGCCACACGGGTTTCACCGGCACCTCGCTCGTACTCGACCCGACGACCGACTCGTTCCTCGTCGTGCTCAGCAACTCCGTCCATCCCGTGCGCAGTTGGCGGTCGGGGTCCGCTCCCCGGGTGGCCGCCGCCAACAACCTGGCCCGCGCTGTGCCGGTCCGGCCCGCGCGAGGACGTACGGCCTGGTACTCCGGCATGGCGGCCGCCACGTCCGCCACGCTGACGCTGCCCGCGCTGGATCTCGGCGCGGGAGGCCGTCTGCGGTGCGCCCTGTGGTGGGACACCGAGCCGGGGGCGGACGCTCTCTTCCTGGAGGCCTCGCCGGACGGCGGCACGACGTGGCGGCCGGTGCCGTTCACCACCGTCCGGCGCGGCGAGGCCGCCCAGGAGCATCCCGCCGGTTCCGTCACCGGCTGGTCGGGGCGGGCCTGGCACCGGCTCTCCGCGGATCTCCCCGAGTCCCGGCAGCTCGTCCTGCGCTGGCGGTACACGACGGATCGGCTCTACGTCGGCCGGGGCGTGTACGTGGACGCGCAGCGGGTCGCGGACGGCGACCGGGTGGTGTTCGACGAGGCCAGACCCGCGGACGCGGCACGGATCGAGGCGGCGGGCTGGACGGCGGCCAAGGACTGACCACCGGAGCCGGCGACGGCGTGAACAAGCCGCCGCCGGGCGCTACTTGGCGGTCACGCAGCCGGTCTCACAGCCAGTCACGGAGACTCCTCCAGCACCGCCATGGCCGCGTTGTGTCCCGGTACTCCGCTCACCCCGCCGCCGCGCACCGCGCCCGCGCCGCACAGCAGGACGTTCGCGTGCGCGGTCTCCACGCCCCAGCGGCCCGTGCCGTCCTGCTCATAGGGGAAGGCGAGGTCGCGGTGGAAGATGTTGCCGCCGGGCAGCCGCAGATCGCGCTCCAGGTCGAGCGGTGTCTTGGCCTCGATGCAGGGGCGGCCGTCCGCGTCGGTCGCCAGGCAGTCGGCGAGCGGCTCGGCGAGGTGCGAGTCCAGTTGCGCGAGCGTCGACTTGAGCAGTTCCTCGCGTACACCGTCGTTGTCGTGGGCGAAGAGCCGGGCGGGTGTGTGCAGTCCGAAGAGCGTGAGCGTGTGGTAGCCCTGCTGCACCAGGTCCGGGCCGAGGATCGTCGGATCGGTGAGCGAGTGGCAGTAGATCTCGGAGGGCGGCGCCTCGGGCAGCGAACCGGATGCGGCCTGCGCGTGTGCGGTCGCCAACTGCTCGTATCCCTCGGCGATGTGGAAGGTCCCGGAGAACGCCTCGCGCGGATCGACGGACGTGTCGCGCAGCCGGGGCAGCCGCTTCAGCAGCATGTTGACCTTGAGCTGGGCGCCCTCGGCCGGGGCGGGCGGCTCGTCACCGGTGAGCCGGACGAGCTCCTGCGGGGAGGCGTTGACGAGGACGTGCCGGGCGGAGACGGTCCGTTCCCCGTCCGCGGTCCGATACGTGACCTCGGCGGCCCGCCCGTCGGTCTCCACGCGGACCGCCTCGTGGCCGGTGGCGACGACCGCGCCCGCGGCGCGCGCGGCTCCGGCGATGGCGTCGGTGAGCGCGCCCATGCCGCCGACCGGCACGTCCCAGGCTCCCGTGCCGCCGCCGATCACGTGGTAGAGGAAGCAGCGGTTCTGCCGCAGGGACGGGTCGTGGGCGTCGGCGAAGGTTCCGATGAGCGCGTCGGTGAGGACGACGCCGCGTACGAGATCGTCGCTGAAGTTGTCCTCGACGGTCACCCCGAGCGGCTCCTCGAAAAGAGTCCGCCAGGCCTCCTCGTCGTCGATGCGGCCGCGCAGCTCGTCGCGCGTGGGCAGCGGTCCGGTGAGGGTGGGGAACACCTTCTTGGCGACGCGGCCGGTCATCCCGTAGAAGCGCTGCCATGCCTGGTACTCGCGGGCGGACCCGGTCAGCTTGGCGAAGGCCTCCCGGGTGCGCCGTTCGCCGCCCCCGACGAGCAGTCCGGTCGGCCGTCCGTCACGCTCGGTCGGGGTGTACGAGGACACGGTGCGGCCGCGGACCCGGAAGTCCAGGCCGAGATCCCGCACGATCTTCCGGGGCAGCAGGCTGACCAGGTACGAGTACCGCGACAGCCGGGCATCGACACCGGCGAACGGCCGCGTGGACACGGCAGCCCCGCCGGTGACCCCCAGCCGCTCCAGCACCAGCACGGACTTCCCGGCCCGAGCCAGATAGGCAGCGGCAACCAGCCCGTTGTGCCCCCCGCCGACAATGACGACGTCCTGCTCCCGGTATCCCTCGAATGCACCCATGCATCTAGGTAACACGCAACGATCTAGGTCGGCCAGACACACGCGGCAACCGGCCCCGTTAGGGGCGCGGGCCGCGAGGGGCCGAGGCCCCGTTAGGGGCGCGGGGAACTGCGCGCCCAGCCACACCCAACCCGCGGCCGACGAACAACCCAACAGCGGGGCCCGGGGCGCAGCCCCGGTCTCGATCCCGCGCACCCCAGCGGAGCGTCACCGCTGGCGCAAAGCCGCCACCCTCCGATACAACTCCACCGCCTCCGCCCCCCGCCCCAGCTGCTCCAGACAGTGCGCCTCGTCGTTGCGGCTGGCCAGCGCGTCGGGATGGTCACCGCCCAGCACACGCTCGCGTGCGGCGGCCACCTGGCGGTACTCCGTGAGCGCGTCGGCCCACCGGCCGAGCCAGCCGAGCCCGACGGCGACCTCGCGCCGGCTGACGAGGGTGTCCGGGTGGTCGGGGCCGAGGACGCGCTCGCGGATCGCGCACACGTCACGGGACTCGGCGAGGGCCTCCTCCCACCGGCCGAGCCGGCCGAGGTTGACGCCGAGCCCGTGCCGGGCGCGCAGGGTCTCGGGGTGGGCGGGCCCGTGGACGCGCGTGCGGTCGTCGATCAGGCCGCGGTACAGCTCCAGCGCCTGGGCGCTGCGTCCGAGCCGGCCGAGGCTGATGCCGACCTCGTAGCGCGCGGCGAGCGTGTCGGGATGGTCGGGGCCGAGCGCCTGTGCCCGCGCCTCGGCGACCTCCTGGTACGTCTGCAGTGCCTCCGGCCAGCGGCCCAACTGCCCGAGCGCGTAGGCGACTTCGTACCGGGTGACGAGCGTGTCGGGATGGTTCGCGCCGAGCACCCGGGCGCGGGAAGCGGCCACCTCGCTCGCCATCCGGTACGAGTCCTCCAGGCGTCCGAGTCTGCTGAGGTTGAAGGCGAGGTTGTGGCGGCAGCGCAGGGTGTCGGGGTGCTCGGGGCCCATCGCGCGTTCCCGGGCCGCCAGTACGGCCGTATAGACCTGGTGTGCTTCGAAGTGGCGGCCCAACTGGCCCAGTACGTAGGCCATTTCCTGGCGGGCGGCGAGGGTGTCCGGGTGGTCGGGGCCGAACACGTGCTCCCTGGTCTGGGCCACGTGCCCGTATTCGCGCAGCGCGTCGGCGGGGCGGCCGGTGCGGCTGAGAGTGAAACCGACCTCGTAGCGGCTGGCCAGTGTGTCGGGGTGGTCGGGGCCGAGCGCGTGTTCGCGTTCGGCGGCGACCGCGCGGTGCACCTCGCCCGCCTCCGCCCAGCGGCCGAGCCGCCCAAGGCTCAGCCCCGCGTTGTGCCTGCCGGTGAGGGTGGTGACCAACTCCGGTGACGGTGTGGGCCGTTCGGCGGGAACAGGGTGCTGGGTGCCGCGCGTGTCGGTGCGGGCGATCCAGTCACCGGTGAGACCCGCGGCGGCGTCGGGCGGTGTGGTGCGCAGGCCCGCGCCGGTCGCCTTGTGGCCGGTGGTCATCCCGCGGGTCCAGGAGGGCAGCCGGTCCTCGCGGGCGGCAGGCCGGTCCGGCGCCGCGGGCCGCACCGGGGGCGACACCACGGTCGGCACGTACGCCGGTGCCGTGCGGCCCGCGCCGATGCGGCGGCCCAGCTCACGGGCGTCGTGCGGCCGCTGTTCGGGTTCCTTGGCCAGCAGGTCCAGGATGACCCGGTCCAGGAACTCGGGGAGCTCGGCGCGATGGCGGCGCGGCGGCTCGGGGGGCGTGTCCCGGTGGCCGACCAGGACCGCCCACGCGTCGTCGAGGTCGAACGGCGGCGCCCCGGTGGCGATCTCGTACAGCACACAGCCGAAGGAGTAGAGGTCGCTGCGGTGGTCGACGTGGTCGCCGCCGATCTGCTCCGGCGACATGTAGTGCGGGGTGCCCATGGCAATGCCGGTGCCGGTGAGTCTGGAGGTGAAGCCGATGTCGTGGCCGAGGCGGGCTATGCCGAAGTCGCAGATCTTCACCGTGCCGTCGCCGAGCCGCATGATGTTCGCGGGTTTCAGGTCCCGGTGCACGATGCCCTGTTGGTGGGTGTACGCAAGGGCGGCGGCCGCCTGTTCGCCGATCTCCACGATGTCGGCGACGGGCAGCGGATGCTGTTTGTTGTCCTCCAGGAGCTGGCTGAGGTTGCGCCCGTCCAGCAACTCCATCACCAGATAGAGCACGCCGTCCGACTCGCCGAAGTCGTGGACAACCGTCACCCCGCGGTGCTGAAGGGCCGCGGCCACCCGCGCCTCCCGGCGGAACCGCTCCCGCAGGACACGGGTGAACGAGTTGTCGTGGTGCTGTCCCAATGGTTTGAGGCACTTCACGGCGACCTGTCTGCCCAGCGACTCGTCCCGGGCACGCCACACCTCACCCATCCCCCCTCGACCGATCAGGTCGAGCAACCGGTACCGGCCCTGGATCAGCCTGGTGTCCCCCATCTGCTGCGATCGCCCCCGTCGTTCGGCCCCGCCCTCCCCTGGCTCGTCCAGTATGGCCAGCTGTCGTCCGACTTTGTACGGGGCCCGCCGTGAGCCGGGGCCGAGCCGTGACATCGTGCGGATAATGTGTTTGGGCGGCAGTTGCCGGTGTGGACGTGCGGGAACGCAGTGCAACACGGTGCCGGTGGTTCGCAGTTGCCGCATCACCGTGCCGGGCGACCGTACGGATCTTCCGTACAACTCATGGTCGTACGGCGGCAGTGGGACGTACGTCGACTGCGCCACCCGGCGCCACACCAGTGCGCGCGCCGGGACCAACAGCACTTTCCCTCGCGTGGGCCGGCTCAGGAGACGGGTTCGGGTTCCTTGCGTTCCGCCGGTGCCGTCTTCTGGAGGCTGCTGCCTTCGACGTCGAGGTCGGGCAGGATCCTGTCCAGCCAGGCCGGCAGCCACCAGGCGCCCCGGCCGGCGAGGGCGAGTACCGCCGGTACGAGCGTCATGCGGACGGCGAAGGCGTCGATGGCAACACCGACGGCCAGGGCGAACGCGATGGGTTTGATGAGGGAGTCGTCCAGGGGGAAGAACCCGGCGAAGACGGTGAACATGATCAGGGCGGCGGCGGTGACGACCCGAACGCTGTGCCGCGCGCCGTCGACGACCGACTGACGGGCCCGGCCGGTGTGGGCCCATTCCTCGCGCATCCCGGACACGAGGAACACCTCGTAGTCCATGGCGAGTCCGAAGAGCACGCCGATCAGGATGATCGGCAGGAAGCTGACGACCGGACCGCTGTGGGGCACACCCAGGACGTCGGCCAGCCAGCCCCACTGGAAGACGGCGACGACCAGTCCGAGCGAGGCGCCCACCGAGAGCAGGAAGCCGACGGCGGCCTTGACGGGAATGACCAGTGACCGGAAGACGATCATCAGCAGGAGCAGGCTGAGGCCGACGACGATGGCGACGAAGGGCAGCAGGGAGTCGCTGAGGCGGTTGGAGACGTCGATGTTGACGGCGGTGGTGCCGGTGACCGCGACCGAGGCGCCGGTGGTGTCACGGAGGTCGGGCGCGGCCTCGCGGATGTCGCGGACCAGTTGGCCGGTGCGGACGCTGTCGGGGCCGGAGGCGGGCAGGACGGTGATGACGCTCTGCGTGGGGTCGCCGGTGGGCTGGGGCGGCAGGACGGCCTTGACGTTCTTGAGGGTGCTCAGCCTCTCGGCCACCTGAGCGCCGGCCTGTGAACTCGTGGCAGCCGTACCGTCGTCGGTCTCCGCCAGTACGAGCAGCGGGCCGTTGAAGCCGGGGCCGAACTTCTCGCTGATCGCGTCGTAGGCCTTGCGCTCGGTGGAGGCGTGCGGCGCGGAGCCGTTGTCGGGAAGCGCCAGGCGCAGGTCCGTGACGGGCAGGGCGAGGGTCACGAGGATGCCCGCGACGGCGAGCACGGTCAGCAGCGGCTTCGCGATGACCCACTTGGTCCAGCGGGTGCCCATGGTGGTGCGGCCGGTGACCCCCTCGGCGTCGGCGGCCCGCCGGGCGGCGCGGGTGCCGGGCTTGGGGGCGAGCCGCGGACCGGCGAATCCCGCGACGGCGGGGACGAGGGTGATCGCGGCCAGTACGGCGACGAGAACGGCTCCGGCGGCCCCGAGACCCATGGTGGTCAGAAACGGGATGCCGATGACGCTGAGGGCGGCGAGCGCGATGATCACGGTGGCGCCGGCGAAGACGACGGCGCTTCCGGCCGTACCGACGGCCAGCGCGACGGATTCCTTCGGGTCGGCGCCACGGGCGAGTTGCTGTCGGTGGCGGGAGAGGATGAACAGGACGTAGTCGATGCCCACGGCCAGGCCCAGCATCAGGGCCAGCGTGACGGCCGTGGAGGAGATGCTGACCGCGGGTGCGAGCGCGAGCAGCCCGGCCAGACCGACCGCCACACCGATCAGGGCGGGCAGCAGCGCCATTCCGGCGGCCAGCAGCGAACCGAACGTGACGACGAGCACGAGCAGCGCCACGGCCACGCCGATGATCTCCGAAGGACCGATGTGGACGCCCTTGCTGCTGAAGACGGAACCGCCGACCGAGGTCCGCAGCCCGTCCGTCTCCGCCGCGCGGGCCGCGTCCTGGATCGCGTCCACGGATGACGTACGGACCTCCGCGGTCTGCACGGGGTACTGGATCTGGACGATCGCCGTCGTCCGGTCGCCCGAGACGGCGCCGGAGGACCGAGGGTCGACGACCTCGCTGACCTGCGGCGCCTGCTCGGCCTCCGCCACGGTCCGGGCGATGGCCGCCGTGTAGGGGGCCTCGGTGACCCGGTGGCCCTCAGGCGCGGTGAAGACGATCTGGGCACTCGCGCCCGACGCTTCCGGAAGGGTCCTGCTCAGGCTGTCCAACGCCCGCTGCGACTCGGTGCCCGGCACCGAGAAGCGGTCGTCGAGCTTGCCGCCGAAGACGCCGACGCAGGTGATGAGCGCGGCCAGGACGAAGAGCCATATACCCAGGACGAGCTTTCGGTGCCGGTAGGCGCTGTGACCCAGCCGGTGCAGCAGGACGGCCATGACGAACTCCCTCGAACGGTAGCGGTGGGCCGACTTTATCACCTGCTCAAGTCGCTCGACATAGTCTTCAGACTGTGACGCATGCCATTCGCGCCATAAGGCCAGGTCATACCCCTTGGGCGGGTGACAGACTCATACGACATTGTCAGTCGACCACGTCGCATGTAACTTACTCACCGACCCCCATCCCCATGAGCCAGGGAGTGACCGTGACCCAGACCGAGGCCCGGACACACAGCACGCGAGACACCGACGTCGTCGTCATCGGCGCCGGGCTGGCCGGACTCACCGCGGCGCGTGAACTCGTCGCCGCGGGCAAGTCCGTGACCGTCCTGGAGGCCCGCGACCGGGTCGGCGGACGGCTGCTCAACCACGACCTCGGCGACGGCCGAGTGACCGAGATCGGCGGGCAGTTCGTGGGCCCGACCCAGGACCGCGTCCTGGCGCTGGCCAAGGAGGTAGGCGTGTCCACGTACGAGGCCGCCGTACCCGGCGATCGCATCTACGTCCGTGACGGCAAAGCCAGGCGGTTCGCCGGACACACTCCCCCGGACCTCCTCGCCCTGCCCGACATGGGCATCGCCCTGGCCCGCATCGGCCAGGCGGCCGGCAAGGTGCCCCCGGCGGCTCCGTGGCGGGCCACGAACGCCCGTGACCTGGACGGAATGACGTACGAGACCTGGCTGCGCAAGGCCGAAGTCACCGGCGACGCGGTCGACTTGATCAACATCTTCCTCAACTCCGCGTACGGCGGCGAGGCGCGCGACGCGTCGGCGCTGTTCAGCCTCTGGTACGTCTCGACCTTCGGCGACGAGACCCATCCGGGCACCATGGAGCGCGGCACCGGCACCTCCGGCGGCGCCCAGGACAGCCGGTTCGTCGGCGGCTCGCAGCTGGTCGCGACGCGGCTGGCCGAGGAACCCGACGGCCGCGTCCAACTGTCGGCCCCGGTACGGCGGATCAGCCAGGACACCGGTGGAGTCACCGTGGTCTCCGACGCCGGCGACTGGCGGGCCGACCGGGTGATCGTCGCCGTACCGCCGCTCCTGGCATCGCGGATCGTCTGGGACCCGCTGTTGCCTCCGCAGCAGGACCAACTGTTCCAGCGGCTGCCCTTCGGCACGCTCATGAAGTGCGTGGCCGTCTACGACAGCCCGTTCTGGCGGGCGGAGGGCCTGTCCGGCATGGGCCTGCTGCGGGGTGGTTCGCCGATCCGCGAGATGTTCGACAACTCCCCGCCCGACGGCGGACCGGGCGTCCTCATGGGGTTCCTCGGCGGCAAGGAGTGGCGGAGGTGGGCGCACCGCCCGGCGGGCGAGCGCCGTGGCGCGGTGCTGCGTTCCTTCGCCCAGGTCGTCGGGGACCGGGCCTACGACACCGTCGACTACGTCGAGCAGGACTGGACCGCCGAGCAGTGGACGCGGGGCGGCCCCACGTCCGTCGCCGCCCCCGGAGTGCTCACGGAGTACGGGGAGTGGCTGGGCCGGGCGTTCGGGCGCGTGCACTTCGCCGGGTCGGAGTTCTCCCCCTACTGGAACGGCTTCATGGACGGCGCGGTCCGCTCCGGCCGGCACACCGCCACCGAACTCCTGCACCGGAGCTGACCGGGATCAGCGGCCGGAAGAACGAGAACAGAAACAAGAAGGAGAACCGCTCATGACCAAGTTCCACGTCACCGAACACGCCGTCGTCGACGCCCCCGTCGAGCGTGTCTGGGAGATCGTCTCCCGTACCGACCGCTACGCCGAGTGGGTAGCCGGTGCCATCGAGGTCACGGACCACCACTTCATCGCCACCGTGGGCAGGACCTACGCCGAACGCAACCGCACCCTCGGCCCGTTGCGCACCGACTCGGTGTGGACCGTGGTGGAGGTCGATCCCCTGAGGCGCCGCGTCGACACCGGGGTCGGGTTCGCCCCGCTGAAGGAGGTGACCAGCATCTTCGAGTTCCAGCCGGTGCGGACCGCGGAGGGGAGGGAGGCCACACAGATGACGTACCAGGTGGAATACGTCATCGGCCTCGGCCCCGTCGGACTTCTGCTCGACCGGGTACAGCAGCCGGGCATGCGCGCGAACATGCGCACCTCGATGGCCAACCTGAACACCTTGATCCGTTCCGAGACCCTCAACACGCGCGGCTGACCACAGGCCAAGGGCGCACTCGTACCGTACGAGTGCGCCCTGCGGCGTTGTCAGTTCGCGGGTACGGGCACCAGCTCCAGCCGGCCTCCGGCCATCGCCACCACCGCGGACACGAAGGCCTGGAGGCAGGTGCGTTCGGCCTCCTCGTCGGGGAGCGCGAGGTGTTGCAGCGTGAGCCCGTCGAAGCCGGCGAGGAAGAACCGCGCGATTGCGTCCACGGGCTGGGCGAGGGGTTGGCCGGTGCGTTCGGCCGCCTCGGTGATCAGTCGTGCGGTCACCTCGGTCACCCCCCGGTAGTGGCTTTCGAGGGCCTGGCTCAGAGCGGGCGAGCGGAGCGCGAACATGGTCAGCTCCGTGAGGAGTTGATGGCTTTCGGGCTGCTCACGCACCGTCCGCCACAGTGCGGCCGCCAACGCGCCCGCCGTCTCCTCGAACCCTCCGTCGGCCGGCGCGGCCCGCTCGACCTGGGCCACCAGATCCTGTGTGAGCTGCTCCATGACCGCGAGGTACAGCCCTTCCTTCGTACCGAAGGTGTAGTGCACCGTGGCCTGGGCCACCCCCAGCTCGGCGGCGATGGCACGCGTACTGCCGGCCGCGACGCCTTCCCGCGTCATGAAGTCGATGGCCGCTTTGATCAACTGGGGGCGGCGCTCGGCCGCGGAAACGTGAGCCATGGGATCCATCATAGCGACTGAGTCCGACGAACAAGTCGTCCGAACAAGTCGGGCCCCCTGCACTCGCCCTCTCCTGCGCTACCGTGTGAGCACCCGGCCACCGCACCCGGCCGTACAGGAGTCCGCGGCGCCGAGCCCGTTCAACCGAAGAGTTGAACGGGGTGCGTGCTTATGGGCGACGCGCGAACGCCCGCGCCGGCCGGAGACTCGTTTCGCCCGCGGTCGACCCGGATCACACCCGAGCCGCTTCGACCCGGATCAAGCCCGAGGCCGCGATGTGCGGGACCGGGGCTCGGCAGGCGGAGAGAGGACCCCCCACCCATGTCCAGCAACATCAGCAGGCGCGGCATTCTCGCGGTCGGTGCCGGAGCGACGGTGGCCGCGGCGACCGGGGCCGCCACCGCGAGCGCCGCGGAGAACGTGCGCGGCGGCAGGAGCGGCGCCGGATCGTCCTCCGGCGCCTTCGTCCGCGAGGAGACCCGGTCGCTCGACCAGCTCTACAAGGCCGCGCTCGCCGAGGGCGGCAGGCTCGTCGTCTACGCGGGCGGTGATGTCGACGACCAGCTGGCGGGTGTCCGGGCGGGGTTCCGCAGCAGGTTCCCCGACATCGACCTGACGATTGTCGTGGACTACAGCAAGTTCCACGACGTACGGATCGACAACCAGCTCGCGACGGACACCCTGGTCCCGGATGTCGTCCAGCTCCAGACCCTCCAGGACTTCACCCGCTGGGCGCGACAGGGGGAGCTGCTGTCCTACAAGCCCGCCGGGTTCTCCGCCGTCCACCCGAAGTTCAAGGACCCGGGCGGTGCCTGGACGGCGGTGATGGCTGTCGCCTTCAGCTTCGTCTACAACGTGGCGGCGGTCGGCGCCGAGGTGCCCCGTACACCGCTGGACTTCGTCGACCCCCGCTGGAAGGGCGCCATCGCCTCCTCCTACCCGCATGACGACGACGCGGTGCTCTACCTGTTCTCGCTCTATGTGCGGAAGTACGGCTGGGAGTGGGTCGCGAAGTTCGCCGGGCAGCAGCCGCAGTTCGCACGCGGCTCCCACAAGGCGGGCATCGCGGTGGGCGCGGGCCAGAAGAGCATCGGTGTCGGCTCCTCGGGCAGCCTGCTGACCACCGGCGGGGCGTCGAGGTGGGCTCTTCCCAGCGAGGGTCACCCGTTCATGGCGTGGGGGCAGCGTGCCGCGATCCTGAAGCAGGGCGCCCACCCGGCGGCCGCCAAGCTGTATCTGAACTGGATGCTGTCCCGCGAGGTCCAGGGGGCGTCGTTCAACGGCTGGTCGGTCCGTACGGATGTCCCGCCGAAGAGCGGCCTCAGGCCGATCTGGGAGTACAAGGACGCCAACCTCGACGGCTTCCCGGTGTTCATGGAGGACCGCGCCAGGGTCGAGCAGCTCAAGCAGACCTTCGCGCTGTACTTCGGCGAGGTCCAGGGCGCCCCTTCCCCCGGCGTCCTCGGCCTGCACCCGGGCCGCTGACCCCGGGTGCGGGCAAGGGCTCCCTGCCGGTTTACGCCGGTCACACACTGGTTCGGGTTAAAGTCTGCCGCTCCTGTCGTGACCGTCACCCAGCAGGGAGCCGCTGCCGTGCCGCCCTCTCGATCCGCCCTGCGCAGGCTGCCCTTGTCGGCGCGGCAACTTCCGCACCTGGTCTTCCTGGCCGTCGTCGTCGGCACCCTCGCACGGCTCATCACCGTGCACACATGGCTGTGCTGGCTCGTCACCCCGCCCATCGTGGTGCTGGCCCTGGTGTACGTGGTCGGGCTGATGCAGTGGGACCGGCTCGGCACCCGGGGCAGGCCCGCCTGGCTGGGGCTGCTCCTGCTGCTGTGGGGGTGCGTCTGCTGGATGCTGCCGCCCGATCTGACCACCGGGTACGTCTGGTTGGCCGTTCCGCTGGCCGTGGTCGCGCAGCGGATGCCCGGGCGCCGGCTTCCGCTCGCGGGGCTCTGGGTGACGACCTTGCTGCTCGTGGCGACTCTCGTCCGGATCAGGGGCGGGTTCGACCTCGAACTCGTCGCACCACCGACCGCGGCCGTCTGGGCGACCGTGGCCCTGCATCGCACCCAGGACCGGTTGATGCGTGAACTGACCGCCACGAGAGGGGAGTTGGCGGCACGCCAGCGCGAGGCCGGGCGCCTTGCCGAGCGGGCCCGTCTCGCCCGGGACCTGCACGACACCCTGGCCCAGGAGATCGCGGGGAGCCGCATGCTGCTCCAGGCCGCCGAACGGGACTGGGAGCGCAGGCCGGAGGCGGCGCGGCGACAGGTTCGGGCCGTTGTCGACGCGCTCGGCACGCATCTCGCGGAGACCCGCGGCATCATCCACGACCTCACCCCGCCCGGTCTCGAACGTGACGGCCTGGAGACGGCTCTCCACGAGCTCTGCGCTCGCGCGGACGCGGCTCCGGGAGCTCCCGCGGTCTCCGTCTCCACACGGGGTGAGCCCTGTCCGGTGCCCAACGACCGGGCCGTCGCCCTGCTCCGCGTGACCCGCGGGCTGCTGGCGAACGCGTGCGAGCACGCGCGCGCCTCGCATGTCCGGGTCACCCTTCAGCACGCAGACGGGGTCGTGGCGGTCGAAGTCAGCGATGACGGAAGGGGGTTCGATCCGGCGGCCGCGCTCCCCGGGAAGGACGGGCGGGGATTCGGACTGGCCGCCGCCCGCGAACGGCTCGCCGAGCTGGAAGGCACGCTCACCGTCGACGGCGTACCCGGACGCGGGACCCGGGCCCGAGCGACCGTACCGGTGCGGGCGCGTGTCACCGCGGGCGCGGCATGAGCGAGGCTGCCGCGGTCCGGGCCGTACGGATCCTGATCGTGGACGACCATGTCGTCGTACGGGCCGGTCTGCGGGCCTTGCTGGAGGGTGAGCCCGGCTTCGACGTGATCGACGAGACCGGCGACGGCGAGCAGGCCGTACTCCTGGCCGACAGGCACAGACCCGACGTGGTCCTGATGGACCTGCGGCTGGCGAACGGCGGCACGACCACTGACGCCGACATGGGCGGCATCGCCGCGACCCGTCGGATCACGACCGCCGTTCCCGGCGTCAATGTCGTCGTCCTGACCAGCTACGGCACCAGAGGAGACGTCGTCCGTGCCATGGAGGCCGGCGCTCGCGGCTATGTCCTCAAGGCGGGCCCGCCCGAGGAACTCTTCCGCGCGGTACGCGCCGCCGCGGCCGGGGGCATGGGCCTGGCACCCGAGGCGACCGCCCACCTCGTCGGCGGGGCGATGGGGACCGGCCCGGTGCTGAGTGAGCGCGAGCTCGAAGTCATCAGGCTGCTCGCCCAGGGACACAGCAACCGGGCCATCGCGGCGGCCCTGCATCTCGCCGAGGCCACGGTCAAGACACACCTCGTCCGCATCTACCGCAAGCTCGGCACCGAGAACAGGGCCAGCACGGTCTCCGAGGCCGTCCGACGCGGACTGCTCGAAATCGGCGGCTGAAGCGTCCGACCGACGCTCCCACAAGCCCGCCTCCGGTCGACACCTCGCGCGACAGCGGCGAGGAAGTCGCCGGAGAGGTACTCCAGCGGCTCGGCCGTAAATCTCGGCCTTGAATGGGGACGGAACTATCCCCGCGCGGCATGATCCTGTCCGGCGTCAGCCGGCGGCTGGGCGGAGGGCGCGGGCCAGGTCCGGAGAATCTGGGCGTCGGTCATCGGGGACGTGTGCGCCGCCGGGCCCTGCTCCAGGCCGAAGCCCATCAGCAGGGCTTCGGCGTAGCGGCGCCAGGCCTCGGGGGCGATCTCCTCGGTGCGGTCGGCGACAGCGCCGATCATGTGCAGGAAGGCGTACACGTCGGGGCCGGCGAAGTCTTCGCGGACGGCGCCCGCCGCCACCGCGCCTTCCACCAGGCCGTCCACATGGCGGCCGAGGTCGTCGCGCATCCGGGCGATGGCCCTGTCGTCCATGCTCGCGTGGGCGAGGACGACATCGAGGGCCCGGTCGCGGGCCCGCCACTGGGCCGCTGCGAGGAGGTAGTGGCGCAGAGCCTGTCCCGGGTCCGGTTGCTGCTCGGCCGCTGTCGCGAGCTGCAGGAACGTGGTAAACCGTTCGGTGAACAGGGCGTCGATCAACACCTGCAGATCGGGGAAGCGCCGGTAGACCGTGGCGACTCCGACCCCGGCCTCGCGCGCGATCTCGTTGAGGGTGACGGCGGAGCCGCGCTGCGCGAACATCCGGTCGGCCGTCTCCATGATCAGCCTGCGGTTTCGTTCGGCGTCCGCGCGCAGCGGGCGTTGCGTATCCCGGGTCACGCCAAGACATTCTCCACCACGGCAGGACGGCGTACGTACCTGGCCAGGACCAGGACCCCCGTCACGACGCTCCAGAGCAGCCAGGAGTAGACACTGCCCCGTTCGAACACCCCGGCCACGCTCGCCGAGGCGCCCACGAGTGCCACGCTCACCAGGCCCAGGACGCCGACCGTGACGCTGAAGACGCGGTACGCCGGGGGAAGACCGAGGCTGCGCAGCGCCCCCGCCAGGATCGCCAGCGTGTTCGCGCACAGGATGCCCACCCCGGCTCCGCCGACGTGCACGGCGAGTCCGAAACCCGGGCCGCCCTCGGAGCCCTGGAACAGGCCTACCAGCACCATCCCCACGCCGTGCGCGACCGCGAGGGCGATGACCGCGCGACGTGCCCGGCCCTCCACCAGGTGGGCCAGCAGCAGCACACCTGCCGCGAACAGGATCCCTTCGAGCATGAACGACGTGTTCATCAACGCATGGTCCGGGGAGCAGATGTCACGGCCCTGGAACCGGGCACCGCAGTCGGATACGCCGAGGTCGCTGATGTAGTTCCGGGCGTAGCTGTAGGGCGGACTGATCCAGGCGGCCGCGGTGATCGCCTCTGCGAAGACCCATTGCACCGCGTTCACCACGAGGATCACCGCACCCAGCACAATCCACATTCTGCGAGACATCGGGAACCCCTCTCACGACGCCATGGGGCGACATCGACGGATACCAACGTAGCAGTAAGTGGATAAATCTATCCAGTTAAGCGGGACAGCCGACCGATACCGGTCCGACATCAGGCCACCTGCCATCACCCCCCGTACCGAGAACCGTGACCCCTGCGATCACGCCGAACACCGTGGACGCAGCCGTGCGAGCACTATGTGGAGAAAGTATCTCCACATAGCGGGGATGGCAATGACCCCTGCCGCTACTCCTGGGCCGGGGCGGGCCTGGCGGTCAGGCCCATCAGCTCTTCCACCGTCTCGTTGCCCAGGCTCTCCTCCGTCAGCGCCCGGTTGTCCGGGCGCCGACGGAGGCCGTCCAGCAGGATCTCGATGTAACGGCGCCAGATCTCCGGCCGCCTGCCCTGCGTGAACTGGGCGGCCGCGCTGAGCATCTGCTGGATGACGGGGATGTCGGAGGGCGTCACCTCGGCACGGAGGTCTCCGCTCTCCTGGGCCCGGTGGATCAAGGCCTCCAGGAAGGGGAGCATGCCGCCCCGCGCCGTCTCGATGGGTCCGGAACTGTGGCTCCCCAGCATGATCACTTCATTGAGGCCGCGGTTCTCGGCGAGGTCGGCCGTCATCTCCATCAGGAAGTCGACGAACCCCTGCCATGGATCGGGATGCGCGAGGGCCTTCCGCGCGGAGAGCTGCCGCAGCTCCAGATCCTGCTCGAACAAGGCCCGTACGAGGGCTTCCTTGGTGGGGAAGCGGCGATACACCGTGCCGACGCCGACTCCGGCCTCGTGGGCCACGTCGTCGAGCGTGACCCCCAGTCCGCGCCGGCCGAAGATCTCACGTGCGGCGCGCAGGATCCTCTCCCGGTTGAGCGCGGCATCGCGCCTCAGGGGACGGCCACCGCCCTTGTCGCCCATGGACCGGGAACCGTCATTCATGGCCCCAGAGTAGCCCCGTTGATCACCGGCCGGCCTTCGGGACGACAGGCGCGGAGGCGGTCCCGCACAGCGCGCCGACCACGTTCCGAGGCCCGCCCGCCGAGGCCCGACGGCCACCTCGGCGAGCCGAAGTGCACACGAATTTCCACCCGTTCCGCCCTCTTGACACGGGTTGCGGGGCTGCCTTTACTTACCAACCATCAAACGACCAATCGTTCGGTCGGTACACCTGGGGCGCCAGCAGCCGTGCGGCCCGAGGGGTCTGTACCGACGCGACGTACGGCCTGGTCGTCGTGCTCATTCCGCCTGCACGCAAGCCCGTCCGGAGGCCGGCCCCACCCTGCCCGCCGACAGGACCCCGTCGTGAGCTGAGGCAAGGAAGACAAGGAAGAACCGCCTCGATCCGTACGCGATCCGTACGTCGACCGAGCGCGACCGTCCCCCAGTTCACTCAGGCATGTCTCCATCTCGCCATGCCTCGAAGAGAGCTGCGCCCGCGTCATCCCCTGTCAGGAGACAGCAGTGACCATCGATCGAAATCTCTCCACGGCACCCGCTCAGAAGCGGGTTCGCCCGATGCGAGTGGCGACGGCCAGTTTCATCGGGACCGCAATCGAGTGGTACGACTACTTCATCTACGGCATGGCCGCGGCCATCGCGTTCGGGCCACTGTTCTTCCCTTCCGTCTCCCCGGCCGCGGGCACGCTGGCGGCGTTCGCCACGTATTCGGTCGGATTCGCGGCCCGCCCCATCGGCGGGATCATCATGGGGCACTTCGGCGACCGGGTCGGCCGCAAGTCCATGCTGGTGATCTCACTGCTCACCATGGGGCTCGCCACGGTAGGAATCGGGCTGCTTCCGACGTACGAGACCGTCGGCGTCTGGGCGCCGGTTCTGCTCGTGACCCTGCGGTTCGTCCAAGGACTCGGGGTCGGTGGCGAGTGGGGCGGGGCGGTGCTCATGGCCGTCGAGCACGCCCCGGACCGGAAGAAGGCCTTCTACGGCAGCTTTCCGCAGATGGGTGTGCCGGGCGGGCTCATCGTCGCCAACCTGGTGTTCCTGGCCCTCACGAACAATCTCAGCAACGAAGCGTTCCTGGCGTGGGGTTGGCGCATTCCGTTCCTGGCGAGTGCCGTCATGGTCGTGGCCGGCCTGGTGATCCGACTCACCATCACGGAAAGCCCCGAATTCCAGGAGGTGAAGAAGGCGGACTCGGAGCAACGGATGCCGATCGTCACCGTATTGCGCGAGAGCTGGAAGGAAGTACTCCTGTCCGCCGGGGCCTTCATCGGCATCAACGCGGTCGGCTATATCTTCATGGCCTACCTGCTCTCCTACACAACCGCCGTACTCGGACTGAGCAGGAATCTCATCCTCACCTTCACGCTCATCGCGTCCATGGTGTGGCTCGCGGTCATCCCCTGGGCCTCCGCCCTCTCGGACCGGCACGGCCGGCGCAAGGTGCTCATGGTCGGCTCCACAGGACTCGTCGTCTCCACGCTCCTGCTGTTCCCCATGATCAACACCGCCGACTCGGCCCTGATCCTGATCGCACTCCTGATAACGGCGGTGTTCATGGGCATCGTCTACGGGCCGATCGCGGCGCTGTTCTCCGAACTCTTCAAAGCCGAGGTGCGCTACAGCGGGGCCTCGCTCGGCTACCAGCTCGGCTCGATCCTGGGCGGCGGCATCGCCCCGACCGTGGCGACAGGTCTCTACACGAGCTGGGAATCGACCGTACCCATCAGCCTCTATCTCACGGGGGTGACACTGATCAGCCTCGCCTGCGTGTGGCTGGTCACCCGCCGGACGGGCTGACGTTCCGCCAGGCGTACAACCTCGGGCGCCCGGGATCACCGCCGCGCATGCGGAATCGGCTGCGCCTGCTTCCTACTTGTTCTCGCCGGGCTTGCCGACGTGTTCGCCGTCCCCCGGTGTGTCGTCGCCGGGCTTGGCCTGGTCGGGGTCGGCGGGAGCGGTGGAGCCGGGCTCGGCCGGAGCGGTGGAGCCGGGCTCGGCGTGGTTGCCGTCGTCTCCCGATTTGCCGGTGGTGCCGGAGAGGTTGAGCTGGAAGGCGAAGAGAAGGACGGCCACGGCGAGGGTGGCGGTGATCCAGACGGTGATGCGTCGCATGTGGGTCTCCTGTTGATGGTGAATCGGCGGGTGACGTGGTGTTCGGCTACCAGGCGAACTCCTCGGTGTGGACGTGATCGCGGTGCGCGCCGGCGCCGCGTGCGGCCCTGCGGACGGCGGTGATCCAGGCGGGCGGGCCGCAGACGTAGATGTCGCAGTGGGCGATGTCGGGTACGAGGTTCTTGAGGACCTGGGCGTCGTCATCGAGGTGGGCGGGGCCTGCGGCCTGCCAGGACGTGTCGGCGCGGCGCGGTCCCGGCAGGAAGATCAGCTCGACTCCGCGGTGGGCGGCGATCGCCCGGAGTTCGTCGGCGAAGACGGCGTGCTGGTCTTCGCTGTAGCGGTAGATGAGCGTCGTCTCGCCGCTGGCGTAGGCGGTGTCCTCGATGAGGGCGCGCATGGGGGTGATGCCGATTCCCGCGGCGATCAGGAGCATGCGGGGCTGAGTGCGCCGGCGGGCGGTGAGGGTGCCGTAGGGGCCTTCGATCAGGGCGCGGGTGCCGGAGGTGAGGCGGGCGGCGCGGGCGCTGCCGTCGCCGGCGGCCTTGATGGTGATGCGCAGCCGGTCGCGGGTGGGGGCGGCGGAGAGGGTGTACGGGTTGCCGCGGGTCCAGCCGGGACCGTCGAGGAAGCGCCAGACGAAGAACTGGCCGGAGGCGGTCCTCATCCTGTCCAGGCGGTGCCCTGTGAGCGTGACGGACACGGTGCCGGGTGCCTCGGTGACGACGGACTCGACACGCAGGCGGTGGTGGAGGGAGCGCCGAACGGGCAGGGCGACGCGGTACACGAGGGTGACGGCGAACGCGAAGCCGTACAGGCACCACCAGTAAAGGCGGGTCCAGGTCTCGTGGAAGTCGGCGCCGTCGACGAACGTGTGGGGGAAGGTCGCGGCGATCCCCGCGTACGAGTACAGGTGCAGCAGGTGCCAGGACTCGTAGCGCAGCCTGCGGCGGGCGGTGCGGATCGAGGTGACCACCACCATGATCAGCAAGGTGGTGCCGGCGGTGGCGAACAGCATCCAGGAGTCGGTGATGAAGACCCGCACCAGCGCATCGAGCATCGCGTCGGGTTCACGTACCGCGCGCTCGACGGTGAACAGTACGACGTGGGCGATCATCAGCCAGAACGAGGCGAAGCCGATCCAGCGGTGCCGGCGAGTCAGCAGGTCGTGGCCCCAGGAGCGTTCGACCCAGGGGATCCGGGCGAGCAGGACGACCTGCAGGATCATGAGGTCGGAGGCCAGCAGTCCGGTGAGCAGGCCGAGGGAGCCCATCGCCCGGTCGGCGGTGGTGAGGCCGAGCGGGCCGCCCTGGTTCATCACCCACAGGGCGACGACCGCGACCACGGACAGGATCGCCAGGGCGCCGAGCGGGTCGGCCGCCGTGAAGCCCCGCCTGCCGCGTTCGGCGGGTGGCCTGCGACGGCCGCGGGGCAGGATGGTGGAGAGGGTCATCAGGGTTCCTTCGGCACGGGTCACGATCCGCCGCGGTGTGCGGGTGGCGTTCACCCTGGCCGGGCTCTTTGTGGCAGCTCTAAGAAGCGGCCCGCTGCCGAGCGGCTTCCCATACACGGGGAAGAGGCGGTGACCTGCAGCGACGGAACGCCGGGCGGGGGTGACGGCCGAGGAGCGAACCGCGTGGTTCTTAGACTTCCTTGTCCTTCGCGGCCGATCCTTGATCTCGGGCAGCCCCGGTCGTGTGGGATACCGGCGAAGGACTGAGGTTCAGCAGATGGCAGGAGCGGGCCGGACCCCTGAGGTGCTGGTCGTGGACGACGACCCGGGCGTACGCCAGGCCCTGGATCTGGGTCTGGGCCTTGAGGGCTTCACCGTGCGCCTCGCCGAGGACGGCGAGACGGCGCTGGAGCAGGTCGCCGTCCGGCCGCCGTCGGTGATCGTGCTGGACGTGACCATGCCGGGCCTGTCCGGTGTCGACGTGGTGCGCCGGTTGCGGGCCGTGGGCCGGACGCTGCCGGTGTGCATGCTCTCCGCCCGCGACGAGGTCGACGACCGGGTCGCCGGACTCGCGGCCGGCGCGGACGACTACGTGGTCAAGCCGTTCTCCATCGCCGAACTCGCCGCCCGACTGCATGCCATGGTCCGTCTGCACGAGTCAACCGCCGAGCGTCCGCTGGTCGTCGGCGACGTCACGATCGAACCCGCCCGACGCACCGCCTCCCGCGCCGGGCGGGACCTGCGGCTGACCGCCCGCGAGTTCGATCTGCTGCTCGCGCTCGCGCACCGCCCCGGGCAGGTCCTCTCCCGCACCCAGCTCCTCGAACAGGTGTGGGGCTACACCTGGGACGTGGACACCAATGTCGTGGACGTCTTCATCGGCTATCTGCGCAAGAAACTCGAAGCCGACGGCAGCCCCCGCGTCCTGCGGACGGTACGCGGGATCGGCTTCGCCCTGCGGATCGGCTCATGAAGCTCGTGCCGCGCGCTCTGCGCTCCCAGATCACGGCGGCGGTCGCGCTCCTTGTGACGCTGGTGGTCGCGCTCGCCGGGCTGGTCATCGTCGCCCGGATCGACCACCGCGACCGCACCGACGTCGACCGGCAGCTCACGGCTCGCGCGCAGAAAGTTCAGGAGGACGCCGACAAGCTCCTCGAACAGGGCGACCACGCGGGAGGCGACGAGGGCCAGGACGACTACGGGGGCCTGCTGACCGGCAGTCAGAGTCTGGTCCGCGTGATCTCCGACGGACGGGTCGTCGCGCAGCGGGGCGAGACCCCGCCGTTCCCCCTGCCCGTGCCCGAGCGGGACGGCTACTCCACACTCGAAGGCGACGGACGGACCTGGCGCTCCCTGACCCAGCCCCTGGGCACCTCTGGCGATCGGGTCGAGCTGCTGCAGGACATCGAACCGATCGAACGCCGGCTCTCCGACAACATCGCCATCGTCGCCGCGGTCACCCTCCTCGCCGCCGCGGTCACCGCCATCGGCACCTGGCTCATCACCCGGCTCCTTCTCCACCCGCTGCAGCGGCTGCGCACGGGGGCTCTGGCCATCAGCACCGATGTCACCGGGCCCGCGCTTCCCGCTGTCGACCGGCCCCAGGAGGTCGCCGATCTCTCGCACGCCCTCAACGCCATGCTCGACCAACTGCGCACCAGCATGGAAGCCACCCGCCGCTTCACCGCGGACGCGGGACACGAACTGCGCACTCCGCTCACCACTCTCGGAATGACCCTGGAGACCCTCCAGCGCAACCCGGACCTCCCCGAAGCCCAGCGCGCCCGGGCCCTGGAAGCCATGCGTACCGAGCATCGCCGCATCACCACTCTGCTCACCGGCCTCCAGGCCCTGGCCCGCGGCGACGCCCACGCCCTTCCCGGCCGCGCCCCGGTCGACCTGACCGCACTGCTGACCGAGGCCGTCCAGCATGCCGCCCGACGGCACCCCACGGTCACCTACCGCCTCGAACCCGCCGCCCCGGTGACGGTCGAGGGATGGCAGGCCGGGCTCCGCCTCGCCGTCGACAACCTCCTGGACAACGCCGCTCTGCACGGCCGCGCCGATGGAAACGTCAGCATCGGGCTGTCCCCTGACGGCACCACGGTCCGGATCACGGTCGGCGACGACGGCCCCGGCATCCCGCCCGGCCAACGCCAGGCCATGAAGGAGCGCTTCACCCGCGGGTCACGCACCCATGCCCCCGGCTCCGGTCTCGGCCTCGCCCTCGTCGAACAGCAGGCCCAACTCCACCACGGGACGCTCCACCTCGGACCAAGCCCCGACGGCGGGCTCCGCGCGATCGTCAGCCTGCCGTTCGACGAGGGCGAGGCCGGACCCGGCCCCGAGCGTCATCGGTGAGGACTCTGCGGCGCGGTGAGGCCGAGGACAGGCCGGTGTTCACAAGGATTCGCCCGTCCGCGGAAGGCCGGGCACCGTTGCGGTGGTCCTGATCACCAGGTCGTGATCGTGTGTCAGCTGGAAACACACCGTCAGCGCGCTGCCACCGGAACCCGTGTACCGGCCGACCGGGAAGACGCGGACGTCCCGGCGGTCCACGAGATCACCGGACACCATCCCGAGCCGCAGCTCCGGACCTCCGTACGCGGTCAGTCTCAGCTCCCAGAGCGCCTCTCGGCCTCGATGGTGCTCGGCCATCGCGCGGACCGGGACGGTGACGTCGAAGTCGCCGCGGGGGTCGACGTAACAGGGAGCGTCCAGGACCGCGGCCCTGTCTCCCAGGTTCCGGGCCTGGAAGCGGTAGTGGTGGGCACGCGCCGTCCTGCCCCGGAGCGAGCCCGTCAACCGGACCGCCTCATCGCCCACTTCGACCGCGGTGACCTCCGCGTGCGCCGGCCTGAGCCAGGCCCGCAGTACGAGCCCTCCGTCCTCGGTCGCGTACGGGATCCACCTCCGCCCTTCTCCACGCTCCGGGCTGAGGCCGGTGTCCGGATCCAGGAGGCGTGCCGTCTCTACGAGCCCGGCCCGGACACGCCGTGACCTGATGCCGCCGGCCTGTGCGAGGCGTACGTCCCAGTCCCCCTCGGCGAGTTCCCAGTGGCGTCGTTCGAGCAGGGCCCGCAGAGGCCCGTCGCCTTTCTGCTCGTGGGCCTCCAGCGGCAGACGTACGACATCGCCGCTTCCTCCGCACCGGGGGTCCAGGACCAGCTCCCAGGGGCCGGGCGTCAGCCGCTCCGCGGCCACCTGGAAGAGCAGTGAACCCCCTTTCAGAACACGGCAGTTGACTGTCGCAGGCAAGCCGGGGCGGCGGGCGGCGAGGCGCTCGACGAGCAGTCGCGTACGGCGCCATAGCCGGGGACCGCCTCCCGCGTCCCCCAACGAGCGGGCCCCGCCGCCCGGTTGGGACCCGCAGTCGGCGAACAGGGCCTCGTACTGGGCCGATATGCGCTCAGGACGAAAACGTTCGGCGTTCCTCAGCGCGGCTTCGGCCATCCGTCGGCGCTCGGTCTCGTTCTCGATCAGGCGGCACATCGCGGCGGCGAGCGCGTCGGTGACGGCACCCTGGCCGGGCACGACGAGGCCGTCCACGCCCGGCTCGATGATCTCGCGGGGCGCGTGGTCGCAGTCGGTGCTCAACACCGGTACCCCGCAGGCCATGGCCTCGACAAGCGCCGCGCCGGAGGGTTCGGTGGCGTGGGGGACCACGGCGAGGGCGGCCTTGGCCCACTCGGGTTCCATCGGAGTACGCGCACCCATCAGCAACACGTTGTTGTGCAGGCCGAGTTCGGCGATGCGGTGTTGCAGCCGCGCCCGTTCCCTGCCGCGTCCGTAGATCCGCAGACTCCAGTCCGGGTGCTTCGCCGTGACCTCGGCGAAGGCGTCGAGCAGGCGGTCATGGCGCTTCGTCGGGGTCAGCCGTCCGGCCGCGAGGACGATTCTCGAGTCACCGGTGGAGGGCTCGGCATCGGATGCGGAGCAGCAGACCGGAATGCTCGCCAGCCTCGTCCTCGTATCGGGGAGAGCTGCCCGGTAGGCGCCCAAGTCGGCCTGCGTAAGGGTGACATATGCGTCGAGTCGCGAGATGGCCGCGTCCAGCTCGCTCCGCAGTGCGGCTGTATGGAGATCGCGGGTCCGGTGTTCCTGGCCGATGCGGAGGTAGTCACTCCGGCCGTACTCGGCCAGGAAGCAGACGAGGTACGGTCGCGTCGCGATCACCACGTCGGCGTCGGTGCTCCGCAGATGGGCCGCCAGCCGTGCCTCTCCGAGCCGGCTCGGCGGGGTCGGCCCGGTGTGGGTCTCGTCCCGCGGGCACACGGTTCCGGGCACCCGCAGATCCGCCCTGTCCGTCGCGTCGTACCGGGAGTTGGGCCGCAGGTCCACCAGGGCGCGTACCCGCACACCGTCGGCCGCCGCGAGCGGCATGCGGTCGGCGGTGCGGTAGTAGGACACGATCTCCACCTCATGACGTGCCGCGAGCGCGCCGGCCAGGTTCGTCACGGCGCGGACGGTGGCGGTGATCCCGTAGGCGTTGTGGAGCAGAAACGTGATCTTCATGGTCCTCATCAGGGTGTCGGCCTGTGCCTCCACCTCACAGCGGTGCCTGCCTCAGGTCACTCCCCTGACCAGCGGGACCACCCCGCCGTCAGGGTGATCCCCGCGGCCCTCGGCCATCGAGTCACCCGGTTGGGATCCGCCCCAGCCGGCTCAGCAAGTGGGCGGCGGCCTGCTTGCCGCTGTCGTGGGAGAAGTCGACCTGGTCGGTGACGACGCCGGCCCAGAAAAGGGTGTCGCCGACCGGCCGGTAGATCCTCCGGACGCCGGTGACCTTCCACGAGTGGGTGAAGGCGGCACGGGCGAAGGGGTCCTTGGCCCATTCGTGCTCCATGACCTTGACGGGTGTGAGGCCGGGGTCGCCCGCGACGCACCGGATCACTTCGAGGTACTCCCGATGGCGCTGTTCCGCGGGCATGGCCAGCAGACGCTCGGCCTCCGCCTCCTCGGCTCCCGCGAGAATGATCCGCCCCGAGTGGTCGGGGTTTCCCATGGCGGCGTTCATCAGCCACAACTGCCGGCCCGCTTCGACGACATGGTCGGCATCCTCCGGGAACACCGGCCGGTCGAACTCCATCAGGACCTTGGAGATCGCGACATGCGGCACGGCCTTGAAGGCGTCCGTCTTCTCCTGCGGCAGCGGCGGGGAGAACTCGACGGCGTCGGCGTCGAGTACGGCGACGGGCAGGGCCACCACCGCGGCACGGGCCCGGAAGGTGACCGGCCTGCCTTCCTGCTCGGCATGGACGACGACGTGTCCGGGCGAGTGCTCCACCCGTCGCACCACGGTGTCGAGCTGGATGGACAGGTTTTCGGCGAGCGGGGCGAGGATCTGCCTGTAGCCGCCCAGGACCTGGAAGTTGTAGGGGAACTTGAGGGTCTTCTTCTTCCATGGGCCGCCCACGTGCGTACGGGACAACGTGTGGCTGTGCGTGTGGGTCCCCAGTCCTTGCCGCCGGACCAGCTCCCAGGTGGAGGCGTTCCTGCCGTGGATGAACTGCGCCCCGAGTTCGATGGGGATGGACATGGCGTCCGGATGGGTCCACAGACGGCCGCCGATGCGATCGCGGGCCTCGACGACGATGACGTTCTTTCCGGCATCCGCCAGGACCCTGGCGGCGCTCAGCCCGGCGACTCCCGCGCCGATGACGACGACATCGAGATCGCCTCCCCGTTCTCCCGCCGTGTCCGGCCCCGCCGGTCCGGCGGCGGCCGCGTCCGGCCGGAGGGCGCTGCGTGCTGCATCCGGGCGGAGGGACTCGCTGCTTGCCGCGTCCGGCCGGGGCGGCTCGGTGCGTCCCGGGCCGGCCGACCACGCGGCACGGGACGTGGCCGCCACTTCCCCGGCAACACCGGCGAGAAGGCCGAGAGGGCCCACCCGAGGGATCTTGTGTTCCATTTTCGCCTCCGCCTTTCCGTCGTCAACGGCGTGCGTACGTATTGCCGTTCGCCACCCACGCTCGCCGGGCCGCCGCACGGTCCGCCATCCGCCACCCGGCCTTCGGACACCCGCCGCCCGGCCGGACACATCCCCCGACCGGCTGGAACGGGCCCGCCGGTCGACTGGCCTCGACCGCCGCGGAACCCGCGGAGCGCCGGCCACCGCCTAGGGTCGGCAGGTCAGCGGTCGCAAACCGCCGTACGAGTGCGAAGGAACGACTGTGATCCGGGTAGTGGTGGTGGACGACGAGGCCCTGGTGCGGTCCGGCTTCGAAATGATCCTGAACGCGGCGGACGACATCCAGGTCGTCGCCACCGCGGTCGGCGCGGAGGCCGTCGCCGCTGTACGCCGTGAGAATCCCGATGTCGTCCTGCTCGACATCCGCATGCCGGACGTGGACGGACTGACCGTGCTCGCCGAGTTGCAGTCGCTGCCGGCCGCGCCGGTGGTGGCGATGCTGACTACCTTCGACACCGACGAGTACGTCATGACCGCACTGCACTCCGGGGCGGCCGGGTTCCTGCTCAAGGACACCGAACCCGACCAACTGGCGCAGCTGGTAAGGACGTTGGCGGCAGGAGGCGTCGTCCTGTCGCCGAGGGCGTCCCGTGCGGTCCTGCGGGGCCGGCCCACCGGTCCGGCGCCGGTCGACACCGAGGAGGCCACCCGCGTGGGCCGGCTCACCGACCGGGAACGGGCTGTCCTCACCCTCGTCGCCGAGGGCCTGTCCAACGCCGACATCGGCGCCCGGATCCATCTGAGCGCCGGCACCGTCAAGGACCATGTGAGCGCCATCCTCACCAAGCTCCGCGTGGCCAGCAGGGTGCAGGCGGCCCTCATCGCCCAGCGCACGGGCCTGCTGGACCCGAAGCACAAGGCGGGCGAGGAGTAATGCCGCGCTGGTCCGTGCCCGCCCGGGTACGGGATGTCGGGCTCGCCGCTCTGGCGGCCTTCGACGTCTGGTTCAACTATGAGTCCTTCACGCCCGTCACCGCGGCCCTGACAGCCGTCACCTGTGCGGCGATCCTGCTCAGGCGCCGTTTCCCGCTGACGGCGTTCGTGCTGACCCTGCCCGCCACGCTGGTCGTGGAGGTGGTGGTGGCCCCGATCAGCACCCTGTACACGCTCGCCGAGCGTTCCCGGGACCGCCGCCTCCTGACCGGCTGCGCCATCGTCGCCGCCGCCGTCCTGGCCGTCCCCTGGCCACTGGACTGGTACGCCCCGACGGGCGAGACCTGGACCCTGGTCTACTTCGGATATCTCCTCGCCGCCACGCTGGCACCCGTGCTCGTGGGACAACTAGTCCAGGCCCGGCGCGACTTGAAGCAGCAGCTCGCGGAGATCGAGGAGGCCCGCGAGCACGAGCGGGCGTTGCACGCCCAGGCCGTACTGGCCCGCGAACGCGCCCAGCTCGCCCGTGAGATGCACGACGTCGTGTCCCACCAGGTGAGCCTGATCGCCGTGCAGGCGGGCGCCCTCCAGGTGGCGTCCAAGGACACGCCCAGCCGCGAGGCCGCCCGCTCGATCCGTACCTTGAGCGTCGCCACGCTCGACGAGCTCCGCCATATGGTCGACGTCCTGCGTGCCTCCGGCAGCGGAGCGACCGAGCTCACTCCACAGCCCACCCTCGCCCAACTTGAGCAGCTGATCGCGAACAGCGGTATCGACGTGGAACTCAGCGGCGGGCCCGCGACGGACATGCCCGCGCCCGGCCAGCGGGCGGTCTACCGCACCGTGCAGGAGGCGCTCACCAACGCGCGCAAACACGCACCCGGAGCGCGCGTACGTATCGAGATCCTTCAGATCGGCCAGGACACCGAGGTCACCGTCACCAACACCGCCCCCACCCGCCCCGCCCTCGCCCTGCCCGGCTCCCGGCAGGGTCTCATCGGCCTGCGCGAACGCGCCGAGCTGCTCGGCGGCACCTTCGAGAGCGGACCGACGGACGACGGCGGCTACCGGATCCGCCTGCGCCTGCCCACCCACCCCGGCTGAACACCCCGCGCCCGGCTGCCGGCTGCCGCTCCCCCGACCGGCGGGGGTCGAACCCCCGGCCGGAGGGTGGTGACCGCACTGGCCGACCGACCAGCGTGGGAGGTGCGCGCAACGAGTGCGCACTCCGTTCTTGACGGGAAGGCAGAGGCGAAGTGGAACACAAACGCCCCCTGGTAGGTCGTCGTGGCCTCATCATCGGTACCGCCGCGGGAGTCGCGGCGGGCTCCCTCGCCGTGTGGTCGGCCGGCGCGGCTCAGACCGAGGCACCCACGCCGGACTCGGGAGGCACGCGGGGAGCCGACCTCGATGTCGTCGTCATTGGTGCCGGAGCCGCAGGACTCAGCGCGGCGCGAGTACTTGCGGACGCCGGGAAGAGGGTGACGGTCGTCGAGGCCCGCGACCGCATCGGCGGCCGCCTGTGGACCCAGCCGGACGCCATGTCCGTCCCGATCGAACTCGGGGCGCAGTTCATCCACGAGCCGAACGCCTCGACCTGGAAGTTGGTCCGCAGCCAAGGCCTGAAGACACACACCCACGCCCACACGTTGTCCCGTACGCGCGTGGGCGCCCCTTGGAAGAAGGACACCATCGAGCGTCCGTACAACTTCCAGGTCATCGGCGGTTACAAACAGATCCTGGCGCCCCTCGCCCACAAGCTGTCCATCCGGTTCAACACCGTGGTACGGCGGGTGGAGCACACGCCCGGCAGGGTCGTGGTCCATGCCGAGCGGCAAGGGCGCCGCGTCACCTACCGGGCCCGGGCCGCGGTGGTGGCCGTGCCTGTCGCCGTACTGGCCGCCGATGCCGTGGAGTTCTCCCCGGCGCTGCCGAAGGAGAAGACGGACGCCTTCAAGGCCGTGCCGCACTTCGCGATCTCGAAGGTCCTGATGGAGTTCGACAGGCCGGTGTTCCCGGAGGATGCCGATCACGTCGTCGAGGCGGATGTGCCGTGGTGGCTGATGAACGCCGCCATGGGACAGCCCCGCCACTCGGGTCGGATCGTCTTCGCCGGGGCCGAGGAGGACGAAGCCGAACGGCTGCTGGCGCTGCCCGCCCGGAAGCGTCACCGGGAGTTCCTCGAAGTGGTCCGGGGCATCGCGGGCGACCGGAGCCTCACGCCCGTCAAGGTCATGGAGCACGAGTGGGCGAAGGACCCCTTCGCCCGCGCCGCCTTCACGGACTCGGAGCGGATCACGGGCGCCCGGGAGATCTACGAGCCGGTCGGCGACACCCTCTTCTGGGCCGGAGTCATCACCGATCAGGTCGACTTCTCCCACGACAGCGGCAACGAGGCCGCCGCCCAGGTGCTCAACCAGCTGGGCCGGCCCAGGGCCTAGCTCTGTCGCACCCGGCTACCGCCGTACCCTCGGCATGCCCAGACCGATCCACGAGATGATTTCCCGCTGGATCTCGTTGTTGCCGCCGCCGAAGGTGAAGATCACGGCTGAGCGGTAGCCGCGCTCAAGTTCGCCATGGAGAACGGCTCCCGCGGAGCCCTCCTTGAGGACACCGGCCACGGCGACGACCTCCATGAGCCAGGCGTAGGCGTCCCGGCGGGCCTCGGAGCCGTACACCTTGACGGCGGAGGCGTCCTGCGGGGTGAGCGTGCCCTCCTGGACGGCGTTCACCATCTGCCAGTTGAGGAGTTTCATCGCGTCGAGCTTCGTGTGGGTCTGGGCGAGGCGGCGGCGCACCCAGGGGAGGTCGACGACGCGGCGCCCGTCGGCGAGCTTGGTCTCCATGGCCCAGCGCTGTACGTCGTGCAGGGCGCGGATGGCCATCGTGCCGTGCGCGGCGAGGGTGACCCGCTCGTGGTTGAGCTGGTTGGTGATCAGCCGCCAGCCCTTGTTCTCCTGGCCGACACGGCGGGACGCGGGGACGCGGATGTTCTCGTAGTAGCTCGCGGTGGTGTCGTGCGAGGCGAGGGTGTTGATGATCGTGCAGGAGTAGCCGGGGTCGGAGGTCGGCACGAGGAGCATGGTGATGCCCTTGTGCGGCGGGGCGTCGGGGTCGGTGCGCACGGCGAGCCAGACCCAGTCGGCGGTGTCGCCGTTGGTCGTCCAGATCTTCTGGCCGTCAACCGTGTAGTGGCCGGTGTCCTCGTCGCCCTCCCTGACCGCCTTGGTCTTCAGCGCGGCCAGGTCCGTGCCGGCGTCGGGTTCGCTGTAGCCGATCGCGAAGTCGAGTTCGCCGGAGAGGATCTTCGGCAGGAAGTACCCCTTCTGCTCGTCGGTACCGAACTGCATGATCGTCGGCCCGACCGTGTTGAGCGCCATCAGCGGCAGCGGTACGCCGGCCTGGGCGGCCTCGTCGAAGAAGATGAACTGTTCCATCGGGCTCAGACCGCGCCCGCCGTACTCCTTCGGCCAGCCCACGCCGAGCCAGCCGTCGGAGCCGAGCCTGCGGATGGTCTCGCGGTAGAAGCGCTTCTGCGCCGCCGGGTCGCCGTATCGGGCGTACACGTCCTCGGGGACCAACTCCGCGAAGTAGGCGCGCAGTTCGGTGCGCAACCGCTGCTGCTCCGGCGTGTATTCGAGATGCACGGCGCCTCCTGGCTCCCACTGGCCCGCTCGTTCGGCCACCCGGACCTGACGGCGCACACCGTAGAACGTGTTCCAGAAATTGGGAATGCCGGTGACGTACACACTCATGCGATAAGGCCCCGGGAATGTGCTCCCGGGACCCCTTCGGCTGCGTGAACGGATCAGTGCGCGACGGGAGTTGCCCGCCCTTCGGGTGCCTTCTCTCCCTCGGCCCCGGCCGTCCCGGGAGCCAGCACGCGCTCCGCGAGCAGCCCGAAGACCAGGCCGTACGCGGTCCACAGGGTCACCTGGATGGCCAGGGTCGCCAGGCGGTACTGCCACAGCAGGGTGGCGGGGAAGCCCTCCGGCGCCTCGTTGAACGACGGCAGGAACGCGTACGCCAGGCCGACGGCCAGGACGAAGGACGCGCCCGCCGCGAGGGTGGCGTTCCAGTTGCCCAGGCGCGGTGCGAGGCGCTTGCCGAGGATCACCGCGGCGACGGCCAGCAGCACGCTGAGCACGATCATCAGGAGGAACAGCGCGGTGCGCTGGTTGAGGGTGTCGGGGTCGCCGACGGCGGGCGGGTTCGCCGGGTACTTGAGGAACGGCACCAGGTAGACCGCGACCAGACCGGCGCCCGCCAGCAGCAGCGCGCTCGCGCGCGGCCCGAAGCGGCCGATCCTGCCGAGGGCGAAGCAGTACGCGAGTGCGGCGATGCCGCCGAACGCGACCCCGTAGACGAGGACGCCGGTGGACAGACCACCGGTGGACTGCATCGCACGGGTGACGAGTTCCTCGCCGCCGTGTTCGTGGGCGTGGGCCTCCTCGAACGCGATGGCCTCGTCCACGCGGGGTTCGCCCAGGAAGTAGGCGACGACCAGGGCGAGCACACCCGCGGCAAGACCCGCGAGCATGCCCCGCACCAGGAGATTTCTGACGGTGACGGAGTTCATTGGGTTGTCCTGTCGGTTCTTTGTCGCCGTCAGTGGCAGGGGAAGCCGAGCAGGTGGCGGGCGTCGTGCACCCACTCGTGCACGCCCTCGCCCGAGACCAGGGAGGTGGCGCCCTGTTCGGCACCGACGAAGTAGAGCAGCACCAGCATCAGGATGCCGAGGAAGACCGCCCAGGGAGCGATCGCGCCGATCGGCAGCTTTGCGGGTACGTCGGGGGTGGTTACGGTCGGCTGAGCGACGGCGGACTGCGCCATGGCAGGACCTCCTGGGGGAACTCGCGTCCCATCTCGGTGGTGCACAGGACGACGGCCACGGGTCTGACTTGCTCGACCTCCGCCTCCCCCGGTGGAAGGCGGTTGTGCGGGGCTTACAGTGGCGCGACCGTGCCGGATTCTCACCGGCTTCCGTCGTACCGTCGTCAATATCGACGAGAAGGTACCGCGAAGCGGAGGCGCGGCCAAGGGCGCATGGAATGCCGGGGGCGCGCCGGGGCCCTGGTCACGCCCCCAATTCCCGGTACGGACAGGGGTGTTGAGCACGTGTGGAACGTGAGGGCGGGACGATGACCAGCCGAGTGATGTTGATCTCACCAGCGATGAGCGCGGCGTTGCGGGAGGCGCGTTTCGACGACGGATGTCCCGTCGACCCGGCCGGGCTGCGGCTCGCCGAGGCGGCCGCGGGCTCGCTGCCGTCCGCCGACCGGGTCCTGGTCTCGCCCACCGTTCGCTGCCGGGAGACGGCGGCGGCCCTCGGGCTCGACGCCCTCGCCGTCACCGAGCCCGACCTGGCCGGGCTGGACGTGGGCCGCTGGCGCGGGGCGACCCTCGCCGAGGTGAGCACCGACGAACCCGAGGCCGTGGGCCGCTGGCTGGCGGACCCGTCGTCCGCCCCGCACGGCGGCGAGTCGGTGAGCGGGCTGTGCGAGCGCGTCGCGAAGTGGCTGGAGACGGTGGCGGATCCGGGTTCCGGGGCTTCAGCATCCGACTCGGCTGGGGGTTCACGACCAGGCTCCGTCCGGATCATCGCCGTCGTCGAGCCGGAGATCGTACGGGCCGGGGTGGTGCGGGCACTCGGGGCCCCGGAGCCGGCGTTCTGGCGCGTCGACGTGCCGCCGTTGGCCGCGACGGAGTTCAGCGGGCGGGCCGGGCGCTGGAACGTACGGGTCGGGAGAGCGCTCGGAGAGTGAGGCGACGGCGAGCGCCCGACTGAACGCTCCTCGGGACGCGGCACCTTGGGGGCGTGGCGTTCCTCGGGACGCGGCACCCAAAACTCACCGCACGGGACCTCACCTCAGCAGGGCGAGGAATTCCGTGCAGGCGCGTGCGCAGTCGCGGCAGGCCTCGGCGGCCTTCTCGGCGCCGGGGTTCCGGTCGAAGACATGGGCGGTCTCCAGGCAGACGGCACGACACCACTCCACCTGGGCGCGCATCCCGGCCTCGGCCTGTGTGACCTGCTCGGCCAGGGCACGGCAGGTCGCGTCGCAGACCTCCGCGCACAGGATGCCCTTGCGCCGCAACTCCTGTTGGTCGTCGGGGCCGTCGAGTTCGGCGAGGCTCGCGCGCAGGGCACAGACCCGTGCGCACTCGGTACATGCCTGCGCACAGGCGAACCGGTCCTCGAGGAAACGAACGAGTTCCTGCTGCTCTGTTAGTGACACACGGTTCGGGTAGCCGGGCATCGCCACGCCAAACCCGCCTTCGCACGGCCCAGGCGCGCCCCAACGGGGCCAGAAGCGGCTGAGCGTGTCGAAGTTATTGACGTGGTCACGGCCGCCCTCTACGTTCTGACCGGTTTACCGAACCGCGTTCGATATATCGATCCATGCTCAGTCCGGGCACGCCCGCCCTCAGCCGTACCACGTTCCGCGACTCGGACGTCATCACGGAACCGCGTGCGTCCGACCACCCCCTGCCGCCCGCCAGGGACCGGCTCGTCCCGAGGGACGGCACGCCCGTCGGCACCCGCTTCTGAACCACCCCGTGGACCCCGGGACGGACGACCCCGGGCCCACGGGACTGGCACATCCAGCACCAGCAGCACAGTCCGAACTCCGAACGAGGAGAGCCGCACATGATCACGCCAGACAACTCCCACAGACCTGCCACCGCCCCGGACGCGACCGGCGCCGCCCGCCCCTTCGCACCCTCCCGCCGGAGCCTGCTGCGGGCGATGGCCGCCCTGCCGGTCTCGGCGCTCGTCGTGGGCGGACTGCCCGGCCTGCTCGGCTCGGCCTCCGCGGCCGCGCCGCCCCGCGGATCGGCCACCCGCTACACCATCGTGCCGTTCCTCAACAGCAACGACGGCACGGTGAACGTCTACCAGTCGGACGACGCGACGGACTTCCGGCTCCTCAGGGCGTCCGCGTACACGCCGCCCGCGGGCCGCATCCGCGACGCCAGCATCTTCAAGCACACGGACGGCTACTACTACATCACCTACACCACGCACACCTGGCAGGACACCAGCACCACCATCGGCTTCGCCCGCAGCTCCGACCGCAGCAACTGGACCTTCCTGTACGACTACACCGTGCCGATCGCGAACCTGTCGCGCGCCTGGGCGCCGGAGTGGTTCGTCGACAGCGACGGCAGCGTGAACATCCTCGTGTCCTGCTCGGTCACCAGCAACGAGTGGATCTTCACTCCGTATCTGCTCAAGGCCACCAACTCCGCGCTCACCGCCTGGACTTCACCGGTGGCGCTGTCCGGCATCGGCGCCAACCACATCGACACGTTCTTCGTGAAGACCGGCTCGACGTACCACGCCTTCACGAAGAACGAGACGTCCAAGTACATCGAGTACGGCACGAGCACCGCGCTCGCCGGGCCGTACACGATCAGCAGGACGGGCAACTGGGCGGGCTGGGGCGGCACTCGGGAGGGCGCCGCGCTGATACAGCTCGACAACGGCGCGTGGCGGATCTTCTTCGACGGGTACGGCGACGGCAGTTACTACTACAGCGACAGCTACGACACCTTCGCCACCTGGAGCGCGCCGAAGGTACTGCCGGGCATCTCGGGGACGGCACGCCACTTCACGGTGATCAAGGAGACGGTGTCCGGTGGTGTGACCCTGCCGACGGGCGTCACCCGCTACCTCCAGTCGGGCAACTTCACCACCCGCTACTGGCAGGAGCAGTCCGCCCTGCTCAACCTGCCCGTGCTGACCAGTTCCAGCACGACCGCGGAGAAGCAGGCGTCCACGTTCACGATCGTGGCGGGCCTCGCCGACGCGAACGGCTACTCGTTCCGCAACGCGGCCGGCAACTACCTGCGGCACTGGGACTTCCGGGGCCGCTTCGACGCGAACGACGGCTCGTCGACGTTCGCCAGGGACGCCACCTTCATCGCCCGCGCCGGCACCTCCGTACGCCTGGAGTCGTACAACTACCCCGGCTATTACCTGCGCCACTACAACTACCAACTCCGCGTCGACCCCTCGGACGGCACGGACCTGTTCCGCCAGGACAGCTCGTTCGTGGCGGTGACGCCTTTCTGACCTGCGCGGCAACGTCGTCCGACCTAAGCCGTTGCACATCGGTTGCACAGTTGCAGCGGCCGATGGTGCAGCGGTGGCCGCTCGCCCGATGAGTTCCGAGACCGCCACTTCCTCCAGTCCTTCTGTCCAGCGACGGCTGGGCCTGCGGCATCGGACGGGCGGCTGGCCGCGGCTGTGGTGGTGTCCAGCCGGCCTTCACGACGAGACCACAGCCCGCCATGTGGGTGTTGCCTGGGCTGTGGTCAGGGCTCTTCCACTTCGATGCGGAGGATGCGGTCGTCGCCGGAGCGTGGATCGGTACCGCCCCAGGTGGCACCGTCGGTGTTGGAGGTGATGATCCACAGGGATCCGTCAGGTGCGACTTCGACGGTGCGGATGCGGCCGTATTCGCCTTGGTAGTGGGCGATGGGCTCGGCGGTGGCGGCCTGGCCGTCGACGGGGAGTTGCCACAGCCGCTGGCCGCCGAGGGCGCCGATCCACAGGGATCCTTCGGCGTAGGCGACGCCGGAGGGGCTGGCGTCGTCGGGGTGGATGACGGCGATGGGTTCTTCGCCGGCCGATCCCTGGGTGCCCTCGGACTCCGGCCATCCGTAGTCGGCGCCCGCGCGGAGCACGTTGACCTCGTCCCAGGTGCGGTGGCCGAGTTCGGAGGCGTAAGCAGTGTCGTCCGGCCCGAAGGTGATGCCCTGAACGTTGCGGTGCCCGCTGGAGTAGACCGGTGAGTCTTCAGGGTTGTCCCGCGGTACGGAGCCGTCGGTGGCGATGCGCAGGATCTTGCCGTTGAGGGAGTTGTCGTCCGCGGCGTTTTCGGGTTCGAAGGCGTCGCCGGTGCCGATCCACAGGTGGCCGTCGGGACCGATGACAATCCGGCCACCGTGGTGGCGGTCGGCGGTCTGGATTCCGTCGAGCAGAACCCGTTCGAGGGCGAGGGCGTCGTAGTCCGCGGCGATCGTGAGCGCGACGATACGGTTCTCGCTTGCGCCGGAGACCGAGGCGTAGACCGTGCGATCGTCGGCGAAGTCGGGCGAGGCGACGATGCCGAGGAGTCCTCCCTCTGATGTGGCGTTCACATCAGGGACGACCCCCACCGTGCGGGCGTCACCGCCGTCGGCAGGTACGCGCAGGATCTCACCGGTGATCCGTTCGGAGACCAGCGCCGAGCCGTCGGGCAAGAAGGTCAGCCCCCACGGCGCGTCAAGTCCGGTGGTCAGTTCTGTGGGTTCGCCCAGCGTCGCGGCGTCACCGCCGCCGGACTTCGCAGACGTCGTCGGCAGCGACGCCCTCGGCCGCTCCGACTCCTCGGACCTGCCGGAACAGCCACTCAGTACAAGTCCCAGGCACAGCGCCCCGGTCGACAGTCCGACAACCGTCGCCCGCGCAGAACCACGCAGACTCCCGCTCCACCCACGTGACACACCATTCATGACTTCACCTTCAGTGTTTCGGCGAACCCGAGCCGCCGTACGAAGGCCTCGCGTGTCAGGTCGCTGAACGCCATGACGTGGTCGACGCCGGCCTCAGCCGCGTCCACCACCGAACGGAAGGGCTTGCTCCCGACCGGCAGGGCGAGGATGCGCTCGATCTCGTCCGCGACGCTCTGCGGGTCGGCTGTCGTGCCCGGCGCGAAAAGCTGCTCGTGCGCCTCGTGCGTACGCTCGACCAGTGGGTCCAACTCGGCGTATTGCACCGCCACTCTCAGGTCGCCGGCGTGGGTGGCCCCAGGAAAGTGATCGGTCCCCTGGGTGATCGCGCCGGGCATCACGATCGACGTCTCGATGCCGAACTGCGACACCTCGTAGGAGGTGACCACAGCCAGTGCGTCGAGGGCGGCCTTGGAGGCCACGTAGGGGCCGAGGAACGGTGGAGTGGTCACCTGGATGGTGCTGCCGACGTACAGCAGCGTGCCGGAACGGCGGGAGCGCATGTGCGGCAGTGCCGCGCGGTTCACCCGGTGAGCGCCGATGGTGTTGACGTCCAGCAGGTGGCTCACGTCGTTGTCGGTGAACGCCTCGACATACCCGATGTACAGGTGTCCCGCGTTGTGCACGACGGCATCGAGACCGTCGGTCTCGTCGAGAACGTGCCCGACGGCGGCGTCTGCGGACGCCTGGGATGTCACGTCGAGCTCGACGACCCGCAGCTTCCAGCCCCGGGAGCGTGCGAGAGCCTTGAGATCGGACACAGCGCCGGCGTCGCGGTTGCCGGGGTCCCGCATCGTCGCGTACACGGTGTGGCCGGCGGCGGCCAGCGTTTCCGCAGTTCGGCGTCCGATACCGGTGGATGATCCCGTGATCAGTACGGTTGACATGCCTGTCCCCTCAGGCCATGGCGCCGTTGGTATGGAGAACCTGGCCGTTGACCCAGCGGGCCGGGCCGGCGAGGAAGGACACTGTTTCGGCGATGTCCTCGGGCGTGCCCAGGCGCTGCATGGGGTTGGCGTTCGCGATCTGGTCGACGGCTTCCTGGCTCTTGCCCTTGAAGAACAGAGGGCTGGCGGTGGGTCCGGGAGCGACGGCGTTGACGGTGATGTCTCGGCCCCGCAGTTCGCGGGCGAGGATGAGCGTGAGTGCCTCGACTGCACCCTTGGAGGCCGCGTAGGCGCCGTAGGTGGGGATGTTCAACCGGGTTACCGACGTGGAGAAATTGATGATCGATCCGCCTTTGCGGACACGCCGTGCGGCGAGCTGGTCGACGACGAAGGTGCCGCGCACGTTGGTGCGCTGGATGCGGTCGAAGGTGTCCAGGTCCATCTGCGCGATGGGGGCGAGCGGCATGATGCCCGCCGTGTGGACGACGACGTCGACGCCGCCGAGTTCCCTGTCCGCGATGTCGAAGACCGCGGTCATGGCTGCTTCGTCCGCCACGTCGCCGCCCACGGCGACGGCCGGGACTCCGGCACGGGTCAGCGCGCTCGCGGTCTCCTCGGCTCGGTCCTCGGCGCCCGCGAAGTGGATCAGGACCGAGAAGCCGTCGGCGGCCAGGCGCTCCACGCACGCCCTGCCGATGCCACCGGATCCGCCGGTGACGACCGCCACGCGGCCAGTGTTGTTCACCATGGCCCAACCTCCGTACGATGGATATGGACGAGCTGTCCACTAGCCACGATACATAGAAATGTACAAGCAGTCCACAAAGGAGATTGTCCATGTCCCAGAACACTGCCGCCCGCCGGGGACGAGGCCGCCGGCCGGCCGCGGAAGTCCGCGCCGGCGTACTCGCGGCAGCGGGACGCATCCTGCTCGCCGAGGGCCTGCGAGCCGTCACCTTCGACCGCGTCGCCACCGAAGCCGGATCAAGCAAGATGACCCTCTACAAATGGTGGCCCTCGCCGGGCGCCCTCGCCGCCGAGGCGTACTTCACCCAGAGCGGCCGCACCCTGCAGTTTCCCGACACCGGCGACCTCCGCACCGACCTGATCACCCAGCTCAGTTCCTTCATCCGCTGGCTCACCGACGAAGGCGCGGCAAAACCCGTCTCCGAACTCGTCGGCGCCTCCCAGACGGACCCCGACCTCGCACACGCCTGGTCAAGCAGCTATGCCCTGCCCCGCCGCGAACTCGCCCGCGTACGCCTGCGCACCGCCCAGGAACAAGGCCAGCTACGCCAGGACGCCGACCTCGACATCATCGTCGACCAACTCTGGGGCGCCTGCTACCACCGACTCCTCGTACTCAAAGTCCCCTTCGACGACACCCTCGCCGAACGCCTCGTCGACCAAGCACTCCACGGCGCAACACCCCACACAACATGACCGCCTACGGCAGAGGGGAGTGTCATGAATCAGGCTCTGCCAAGATTTCCTAGCTGTTGATCGCTCGCTGGGATGGATCAGTTGAGCAGGATGCGGTGGCGGAGGAGGCGGAAGCCGGCCCTATCCATCGACGCCCCCGTGATCGGCCATGAGCGAACGGCGCGGGAGCGTCTGATCAACGGCGGTGCACCACTGCCTGACCGGCGTCATCGGCAACTTGCCCACAGCAACGGCATCGACCCGGACCGCATCTCGTTCGTCAAGGTCCTCAAGCACACCCGACGCAGCGTGGTCCGCCAGTTCGCCGACACCCCGCCGAAGATCCGCAGGTTCCTGACCGCGCCGACGGCGAAGGTCCGCCGGAAACTCGACAGCGGCACCCGCCGACCGCAAGAGGCAGACCGCTTCCTGAAACGGCCCAACTCGCTGTACTCCTACCGACCGAAGGACAACCGAAAGCCCTACCACGCCACGTACCCGCCAGGACCGTCAAACTGCAGGTGACGATAGTTCAGTAGTCCGACAACGGCATTGTGTGCCCGTCGGAAAGTGACAGACCGTCCCACGCGCCGCTTTCCTGGAGCGTGCGCAGCGTGGCGGGTTCCAACGCCGAGAGGTGGCTGTGCAGTTCCTCGTCGGTGGGCATGCCGGGGAGGCGCGGCGCGAGCCGCTCGCGTATCGCACTCATTCTCTCCAACAGGGCGTCGAGGTGCGCCTGCTGGGACTCGGAGTCGTGGGCGGGAGCCGATTCCATACTGCGGGCGATGATGTCCTTGATGGCGTGGGTGGCGCCCTGTTCGTCGATGGTGACCATGGCGTTCCAGGCCCGGCTCTTGTGCCGGTACTGAAGCATGGACATCGCCGCCTCGTGCCGGATGAAGTCGGCGTCACGCAGCGGCTTTCCCTGCCACGCTCGGCTGAGGGAGCGAGCGAGCGAAGTGGCGGAGGCGAGACCGCTGTTGAGGCCGCGGCCCGGCCAGAAGTGGATGGCGTTGGCCGCGTCGCCCAGCAGGAAGCCGTACGTGCCGGGGCTCGTCGAGGTCGGGCGGGTCAGCTGCGCCGTGAACCGAGCCCACGTGGGCATAAGCGGCAATTCACCCACGCCAAATGCCCTCTCAGTTAAGGGCTTTGGCCGTGTTGAGCAGGAGGGGTGGGCGCGACAGCCGACTGGCGCCCTCGAATCCCACTCCTTTATGGACTGCCTGTACATTTCCGTGTATCGTAATAAGTAGACGAGGCGTCCATATCGCGCGGAGGTTCAAGCCATGGCGACACCTTGGAGGACGGCGTCGTGGGCCTGACGCAGGCATCATCGGCTTGTCCCGCGTCACCTGTGGACAGATGTCGGGGCCCCAGCTGCTCTCGCAGAGTCCCATCAGTGAAAGCTGCGATGGTCCTCGGACGGCAAGGGTCTCGGGCTCCCGTCGGCGCGCCTCGCGTCCGCCGGACTCCGGAGGGTCCTGATGGCTGCTCGGGCAACCGGAGGGAAGCAGGGCGAGCCGCCGTCCGCCGCAGTCGAAGAAGGCGGCAGCCGCCTCCTGGCCTCCCCGGATCGTCACGCACTCGTGCGCCGGCTTCCGCACCGGCACAGGTCGCCGAGCCCTACCTCTCGGCCATCACACAAGGACCAGTCGTGTCAGCCCCACACTGCATCGCTGATGCCTTCCCGTGCGGAGGAAGGCAGATCTCCCCATCACCCACCTGCGAGGAGACACACCATGGCCGATTCTGACGCATTGTCAACTGACAAGCACAGTCGCCGGAACGTACTCAAGGCCGGTGCCGTCGGCGCCGCTGTGGCCGTGTCGGGAGGCGTGGCGCCGCTCGCGCTCGCTCATCCGGCCGCCGCGGCGGAGACGGCGCTGCCGCCCCCGGCCTCGACCGCCGAGGTGACACTTCGTGTCAACGGAGTCCGACGTAACGTAACGGTCGAATCCCGCGTCACTCTGCTGGACGCGCTCCGTGAGCGTCTGGGCGTGACTGGGCCGAAGAAGGGCTGCGACCGCGGTGAATGCGGCGCCTGCACCGTCCTCGTCGAGGGCCGGCGTGTCAAGTCCTGTATGACGCTCGCTGTCATGGAGGACAACCGTGACATCACCACGGTCGAAGGTCTGGCCCGCGGGGACGAACTGCACCCTGTACAGGCGGCGTTCATCCAACGGGACGCATTCCAGTGCGGGTTCTGCACATCCGGGCAGATCATGTCGGCCGTCGCCTGCATCAAGGAGGGCCACACCGGGTCCGATGCCGAGATCCGTGACTGGATGAGCGGCAACCTGTGCCGGTGTGGCTGTTATCCGAACATCGTCGAAGCAGTACGAGACGCCGCGAAGGGAGGCAAGCTGTGAAGCTCTTCGACTACGCGCGTACGTCGCGTGTATCCGACGCTGTCGGCCTGGTTGCGGGCCACCCCGGTGGCGCGTTCATCGGGGGCGGGACCGAACTGACGAATCTGATGAAGGACGGTGTCCTCGCCCCGGACCTCGTCGTGGACGTGGGCGGGCTGGCCCTGGCAGACATCGGCGTGAGAAAAGGCCGGCTGCTCATTGGCGCCACGGCCCGGATGGGGGATGTGGCCGAACACCCGGTGGTCCGTGAGCGGTTTCCCGTCATTTCCGAAGCCCTGCTGGCTTCTGCGTCCCCACAGGTGCGCAACAGAGCCACCATCGGCGGAAATCTCATCCAACGGACCCGGTGCTGGTACTACCGGGACGTCGGCAGTGCCTGCAACAAGCGTGAACCCGGCAGCGGCTGCCCCGCCATCGGCGGACAGAACCGCTGGCACGCGATCCACGGCGGCAGCGATCACTGCATCGCCGTTCACCCGTCCGATCTGGCCGTCTCGCTGACCGCTCTGGACGCGACGGTGCTCACTCTTGGACCTGATGGCCGCCGGTCCATCCCCATCGGGGACTTCTACCGTCTGCCCGGTTCCACTCCGGACCAGGAGACCGCGCTGCGGCACGGCGAGCTCATCACTGCTGTCGAGATTCCCGAGAGCGGACCAGCAGTTGGCTCCCGCTACCTCAAGCTGCGTGACCGGGCCACGTTCGAGTTCGCCGTGGTCTCCGTGGCCGCCGCGCTGACCCAGGCGGGAGGAGTGGTCACCGATGTGCGGCTCGCCTTCGGTGGCATTGCCACCAGGCCGTGGCGCTCGGCCGGTGCCGAGGAGGCCCTGCGCGGCCACCCGCTGACCCAGGCCACCATTGCGGCAGCCGGCCGAGCGCTGGTTGACGGCGCTCAGCCGCGGGAGCACAACGCGTTCAAGGTCGAGCTGGTTCAGCGCGCCCTGGCCGACATCCTCGAGGACCTTGGAGGCCGCAAATGAGCCCGATCGTAGGGAGCCCCGTAGCCCGGATCGACGGACGCGCCAAGGTCACGGGAGCGGCCACCTACACCGCGGACACTCAGGTCGGCGGAGCCCTGTACGGCTACCTGGTGCTCAGCACCATCGCCAACGGACGCATCACCGGCATCACCACCCAGGACGCCGAACGTTCGCCCGGTGTGGTCGGCATCTTCACCCACCAGAACATGCCCCGCCTGGCCGTTCCCACCTCGCAGCTCGCGGCCTACTGGAAGCGTGTCATCCCCCTGCAGAACGTGGACATCCACCACAGCGGCCAGCCCGTGGCCTACGTGGTGGCACAGACTCTGGAGCAGGCCCAGCACGCGGCGTCGCTCGTCAGCGTCACTTACGACGCTCGCACACCCCAGACCAGCCTTTCCGGAGCCATGGACGAGGCATATGTGCCCGATCCGGGTCTGGAGGGTCCCAACGAGGTCACCCGCGGCGACACCGAGGCGGGGCTGGCACAGGCCGATGTCCGCATCGATGTCAGCTACACGACACCGATGCATCACCACAACGCCCTGGAGCCGTCCGCGACGACGGCCGTCTGGGACGGCGACCGGCTGACTGTGCACGAAACCGCGCAGGGCATCAACGCCACCCGGCTCAGCCTCTCCGAGGCGCTCAATGTGCCCCTTGCCAACGTCCGTGTACTGTCCCCGTTCCTGGGCGGAGGGTTCGGAGCGAAGGGCCCGGTGTGGCCACACACCATGTTCACCGCCGCTCTCGCCCGCCATCTGAGGCGTCCGGTCAAACTGGTGCTCTCCCGTGCTCAGGCATATACCTCCAATGGCCACCGCCCCGAAGCCCACCAGCGGTTCAGGCTCGGAGCCAAGCGGGACGGCACCCTCACCGCGATCGACCACATCACGACGTCCCAGGTCAGTCGGACCGAGGATTTGCTGTTCAACACCAGTGAACCCACGCGCATGCTGTACGCCTGCCCCAACGTGCATGTGGCCCAGCGGGCTGTGAGACTTCATCTGCCCGCGCCGAGCAACATGAGGTCACCGGAAGTCGTCGCCTCCCACGGCCTGGAGACCGCACTCGACGAGCTGAGTTACGAGCTGGACATGGACCCCATCGAGCTCCGGCTGCGCAATTACACCTCGGTCAATCCCGACAACGGCGCCGCCTTCGGCAGCAAGCACCTACAGGAGTGCTACCGCCGGGGCGCGGACGCATTCGGCTGGAGCGAGCGCGATCCGCGCCCGCGATCGATGCGCGACGGCGACACCCTGATCGGCTTGGGCATGGCGTCCGCGGCGCACACGGCCGGCGGAAGGCCGGGAGCCGGCGCCCGTGCAGTGATCTCCGCCAATGGAAAAGCAGTGGTCCAGGTCGCCACCCACGACATCGGAACCGGAACCTACACGGTGATGTCGCAAGTCGCTGCGGACAGCCTGGGACTGGATCTTGACGACGTGGATTTCGAACTCGGTGACACCGACTACCCGTTCGCGTTCGTCTCCGCCGCGTCGGCCACGGCCCCCGGTGTGAGCGCCGCCGTCAACCGAGCGTGCACCACAGCCCGCCGATCCGTGATCGACATCGCAGTAGCGGACCCACGGTCCCCCCTTCACGGCATCCCGGCCGACCAGATCACCGTCGAAGGCGGGATCCTGTACGACACCGACCGGCCAAAACTCCGCGACACCATCCGCGCGGTCGTCACCCGGCACGGCAAGCCCGTGGAGGCGACCACCAACCCGGTTCCCATTCCCCCTGGTTACTCCACCGGTGCGGTCTTCGCGGAAGTACGCGTCCACCCCAGGCTCGGACAGGTCCGAGTCACCCGTATGCACGGGATCTTCGACGCCGGCCGGGTCCTCAACCGCAGGACGCTGCGCAGCCAGGCGATCGGCGGGGCGGTCTGGGCCGTCGGCTTCACCCTGTCCGAGCACACCATGGTCGACCACCACCTGGGGCGGATCGTCAACCCCAACCTGTCGGGCTATCTGGTGCCTGTCAACGCCGATATCCCCGAGATCCGCATCGGCTTCGTGGACAAACCCGACCCGGCGAACCGCGAGTCGTTCGGCGCACGCGGGTTCGGAGAAACCCCGATGACCGGCATGACGGCCGCCATCGGAAACGCCGTCCACCACGCTACGGGGCGCCGCATCCGGGACCTGCCCATCACCCTGGACAAGATCATCGGAGATGAGGAAGCAGGATGAACGACATGTGGGAGCGGCTCCATCGTCTCTGGGAAGCCGGCACACCGTGCGCGCTCGCCACGGTTGTCTCCGCGTACGGCTCGGCTCCCCGCCGACCCGGAGCCATCATGATCTGCGCCCCGGACGGAACAGTCACCGGCAGCGTGTCCGGCGGCTGTGTGGAGGGCGCCGTTTACGACCTGGCACAGCAGGTCGTGCGGGACGGCACTCCCGTGCTCGAACGCTACGCGGTGAGCGACGACGACGCGGGAGCGGTCGGCCTGACGTGCGGTGGCACCATCGAAGTCCTCGTCGAGCGCGTCGACCAGCAGTCCTTCCCCGAATTGGGCACCCTTCTCCACCACATGCGGCGCGGGGTCGCCGTCGCTCTGGCCACGACCGTCGGGGCTGACGGGCCGGTACGAGTCGGCACGCACCTGGTGTGCTGGGACAGCGGCACGAGCGGTAGCACGGGCGACTCCGTCCTCGACGGTGACACTGCCGGAGCGGCCAGGAGACTGCTCGGGCAGGGGCGCTCCTGCACGTTCCGCACCGGGTCCGCCGACGGGGACTCCGGCGCCGGCCCGCGGGTGTTCGTCAACTGCTTGGCGCCGCCGCCCCGCATGCTGGTCTACGGATCCAATGAGTTCGCCTCGGTCCTCGCCTGCCAGGGTGCACTGCTCGGTTTCCGGGTCACGGTGTGCGACGCACGGCCGGTGTTCACCACCCCCGAGCGCTTTCCGGACGCGGACGAGGTCGTCGTGGACTGGCCCCACCGCCACCTCGCCGCCGAGGCAGCGGCAGGCCGGATCGACGGCAGAACGGTGGTCGTCTCGCTCACCCACGATCCCAAGTTCGACGTGCCCTTGCTTCAGGCCGCGTTGGGGATGGACCTGGCCTACGTCGGAGCCTTGGGCTCCCGGCGAACCGCAGAGCAACGCAGGGCATCCCTGCGAGCCACGGGAGTGCGCCACGACCGACTGAGGCGGCTCTGTTCCCCCGCTGGGCTCGACCTGGGCGGTGCCGGCCCGGCGGAAACCGCACTGTCCATCGCCGCCGAGATACTCCTCCTACGCCACGGCAGTAGTGGTGCCCGGCTGTCGGGAACCACGGGCGCGATCCACCAGGAGGCCCCGACAGCCGTTCTCTCCTTGTTGGGGGCGGGTCGCATGTGATCCGAAGATGGCCCACCGTGACCACGCCCGCTCCTTCCAGCCAGTGCGCCATTTTCAGGCTGCCGACGTCCAGCGGGCGCAGCCCGCGTCCCAGCAACTGCTCCGCGAGCAGGCCATCAACCTCGATGTCTCCGCCAAGTTCACCGCGGCGATCGCGCCCTACCTCTCCCTCGTGGTCGGTCTGGCCGTCCTCGTGCTGATCGTGGTGTTCCGCTCCCTCCTCGTCCCGCTCAAGGCCGCTCTCGGCTTCCTGCTGTCGGTCCTTGCCTCCTGGGCGCGGTCGTGGCCGTCTTCCAGTGGGGCTGGCTCAAGGACGTCATCGGCCTGGAGCAGACCGGGCCCATCATGAGCCTGATGCCCATCCTCATGGTCGGAAGCCGTTGCGTATGGGGCTACAAAGTTGCGGCGGCCGGCCGTGCAGACCGCCGTCGAGCCGACCGGAACAGCCGGGTCGCCCTTGCGGCCCGGCATCCGGTCCGCTTCACCCGGCGGCCAATGCTCCAGCCGTAGTTCGCCATGTGCCCTGGTCCTGGAGCTGTCTGCCACTGACGGAAACTCTGGTGACCTCGGCGAACGGTCTGGGTAGAGTCGGGCGATGCCCGAGCTGAAGCGGCTGGATGCCGGCCATGCCCCGGCGGTTCTGGCCTTCGAGCTGGCGAACCGCGCCTACTTCGCCGCCTCGATCTCCGACCGCGGCGACGACTTCTTCGACCGGTTCACCGAGCGGTACAACACCGCGCTGGCCGAGCAGGAGGACGGCGTCTGCGCCTTCTACGTGCTCGTCGCCGAGGACGGCTCGGTACTCGGCAGGTTCAACCTGTACGACCTGGAGGACGGCACCGCCAGACTCGGCTACCGGGTCGCGGAGCGGGTCGCCGGCCGCGGCGTGGCGACCGCGACAGTCCAGGAGCTGTGCCGGATGGCGACAGCGACGCATGGCCTGCTCACACTGCGGGCGGCCACCTCCCACGACAACGCCGCGTCCCAGAGAGTCCTGGCCAAGGCCGGGTTCGTCTCGGTCGGCCCTGCCACCCCGGCCGACCTCGGCGGCAGGTCGGGCAGTTGGTACCAGCGCGACCTCCAGCCATAGACCTTGATCCTGCTCGTGGGTCGGCTGCGGGAAGGTGCCAAGTGAACGGCCCCGCCCCCTCGCCCCGATGCGCCTTCGACCCGATGCGCCTTCGACCCGATGCTGCAAGCGCTCACCGTTTCCTGGGCGAAGGGGCCTCGATCGTGGCCGTCAGCATGTCGGCCAGCCAGTTCTCGTACGTGTCGGCCGACCAGCCCCGTCCCGCCGTGAGCTGGGTGTACAACTGGGGGCCGGCCAGGGCCCAGACGGCGTCCGCCAGATGGGCGGGATCCGCTGCCGGGCCCAGCGCGCCGGTCTCGTCGAGGTGGGTGACGAAGGCGGTGACGCCGGTCAGCCGCTCGCGCTCGGCGATCTCCAGGACCTCTCCGACGTCCGGCCCGGCCTGGGTCAGCAGGGCGAACAGCGCGGCGACCCGTTCATGGATGCCCCGCGCGAACGCGGCGTAGAGCCGGAGCTTGGCGCCCAACTCCTCCGTCCCCAGGATCTCCCGCATCTGGGGGCGGTCCCCCATGGGAACCGGTTCGTCGTCCCCGGCCAGCGTGATGTCCCACAGGGCCTTGACCATGCCCGGCTTGCCGCCGAACGACTTGTACACCGTTTCGGCGGAGACACCCGCCCGCTCGGCCACGGCACGCACGGTCGTGGCGTGGTAGCCCTCCCGGAAGAGCAGCTCACGGCAGGCCGCCAGTACCGCGGCGCGGTTGCGGCGCGCGGCCTCGCGCCGGCCCTCGGAGTTGTAGGACCGACGTGGCGTTCCGGCTGCCATCGGCACACCCTTCCATTCTGTTACAGTCGACTGTATCGAATATGCGCATGCTGCTCGGTCGCCGGAGGCTCGTATGTCCCGTCCCGCGCCCACCCAGGTCGCACCAGGCGTCCACCGCCTCGGCGACCATGGCGTCAACTTCTACCTGATCGAGGACCCCGACGGTCTCGTCCTGGTCGACGCGGGAACACCCGCCCATCTGAAGCAGCTGCGCGCACTGCTGGCGGGCCTCGGCCGACCCCTGTCCGACGTCCGTGCCGTACTCCTCACCCACGGCCACCCCGATCACACGGGGCTGACCCACACCCTGCAGGAAGCCGGCGCCGACCTCTGGATCCATGAGCGGGACGCCGCGATCCTGCGCGACGGCCCGCGGAGCGCGATGCGCCACGCCAAGCCCGAGCGTTCGATGCTCCCGTACCTGCTGCGCAGGCCCTCCGCACTCGCCCTCCCCGTCGGGCTGGCCCGCTCCGGGGCCTTCACCGCACCCGCGGTGCGAGGTGCGCGGGTCTTCGATGCCGACCAGGTGCTGAAGGACGTCCCCGGCGCCCCGCAGGCCGTCGTACTGCCCGGCCACACACCCGGCAGCACCGCGTACGTCCTCACCGACCGCGGGCTGCTCTTCACGGGCGACGCCCTGGTCACCGCCGACGGTTTCTCCGACCGCACCGGACCCACGATCGTGAGCCGCTGCTTCACCCACGACAGCCGGGCCGCACTCGCCGCCCTCGACCGCCTGGACGAACTGACGGCGGATCTGCTGCTGCCCGGCCACGGCAAGCCCTTCACCGAAGGCGTCCGAACCGCGACCCGGCAGGCACGGCGGTTCGGCGTGCATTGACCTCCCCCGCCCCTCCCCCGTGTCAACGCGTGTTCCAGTCATGGTCTGTCATCGCGTGTTGCGCGTGATGCCCAATTTGTGATCGTTTGAAAGTTACCTCAGGGTATGGCGTGACTTCTTATGAGGGTGGCATTAGAACCCGTTTCACTCTATGGAGAGTGAGGAGCCGCGCATGAACGACGATTCCCCACGTGGGACGCGCCTTAGAGGCGTATCTCGTCGAAGATTCATCACTGGAACTGGTTCTCTTCTTGGGTCGGCGGCACTCGCCGGCCAGGTACTGCCGGCGCATGCCGCCACGACGGCCGCAGCCGCCGTCATCGAGCCGGGGGCGCATGTGCCCGCCCTCGTGATCGGCACCGGATACGGCGGCTCCGTGGCCGCTCTGCGCCTGGCCCAGGCGGGTGTCGACGTCCACATGATCGAGATGGGCATGGCCTGGGACACCCCCGGGTCTGACGGCAAGATCTTCGCCAACACGACGAGTCCCGACTACCGCTCCTACTGGCTGCGCACCAGGACGAAGCAGCCGCTCAGCAACTTCCTCGGCTTCCCCATCGACAAGGACGTCCCCCGCTACACCGGGATCCTGGACGCCGAGGAGATGGGCGGCATCATCGTCTACCAGGGCCGTGGCGTGGGCGGCGGCTCACTGGTCAACGGAGGGATGGCGGTCACTCCGAGGCGAGAGAACTTCGGCGCCGTCCTCCCGTCGGTCAACGCCGACGAGATGTACTCCGTCTACTACCCGCGTGCCAACTCCGGCCTCGGGGTCGGCACGGTCGACCCGACTTGGTTCGAGACCGCCGACTGCTACCAGTACGCCCGGGTCGGCCGTAAGCATGCCCAGCGTTCGGGCTTCCCGTTCGTCTTCGTGCCGGACGTGTACGACTGGGACTACATGGAACAGGAGGCGGCCGGAACCGTACCGAAGTCCGCGCTCGCGGGTGAGATCCTCTATGGCAACAACTACGGCAAGAAGTCCCTGCAGAAGACCTATCTCGCCAGGGCCAGGGCAACCGGCCGCGTCTCCATCTCACCGCTGCACAAGGTCACTTCGGTAGCTCCGGCGACGGGCGGCCGCTACACGGTCGTCATCGACCAGCTCGACACCGGCGGCAACACCACGGCCACCAAGACCGTCACCGCGGACCGGGTGTTCTTCGCGGCCGGCAGCGTCGGCACCAGCAAGCTGCTGGTCGAGCTCAAGGCCAAGGGCGCGCTGCCGGGCCTCAACAGCGAGGTGGGCAAGGGCTGGGGCGACAACGGCAACGTGATGTGCGGCCGTGCCAATCATCTGTGGGACCCGACCGGTGCCCTGCAGTCGTCCATCCCGTGCTCCGGTATCGACAACTGGGCCGCGGGCGGCGCGTTCACCGAGGTGGCGCCGCTGCCCACCGGCATCGAGACCTTCGCCTCGTTCTATCTGTCGATCACCAAGAACCCCAACCGCGCCCAGTTCTCGTGGAACGCGTCGGCGGGCAAGGCCGAACTCAACTGGCAGACCGCCTGGAAGCAGCCGTCCATCGACATGGCCAAGACGATCTTCGACAAGATCAACGCCAAGGAGGGGACGATCTACCGCACCGACCTCTTCGGCGCCTACAAGATCTGGGGCGACCACCTGACGTACCACCCCCTGGGTGGCGCGGTGCTCAACAAGGCGACGGACAACTACGGCCGTCTGCACGGACATCCGGGGCTGTACGTCATCGACGGCGCGCTGATCCCGGGCAACACCAGCGTCAATCCGTTCGTCACCATCACGGCGCTCGCCGAACGGAACATCGAGAAGATCATCGCGACGGACCTGTAGCGGCAACCGCGGACAAGAGGGGGACCAGGTCGGGGCCGTCCGGAACTGCCGGGCGGCCCCGTACCGGCTCAGTGCCCCGGCAGTACGCACATGGCGTCGAGTCCCAGGACACGGTTGAGCCGTCCGAAGGCGAGCCAGGAGCCCAGGCTCATGGTCAGTTCGACGATCTCGGTCTGGCTGTAGTGCGCGGTCATCCGGTCCCAGAACTCCTCGTCGAGGCCGTGGTGGTCCAGGGCGTAGCGGTCGGCGTATTCGGCGGCCAGGCGGGTGCGGTCGTCGAAGGCGTCGGTCGTGCGCCAGTGCTCGACGGCGTCGGGGAAGTCGTCCTCGACCTTGTGGCCGTCCCGCTCGGTCCGCCAGTCGAGGCAGAAGAGGCAGCCGTTGATCTGCGCGATCCGAAGCCGTGCGGCCTCGAACTCCCGCAGTCCCAGGGTCGTATGGGCGTAGACGGCCAGTGAGAAGTTCGCGGCGGCGGTCCCGATGCCGGGGACCATGTCGCCCCACACGTACTCGATCGGGTTCTTGCCCTCGGGGATGTCGACGTTCATCCGGGACTCCTTCGTCCACGTTCCCGGCCCCGGCCGGGGCCGCGGGCGCGTCCTTGGGGTGCCGACAGGGCGTGTCGGCGTCGATGCCACTTGGTTGTCACTTGGTTCCGAGTGCTCCGAGCGGTGCGGGAGCTTCGAGGGGTGCGGGAGCTTCGAGGGGTGCGGGAGCTTCGAGGGGTGCGGGAGCTTCGAGGGGTGCGGGAGCTTCGAGGGGTGCGGCGGCTTCGAGCGGTGCGGTCGCGCCGAGTCTGCCGACCGCCGGGCGCAGTGGAACGTCGAGGGCGTCGTAGAGCCCGGGCTCCGCGCCCACGAGCCAGTCGATGGCTCCGACGAGACGGCCGACGGCGGTGGCGTTCCCGCCGGCGGAGCGGTTGTCACCCTCGTCGGTGGCTTCGACGGTGATCTCGATGCGCGGGCGGCCCTCGATGATCACGCGGTGCGCACCGTCGCCGTTGGGCGGTGACGGCCAGTCCGGGGCGCAGCTCGGGTGGATGCGGGTGACGTGCTCGATGACGAGGCGGGGTTCGCCCTTCACGATGCCCTGCACCTCGAAGCGCACCGCGCCCTGGGTGCCTGCCTCGAAGTCACCCATCGTGCGGGTGCTCACCGTGGCGTCGAGCGCGCGGCGCTGCAAGGTCTCGCGGATCTCGTCGAGTTCGACACCGAGGGCCCTGGCCATCAGCCGTATCTGCCCGCCCCACACCATGGTCGGGATCGACGGTGCGAGCATCAGCGGCTGGTAGTCCATGGGGTGCCCCATGCCGATCAGATGCCTGACCGACTCCTCCTGCTCGTACGTGGAGTAGTCGAAGATCTCCTGACAGCGGACGGCGTCCACGACCGTGCCGAGTCCGCTCATCAGCAGGGGCAGGACGTCATTGCCCCAGCCCGGGTCGACACCGGACACGAACAGCGATCCGCCACCGTCCGCGATCGCCGCGAGCACGGGGTCGCGGAACTCGGGCGGGGCGTTGCGCTGGTCGTAAAGCGGATACAACGACGGGGTGACGACCACCGCACCCGCCCTGATCGCCGCGCCGATGTCGGACAGTGCCTCGTCGGGCCGGATGTCACCCGACGCCGCGTACACCACCGCTCCCGGCCCCGCTGCCAGCACCGCGGCGACATCGTCCGTCGCCGCGACACCCAGAACCCGGTCCAGACCGGCGAGTTCACCCGCGTCACGGCCGACCTTCCCGGGACTGTGGACCAGTACCGCCGTGAGATCGAGCGCCGGATGCGCGTCGACCGCACGGATCGCCGCACGACCGACATTTCCGGTTCCCCAGACCACCGTGGAAATCATGCGCGGAGCGTAACCTGACGAGTCGTCAGTTTCCATACCCTTGCGTCGGCCTCCCGCAGCGAGGCCACGGGAGGCCGATCGACAGGGGCGATTCGGCGGCCGGCGTGTCCCTAGCCCTTGCTCAGTTGCTCGTGGAACCGGTGTGCCAGGTCCGTCAGTTCCTCCGCGCTCCGCGCGGTCTGCTGCAGGTCGATGAGGACCTCGTTGGCTCCGGCCGCATGGGCGGCGAGCAGGTAGTCCGACACCTGAAGGACCGTTCCCCGGTGCGGAACGGCCTCGCTCGGTGCGGACTCGGCGGTCACCACGGGGTTGACCCGGACGACGGTGCGCAGGGCGGCGGAGTCACGTCCGGCCGCCTCCGCGATCTGCCGGATCTGGCTGATGACGTAGGCAAGTTGGGGAACCGGCAGTGCCACTCCCGCCCAGCCGTCCGCGCGACGGCCGATACGTTCCATGGTGGCCGGAGTGAACCCGCCGAGGAGCACCGGCGGGCGGGGACGCTGTACCGGGAGTGTCTCGATGTGCGCACTCGGGATCGTCCACAGAGCCCCCTTGTGCTCGGCCGACGAACCCGACCAGACGTGATCCAGGACGTCCAGGATCTCTTCCATCCGTGCCCCGCGTCCCTGCCACGGCACACCGATGGCCTCGTACTCGTCGGAGGACCAGCCGAGCCCGAACCCTATGTCGAGCCGCCCGCCGCTGAGGATGTCGACGGACGTCAGAGAACGGGCCAGCAGGAGTGGGGAGTAGAAGGGCGCGTTCAGCGTGCTGGTCCCCAGGCGCAACCGCCGGGTGGCGTGAGCCAGGAACGACAGCGTGGCGATGGGGTCCAGGAAGGTGCGGTACTCCTCCGGTACGGGGCCGCCGCCGGGATACGGGTCACGGGGCTGCGTCGGTACGAGGGCCCGGTCGCCCACCCACAGGCTGTCGAAGCCGATCGCTTCGACACCGGCGGCGAACCCGGAGAGCGTGGCGGGGTCGGCGAACAATCCGTACTGGGGAGCTCCCAGACCGAGCTTGAGCATGTCTGTCACCTGTTCGAGGAGTTGTTGAGGCAGCAGGAGGACGCACGGAGGCGCCCCGACTGCGGTCCGTTCTCGGATCACCGTGCCGAACGCCGATCAACGTCCGATCGACGTCACGTCAAAGCGGGTCGACTCAGCAGCGAGCGGACAGGCTCAGCGCCTCGCCCCTTCCCGCCGCAGGCGATCACTCACCTCGTAAACGTGCCGCACCGCGAAGGGGTTCACCTCGACCCGGTCCGAACTCGGCGCGGCGAACAGGCGGGCCACGTCCTGGAGGAAGCACGCCGGGCTGTTCGGATCGTCCGACTCGGCGAAGAGCTCGACGGCCTCCGCGGTCCGCCCGGGATGGAACAGCGCACGCATGCGCAGCGCGTACAGGTCATCCCGCAGCGGATCGTCGGAGCTGCCGCTGGGCGTAGGGGCCGGGCACGCCAGGCAGCGGCTGCTCCCCCAACCACAGCGCCAGCGCGGCGTCAAAGGCACGCAGGGCGGGGCCGATCTGCCGCGCGGTCCGCAGTTCCTCGGCGTCACCGACGAGTCGCTACTCGTGCGGCACGAGGGGCGTGTGTCAGCGGCGGCGCAGAATCATGACGACAGCGATGATGACAAGGATGACGACGACGGTACCCAGCCCTATGTACACGGTTTTCTCTTTTCCTTCGGGGAACGGCACCCAGCGGTGCCGCAGACAGCCGAGTGCCCCCGTCAGAGCCTTTCAGCCCGTTCCCGGGACTCTGTTGCCCCGCTGTGACATGCATCCGTAGTTGCCGGCGGACAGCGATGACGGCGTTGGAGCGGCACCTGGGCCATCAGCGAGAGCAGCTCGTGCTCACGCGGGGTCAGCTCCAGCAGGAGAGGGTCCGCCGAGCGATGGTGGACAACGACGGCGTCCGTCGCGAGCAGTTGAACGACCGCGTCCGCGCGGCTACGCGCTACCCCGCTACGACGTCATCAGCGGCAGCGCGGAGAAGGTGTGCCGCTCCCACAGTCGGCGGGAGGTCTCCTCGGGGTAGGCGGCCATGGTCGGTTCGGTGTCGAGCAGGTGGACGAGGCGCCGCTCGGTGTCGTACGGGGACCAGCCCGGGTCGCCCGTCCTGGCGAACGCGGTCCAGGCGGAGCGGACATGGGCGGACAGCGCCTCGGCCTCCGGGGAGAACTCGGGGCCGACCAGCATGCCGCCGAGTCCGCCGTGGACGCCGAAGGTCAGGGGCACGTCCAAGCCGTGGCAGGCGCCGAGGGTGCCGCCGTCGGCCGGGGCGGGCCAGGTGAGTTCGTACAGATGGGCCTGGCCTCCACCGGCCGTGTGAGCCTCGGCCAGGTGCAGCGAGGGCATGCGGAACAGCCAGTCGGACTGGACGAGTTCGAAGAGGTACTCCGCGGAGGCGTCGGGGAACGCGGCCCGGTAGGACCGCTCGGCGTCCGGTGCCGGTCCGAAGAGGCCGAGGGCCATCGACGCGAGGCTTTCGTCGACCCGGCCGAGCAGCCCGCCGAGCAGGAGGAAGAGCCGGTACTCGTCACGGTTGTGCCCGGCGATCAGCTCGACGTCGCGTGCGGTGCCGTTCGCCAGCGCCTCCCACGGTGCGGTGGGCAGGACGTCACCGTCGACGACGGGTGAGAACGGGGTCGGGGTGAGGGCGACCGGGCCCCAACGGTGTACGTACTCGCGCATCCTGGTGGTCAGCGCGGCGCCTGCCTCGGGCAGTTTGCGCGGGTCCACGGCGGACAGGTCGGCGACCGTCGGGCGCAGTCCCAGCTCACCCGCGACGGCCCCGGCGATGTCGGCGGCCAGCTCGTCCGAGAAGAACGTGCCCGGCACGCTCTGTGCGACGGCCCGCCGGAACAGGCCCCGCGCCCGGGGCATGGACATCAGCGCGGCGATGGACCCGGCGCCCGCCGACTCACCGAATACGGTGACCTGGCCGGGGTCGCCGCCGAAGGCGGTGATGTTGTCGCGCACCCATTCCAGAGCGGCGACCTGGTCGAGCAGGCCTCGGTTGGCGGGCGCACCCTCGATCTGGAGGAACCCCTCGATTCCGACGCGGTAGTTGAGGGTGACCACGACCAGTCCGCCGTCGCGGGCCAGGCGGTTGCCGTCGTAGGCGGGGTCGTCGGCGGAGCCGAGCTTGTAGGCGCCGCCGTAGATCCACACCATCACCGGGCGGCGGGCCACCGGATCGGTGTCCGGCGTCCAGACGTTGACGGTCAGCCAGTCGTCACCGGGTCGAGGGCCGTCGGCCGGGGCGGGCTCGGGACCGAACGGCTCCTGCGGGGGCGGCGGGCCGAACGCGAACGCGTCCCGGACCCCGTCCCGGCGGTCCACCGGCCGCGGCGCCGCGAAGCGCGCCCCGCCCACCGGGGGTTGGGCGTACGGGATGCCACGGAAGACCGCCAAGCCGTCCTCGCGCCGGCCGCGGACCGTGCCAACCGCGGTCGTGGCTTCGGGAAACTCGTCAACGCTCATGATCACTCCTCAACCGGGCCACCGCTCGACGGCCACCCCGCACACGGGAACACCTCACGCCGCACCATTGACACTCATCCCGCCCCGACCCGAGACCCACACCCGAGCAAAAGTGAATCACATTTCACCTGACGAACATACCGCTCCCCACACACCTTCCGTACGCAGACCGCCGGCGCTCCGCGCCCCAACAGCGACCTCGCCCCCCTCACGAAAGGGCTCCCTGGCCGTGCCGCCGCACGGCCAGGGAGTGGATCAGCCGTTCAGCACTAGCCGATGTTGAAATCGAGATTGGTCACGTACCAGGCGTCGTCGATCTTGGTGGACTCCATGCTGACGTCCAACTGCCCGGCCTCCACCCCGGTGGAGTGGGACAGGATGATCTTGTCGAGGGTCTTCCCTTCGACCGTGACCTTCTCGGCGGGGACCACCGCCTTGCCACCCGTGACCGGGACCTTGGCGACTTCCACCTTCGGGTCGTCCGTGGGCGGCTCGGGCATGAACGACGTACGGATCTCTCCGAGGTTGTCCTGCATCTGCCGCACCTCGGGATCGTCGCTGTCGCACCTCGCAGCGGTGCCCGCCCGGGCGGGCGACGAATCCGTGGCAGGCTCCCCCATCAGCAGGCACGCCTGCTTCGGCTGGCCCTTGATGACCGCGGTGACCCACGCGGCGACCGCCTCTTCGGCTGTGGACTGACTGCCGGCCGAGGGCTGCGCCGACGAACCGTCCTCCTGCTTCCCCTTGTCCGCGTTCTCCGCGTCGGCCGCGGACGAGCTGCTCGCGGTCGGCTCCTTGTCGGCGGCGGGGTCCGAATCGCTGGAGCACCCCGTGACACCCGCGGCCATCGCCGCAAGCGCGCCTCCGGCGATCCAGCCGACGGTCCTTTTCCTGTGGCTCACTAACACCGTTCCGGCAGTCCTTTCCCTGGACATCCATGCGCCTCGACGGCACCCCGAGGCATCTCACGTCGAGGCGCCATATCGAACATGTAGACGAGATGGACACCGGAACGGTTCGCCGTCGGAGCCTCGGGATGCGCGGCGGCCGGTCACCGCACCCGCTTCGCCCCGCTCGACCGGGCCGGCGCGCCCGCAACACCGTGCGCCACCGCCTCGCACGGGTCGGCGAACTCCTCGTCGTCGACCTGCAGGACCCCGGCGTACGTATGGAACTCTGGTTCACCCTGCAGTGGTTGCCCGACGAGGCGGTCGAGGCCGAGGAGTGAGTGGCCCCGGGCCGCCGACTCCGGAAGCCCCCCCGGGGCCATCCCTTGCGGCGAGAGCAGACGTCGATGAGGCTGCTCCTGCTGTTCCCGCTGCTCAACGCCGCAGAACAGCAACGCACTTGCCGTACTTCGCCTAGGGTGCGGCCATGCTTGATGACGCAGCCCTTCGTCAGGTCACGGCCGCCCTGCTCGGCACGCCGCGAGCTCTTGACGCCGCGACCACCGCGCTCCCCAGGACCGCGGGGCTGTACGCCTGGTGGGCGCCTCCGAGCGTGCTTGCCGCGTTCGCGGGACCGGCCAACTCGGGTGACGCCGGGCGGCGGTTGCTGTATCTCGGCAAAGCCACCCGGCTTCGCACGCGGATCACCGGGAACCATCTGAGGCACTCCGGCGGATCCACCCTGCGCCGCACCCTGGCCGGGCTGCTCATGCCGACCGAGGGCTACCGGACGACCTGGACCGACCGCGTCATCCTGATCCCCGACGACGAGCAGCGCCTCACCGAGTGGATGCATCGCCATCTCACTCTCACGTGGGCCGAGCATCCCGATCCCGTCCCGTTGGAGACCGCACTCATCTCCAGCCTGTGTCCGCCCCTCAATGTCGATGGCGCGGAGCACGGCCCCGCACGGGACCGGGTCCAGGAGGCACGGAACACCTACTACGCGAGTGCCCGCCCACGCCCGGCCAAGGCGTAGGCCCCGGGACACCGGCGCCCGGTCTCCCCGGCGACACCATCCGGAGGAACTAGGCTGGGAGACGGCGTCTACACAGTGGGAGATGTCGTGGATGTCGATCTGCGCAAGCTGCGCTACTTCGTGGTCGTGGCCGAGGAGCTGCACTTCGGCCGGGCCGCCGAGCGGCTGCACATCACTCAGCCGGTGCTGTCCCGGCAGATCCGCGCGCTGGAGCAGGAGCTGCGTGCCCAGCTGTTCGCCAGGAACAAGCAGACCACCGAGTTGACGGCCGCCGGCCGTCAGCTGCTGGAGGACGCGCGCCCCCTGCTGGCCGCCGCGCAGGCTCTGAACCGCCGGGTCCAGCAGGCCGCGCATGGATCTTCGGCGTTCACGGTCGGCTTCATGCCCGGAATCACCGTGACCGGCGCGGTGCGTGCCTTCTCCGCCAGGCACCCCGAGCTGAGTGTGCAGGTGGTGCGCACTTCCTGGGCCGACCAGGTCCAAGGGGTGCACGAGGGCCTGCTCGACGTGAGCTTCGTACGGCTGCCCGTCGACCATCGCGGCCTGAAACTGCGGCCGCTCTTCCGGGAGCCCCGCGTCGCCGTACTGCCGGCGGGCCATCGGCTGGCGGGCAAGGAGTCCATCGTCATCGCGGATCTGGCGTCCGAGCGGCTGCTGCAGGACCCCGACGCCGTGCCCGAGTGGCGTGACCTCCCCGAGCGGACGGGCGGCGAGGAGGCAGGGCCCCGGCCCTCCTTCGCCACCGTCGAGGAGAAGCTGGAACACGTCGCGACCTCCGGGGGCGTCCTCGTCCTTCCGCTGTCCACCGCGGCCTACTACACCCATACCGATGTCGCGCATGTGCCCATCGACGACATCGGACCCAACGAGGTCTGCCTTGCCTGGGGCGCCGACCGCCGCTCCCCGCTGCTCCCGGAGTTCGCCGACATCGCGGCTGCCCAGCACTGATGTCCTGAGGGCATCACCGCTGACAGAAGAGGTCTTGGACGTCGGCCGCGGCACGCGGCGAGGGTGGAGGAGCGGCGGAATCCCCCGCCACTCCTCCACCCACAGGGACCGTGAGAGCGATGCAGATCTTCATCACAGGCGGCTCCGGCTACATCGGCCGCTCCACCATCCAGGCACTGACCAGGCACGGCATCGGCGTGACGGCACTGGCGCGCAGCGAGCACGCGGCGCGCACCCTGTCGGACCTCGGTGCCACCCCGGTCGCGGGCGCGCTCACCGACACCGACGTCCTCCGCGAGGCCGCCCGCCGGGCCGACGGAGTCATCCACCTCGGGGTGGACTACGCCGAGGGCACCGCGGACGTCGACCGCGCGGCGGCCGAGGCCCTGCAGGACGGCGCGGGCAGCCGCCCGTACGTGCACACCGGCGGGGTGTGGGTGTACGGCGACACCGACGGGGTCGTCGACGAGGACGCCCCGCTGAGCCCGCCGCGCATCACCGCATGGCGGCTGGAGAACGAGAAGCGGGTCCTCGCCCGGGCCACCACCGGAGAGCGCCCGGTGGTGGTGATGCCAGGGCTGGTCTACGGCCGCTCCGGCGGACTGGCGCAGTCGTTCTTCGTCGAGCCGGGGCGCACCGCGGGTGCCGTGCCCCGCATCGGGGACGGCTCCAACCACTGGGCGCTGGTCCACGTCGACGACATCGCCGAACTGTACGTCCTGGCCCTGAACGCCCCGGCCGGTTCCGTCTACGCCGGGGTCGGCGGCCAGAACCTTCCGCTGGCGGACATCACCCGGGCCCTCAGCCACGCCGCCGGCTGCCCGGACCGGATCGAGTCGCTGACCATCGAGGAGGCTGTACGGCGGATGGGCCCGATCGCCGAGGCGTTCGCCCTCGACCAGCAGTTCAGCGGCGCCAGGGCACGCCGCGAGCTCGGCTGGACGCCCACCCGTCTCGACGCCCTGGCCGAACTCGCCCAGGGCTGAACCACCGTCTGCCCACAGGTTGCGGTGCGGGCGGCCGGTGGCCCGTCGCCCGGTGAGACCTGACGGTCAGGCGATTCCGGTGCCGCGCAGCAGCAGTAGCGCCACGTCCACCACCGCCACGGCGACCGCTGCCGCGAAGGCCGCCCGTTCCCAGCGGCGTCCCAGCACCGTCCCCGCCACCGCGACCACGACAGCCACCGCGAGCGCCGTCACTCCCCACCGGCCGGGTGGTCCGGCGGGCCCCAGCGCCAGCACGGCGGACGCGGCCACCAGCGGCACCGGCAGCAGCAGCCGCGTGCCGTCCGGGCCCAGCCGATGGGGCCATCCCCGTACGCCCGTCGCCAGATCCCCGCGGATGTCCGGCAGTACGTCTCCCAGGTGTGCGCCGACTCCCAGCAGGGCCCCCGCGGTGACGACCCACCAGGCCGGCCACGGCTGTCCCGGCAGGCCCAGTGCCACGAACGCCGGAAGCGCGGCGAAACCCACCGCGTACGGCGCCCAGGACCACGCTGTCGCCTTGAGCCGCAGGTCGTACGCCCACGCCGCCGCCACCCCGGTCAGGTGAACGGCGCCCGCCCACGGGCCGCAGGCGAGCGAGAGCGGCACGCACAGCGCCAGCGCGGTACAGGCGGCCACCCACACCTCCGTCACACCGACCGTGCCGTCGACGACGGGTTTGCCGCGACGGCCGGCGGCGATGTCCCGGCGCGCGTCGAACGCGTCATTGCACCAGCCGACGGACAGCTGTCCCGTCAGCACGGCGGCGGCGGTCAGGACGCAACGCGCGGCGCTCTGACCGGCGGTGACTGCCAGAGCGGCCATCAACGCGGTGACCGCCACGACGGGCCCGGGGTGACAGGATCCGGCCAGGCCACTCATCCGGCCGGCCCAACTCGCGGCCGGGCCTGTCGTTGCCTGCTCGGGAGTGCCCATCCCGCAGATCGTAGGCGCCCGAGCACCATCCGGCTGGAGCACACGCTCCCGAGGAGGAACGGCCGGACGGGCGATTCATGGTGTCGACGTCCCGGGCCGGGGAACACGTGGGAAGCAACTCACCGGAGCAGCTGGCAACACACCAGAGTCGGGAACCGGACGGGAACCATATGACGCGGATCGCCGCCGTTCACGGTGCCCTCGCACCGCACCGCCGCACCCAGTCCGAGATCACCGACATGGTGGCCCGCACCTGCCTGCCCGAGGGCACCGGCCGCGCGGTCCTGGACCGGCTGCACCGCAGCGCGAAGGTCCGCTCGCGCCACATGACGCTGCCGCTCGAACGGTACGGGGAGTTGGACGGGTTCGGCGCCGCCAACGACGTCTTCATCGCCGCCGCCACCGACCTGGGCGCCAAGGCCGTCCGGGACGCACTGGACCTGGCCGGTCTGTCCGCGGCCGACGTGGACCTGCTGGTCTTCACTTCCGTCACCGGCATCGCGACCCCCTCGATCGACGCACGGCTGGCCGGCCGCCTCGGACTTCGGCCGGACGTCAGACGGCTGCCCCTCTTCGGCCTGGGCTGTGCCGGCGGCGCCGCCGGACTGGCCCGTATGCACGACTACCTGCTGGGCCGGCCGGGCCACGTCGCGGTGCTGCTGTCCGTCGAACTGTGCTCGCTCACCTTCCAGCGCAACGACGCCTCCATGGCCAACCTCGTCGCCACCGGGCTGTTCGGCGACGGGGCCGCCGCGGTCGTCGCCTGCGGCGCGAACCGCCGGGGCAACCCGGGCCGCCGGGACGAGGGCACCGGCCCGACGATCGTGGACACCCGCAGCCACCTGTATCCGGACACCGGACGCGTCATGGGCTGGGACATCAAGGACTCCGGCTTCCGGGTCGTCCTCGACCCACAGGTCCCCGATGTGGTGCGCCGGTACCTCGCCGCTGACGTCGACGGGTTCCTCGGCGACCACGGGATCAAGCGGAAGGACGTGACCGCCTGGGTGTGCCACCCGGGAGGCCCCAAGGTCCTTGAGGCCGTCACCGAGGCCCTCGACCTGCCCGAGGGGGCGCTCGATGTGACCTGGCGTCACCTGGCCGACGTGGGCAACCTGTCCTCGTCGTCGGTGCTCCACGTACTGCGCGACACCCTGGCCGAACGCCGCCCGCAGCCGGGCACGCCGGGTGTACTGCTGGCGATGGGGCCCGGCTTCGCCTGCGAACTCGTCCTGCTGCGCTGGTAGTTCGCCCAGTCGAAGGACACGAAGGACACGAAGGACACGAAGTACGCGGACGACACGGAGGGCAGTGGACACATGATCTGGTACGGACTGCTGGTGGCGGCCGTCGCCGGTGAACGCGTCGCCGAACTCGTCGTCGCCCGCCGCAACGAGCGGTGGAGCACCGCCCGAGGCGCGACCGTGACCGGGCAGGGCCACTACCCGGCGATGGTCGCGCTCCACACCGGCCTGCTGATCGCCTGCCCGGCCGAGGTATGGCTGGCCGACCGCCCCTTCGTACCCGCCCTGGCCTGGCCGATGCTGGCCGTGCTGGCGGCCTCCCAGGCGCTGCGGTGGTGGTGCATCCACACCCTGGGACCCCGCTGGAACACCCGCGTGATCGTCGTACCCGGCCTGCCACTGGTGACCGGCGGCCCCTACCGCTGGCGGTGGCTGCGGCACCCGAACTACGTGGCCGTCGTCGCCGAGGGGGTGGCCCTGCCCCTGGTCCACACCGCGTGGGTCACCGCAGCCGCGTTCACGGTGCTCAACGCCGCCCTGCTCACCGTACGCATCCGCTGCGAGAACCGGGCGCTGACCGCCGCGGCTTCCTCGACCACGCCCGCTCCGGCGTGATCGACGTACTCGTGGCCGGCGGTGGGCCGGCCGGTCTGGCCGCCGCCATCCACGCGGCGCTCGCCGGCCTGGAAGCCGTCGTCGTCGAACCCCGGACCTCGCCCGTGGACAAGGCCTGCGGAGAAGGTGTCATGCCCGGCGGAGTCGCCGCGCTGCGAGCACTGGGCGTCGAAGCCGGCGGTCGCGAACTGCGCGGCATCCGCTACGTGGACGGCACCGCCTTCGCCGAAGCGTCCTTCCGCGGCCGCGGGGGGCTGGGGATCCGTCGTACGACGCTGCACTCCGCACTGCATCAGCGCGCGCTCGACCTCGGCGTGCGCATGGTGCCGGGCAAGGTCGGCGCGGTGCACCAGAGCGCGGACACGGTCACCGCGGCCGGGATCACGGCCCGTTGGCTGATCGCCGCCGACGGCCTACACTCCCCGGTGCGCCGAGCCCTGGGGCTGGAACTGCCGAACCGCCCCCACGGCCGCTACGGACTGCGCCGGCACTACCGCGTCGAGCCGTGGACGGACTTCGTGGAGGTCCACTGGTCCCGGCACGGTGAGGCCTATGTGACGCCGGTGGGCGACGACCTGGTGGGCGTCGCGATCCTCAGCTGCAGCCGTCGCGGGTACGACGAGCATCTGGCCGCCTTCCCCGCTCTCACCGCGTCGCTGCGGGGAACGGCCGCGACGGAGGTACGCGGCGCCGGACCACTGCGGCAGCGGGTCCGGCGCCGAACCGCCGGCCGGGTCCTGCTCGTCGGCGACGCCGCGGGCTATCTGGACGCCCTCACCGGCGAAGGCATCGCCCTCGCGCTGGCCACGGCCGGGGCCGCCGTCCGCTGCCTGACCGCCGGGCGACCGGACGCGTACGACCGCGCCTGGACCCGGCTGACCCGGCGCCACCGACTGCTCACCGGGGCCCTGCTGGCCGCCGGCCGCCGCCCCGGCACCGCCCGCCTCATCGTCCCCGCGGCGTCCCGGATGCCTCCGGTGTTCTCAGCCGCGGTGCATGCACTGCAGTAACGGGACTGCATCGACCTGAATCGGAGCAGGGCAGCATGATCCACCGCCGCATCATCCGGCGGACCAAGCACGCCGCCGATATTCGCTTGCGCACCATCGTCGCGCGGGTCAACGTCGCCTGACACCTGACGAAGGCAGAGAAGATGACCGCGCAGACCCACGACGTCGACCCCATCGACCACGAACTCATCCAGACCGCGGCCCACGTCGCTCGCACTCGCTGCCGGGGCGACAACCACACCATGGCAGCCGCAGCCCGTGCCCAGGACGGCCGGATCGTCACCGCGGTGAACGCCTACCACTTCACGGGCGGCCCCTGCGCCGAGCTGGTCCTCCTCGGCGCGGCAGCCGCCCAGGGCATCTACGAGCTGGACACGATCGTCGCCGTGGGCGACCGCGACCGCGGGGTCGTTCCTCCATGTGGACGGTGTCGCCAGGTCCTTGTCGACTACTTCCCGGCCCTGCAGGTCATCGTCGGGGCAGGCGACCGCCTCCGGACCGTCACCATCACCGACCTGCTTCCCGAAAGCTACATCTGGGCCGACCACCAACTCGACACTGAGCAAACCGAACCACTCAGCACGAGCTGACAGGCGGCACAGTCCCGTCGAGGCCGACGTGATGCGGCATCAAGCCAAAGTGACCCCGGCTTCGTCGGTCGCCTTCCGGGATCGGTGCGGCGCTCGTATCCTCGTGCGCCAGTGGTTACCGACGGTACGGGGGAGCTATGGGCGGCACCACTCGCAGAGGGTTCCTGGGAACAGCCGCGGCCGCCGGCGGCGGGGTCGCTCTGGCGACTCCCCAGCGGGCCGCGGCCCGGAGCAGCGCCGCCCCACAGAGCGTGGCCGTACTCGGCGGGGGCGTCGCGGGTCTCACGGCCGCGCACGAACTCGCCGAACGCGGCTTCCAGGTGACGGTCTACGAGCGCAAGGCGCTGGGCGGCAAGGCCCGCAGCATGGACGTACCGGACAGCGCCACGGGAGGTCGCGGGCCCCTGCCCGGGGAGCACGGCTTCCGCTTCATCCCCGGCATCTACCACAACCTGCCCGACACCATGCGGCGCATCCCCTTCCCGGGCAACCCCAACGGCGTCCACGACAACCTCGTCGCCCCCAAGGAGATGCTGTTCGCCCGGTCGGGCGGCCGCGAGGACATCCGGATCCCGCTCCCCTGGCCCGGCAACACCCCGGCAGAACTCACCCCCGACGAGATCCGCCGCGCCCTCACCTCGGTCCTGGACACCGCCTTCAACCTCCCCCTCCACGAGGCCCTCTACTTCGCCAACCGCTTCCTCGTCTTCCTCACCAGCTGCGACGAACGCCGCGACGAGGTCTGGGAGCAGATGCCGTGGTGGGAGTTCGTACGGGCCGGCCGGATGTCGTACGACTACCAGCGGATCCTCGCCATCGGCATCACCCGCAACATCGTGGCCACCAAGGCGGAGGAGGCCAGTACCCGTACGGTCGCCACGCTGCTGGAGGCCTTCGCCTTCAACATCCTCGGGCGGGGCGCGGACGGACCGCTGGACCGGATCCTCAACGCGCCGACCAACGAGGCCTGGATCGACCCCTGGGTGACGTATCTGAAGTCGCTCGGGGTCGAGTTCCACGTCGGCTGGACCGTACGGGACCTGACCCTGGACGCGGGCCGGATCGCCGGGGCCGTCATGGAGGACCCGGGCGGTGCCCGCCGGACCGTCACCGCCGACCACTACATCTCGGCCATGCCGGTCGAGCACGCCCGGCGCACCTGGAACTCCGCCGTACGTGCCGCGGACCCCCAACTCGCAGAGTGCGACCGGCTGGAGACGGACTGGATGACCGGCATCCAGTTCTATCTGACCGAACGCACGCCGATCCTGCACGGCCACCTCGACCTCATCGACTCCCCCTGGTCGCTGACCGCGATCGCCCAGGCCCAGCACTGGCCGGGCCACGACTTTCCCAAGGACTTCGGCGACGGCACGGTCGCGGACTGTCTGTCCGTGGACGTCTCCGAGTGGGACCGGCCGGGCATCCTGTACGGCAAGACCGCCAAGCAGTGCACCCGCACCGAAGTCGCCCGCGAGGTGTGGGCGCAGTTGAAGGCGTCGCTCAACGACACCGGCCGTACGGTCCTCAAGGACTCCGTGCTGCACTCCTGGTTCCTCGACCCGGCCGTGGACGGACTCGGCACCCCGAACCCGGTCAACGAGGAGCAGCTGCTCATCCATCCGACAGGGACCTTCCACCACCGCCCGCAGTCGGCCACGAAGATCCCCAACCTCTTCCTGTCCGGCGACTACGTGGCCGTACCGATCGATCTGGCCACCATGGAAGGCGCCAACACCTCGGCCCGGCAAGCCGTCAACGCCCTGCTGGACAGGGTCGGTTCGGCCGCAGAACGATGCACCGTCACCCCGCTGTACCGGGCCCCGGAACTCGACGCGCTCAAACGCCACGACCGCTTCCGGTACCTGCTGCGACTGCCGAATCTCTTCGACGTCGGCTGACAGCACGTGCCGTGCCTGGCCGTCCGGCGACCGACCGGCCTCAGGGAGCTCCGCCTCGGCGCGTACTCACGTCACCCCTCCGGTGGCGGCCCGCCGGTCGTCGCCCGCTCCGGCGGAGGTCCGCTGGTCCCCCGGACCACGAGCTTCGGGTCCAACACCGCTTCCCGCGGATCCAGTTCCGGGTCCTCCAGCCGTTCCACGGCGAACCGCACCGCGTGTTCCGCCATGAGCAGCGCGTCCTGACGCACGGTGGTGAGACCGATCGGCATCAGATGGGAGAGGTGGCTGTCGTCGTATCCGACGACGGACAGATCGCGGGGAACATCGACGCCGGCCCGCGTCAGGGACATCAACAGGCCCATCGCACTACGGTCGTTGCCCGCGAGAACGGCCGTCGGCAGGGGCAGTCCCCGGTCGCGCTCCGCCAGGAGCAGACGGCCGGTGTCGATGCCCGACTCCTCCGTGTGGTCACCCGGGATCACCCGCACTTCGGCCTCCAGCCCATGGCGGCGCATCGCGGCCCGGTAGGCGCGTCGGCGTTCGACCGAACCGGGTCCGCGGCCGCCGTCGATGTGCACGATCCGGCGATGGCCCAGTTCGAGGAGGTGGTCCATGGCCTGTCGGACACCCTTGGCCTCGGCCGATTGCACGCAGTCCACGCGGGCGCGGAGGACGCGCCGGCCGACCGAGACGGTCACCGCGCGCTGTCCGAGTGCGTCGAGGTGGGCGGCCTCCGCGTCGGAGCCCAGCAGGATCAGCGCCTCGCAGCGGTGGCTGAGCAGTGCCTCGACCGCCTTCGCCTCGCTTCGGCCCTGCGCGGCCGCGGAGAGCAGGACGTCGTAGCCGAGGCGTTCGGCCTCGGGGTAGATCCCCTCGATGAGGTCCGTGTGGAAGGCCTGGTGCACGGTGAACATCACGCCGAGCGTGCGGCTGCGGCCGCGGGCCAGCAGCCGGGCCGCGCTGTCGGGGCGGTAGCCGATCTCGTCGGCGACGCGCAGGACCCGTTCGCGCGTCTCCTGGCTCGCGCCCGGACGGTCGCGGAAGACGATCGAGACGAGCGCCCTGGACACGCCCGCCTTCGCGGCGACGTCCGCCATCGTGGGCCGCTGTCTGCCCGCCGCATCCACCTGTGAACCACCCTCCGGCCCCGCCCGCCTCGGCGGCGCTCTCGAAAATCTCCCGGCGACAAGCCATTGACATGACATTTGGACACGAGTCATCGTACTCGGACTAGAGCGCGCTAGTAGAGCGCGACAGAATGCCTTCCCACGAGACATCGCACCACCCTCGAAGGCCCCGACGCCCCCCCGACGCCCCCTCGAAGGAAACGACCATGACCGTACGCGTAGGTGTCATCGGCGCCGGAATGATCGGCCAGGACCACATACGACGACTCACCGAGGTCGTCACCGGGGCCACCGTCACCGCCGTGACCGACATCGACGCGGCGCGCGCCGCCGAGGTGGCCGCCCGCGCCGGCGCCACCGCGCTCCCCACGGGTACCGACCTGATCGACTCGCCCGAGGTGGACGCCGTCCTCGTCACCTCCTGGGGCCCCACCCACGCGGAGCACGTCCTCAATGCCCTCGCGGCCGGCAAGCCCGTCTTCTGCGAGAAGCCCCTGGCCACCAGCGCCGAGGACTGCCTGCGCGTAGTCGAGGCCGAGCGTGCCCACGGCCGGCGCCTGGTCCAGGTCGGCTTCATGCGCCGCTTCGACGCGGGCTACCGCCAGATGAAGGAGGTGATCGCCGCCGGTGACATCGGGACCCCGCTGATCGTGCACTGCGCCCACCGCAACCCGACCGTCCCGGAGGCATACACCTCCCGCATGGCCGCGCAGGACACCGCCGTGCACGAGATCGACGTACTGCGCTGGCTCCTCGACGACGAGATCGTTTCTGCCCAGGTGGTAACTCCGCGCGCCACGGGCAAGCGGTTCGCGCATCTCAAGGACCCGCAGATCATGTACTTCGAGACGGCCGCCGGCGTCCGCGTCGACCTGGAGGTCTTCGTCAACTGCCAGTACGGCTACGACATCCAGTGCGAGACCGTCGGCGAGGAGGGACTCGTCAGGCTGCCCGATCCGGCCGCCGTCGGGGTCCGTGCCGCCGGGCGCCACGGCACCGCCGTCCCGCAGGACTGGAAGGACCGCTTCGCGGACGCCTTCGACACCGAGTTCCGCGAGTGGATCGCCTCCGTCGAGGCGGCCGTCGAGCCCACTGGTCCGTCCGCCTGGGACGGCTATGCCGCCACCGTCATCACCGACGCCGCCGTGCGATCCCTGGACTCCGGCGGCGCGGTCGTCACCGTCGACATGAAGCCCCGCCCGGCCCTTTACGGAGGCACCGCATGAAGATCGCCCTCGACCCGTACATGCTGCGCGGCCTGCCGATGGACGACATGGTGCGTACGGTCGCCGAACTCGGCTACGAGCACATCGAGTTGTCACCCCGCGACGACTTCATGCCCTTCTTCCTGCACCCGCGGGCGGACGACGAACGCGTCGCCGCGCTGAAGAACTCCCTGCGCACACACGGCGTTCAGTTGTCCTCCGTGCTCCCGCTGTACAAGTGGTCCTCGCCGGACGAGACCGAGCGACAGGCCGCCGTCCGCTACTGGAAGCGGATGATCGAGATCACCGCCGATCTCGGATGCTCCCTGATGAACTCGGAGTTCAACGGCCGCCCCGAGCAGGCCGCCGCGAGCGAGGCCGCCTTCTGGCGCTCGATGGACGAGCTGCTGCCGGTCTTCGAGCGCGAGGGCATCGCCCTCAACCTGGAGGCCCACCCAGACGACTTCTGCGAGGAGAACACCCCCGCCGTCGACCTCGTACGGGCGATCAACAAGCCCTGGGTGAACTACCTCTACTGCGCCCCGCACTCCTTCCACCTCTCCGGGGCATCCGAAGTCGGGGCGGACATCGCGAAGATGATGCGCTACGCCGGGGACAAGCTCCAGCACGTGCACATCGCCGACTCCTTCAACCACAAGGGCTCCTCCGGCCTGCGCTACATCCTCAACCCGCCCGGGACGACCGCCCGTATCCACCAGCACCTCGACATCGGCCAGGGCGAGGTCGACTGGGACGCCTTCTTCGGCACCCTGCGCGAGCTGGACTTCGACGGGGTGGCCACCGCCTGCGTCTTCGCCTGGGAGGAACGGGCCCACGAGTCCTCGGCGTTCATGCTCGACCGCATCACCAAGGAACTCGCGGCCTAGCCGCAGTCGGCAGCGGCGGCCGAACGAACCTCCATGGGGGGGGAAGGGAGGTTCGTCCGGCCGCCGGGGCTTCGGTTCACACGTCACGGCTCATACGTCACGGCTCACCTGTAGGTGATGTCCGAAGCGGCGTACAGGCAGTTGGTGCTGTCGGGGCCCGTGCCGACCGCGGTGTTGTTGTTGTACTTCTGGCAGGGGATGACCTTTCGGCTGGAGTCGTTCAGGATCGTGATGCCCCGCAGTGTCGCCACGTCGTTGCGGTTGACGTTGATGCCGACGAGCCGCGCGGTGGATCCCGTGCCGGTCACCTCGATGTTGCTGAGGTTCACCTTGCGCGTGTACTGCGTGGAGCAGTCGCCGCACGACCTGTACAGCGTCTTGAACTCGCTGACGGCGAAGTTGGAGATGTTCAGGGTGCCGGGCCCGTTGTGCTGGAAGACCTTGTCGGCCGCCTTCTTGGCGCCGCCGCCGGTCACGGTGTAGGTCGAGCCGCCGCGGAAGGTGGCGGCGTCCTCGCCGACGTCCTCCCACCACACGTTCTGCAGGGTGCAGTTGCCCTCGCAGTGGATGCCGTCGGCACCGGGCGCGCCGATGATGACGTTCCTGAGGGTCGCGCCGGCCGCGAGCTTGAAGATCGGGTCCTGGCCCTCCTCCTGGCCGTCACCGGCCAGAGCACCGCTGCCGTAGTACCGCACCATGCCGCCGTCCCTGACACCCGAGACGGAGATGGTCGAACTCACGGGCTGGCTGCTGGCCGGCGTCGGCCAGGTGGCGGCACTCGCGGGCGGTGCACCCACTGTCGTGATCATGACAGACGATAGGCCGAGTGCGGTCAGGGTGCCGGTCAGCGCGCGCCGACGGGCGCGCGGGGTCGCTGGAGAAGTCATGTCCCTGTGCCTTCTTCCGGTTGTGGGGGTCGGTTTGCGGGGGTCGGTTTGGGGGGGGCGGATTGTGGAGGTCGGCTTCTGGGGTCGGTCAGAGCTTTCCGGCGCCCGCGCCGCTCGTCACCGAGGCGACGACGGAGGAGGCGGGCTCGGCGGAGTAGCTGTACGGCGGACTGGTGAAGGTGCCTGTGCGGGAGATCTCGGTGGCGGCTCCCCCGAGGTCGTTGCCGCGCAGGTTGGCGTAGCCGTCCACGTCGCTGCTGCGGTTCGTCGTGACCGCGATCTTCGTCGTACGGAAGACGTTGTTCTCGACGAGCATCTGGGCGCCCATGCGCGAGTGCACGGCGGTGTCGGCACCCTCGACGTAGTTGTCGTAGAAGTGACCCGTGCCGAAGCGCAGGCTGGGGATGCGCGAGTAGACGTTGCTGAAGTGGTTGTGGTGGTACGTGATCTTCAGGTGGCCGGTGTCCTCGCTCGCGTTGTTGTCACTGTGGCCGGCGAGCGAGCCCTTGAAGTGGTCCTTGAAGGTGTTCCAGGACACGGTGACGTTGTCGGAGCCGTGATTGATGTCGAGCAGACCGTCGTAGTAGTCCTTGTCGTGGTCGCGGTCCGCCGAGAAGGAGTTGTGGTCGATCCAGACCTTCGTGGACTTCTGCACGGTGACGCCGTCGGAGGGCGCGACCGGCTTGCTGATGTTGAGGTTGCGGATGACGACGTTCGTGACTTCCTTCAGCCGCAGCCCGCCGCCGGTGAAGCCGGACGCCGAACCGACGCCAAGAACCGTGGTGTTGGAGCCGATATCGACCTGACCGGTGAGCTGGATCAGCCCGCTGACCCGGACGACCTTGGCGGTGTTGCCGGTGACGGCCGTCCTGAACGCGGCGAGCGTGGAGACGGTGACGGCACTCGCACCGCCGCCGCCCGTGGTGCCGGCGCCGAAGCCGATGGGGGAGGTTTCGGCGGCACCCGCGGACTGCGGCAGAGCGACGGCGGCGGTGACGGCGAGAGCGGCTGCCGCGACCGCGGAGACGACGAGTCTCCTCGGACGGGAGCGTGGGGGGAGAGTACGCATGCGGGTGCGTCCCTTCGAGAGCGTCCATTTTTCAGATACGTGAACGATGTTCACCATGTGGATCGCCTTGCGAACGCAGCGCCTCCACACGAGGCTCTCGGCGACATCCTGGAGAGTGCACGTCCCCAGGCCATGACGCCTCCGGCATCTGGCATCTCATATACGAGATGCCAGCGGCGGGTCACGCTGCTGAACGGGAAACGTAAGGGGCAAGCGCTTTCTAGTCAACGCTTCGCGCAGAACGCATCCGGCCAACTCCCGTATCGGGCAGGCCTGAGCGCCGCTGCGTGCCTCAACCGGTGCCGGGCTGGACGAGTTTGAAGAGGAGGCGGGCGACGGCACGCTGGGCCGACTGCCTCAAGCGCGTCGGCGTCGGACGGGCCGCGATCGGCACGCCGGCTGCACCGGCCAGGCGCGGGAAGAGGGCTTCCGCGTTGGTGCGGTTGACGGCCCGGAGCACACCGGGGTCCACACCGCTGTCGAGGCCGTTGGCGAAGTACTGGCCCGCGATGGCGGGGGCGAACGGCCAGTCGCTGCCGAACAGGACATGCCCTGGACGGGCGAAGGCGAGCAGCGTGGGCAGGGCGGCGGGACTGGAGGACAGCGCGGTGTCGTAGTAGAAGCCGCGGAAGTCGTCCAGCACGTCCAGGGGGCTGCGTCCGGTGTCGGCCGCGATGGCGGTGGCCATGCGATGGGAGGCATAGGGCACGAACCCGCCCGCGTGGCTGAGCACGAACCGGATGCGCGGGTGGCGTCGGACCACTCCGTTGCGTACGAGGAGGTAGGCGGCCCGGGTCGTGTCCAGCAGGAAGTCGGCGGCGAACGGGGGGATGTTCTCGACGGCGGGGGCCGGAAGGTCGGCCGGGTGGACGAAGACGACGGCACCCCGGTCGTTCAGGGCCTGCCACAGTGCGTCCTGACCGTCCGCGCCGAGGTAGACGCCCTGATTGTTTGCCAGGAGGGTGACCCCGTCGGCGCCCAGCTCGTCCAGAGCCCGGCGGGCCTCAGCCGCGGAGGCGGTGGTGTCGGGCATGGGCAGAGTGGCGAAGTAGCCGAAACGGCCGGGGTGTTCCGCGACCAGGGACGCGGAGAAGTCGTTGAGCTGTCGTGCCAGGTCGGCGGCTTCCTCCGGATCGGTGAGGAAGGCGGTTCCCGGAGTGGAGACGGACACGATCGCCGTGTCCGTGCCCAGCAGATCCATCAGCTCCAGGGCCGCTTCAGGACTCCAGTCGGGCAGGGCGCGGCCGCCGGCCTCGGCGATGCCGGAACCGATGAGACGGTCTCGGTAGAAGGAGGGGGCGATGTGCTGGTGGACGTCGAGGCGGCCCGGGGAGGCGGTCATGAGGCAACTTCCTGAGGCTTTCGGGCCACCTGAGCCTCTCGGGCCGCCTGGGGCTCCTGGCCCTCTGCGGCCTCCTGGGCCACCTGGGCCTCCTGGGCCACCTCGATCTTCTCGGCCTTCCCGGCCTTCCCCGCCTCCCGTGCGGTGAGCAGGTCGAGCGCCACGTCCGTGATCATGTCTTCCTGGCCGCCGACCATGCCCCGCCGTCCGACCTCGACGAGCAGGCTTCGGGCGTCGATGCCATAGCGCGCCGAGGCCGCTTCGGCGTGGCGCAGGAAGCTGGAGTACACACCGGCGTACCCGAGCGTGAGCGTTTCCCGGTCGACCTGGACGGGGCGGTCCTGCAGCGGTCGTACGAGATCGTCGGCGGCGTCCTGCAGAGCGAACAGGTCGCAGCCATGCTCGAATCCGAGTCTGTCGGCGGCGGCGACGAACACCTCCAGCGGTGCGTTGCCTGCGCCCGCGCCCATCCCGGCGAGGGAGGCGTCCACTCGGTGGGCCCCGTGCTCCACGGCGGCGATCGAGTTGGCCACCCCGAGGGAGAGGTTGTGGTGGGCGTGGATGCCGATCTCGGTGGCCGGGTCGAGGACTTGCCGCAGGGCGTCTACGCGATCGGCGACGTCCCTCATGACCATGGCGCCGCCCGAGTCGACAACGTACACGCACGTGGCGCCGTAGCCCTCCATCAACTTGGCCTGCACTGCCAGCTTCTGAGGTTCCGTCAGGTGACTCATCATCAGAAATCCGACCGTGTCCATGTCCAACTCCCGTGCGGCCGCGATGTGCTGGGCGGAGATGTCGGCCTCGGTGCAGTGCGTGGCCACGCGGACGACGGACGCCCCCGCGCTGTGGGCGTCGCGCAGATCGTGCACGGAACCGATGCCAGGCAGGAGCAGGGTGGCGACCCGCGCGCGGGTGACGGAGGAGGCGACGGCCTCGATCCACTCCAGGTCGGTGTGGGCACCGAAGCCGTACACGCAGGACGAGCCGGCCAGTCCGTCGCCGTGGGCGACCTCGATGGAGTCCACGCCTGCCTCGTCCAGCGCGGTGGCGATGGCGACGGCCTGATCGACCGAGTACTGGTGGCGGACGGCGTGCATGCCGTCCCGCAAGGTGACGTCGCTGATGTAGAGGCGGCTCATCGGAGGGCTCCCGCGGCGGTCCCTGCGTGCTCGGCGTGCTCGCCGTATTCAGCGGGCTGAGCATGCTCGGCCTGCTGGCCGTGCTGCGCCTGCTGGGCGTGCTGGGCGATCCGCTCGGCGGCGGCGACGGCCGCGGAGGTCATGATGTCGAGGTTTCCGGCGTAGGCGGGCAAGTAGTCGGCGGCGCCGGTGACTTCGAGCATCACGGTCACCTTGGTACCGGTGAATCCGCCCGTCTGCGGAATGTACAGGGGGTTGTCCGGACCGTACGTGTCGAACTGGACCCGCTGCTTGAGCCGGTAGCCGGGGACGTACGACCGCACCCTGTCCGCCGTCTCCAGGACGCTGTTCTCGATGGCGGTGTGGTCGCAGTCGCCCTCGACAAGGCAGTAGACGGTGTTGCGCATGAGCAGCGGCGGCTCGGCCGGATTGAGGACGATCACCGCCTTGCTTCGCCTGGCCCCGGCCACTTCACGCAGTGCTCGTGACGTGGTCTCGGTGAACTCGTCGATGTTGGCGCGGGTACCGGGCCCCGCCGACCTCGCGGCGATGGAGGAGACGATCTCCGCGTACGCGACGGGGGCGACCTGCGCGACGGCGGCGGCGATCGGGACGGTGGCCTGTCCGCCACAGGTGACCATGTTCAGGTTCGGGGCGTCGAGGTGGGCGTCGAGGTTCACCACGGGCACGCAGTACGGGCCCACGGCGGCCGGCGTCAGATCGAGGACCCGTACGCCGGTGGGCTCCAGTCTGGCCCAGTTCGCCCGGTGGGCGGTGGCGGAGGTGGCGTCGAAGACGAGCCTGATGTCCGCGAACTCGGGGAGGGCGAGGAGTCCGTCGACGCCGTCCGCGGTGGTGGCGATGCCCAGACGGCCTGCGCGGGCCAGGCCGTCGGAGGTGGGGTCGATGCCGACCATCACTCCCATCGTGAGGGCGCCGGAACCCCGCAGGATCTTGATCATCAGGTCGGTTCCGATGTTGCCGGAGCCGATGACGGCGACCGGCCAGGGTGCGGGGGCAGGTGCGGTTGCAGGGGGCATGAAGGGGGTGCTCCTTGGCGCGGAGGCCCTCTGGTCGAGGTCCTTGGATGTACGGGGCCGGTCGAGGTGCTCGGATGTAAGAGGTCGCCAGATCTGCGAAGCCCGCAGGCCGACGAAAGGCCTCAGGCGAAGGTCACCGACACCGGGCCGAGGACGCTGAAACGGGCCTCGATCCGCTGGCCGGCGCCGACGAAGGGTGCCGTGGTCATGGCACCGGGCAGGACCACATGTCCTGGCTCCAGCGCGGTGCCCAAGGCGGCGAGGGTGTTGGCCAGCCAGGCGACCGCGGCGGCCGGATGCCCCAGGACCTCCTTGCCGCTGCCCGTGGCGACGGGCTCGCCGTCGACGAACAGGTCGACGGTGACGGTGGCGAGGTCGGGTGCGTCGGACAGGGGTGTCCAGGGGCCGCAGACCAGACCGGCCGCGCTGGCATTGTCGGCGACCGTGTCGGCGAGGGTGATCTTCCAGTCGCGGATCCGGCTGTCGACGATCTCCAGGGCCGGGGCGACCGCTTCGGTGGCCTCCAGGACGTCCTCGACGGTGACGTCGGGGCCGCGCAGGGGCCGGGCGAGGCGGAAGCAAATCTCCGGTTCGATGCGCGGCCGGCAGTAGCGGGCCGCGGGCACCGTGCCGCCGTCGCGGTGGACCATGTCGTCCAGGAGGTGGCCGAAGTCGGGCTCGTCCACGCCGAGGAGTTGCTGCATCGCGGCCGCGGTGAGGCCGATCTTGTGGCCGACGACGGTGGCTCCGGCGGACAGGCGCCGGGCGATGTTGCCCTGCTGGACGGCGTAGGCGTCGGCCAGTTCCAGTCCTGGCAGCAGGTCCGACAGCGGGTCGATCGGCGCCACGCGCCGCTCTGCCTCGCGCAGGAGCCGACGGGCTTCCTCGCGCTGTGGTGCGGTCAGGGTCATCCCTGGCTCCTCGATGCCAGGCGGCTCGCCGCGTCGTGGATCAGCTCTGCGTGCAGTTCGAACAGCGCCACCAGGTCGACGGCGTCGCCGTTGAGCTCCCGGTGCACGAACAGTCCGTCGGCCCCGGCGACGGCGTAGGTGGTGAGGGTGCGTACGGACTCGTCGTCCAGGTCCGGGAACAGGGTCCCAACCACCTCGGCGATCTTCTGGGCGGCGACTTCGCGGACCTGGAGGAAAACCGTCCGGCCCCGGGGCTCCACGGGCCGTCGCTCAAGGGCGAGCATCAGGCCCAGACGCAGGAAGTCCGGCGCGTCGACCAGCGATCTCGCCACGTTCGCCGCCATGACCCTGACCCGCTCCAGCGGAGTCCCGATCTCTTCCCTCGGTAGTTCGACGGCCGCCAGCCAGGTCTCGAAGCTGCGCTCGATGACCGCGGCGATCAGGTCGTCCTTGTCCTTGAAATGCCAGTAGATCGAGCTGGCGGGCAGGCCGCACTTGGCGCTGACCGCCGCGATGGACGTGCCTTCGTATCCGCGCTCGCCCGCGATCTCCACCGTGGCGTCGAGGATGCGCTGCCTCGACTCCACCCCGTTCGCACGCTTCCTGCGCGCTGTCTGCGGCTTGGTCATCGGGTGTGCCCTTCCTGGTCGTACCGGCACTTGACCGTCTTCTGCAGTCACCTTACCGTAGCGGTCATTCCAATTGGAGTAAACGCTACAGCAATGAGTTCGCAACACATCGCGAACAGGGACGACAGCGAGGTGGGCCTGGTGAGCGGAGTCAGTGGCGAGGGCGGCGACTACGACGTGGCGGTGATCGGCTACGGGCCGACGGGCGTGACCGCGGCGAACCTGCTGGGCGCGACGGGCCTGCGGGTCGTCGTGCTGGAACGCGACGCGGAGATCTACACCCGGGCCCGGGCCATCTCCACCGACGAGGAGGTCATGCGGATCTGGCAGCGCATCGGTCTGGCCGAACGGCTGGGGCAGGACATGCTGACCGAGCGGCCCCTCGACTTCGTCGACGCCCGCGGCCGCCCCTTCCTCTCCGCGCACCCGACCCCGCGCGGCCACGGGCATCCACCGCAACTGTTCATCTACCAGCCCGCGTTGGAGCAGGTCCTGCGCGACGGGGTGGCCCGCCATCCGAACGTCGAGGTGCTGCTGCGACACGAGTGCGTGCGGCTGCGCCAGGACGCGGACGGGGCAGGCGTCGAACTGACGGTGGTCGGCACGGCCGACGACTCGGTGACCCGGCTGCGTGCCTCGTACGTGATCGCGGCGGACGGCGGCTCCAGCCTGATCCGTGCGCAGCTGAACGTCGGCTACGAGGGGCGTACGTACGAGGACCGCTGGGTGGTGATCGACACGGAGATGATCAAGCCCTGGCCTGACCACGACCGGCTGCGCTTCCACTGCGATCCGGCGCGGCCAGCCGTGGACTGTCCCACCCCGCTCGGCCACCACCGATGGGAGTTCCCGATCCTGCCGGGCGACGACGAGACGTACCTGACCACCGACGAGGCGGTGTACGCCCTCGTGGCCCGGTACGGAATCAGCCGGGACAGCATCAGGATCCTGCGGGCCACCGTCTACAGCCACCATGTGCGCTTCGCCTCGCGCTTCCGGGTGGGCCGGGTCTTCCTGGCCGGTGACGCCGCGCACGCCATGCCGCCATGGATCGGCCAGGGCATGGCAGCCGGGGTGCGCGACGCGGCCAACCTGTGCTGGAAGCTCGACGCCGTCCTGCGCGGCGAACTCCCCGAGACCGTGCTCGACACCTACGAGGCCGAGCGGAAACCGCATGTCAGGGAAGTCACCAGACGTGCTGTGTTCGTCGGGCGGATCATCACCGAGCGGCGCAGATCCGTGGCCGCGGTGCGCGACTCCGGACTGCGGCTCCTCAACCGTGTGCCGGGCTTCGGCAACTGGTTGCAGGACTCGAGCTGGATACCCGTCGCCCGTTACGCCACCGGTCTGCAGGCGCTCCCCCGCACCAAGGCTTCCGGACTCCAGATCCCCCAGCCCTGGGTGACCGGGCCCGACGGGGTCCGCGTACGGCTGGACGACGTGCTCGGCAACCGCTGGCTGCTCCTGCACAGCGAATCGGCCACGCCCCAGCCCACTTGGGACCGGCCGGGTGTCCCCTCACTCGCCGTCACGCCCGCCGGGTCGCGGCCGGCCGAGGGCACCCTCGTCGACAGCGACGGTGTCCTGTTGCCCTGGCTGGCCCGGCACCGTGCGGCCACCCTCGCCCTGCGCCCGGACGCCTACGTCTACGCCGCCGCTCCCGCGGGTGCCCAACTCCCGCCGCCCCCGGCCGGATTCGCTCCGGCGACGCGTCCGACGACCGCGACCACCAACCAGTGATCCCCTCCCCCGCGATCAACCCAACGATCCAGTCCCAGTAATCCAGTCAGCGAGGACACCATGACCACACAGACCGAGCTGCCTTCGATGCGTGAGTCCATGCTCGACATCGCGGGTAAGAAGATCTTCGTCGCCGAGACCGGTGACGGCCCGCCCCTGCTGCTCCTGCACGGCGGTGGCCCCGGCGCCTCCGGGGTCTCCAACTACGGGCGCAACATCGCGGCCCTGGCCGAGGAGTACCGGGTCGTGGTCCCTGACCTGCCCGGTTACGGACGCAGCGGCAAGGGCATGGACGGTACCGATCCGTTCGGCCATCTCGCGGACCACATCCGCGGGGTCATGGACGAACTCGGCCTGGAGCGAGCCCACTTGGTCGGAAACTCCTACGGCGGTGCCTGTGCGCTGCGGCTCGCACTGGACACACCCGACCGGGTCGACCGCATGGTGCTCATGGGGCCCGGCGGTATCGGCACCACCCGCTCGCTCCCGACACCGGGCCTGAACAGTCTGCTCAACTACTACGGCGGTGACGGGCCTTCGCGGCTGAAGCTGGAGACGTTCATCCGCCAGTACCTGGTGTTCAACGCCGCCGACGTCCCGGACTCCGTGATCGACGAGCGCTACCGGGCCAGCATCGACCCCGAGGTCGTCGCCGCCCCGCCATTGCGTCGCCCGTCCGGACCGAACGCGCTGCGCACGCTGTGGAAGATGGACTTCACCCGTGACCGGCGCCTGGACCGTCTCCCCGTACCCACCCTCGTGCTGTGGGGTGCCGAGGACCGGGTCAACCGGCCCGGCGGCGGGCGCATGCTGGCCGACCGCATGCCCAACTGCGACCTGTATCTGGTCGCCAACACCGGCCATTGGGTGCAGTTCGAGCGGGCCGAGCTCTTCAACCGGCTGTGCGCCGACTTCCTGGCGGGCCGACGATGAACGCACCTGGGAACGCATCGGTGTTCGGTGCCGTCCATCTCGGCTACATCGTCATCGAGACCAACCGCTTCACCGACTGGCGCCGCTTCGGCGCCGAAGCCATCGGCATGCACCACGACGCCCTCGACGCGGACTTGATGCGCTTCCGACTCGACGACCAGGAGTGCCGCTTCCTGCTCCGGCGCGGCCCGGCCGAGGACGTCGTCGCCACCGGCTGGCACGTCGACGACCACGCCGCCTTCGAACGGATCGAAGCCCGCATACACGCCCACGGTGTTTCCATGGCCCACGGCACCCCCGACGAAGCCGCCCTGCGCGGCGTTGAACGCCTGCTGCGGTTTCCCGGCCCCAAGGGCATCACCCAGGAGATCTACACCACCCCGCTGAAGTCGGCGGAGCCACTGCGCATGCGGGCCTCCGGATTCGTCACCGGTGACTCGGGGATGGGGCATGTCGCGATCACGACCGCCCAACCGGCCCAGCTCCGGGGCTACTTCAACACCGTCTTCGACGCCCGCCTGACCGACTGCATCGACGAGACCATCAACGGCGTCAAGCTCAAGATCCGCTTCCTGCGCGTCAACGAGCGCCACCACTCCATCGCCGTCGCCGCCGTCCGAGGCCTGCCCGTCGACCCGGTACGCACCCGCGTCCAGCACCTCAACATCCAGGCGGCCACCCTCGACGACGTCACCCAGAGCTATCAGCGCGTGTGCGAACTCGGCTTCGACATGGCCCTGTCCATCGGACAGCACACCAACGACAAGGAGCTGTCCTACTACGCCCGTACGCCCTCGGGCTTCGAGTGGGAGGTCGGCTGGAACCCCGTCGTCGTCGACGAGACCACCTGGGAGCCCAGCACCCACCAGGGCATCAGCATCTGGGGCCACACGCCCGTCGGCCGGACCATCGTCGACACACTCGACCAGTTTCGGCTCGCCGCCTGCTCCCTGGCCCGCCGGGAGGACACCGTCCCCGCCCTCAGCGGCACCGGCATCCCCGACAGTTGATCAGGCCGTCACCCTTCGAGAGCTCTCGACTGTCCACGGCATGGGCACTGCCCGAACGTTCCCGGGCCGACCGGCGTCATAGCGATAGCCGTCCCCGAGGGAGCCACCATGACCGCCGTTCGCATGACCGCCGTTCACCCCAGTCGTCGTTCTGTGTCCGTCGCCGGACTGGTCGGAGGGTTGCTGTGGGCGACCGTCGCCTGTGGGACCGAGTCGTCCTCGGGATCCGCCCAGGTGGCCGAGCCGGAGCCCGCCACGTCCCCGAGCGGTACCACCTGGCGGGAGCCCGACTCGTACGTCTACACGCTCAAGTCGAGTGAGGGGGAACGGAGTCTGATCGGCACCTTCCGGGTGACCGTCCGCGACGGCAAGGTCGCGGAGGCGGTCGGTCTCGACGCGGACAGCCGGCGGGTGGTGAAGCAGTTGCCCGGTGAAGTACCCACCATCGGCGAGCTGTTGGACGAGCTGGAGCAGGCTCGGCGCGACGACGCCGACACGGCGGAGGCGGAGTACGCGCCCGACGGCCACCCGGAGCGGATCTCACTGGACTGGGACAGGAACACGATCGACGACGAGGCCCTGTACGTCATCAGCGCCTACGCGCCGGCCGCCGGTTGACGCACCGATCCCTTCGCGGGTGACTCCGCGTCGGTGGGTGTCTCCGCGTCGGCGTCACCGGCGTCAACGTGACCGGCGTCGATCGCGTGCGGCGGAGCCTCGTCGGACGGCTCGGATGACACTGCCGGCTCGGAGGGCTCGGAGGGCTCGGACCTCACCGAGCATGAGCCCAGGTCAACGCGATACGTCCCCTCACGGCCTCGGCCGTGAGGGTGCGTTCGGTGACTGGAGCGGGTGCGGGGCCGCCCCTAGGACGAGCTCGGTTCGGGCCCGTACTTCGACGAACTCTTCGACGAACTCGGGGAGGGCTGCGCGTGCATGGCCTCCAGGTCCTGGACGGTGCCGCCAACCTTCTTGCGCAGCGGGCCGAGCATGTTCGGCTTGGCGCTGATGGCCCAGCGCGGGCCGACGAGGTACTTGCCCCCGTAGATGGCGGCGCTGTCCAGCCAGGTCAGCTTGTACTTCTCCTCGGGAAAGGTCGTGATGAGGTAGTCGCCCTCGGGCGTGTGGCAGACACCCTCGCGGAGTTCGTCCGCGTCCGTTCGGATCTTGACCTTGCAGCCGGTGAGGTTGGCGATCACCTCGACCTTCGCCGGCGCCACGACCGCGGCCATGGCGGCGGTCGACGGCTTGCTGTCGCCCTCGGCCTTGTCGTCGCTCCCGCCGCTGCAGGCCGTGACCAGGGGAAGAAGGGCGAGGCTGCCGATCAGGGCGGCGCGGCGCACCCCGCGGGCGGTGAAAGTGCGGCCGGTCCGTCCTCGCTGTGGCTGCTGTGACACGTACCTCTCCGAATCCGGGCTGTTCCCGGCCGCGCGAGCGGCCAGACGTACGACAAGGGGTACGGGTGAACGTACGTGGCCGTTCACCCGTACACGACCGAAGGTTGCGTTCCGAACGCCGAGATCACCAACGGACCGGGCGCGGTGCGGGAAAGCCTGCCGCCCGGGTGGGCCGACGAGACTCTCACCCCGTCGGCCCACCATGTTTTGACGAGGCGTCAGCCCTTGGCGAGCATCTTGTTCATCTGCTTGATCTCGGCCGTCTGGGCTGTCACGACGTCGTCCGCGAGCTTCGTGGCAGGACCGTACTCGCCGTCGGCCTTCTCGGTCTCGGCCATCTCGACGGCGCCCTCGTGATGTTCGACCATCATCGTGAGGAACATGGTGTCGAACTCGGCGCCGGATGCCTTCTCCAGCTTGTCCATGTCCGTGCCGCTCATCATGCCGGGCATGGCGGACGCCATGTCGTGGTCCATGGCGCCGGACATCTCCTCGGGCACGTCCTCGCCCCACGAGGTGAGCCAGCCCGACATGGTCTTGATCTCCGGGTCCTGTGCCCCCTTGACCTTCGCGGCCAGGTCCTTGACCTCCTGCGAGGAGGCTCGGTCGGCGGCCAGTTCGGCCATGTCGACGGCCTGGCGGTGGTGCTGGATCATCTCCTTGGAGAAGTCGACGTCCGCGTCGTTGTGGTCGCCGGCCTTGACCGGGGCGGTCGCGGTGGGGCCGGAGTCGGACTCCATGGACCCCATGTCGTGTCCTCCGCTGCCGCTGTCACTGCTGCTGTCACTGCCGCAGGCGGCGAGGACGAGTGCGGCGGCTCCCGCGGTGACGGACAGGGCGGTACGGCGTACGAGTGCGCGGTGCGCTGTCATGCTGGAACTCCTGGGACGGTGGGAATGAAGGGCATGCCTGAGCGCGGCGCCGCGCCAAGTGGCGTGCGACGCCTCGCGGGCCGCTCTAGATCCGCAGGAGTTGGAGTTCGGAGAGTGAGGGCGGCGCCCGGCCGCCGTCGGGTCCGCTGCCGGTCGAGGAAGCACCGACGGCCTTTGGTACTCCGGCGCAGGCCGCCACGTCGGGCAGCAGCACCGGCACCATCGCTGGCGAACCGGCGACCGACGCGGACGCGCATGTCGGATCCGCGTGCTGGGCGTGGCCCGTGCAGCCGCCGCCTTCGCCGTGATCGCAGGCGTCCGGCATCGACGCCACCACGCCCATGGGCGCGGCCACCGGCATCGGATCGTGAGCGGCGGCGCCCGCAGGAACCGGTCCGAGGCCGTGCATGCCGACCAGGCCGAGGAGCAGCGTGCACACGAGCAGCCCGACGAACCGCGACGTCGATCGCGGTCGAACGAGCTGTCCGAGGCGGTTCACCGCCTCGTCGCGGGCACTGGCCATGGGTCCCTTGCGTCTCGGGTGCCACCGGAGTGGATACGAGGGATGATACCTACCCGGGGTATCCAGCTGTGCCGAGGGGTCCGATGTCCGGCCAATCCACCGGGCAAGCGCCCTCCTCCGCCCCGCAGGGCTGCCTGAGCACCCGTGCCCGTGCCGCCCGGTCGGGCCGGGCGGCACGGGGGGCACTGGGGGGGCACTCATTCGCTCTGATCCGGACGTCACTTGATGTGGCGAGTGACCCGTGTGGTGGCGTGGAGCAGGTACTCCAGAGGGCCGCGGCGGAATCGTCGTGTCCAGGCGGTCGCCAGCAGCATGGCGGTCGCGATGAAGGCGAGCAGTGCGACCAGGGCCGGGACGGTCTCCTCCTCCATGCCGACCACGTAAATGGCGAGGATGTGCAGGACGTAGGCGGTCAGGGAGATCATGCCGACCGCGGCGACGGGCCTGGCGAGCCGCGTGACGCGGGGCATCCGGGCCGCGACGGTGACGCAGGCGGCCACCACGAGGAGCGCCGCGCCCGTGTTGCCGAGGATGGAGAAGGTCGTCTGGCTGTGCGGCGCAGCCACCAGCAGCCAGGCGGCCGGGGTGCCGTCCGTGAGGTAGCCGACGGTGTCGGACCACCAGGCCGAGGCCGCCGAGTCTCCGTCCGTGGCCGCGGCGACGGTGGCGTGCGCGTTCGGGACCAGGTGCAGGGCGAGCCACGAGCCGCCGTAGCCGAGGACGGCCAACCCGCCGCCGGTCAGGGCGAGTCGGGCACGGACCTTGGCCCGGCCGAGGTCGAGCCGTGCCACCACCATGCCGACGATCATGAACGGCATCCACGTGAGCACCGGGTACTCGCCGGTGAACAGCAGTTCGACGAGACCGTCCGTGTCACTGATCCGCGCCAGCGGGTCCCAGCGGATGAAGGTGTCGGCCCAGTCCCCGTTGTCGATCGACTGGCGGATCACGTACAGGAGTTGGGGCATGACCAACGCGCACGCGGCGCCGATGACCGCGAGCGTCCGGACCCGCAGCCGGTACAGCGGGAGCACGGCGAGGAACGTCAGTCCGTAGAACGCGAGGATCACGTCGACGTCGGTGTCCAGTGCGGTCAGGGCGAAGCCCAGCATGACCAGGACCATCGAGCGGATGAGGATCCTGCCCACGGCCTGCCGTCCGGCCCGGCCGGTACGGGGGTGCGGGCGGCCGGTGATGAGGACGAGCGAGAAACCGGCGAGCAGGGCGAAGAGCGCGGAGGAACGCCCGCGCGCCAGCTCCAGCACGAAGCCCAGCGGCCCGCCCACCGACGGGTCCGGGCCGACATGGGCCGCGTACATGCCGAAGACCGCGAGTCCGCGGGCCAGGTCGATGCCTATGAGCCGTCCCGTCGACGGAGAGGGAGCTGTGGTGGGAGTGCTGCCTTGTTCCGAGGCAGGCGCCGGGGACAAAGCCGTTGAGACCGATGACGCGTCATGTGTCATGCGCTTCAGGATCGCGCGTGTGCGGACTCCAACACATCCGGCAGGTGGCCGGAGTTGCCCCGCCGACCGGCCGGAGCCGCCCCCGTCGCCCGGCGAGCGCCGACACGAAGGAACCGGAAGGGGCTCCTGGGCGTCGTAGGAGTCCAGCGGCGGCCCCGGGGCGAGGGAGCGCAGGTTTGATCCGGGTACTGGTGGTCGACGACGAGGCTCTGATCCGTACAGGCTTCAGGCACATCCTCGACTCCGCGGACGGGATCGAGGTCGTGGCGGCGGTGCCCGGCGGCCAGGCGGTCCAAGCGGCAAGGGAGTTGAGTCCCGACGTCGTGCTGCTCGACATCCGGATGCCGGACGTGGACGGGCTCACGGTCCTGGCCGACCTGCGCCGGTTGCCGCAGCCGCCCACGGTGGCCATGCTCACGACGTTCGACATGGACGAGTACGTGGCGACGGCACTGCGTTCGGGGGCGGCCGGGTTCCTGCTCAAGGACACCGATCCCGTGCAACTGCCGTTGCTGGTACGCAGTTTGGCCGACGGCGGTGTCGTACTGTCGTCCCGGGTGACCCGGACCGTGGTCGACGGGTATCTGGACAACGGCCCCCACGAGGCGGCCGCCCGTTGTGTGGCCCAGCTGACCGAACGCGAGCGGGCCGTTCTCGTACTCATCGCCGAGGGACTGTCCAACACCGGTATCGGGGCGCGGATGCATCTGAGCATCGGCACGGTCAAGGACCATGTGAGCGCCGTCCTCGCCAAGTTGGAGGTGGGCAGCCGCGTCCAGGCGGCGCTGCTCGCCGAGCGCGCCGGTCTGCTCAGGCCGCCTCGTGACCCGGAGGACGGGTGAAGCCCCGCGCGGGACTCACGGGACTCACGGGACCAAGAGCAGGACCGGAAGCGGGACCGGAAACACGGATGAGGAACCGCCGCCTGCCCGCCCCACTCATGGACGCCATGCTCGTCGCGGTCTCCCTGGTGGATGTCTGGATCCACTTCGACAGCGAAGAGCGGCTCCGCATGGCCTGCGCCCTGCTCGCCGCATTCTCTCTCGTACTGCGTCGCCGTCTGCCGCTGGCGACGTTCCTGCTCGCCCTGCCCGCGGCCCTGGTCGGCGACGCGGTACTCGCCACCCTGATCGCGCTGTACACCCTCGCCTCCCTCAGCCGTCGTCGCGTGCTCCTGGCCCTGTGCGCGCTGGCGTTCGCGGCGTGCGACATCACCTGGTGGTCGTGGCCGTCACCGGAGTTCGCGGATCTGTCGGACTCCTCCGACCTGCTCACGGTCACCTACAGCCTGGCCACGGCGGTCGCGCCCGTCTTCCTCGGCCAGCTCGTCCAGACCGGACGCGAACTGTCCCTGCGCCTGTCCGAGATATCCGAGGCGCGGGAGCACGAACGCAGGCTGCTGGCCCAGAGCGTGCTGGCGAAGGAACGCGCGCAGCTCGCCCGGGAGATGCACGACGTGGTCTCCCACCAGGTCAGCCTGATCGCCGTACGGGCCGGAGTGCTGCAGGTGGGCACGCGGGACCCGGAGGCGAGGGAGGCGGCGGCCACGATCCGGCGGCTCAGCGTGCAGACGCTGGACGAACTGCGGCACATGGTCGGCGTGCTGCGCGCCTCCGGAAGCCGTCCCACGGAACTGACTCCGCAGCCGTCCCTGGCGGACCTCCAGCGGCTGGTCGACACCAGCGGCATCGAGGCCGCGCTGCGCACGGACCTGCCCGACGACCTGCCGGCGACCGTCCAGCGCGCCGTCTACCGAACCGTCCAGGAAGCGCTGACCAACGTACGCAAACACGCCCCCGGGGCCACCGCCACCATCCACGTCCATCACGCGGACGACACCGTCCACGCCACCGTCACCAACGCCTCCCCCACCCGTCCCGCGCTCCCCCTGCCCGGCGCGCACCACGGCCTCGTCGGCCTGCGCCAGCGGGCCGAACTCCTGGGCGGCACCGTCACGTTCGGCCCGACGGCGGACGGCGGATACGAACTCCGGTTGCGCCTCCCGGTCCAGGACCAGGACACGGCATGACGTCAGAGCCGTCGGCCCGCAGACGGCCGTCGTCAAGCAGCCGTCCGTCGTGAAGCAGCCGTCTTCACGCTGCTGTCTTCACGCTGCCATCATCAGAAGCATCGTCGCCATCGAGCCGCCCATTCCGACGTGACCGGCCAGGCGCGCGTTCGGCACGGTGAGCAGCGAGGGATGCCGTCGGGCGTGACGGTGGCGGGTCCGCGTGCCGTCGGCCACGGCGGGCAGCGACCCGTCCCTGCCGCGCAGGCGGGCGCGTACGGCCAGAGCCATGAAGATCACGAAGTACGCGGCCAGCGCCCAGAAGGCCACCCGCCAGGCGAGCGCGCCTCCGGCGGAACCGGCCGCCTCGGCCACACCCCCGTGACCATGGGCGCCCGCGCTCTCCATACCGGCCATGCCCGCCATCCCTCCGTGCCCGGCGGAACCGGCCAGCGCGAGAGCAGGTGAGGTGGTCGTTCCCGACATGGCCAGCGTCATGAGCACCATGGCGGCGCTGCCGATCACGACGTGGCCGCCGTGACGCAGGTACCGCAGACCGCCCCGGGCCGCATGCCGTACGGACAGTGCCACGCCGCCGAGACAGAAGGCGCCGAACACCGCGGCCCACCAGGTGCTGTGCGTGCCGTAGTGGCCCGCTGTCGGCGGAGCGGCCATCACGGCCATGCCCGCGCCCATCACGGCCTCGGCCGCCGCCTCGAACCGGGCCCAGCCTCTGACGAGAGCCATCCGAAGCAGGTTGCCACCGGCCACGCCGACGCCCAGCACCACCAACGTCCAGCCCAGAAGCGGTCCCGACATGACGCCACCCTTCGGGGGAGCCGGGCCCGTTCTCCGGCTCACCGATCGCCGACCCCTACTTGCCCCCTTGGTACGTGGCGTTCGGCGATCCGACTCAGAACGGAGGGCCCCCTTCAGTGCCCGTGACCGTCCGAAGTCTCTTCGGCAGTCCCTTCAGCGGTCTCGCTGTTGTCGCCGTTGCCTCCCGGCGTCTCACCCGCATGAACGGTGAACTCGGCGGTCCTGACCACGCCTTGGTGCTTGAAGTCGAGGAAGAGTCGGTACGCGCCCGGGCTCGGCGCGGTGGCCGTGAACGAGATGCCGGGGCCCGGCTCGGTCTTTCCGTCCCCGGGTTCGCCGTTGGGGTGGACGTGGAGGTACGCGAGGTCGCCGGAGCGCAGGGCGACCAGGTGGCCGTATGCGCCGAGATAGGGCTGGAGGTCGGTGACGGGCTTGCCGTTGCGGGAGACGTTCAGCTCCAGCTCACCGGCCGCGCCCGGTCGCAGCCCGCCCGCCAGCTTGACCTCGTACCCGTCGACCTTGGCCGTCGTGCTCGCCGCCGGCAGCCCCTTCGGCTCGTACGGGCCCGAGGCCGCGAGGTCGGCGCCGAGGGTCAGGTTCTCGGCGCCCTTCTTGGCCGGGGTGAAGTCGGCGAAGACCCGGTAGCCGCCCGCCCGGGGCAGTTCGACTGGGATGCTCCAGGTGCCGTCGGCGGCACGGGTGGGGTGCAGGTGGCGATAGGTGACCAGGTCGCGCGAGGCCACGATCAGGTGGAGTTCCTTCTCGTGTTCGCGCTTGTACGAGGTCACCGCGCGGCCCTTCTCGTCCTGGATGGTGAAGCGCAGGTCGGCGCGCTGCCGGGCTTCGATCCGGGTGGTCTTGAGGGCGAGGGTGTAGCCGTTCTCGGAGATCTGCAGTCCGCCGGCCGGGAGCGACTGGCCCTCCTGCGCGGACTCCTGCTCCGCGTGGCCCCCTCCTCCCTCCGGCTCCGGTGACGATTCGGCGTGGGTCTCGTGGGTCTCGTGGCTCGCGGGCTCGCGGTCCGCGACGACGGGATCGATGCCCTGGCCCACGCCGTAGGCGGTGCCGAAGGTCGCGGCGAGTGCGGCGGCGAACGCGGTGATCTTCACTCCGGTATGCATGGCCATCTCCTGAGGGACGGGGGCCGAAGGCTGAGAGCGAGGCCCCTCCATGCACTTCAACATACCCCTAGGGGGTATAAAGTCAAGGCGACGGGACGGCTTGCGCCAGATACCCTACAGGGGTATACAGGTTCTCGACAGGCATACCCCCACCCCGTACCTGTGGACCGACCGACTGCATTCACCTGGAGGAACCTATGTCCTCGTCCTGCTGCTCCACCGACGGCTCCTGCTCGACCGCCACCACCGACCGCGCGACAGCCACCGAGGGCGTCACCGTCACCACGACCTACGCCGTGTCCGGCATGACGTGCGGCCACTGCAAGGCCACGCTCACCAAGGTCATCGGCGAGCTGGACGGGGTGACCCGTGTCGACGTCGACCTCGACACCGGGCGGGTCACGGTCGTCGGGACCGCCGAGCCGGACGACGCGCTGATCGCCGAGGTCGTCGACGACGCCGGCTACGAGCTGACCGGCCGGGCCTGACCCCGGGTACTCCCCCGCTCCGGCCGGGGCCACCCATCACCAGGGCCCGGCCATCCACCCCGTACGAGGAGCAGACATGACCACCACGACGACCGGCGCCGAGGTAGAGCTCGCCATCGGCGGCATGACCTGCGCCTCGTGCGCGGCGCGTATCGAGAAGAAGCTCAATCGCATGGACGGGGTCACCGCCACCGTCAACTACGCCACCGAGAAGGCCAAGGTCGCCTACGACGGTGACGTCTCCGTCCAGGACCTGATAGCCACCGTCGAGAAGACCGGGTACACCGCGCACGAGCCGGCGCCGGTGCGCAGCGAGTCCGAGGGTGACGACGAAACGGCGGGCGCGGACGACGAACTGCGGCCGCTGCGCGAGCGGTTGGTCACCGCGGTGGTGCTGGCCGTTCCCGTCGTCGCGATGGCCATGGTCCCGGCCCTGCAGTTCGAGTACTGGCAGTGGCTGTCCCTCACGCTGGCCGCGCCGGTCGTGACGTACGCCGCCTGGCCGTTCCACAGGGCCGCGTTCACCAACGCGCGGCACGGCGCGGCCACCATGGACACGCTGATCTCGGTGGGCACTTCCGCCGCGTTCCTGTGGTCGCTGTGGGCCCTGTTCTTCGGCACCGCGGGCACGCCCGGCATGACGCACCCCTTCGAGCTGACGATCGCCCGGGGCGACGGTGCCGGGAACATCTATCTGGAGGCCGCCGCGGGCGTCACCGCCTTCATCCTGGCGGGCCGGTACTTCGAGGCCCGCTCGAAGCGGAAGGCGGGCGCGGCGCTCAAGGCCCTGCTGGAGCTGGGCGCGAAGGACGTCACGCTTCTGCGCCCCGACGGACGTGAACAGACGGTCCCGACCGCCCAGTTGAAGGTCGGCGACCGCTTCCTCGTACGCCCGGGCGAGAAGATCGCCACGGACGGGACGGTCGTCGAGGGCTCCTCGGCGGTGGACGCCTCGATGCTCACCGGTGAATCGGTGCCGGTGGAGGTGTCCACGGGCGACCCGGTCACCGGCGCCACGATCAACGCGGGGGGCCGGCTGGTCGTCGAGGCCACCCGGGTCGGCGCCGACACCCAACTCGCCCGGATGGCCCGGCTGGTGGAGGACGCGCAGAACGGCAAGGCTTCGGCCCAGCGCCTCGCGGACCGCATCTCCGCCGTGTTCGTGCCCGTCGTGATCGCGCTCGCGCTGGGCACCCTCGGCTTCTGGCTGGGCAACGGGTCCGGGCTGACGGCCGCCTTCACCGCCGCGGTCGCCGTACTGATCATTGCCTGCCCGTGCGCCCTGGGCCTGGCCACCCCGACCGCGCTCATGGTCGGCACCGGGCGCGGCGCCCAGCTCGGCATCCTGATCAAGGGCCCGGAGGTCCTGGAGTCCACCCGCAAGGTCGACACCATCGTCCTCGACAAGACCGGCACCGTCACCACCGGCCGTATGACCCTGCTGGCCGTGCACACCACCGACACGACCGACGAGGCCGAAGTCCTGCGCCTGGCAGGCGCGTTGGAGCACTCGTCCGAGCACCCGATCGCCCGCGCCGTCGCCGACGGGGCACTGGAGAAGCTGGGCTCCCTGCCCACGCCCGAGGACTTCGCGAACGTACCCGGTCTCGGGGTGCAGGGCATCGTCGACGGTCACGCGGTTCTCGTGGGCCGTGAGCGGCTGCTCGCCGAGTGGGCCATGGAACTGCCCGAGGAACTGACCCGGGCGAAGGCAGAGGCCGAGGCCGCCGGACGCACCGCCATCGCGGTCGCCTGGGACGGCGAGGCACAGGCGGTCCTCGAAGTCGCCGACGCGGTGAAGGAGACCAGCGCGGAGGCGATCACGCGGCTGCGCGCCCTCGGCCTGACACCGATCCTGCTGACCGGCGACAACAGGGCCGTGGCCGAGTCGGTCGCCCGTGAGGTCGGCATCTCACTCGAGGACGTCATCGCCGAGGTGCTGCCGCAGGACAAGGTCGACGTCGTCAAGCGGCTCCAGGCCGAGGGCCGTTCGGTCGCGATGGTCGGCGACGGTGTCAACGACGCGGCCGCCCTCGCCCAGGCCGACCTGGGCCTGGCCATGGGCACCGGCACGGACGCCGCGATCGAGGCCGGCGACCTCACGCTCGTACGGGGCGATCTGCGCGCCGCGGCCGACGCCATCCGGCTCGCCCGTCGCACCCTCGGCACCATCCGGTCGAACCTCTTCTGGGCCTTCGCGTACAACGTGGCAGCCCTGCCACTCGCCGCGGCCGGACTGCTCAATCCGATGATCGCCGGAGCGGCCATGGCCTTCTCCTCGGTGTTCGTCGTCGGCAACTCCCTGCGGCTGCGCTCGTTCCGCGCGGCGAACTGACCGGAGGCAGGTGTCGTGCGTTCCTTGCGCCCCAGGCTGCTGACATGCTGCCTGCCGTGGTGACCGTCCGGAGAGCGATCGTCGGGAAGGGGCCCTTGTGGCGACATCGGACTGGCAACCGGTACTCGTACTCCTCGTACTGATCGTCGCGGCCGTCGTACTCCTCCATGCCCTGTCCGTCGCACTGCGGGCGGTCCGCGAGCCCGTGCACACCGGCCCGTTCAGCGGGGGCCTCGAACCTCAGGAGCACCCGCTCTCCCGGTTCCACGTGCGCTGGTACCCCGTCACGATGGTCTTCCTCGCCTTCGACATGGAGATGCTCTTCATGTACCCGTGGACGAAGGTCGTCTCCGCCGTCGGCACCAGCGCGGTCGTCGAGATGTTCCTCTTCCTGGGAATCCTGCTCGCGGGGGTCGTGTACGCCTGGCGCGAGGGGGCGTTCCGATGGAGCTGAGGCGCACACTCGTGCGGGCGGCCGTGTCCCGGCCGGGCGTCCTCCTCGCGGTGTCCCCCGGTGCCACGCGGCAACGGCTCGCCGTGGAAGCGGAGTTGGCGCGTCGCGGCTGGCCGTGTGTGAGCGGACCGGCGGAGACCGATCTGCTGGTCGTTGTCGGCGGCCTCGGGAGCGAGGGCGAGGAGAGCGACGGGGTCGTCGCAGGTCTGTGGCGTGGCATTCCGGCGCCCAAGGCCCGGGTGTGGATCACGGATCCCGAGCGGGTCACCGACGCTCTGGACCGCGGGCTCGCGGACCTCCAGCGCGGAGAGCACGAAGGCCACCACGAGCACCAGCAGCAGGAGCAGGAGCAGCACGGTGCCCCCACTCCGCACTCGGACCACAGCGGTCACGACATGCACAGCGGCCATCACGGTCACGCAGGGCACGACATGGACGGCCTCATCGAGGGACTTCCCATGGCGGACCGGGCCGACGACCGGGACGGTCTGCGGCTCGACGTGCTGCACGTGCCGCTCGGGCCCGTACTCGCCGACTGGCCAGCGGGGCTGATCCTGCGCCTGGCTCTCCAGGGTGACGTCGTTCAGACGGTCGCCGTCGAACCGATGTCCACTCCCCCGTCCCCCCGCCCGCCCTTCTGGAACGAACCCTGGCTGCACGCCACCGCCGGGGGGCACGTCTCGCAGGGCGACGCGGCGCGACGACTGTGCGCGGCCCACCTGGACAGCCTGGGCAGGTTCTTCGCCGTGACGGGTTGGGACGACATGGCCGCACGGACGCGGTACGTACGGGATCGTGCCCTAGCCGGAGCCGCTGCCGCCGAACTCACCTCCCTCGTAAGCCCGTTGATCCGTCGGGCCCAGCGCTCGCGGACGCTGCGGTGGCTGACGACGGGGCTCGGAACGCTGCCCGCCGAGCAGGCACGTCACCACGGGTTGACCGGACCGGCTCTGGTCGCGGACGGGGACGCGTACAACCGCGTGCTCGTGTGGCTCGACGCGCTGGGTCGGAGTGCAGCGGCCTGCGACAGCACCGAAGCGCTGGACGCCGCCGAGGTCGTAGGGCCTCGCGGGAGACTCGACACGCCGGCGCCTCCGTCGAGGGCGCTGCTGGACAGCCTGCCCCGGCTGCTCGAAGGAACGGAGTTCGCCTGCGCGCGGATCATCGTCGCGAGCCTGGATCCGGACCTCGACGAGCTGACTCACGTACCGGCGCCCGGGACGGTCCACAGCCATGGGTGAGCGCGCTCCGCTGTGGGCGGTCCTCGCGCTGCCCGCTCTGCTGGTCGGAGCGGCCCTGGTGACGGCCGGGTTCGACGCCGTGCTCGCGGCCGGAGCTCGGCGCGGGCGGCCCGGATCGCTGCGGGAGACGGCGATCCGCGCGGCGGAACCCGGTCGCCAGGTCCTCCGGCATCTTGTCCAGCAGCCTCGTCGTACCCGGGCGTCGGACCTGCCCCTTGCCCGGATCGGAGCCGGTCTCCTTCCCGTCGCCGCCGTCCTGGCCGCGGTCGTACTGCCGCTCGGCTTCCGGTCGGTGAGCGATCTGCCGGAAGGGATCGTCTGGTTCAACGCGATGGAGGCGTTGGCGTGGGCGGCGGTCTGGCTGGCGGGCTGGGGGCCGAACTCGACGCTCTCGCTCATCGGCGGCTACCGCTTCCTCGCGCAGGGGCTGGCGTACGAGCTGCCGCACATGCTGGCCATCACCACGGCCGCGCTGGGCGCCGAGTCGCTCCGCGTCGGTGAAGTCGTGGACGCCCAGGCCGGGTTGTGGTTCGTGGTGTGGATGCCGGTGGCCTTCGGGATCTATCTGCTGAGTGCCATGGCGATGGCGTTCTGGGGGCCGTTCGACCAGCCCGCCGGACGGGATGTGGCGGGCGGCGCGGGCGGCGAGCTGTCGGGCGCGGACCGGGTGCTGTTCCTGGGTGGGCGTTGGCTGCTGCTGGTCGTGGCGGCGGCGTTCAGCGTGCCGCTCTTCCTGGGCGGCGGGCACGGGCCGCTGCTGCCGGGCTGGGCCTGGACCGTACTCAAGACGGCCGCTGTCCTGGCCTTCCTGGTGGGGGTCCGGCGCGCGATTCCGACCGTACGCATGGATCGCTATCTGGAGCTGGCCTGGGTCGTGCTGACCCCGCTGGCGATCGTGCAGGCGCTGGTCGTGGCCGTGGTGGTGCTGAACCGGTGAGTTCCCTGACGGAAGCGAGGTGACGTACGGCGATGGATGTCGCGGTCTTCTGGGTACTGGCCGTCCTGGCGGTGGTCGGCGGTGTGATGGTGTTCCGCTTCGACTCGATGGCGCGGGCGACGTTCTCCCTGCTGGCCTCGCTGCTGTGCGTGGGCGGCCTGGTCGTCCTGCTGGGACTGGACTACCTGGGCATCGTCATCGTGCTGATGATGACGATCGAGATGGCCATCATGGCGGTCTTCATGGTGATGTACATGATGAACCCGGCCGGGCTCATGCCGATGACGATGATCCACAACAAGAAGGGCGCGGCCGTCGTCTGCGGCCTGGTGTTCGCGCTGCTGGCCGCCGGGATCCTGCTCGCGCCCTGGCCCGCCCGCCGGGGGAAGGCACCCACCGATCCGACCATGGACCTCGGCATGTCGCTCATGGGCCCGCAGATGCTCACCATGATGACCCTGGGCATGGCCCTGTTCGCGACGATCGTCGCCACCGTGGTGCTGGCCACCCGCCGGGGACGGTACGACCGGTTCGGAGACGATCTGCGGGCCCGGCACGCGGACGATCCCGTACGGGGTGGAGTCGGCCGATGAGTCTGGAACTGTTTCTGCTGGCGGCCGCCGCGCTGTTCAGCGTCGGTCTGTTCGGTGCCCTCACCCAGCAGTCCGTCGTGATGCTGATGATGGGCCTTGAGCTGATGCTCGGCGGGGTCATCCTGGCCGCCGCGGCCTCGTGGCACTACATCGCTCCGGCGGCGGCCGAGGGGCAGGTCCTGATCGTGGTGGCGGTCACGGCGATGGCCCTGGAGATGGCGATCGGGTTCGCCGTCGTCACCGCCCTGTTCCGGTCGCGGGAGATCGACATGACCGACATGGCGGCGGAGTTGAAGGAGTGAGCGCTCTGCTGTGGGCGCTGGTCGCCCTGCCCCTCGGCGCCGGTGTACTGCTCCTGGTGGCGGGGCGGCGGGCCGATCGTGCGGCGCCGGGTGTGGCGCTGGCGGTCGCGGCCGTCGCGCTGGGGCTCGCTGTCGCTGCGGCGTTCCGGCATCCGAGCGCGCGGGCACCGTTCCTCGACGGTCTGCCGATGCGACTCGCGGTGGACGGTCTGTCGGGGCTGCTGGCGGTCACGGTCACCGCGGTCACCCTTGCCGTACTCGTCTTCAGCGCGGCGGAGGTCGGCGCGGGCGAGGTCGGCGTGGGCGAGGCGCGGGCGCGGTTCTTCGGGCTGATGCTGCTGTTCGCCGGGAGCATGCTCGTCACGGTCACCGCCGCCACTCTCCCGGTCCTGCTGATGGGCTGGGAGGTCATGGGCGCCACCTCGTGGGCGCTGATCGGCTACTGGTGGCGGGATCCGGAGCGTACGAGTGCGGCCGACACCGCGTTCCTCACGACCCGCGCCGCAGACCTCGGCCTCTATCTGGCGGCGGGTGCGGCACTCGCGAGCAGCAGCAGCAGCGGTCGGAACTCGTCGCTCTCGCTCGACGGGCTCGCGCGGGCCGAAGAGCCATGGCTGTCCTTCATCACCGCGGGCGTGGTCGTCGCCGCCCTCGGCAAGTCGGCCCAACTGCCCTTCAGCTTCTGGCTGTCGAAGGCGATGCGGGGCCCAAGTCCAGTCTCGGCCCTGCTGCACTCAGCAACGATGGTCGTCGCGGGCGCGTACCTGCTCCTGCGGACCGGACCGCTACTGGACGCCTCCGGCTGGGGCGACGACGTGGTCGCCTGGACGGGGGCGGCAACGGCAATCCTCCTCGGATTCGTCGCGATCGCGCAGACCGACCTCAAACAGCTGCTGGCCGCGTCGAGTTGTGCGCAGATCGGCTTCATGGTCCTGGCGGCCGGGGCGGGCGCCACGACCGGCGGCACGCTTCAACTCGTCGCTCATGCGGCGGCGAAGAGTCTGCTGTTTCTCGCGGCGGGCGCCTGGCTGACCGCGCTTGGCACGCAGCAACTGCCCGCGCTGCTCGGCGCGGCGCGCCATCACCGTACGGTCGGCGTCGCCTTCACCGTGGCCGCGCTCTCCTTGGCCGGCCTTCCGCCGCTCTCCCTCTGGGCAGCCAAGGACGTACTGCTGGCCGGTGCCTTGGAGCGCAGTCCGTGGCTGTACGCGGCCGGGCTCGCCGGGGCCCTCCTGTCCGCGGTCTACAGCGCCAAGGCGTTGTGGTTCGTGTGGCGTCCGGCGGTGGCCCGCCCCGATGCCCGGCGCATCCCTGTCGGTGCCGTGTGGCCTCTCGTTCTGTTGGCCGTCGCGTGCATCGCATTGGTGGCGACCGCCTTTCCCCCTGTACGCAACAGCGTGAGCCGTGTCGTCAGCGCCTCCGGTCAACCAGCCCCACACGCCTGGGAGTTCGTGCTCTCCGCCGGTCTGGCTCTTCTCGCCGCCGCGGCCGCCTGGGGCTGGGGTGCGCGCCCGCTGCCCCTGGCCGCGCGGGCGAAGTCGGGGTTCGCCGACTGGCTGGGTCTCGAACGCGCGGCCCATGTCCTGCTGGTCGCGCCCACGATGCGGCTGGCGCGCGCCGCCGCGGCGTTCGACGACCGCGTGCTGGACCGGGCCGTCGACGGTTCCGCCTCCGCCACTGTCCGGCTTGCCCGCTGGACGAACGACGTCGTGGAACATGCCGTCGACGGGACGGTCGGCGCGGTCGCCGCCGGAACCCGTGCCCTCGGCCGCTGGGCCCGCCGCCCGCAGACGGGACAGCTGCACCAGTATCTCGCCCAGGCGGTCGCCGCCTTCACCGTCCTCGCCGTCGTCCTCGTCCTCGTGAGGTGACCCGCTTGCTGACCACCCTCGTCTTCGCGCCCACGGCCGTCGCGCTGTTGTTGTTCGCGCTGCCCCGCCGTACCGCACCTGCCGTTTTCCGCGCGGTCTGGGTGACGGCATCGGCCGTCGAACTGGCCCTGGTCATCGCGGTGTGGGTGGGCTACGAGCCGGGCGGGGGTATGCAGTTCGAGGAGCGCGCCCGCTGGATTCCGGGCGCGGGAGTCAGCTACCACGTCGGCGTCGACGGCCTGTCGCTTCCGCTGCTCGCCCTGACCTGTCTGCTGTTCCTCGCCTGCGCGGTCTACTCGCTGCGCGAGAACCGCCGGATCCGTGAGTTCGCGGCGCTGTTCCTCTTCCTCCAGACCACCTGCTTCGGGCTCTTCGTCGCCCTCGACCTGATCCTGTTCTTCGTCTTCTTCGACCTGTCCATCGTGGCGATGTACTTCGTCATCGCCGGATGGGGCCATCGGCAGGCCGCCCGTGCCGCGTTGAAGTTCTTCCTCTACACGTTCATCGGGTCGCTCGCCCTGCTGCTCGGCTTCATCGGCCTGTACCTCGCCGCGTCGCCGCACACCTTCGACATGGTCGAGCTGGCCGAGCAGAACCCGCTCGCCGGGCGGTCCGTGTACGGGGCCCTGGTGCTGCTGGCCGTCGTGGTCGGTCTCGCGGTGAAGACCCCGACCGTCCCCTTCCACACATGGCTGCCGCTCGCCCATGTCGAGGCGCCCGCCGCCGGTTCGGCGATCCTGGCCGGGGTGCTGCTGAAGATGGGCACGTACGGATTCGTACGCATCGCCATGCCGATCCTCCCCGAGGCCTGGCGCGAGTACGCCCTCGTGCTGGTCGTCATCGGCGTGGTCTCGGTCCTTCACGGGGCACTGGTCGCGCTCGCGCAGACCGACTTCAAGCGGATGGTCGCGTACACCTCCGTGAACCACATGGGATACATCGTGCTGGCGCTCGGCGCGGCCGCCGCGACGGCGGACAGCTCCGAGCAGGCACGTTCCCTCGCCGTCACCGGAGCTGTTACCCAGATGGTGAGTCACGGGCTGCTGACCGGCGCGCTGTTCCTCCTCGCGGGGGTACTCCACGAACGCGGACGCACCTACGACATGGGCGCCTACTCCGGACTCGCCGCCGTGGCACCCGTGTTCGCCGCGATGACGGGCGTCGCGGCCTTCGCCTCGCTCGGGCTTCCCGGCTTCTCCGGATTCATCGCCGAGTTCCAGATCTTCACAGGCAGTCTCGGGCCCCAGCCGCTGGCCACGGCACTCTCGGTGCTCGGCATCGTCCTCACGGCCGGGCTGTTCCTGCGGGCGTTGCGTCAGGTGTTCACGGGGCCGTTGCGGCTGCCCGACGCGCCGGGCACACCGCGGGCGTTCCCCGACATGCGGGGGCACGAGAGCCTGGCCGTCGTGCCGTTGCTCGTCCTGGCCGTCGTCCTCGGGGTGGCTCCGCGCTTCCTGCTGGATGTCATCGAGCCGGCCTCGCGCTCGGTCCTGGAGTTGCTCGCCCGATGACCGAGATGAACGAGAACCCGCTCGACCTACTGCCCGAGGTGCTGCTGGCGGCCTCGGCCGTACTCGGGCTGCTGCTCGGCTCCTGGCTGCCGCGCGCCCGGCAGTGGGCCGTCGGACTGCTGGCGGTCCTCGCGTGCGTGGCGGGGATCGTCGCCGCGTCGGTGGCCGCCGCCGAGCCCGCCACGACGGCCTTCGGCGAGGCCTTCGCCGTCGATACCGTGACCGGCGCGTCCCGGATCGTGGTGCTCGCTGGCACGCTACTCGTCCTCGGTGTCTCCTTCCGCCCCCTGCGAGGGGATCCCCGGGAGAGCGAGTTCTACGTCCTGGTGCAACTGGCCGCCCTGGGCGCGCTGATGATGGCCGGCACCCAGGACCTGCTGCTGTTCGCCGCCGCATATCTCCTGGCGAGCATCCCCGCGTACACGCTCGCCGGGTTCCGCAAGGACGGTCCGGGTACCGAGGCGGCCCTCAAGTACTACGTGGTCGGCGCCCTGCTCGGCGTACTCCTGCTGGCCGGTGTCACCGTCCTGTACGCGACCGGGCTTGCGACCTTGTACCCGATGCTGGGCGACGCTCTGCGCGACGCCCCGGAACCGCTGGTCGCCGTCGGTGCGATCGGGCTGCTGGCGGGTGTGCTGTTCAAGGCGGGCGGCGTGCCGGCGCACTTCTGGGTGCCTGACGCCGTGCAGGGCAGCAGCGCGCCGGTGGCCGCGCTGCTCACCACGCTGCCCAAGATCGGGGCGCTCGCCGCGCTCTTCCGTGTCGGTGACGCGGTCTTCGCGGGCAGCCCGCTGCCGTGGGCGGCGCTGATCGCCGTGCTCGCCGCCGCGTCGATGACGCTGGGCAACCTCGGCGCGTTCTTCCAGCAGGACGTCAAGCGGCTGCTCGCCTACTCGACGATCAGTCAGGTCGGATACCTGCTCCTGCCGGTGGCCGTGTTGGACCGCTCGGATCTCGCACAGCAGGCGTTCCTGTACTACCTCGCCGCCTACACGGTCACCAACCTCGGGGCGTTCGCGGTCGTCTGCGCCCTCCCCCAGGCCCACACGCTGGACGACTACCGGGGTCTCGCCAAGGACCGCCCGCTGCTCGCGGCGAGCCTGGTCATCTGTCTGCTGGGCCTCGTCGGCACCCCGCCGACCGCGGTCTTCCTCGGCAAACTCCAGGCGTTCAGCGCCGTGTTCGACGGCGGATACGCGTGGCTGGCCGTCCTCGCCGCCCTCAACACCGTGGCGTCCCTCTTCTATTACCTGCGCTGGATCGTGCCCGCGGTCTCCCGCGGCGCCTCATCGGGCCTCGCCGACGGGGACCGCACGGCCCGCGTCGTCGCGTATGCGGCCGCGGCCGTCTCCGTCGGACTCGGTCTGGTGGGAGGACCGGTCCTCGACGCGCTGGCCGGGCCGATGAGCCCGTGACCGGCGGCGCGCAGCAGCCATGCCGACGGGGGACGGTCGACGGCCGTCCCCCGTCGGCATGGCTGCTGCGGCAGCGATCCGGGGCCTCCGTCAGGGCTTGGCCGGCTTCACCTTCTTGTCGGTGCCGTTCACCCGCACCGTGACGTTCCCCCGGGTCCGCGCCCGGTCGGCCACGATTCTGTACGACGTGACCTTCCCGTTCCGCCACTCGCAGTCGACCTCGTAGCCGCCGCGGGCGCGGAGCCCGGTGAAGGATCCCTTGGCCTTCCAGCCGTCCGGCAGGGCGGGCAGCAGGTGGATGACGTCGTCGTGGCTCTGCAGGAGCATCTCCGCCACGGCGCCCGTGATACCGAAGTTGCCGTCCATCTGGAAGGGCGGGTGGTTGCCGAACATGTTGGGCAGCGTGTTGTACGTCAGCAGTCCGCGCAGCATGATCTGGGCGCGGTGCCCGTCACCGAGCCGGGCGAAGAGGGCCGCCCGCCAGGGCCAGGTCCACGAGCGACGGCTGTCGCCGGACACCGTCCCGGCCGTGAACGGGACGCCTTCCTTCTCGCCGCACCGCGCCTTGAGCGAGACGAGGGCGGCTGCCGCGAACTCCGATGTCTTCGGGGTGATCTGGCGGCCCGGATAGACCGCGAAGAGATGCGAGGTGTGGCGGTGGATGTCGGTGGGGTCGTCCAAGTCCTCCTGCCACTCCTGGAGTTGACCCCACTTGCCGATCTTGTTCGGCGCCAGGCGTGCCTGCATGTCCGTGACCTTGGCGCGGTAGGCGGGGTCCGCCTTGAGCACCGCCTCGCAGTCGAGGTAGTTCTGGAACAGGTCCCAGATGATCTGCTGGTCGTACATGACGCCGTCCTCGCGCGGCCCGTGCTCGGGGGACCAGCCGTTCGGTGCGACGAGGAGTCCGTCCTCGCGCTCCTTGAGATGATCCTCCCAGAACTCGCAGATCTCCTTGATCATCGGGTAGGCGACAGTGCGGAGATGGCCCAGGTCCTGGGTGAACGCCCAGTGTTCGTACAGGTGTTGGGCGTACCAGGCACTCGCGACGGTGTTCCACTCCCAGGAGTTGCCGCCGAAGATGCTCTGGCTGGTGCGGGCCGTCCAGCCGCGGGTGTCCTTGCCGAAGGCGTTGCGGGTCGCCACGCGGCTGGGCACCGCCACCTGCTCGATGAACCGGACGAGCGCCTCATGGCTCTCAGGCAGGTTCGTAGTCTCGGCTCCCCAGTAGTTCATCTGGATGTTGATGTTGGTGTGGTAGTCCGAGGCCCACGCCGGCTGGTTGCTGTCGTTCCAGAGGCCCTGGAGGTTGGCGGGCAGGCCGTTGGGGCGGGAGGAGCTGATCAGCAGGTACCGGCCGTAGTCGAACATGGCCTGCTCGAGTGTCGGGTCCTCGCCGCCCGCCGCGTAGCGCGCGAGCCTGGCGTCGGTCGGCAGCGCGACGACGGCGTCGTCGGAGGTGCCCCAGGCGACCGAGACACGGTTCATGAGGGCGCGTATCTCGGCGGTGTGCTCGTCGCGCAACTTGTTGTAGGACCTGGCGGTCGCCTTGGCGAGCGTCGTGGCGACGATCGGTGCCGGATCCGGTCCGCGCCACCCGGCGGCGGCGTCGAGCTTGTAGTCGGTGCGGGCGTCGAGGAACAGGGTGAGGGTCGTGCAGCCGCTGAACCGGAGCACCGACCCGTCGGCGCGGAGGTCGCCGTCAGTGTGTACAGCCCGGACGGTGCACGTGTGCTTGAGTCCGTTGCCCATGACACCGCTGAAAGCGATCCGCCCTGCGGCGGCGTCGACTGTCGTCGGGGCCTCGTCCTGTCCGGACGTCAGCGAGATCGCTCCGGAGAGGGCCCGGGCATCGTCCGACGTGTACCGGAAGACCATGACGTCCGAGGACCGGCCGGCGAAGGCCTCACGCAGGACGCGCTGTCCGGGCGCGCCGAAGCGGGTGACGTGGACGCCGTTCACGAAGTCGAGGCTGCGCTGGTAGTCGACGACCGACCGCTGTCTGCGCGTGTCGAAGCCCGCGCCTTCCAGCGCGATCCCCGCGATCTGGAAGCCGCGTGAGGACGCGCCGGGGGTCAGGGTGAGCCGGTAGGCGCGGTAGGCCGTGCTGTTGGTGATCCGGAAGGTCCGGCTCTTGCCGCGGTCGGCGAACGGCGCTCCGGAGTTCTGCGTGTCGAGGGTCGTCCAGGCACGCCCGTCCTGCGACGCCTCCAGCACCCATCGCCGGGGGTCGTCCCGCGGCCGGTCCGGGGCGGCCGTCAGCGTGTACGAGGTGATGGCGACCGGGCGGGGCAGGTCGGCATGCCATACGACCTTCGGCTCGGCGTCGTCGACCCGCCAGACCGTGGCCGGATCACCGTCCACCGATCTGGAGATGTCCGTGCCACGGGACTTGGACCTGGCGTCGGCACCGGCGCTGGCACCGGCACCGGCACCGGATCCCTTGGAGTGGCCGCTCGGTGACGACAGATAGATCGAACCGCCCCCGTCGAGGTCGACACCGGACAGGCCGATCTCGCTCACCTGGAAGTGGCTGATGCCTGCCTTGGGAACGAAGTCGAACCGGTAGAAGCGGTAGGCCGAGGTGTCGGAGCCTGTGTCGGCACAGGTGAACTCCTTCGTCTGGAAACGGCTCTCGAAGGGCGCCTCCAGCGTGCGGCTGTCCAGCGTGGTCCAGGTGGTGCCGTCGGCCGAACCGGAGAACTTCCACTCCTGCGGGTCCCGCTCCGGCACATCGTTGGCACTCGTCAGACGGTAGGACGTGACCTCGACGGGTTCGGGAAGCTCGACCTGCCACTGCACCTTCGAACCCGGCCCGTCGATGCACCACTTGGTGCTCGATTCACCGTCGTACGTCCTGTCGACACCCTCCGACGAGGAGCTGCTGTACGGTCCGCCCGGGGCCGTGATCCTCGGTCTCGCACGGGGAGCGAAGGTGACGACCATGTCGCCGAAGTTCCGGTATGAGCCGAAGCCGGTCATGCCGGTGTCGAAGTCGCTGTCCGGCTTGCCGGCGAGAGCGTTGTCGTAGTTGTTGAGGCCGCCCCACAGGCTCTGTTCGTTGAACTGGATGCGCTCCTCGTAGGGATCGGCGAAGAGCATGGCACCGAGTCGGCCGTTGCCGATCGGCAGGGCCTGCGACTGCCAGTCCAGGGCGGGTACGGAGTACTTCAGCGCCTTGCGCGACAGGGTCGGCCACTGGACGGCGGCCGGTACGCCGGTCCCCGCGGCGACGGCCTGTCCCGCAAAGGTTCCGCCGGTCACCTGAGTGATCAGAGGGGCAAGGGCGAAGGCTCCGCCGAACTTGAGGATGCTTCGTCGCTGCGGTTGGGATTCATTGATCACGGTGAGGTCTCCCGGCCCATTCATCGGCTCTATCGCAGAGGATGTCGCAGCCACATCGACACCTGTCGAGGGCGCGATCATCGTCGCCGGGGAATAGATCGGATGTCTAGAGGTGTGCAGCAGTTGACGCAGCGGGGCGTGAGGAAGCGGCCTCGGGCTGGGCTTCCGCCCGCCCGAGGCCGCGTGAAACATCTGGCACGGCACTCCACCTGCCGCGGTGGGTGCTGCGGAGCGCGTCCGACGGTTCGTCAGTAGACGGTCAGGCCGTAGGCACTCAGCACTTCCTGGATCGGCTGGTAGAAGGTGGTCCCTCCCGAGGTGCAGTTCCCGGAGCCGCCGGAGAGGATGCCGATGACCTTGTCGCCCGCGTAGAGCGGACCGCCGCTGTCACCGGGCTCGGCGCAGATGTTGGTCTGGATCAGCCCGTAGACAATGTCTCCGCCCCCGTAGTTGACGGTCGCGTTGAGCGCGGTGACCCTGCCGCAGCGGACCCCGGTGGTCGCTCCCCGACGGCAGACGCTCTGGCCGACGTAGGCGGTCGCGGTCCCGTTGACATCGACGGTTCCGATGGTGCCGGGGTGCGGCACGGCCGGGTTGGAGTACCGGACGACACCGAAGTCGTTGCCGGGGAAGCTCGTGCCGGTGGTCGGGCCGACCGTCGTGGTCAGGCCGGAACTGGTGTACCAGGTGGGCAGACCGTCGGTGCAGTGGCCTGCGGTGACGAAGTAGTAGGTGGACCCGCTCACCACGTTGACCCCGACCGAGCAGCGCCAACTGGACGTGTAGATGGCGTCGCCGCCCGACAGAAGCGTGCGCAGCCGGCCGTCGACCCGTTCCACGGTCATGGCACCCGCGAAGCCGCCGGTGGCCCGACGGACTGCGGCCAGGTCCGCTTCCCCGACCGTGGAGTCGGCGAGCACCCGCAGCTTCCCGGTCTTCTCGTCCACGGCCCAGCTCGTCCCGGCGGTCCCCAGGGATTCGACGGCCGAGGCCGCGCCGGACACCGAGGCGGCGGATGGTGCGGCGCCGGCCGTGGGCGCCGCGGTCGCGTTGGTGCCGGACACCGCCAGGGCGGCCACGACGAGCAGGCTCAACACCGAGGCGGCGAGCCGGGAACGTCCGATGGTGGTACCGCGTGCTCTCATCACCCGAATCTCCCCGAAGACGGTCGGTCAGGTTCACGCGCGCCCGACTGGTCACCGGGCGTGCCGTGCTTCCGTGCCGTGATGGCTTCCGTGCCGTGATGGCTTCCGTGCCGTGATGCTGGTGCGTGCGCGGTTGCGAAGGGCGCGTCCGTGCCCCCGACATCCCGTCGGGGACACGTGATGGCTCACGGCTGCGGCGGGACGCGGCCACGGTGTGACCGACGAGGCCCGGTGGAAGCCGGCCAACGCCTCATTGTCCCCGGCGGTGCCCAGCAGGGGTAGGCCGTCTCCGGCCGTTGGACCCACAACTGACCGACCTGGTGGGCGGTTTCGCCCCAGAGCCCCAGGACCCCAGGGGCCCCGGTCTCCGACACCTGTTCCCGGATCTGCGTATCCGCCGGCACCGCAGATCCGGGAGCGTGGCTCAGAAGGTCAGCTTCCAGCTGTCGATGTAGCCCGTGTCGATCGAGTATCGGTCCTGGACGCGGAGTTTCCATGTGCCGTCCGCCGGTTCGGCGGAGGCGTCGACGGTGTACGTCGTGTGTACGTCGTCGCCGTCGTCGTCGGAGACGTCCTTCAGCCGGTACGTCGTGCCGCCGGGGCCGACCAGATCGACCACCAGGTCGCCGCGGTAGGTGTGGACGATGTCCACCGAGACCTGGAGGGTGCTCGGCGCGTTGCCGGGGCGGCCGGTCACGATGAGCGGGGACTCGACCGGATCGCCCGCGTCGGGGATCCGCACATTGCCCGGGTTGACGAAGAAGTCGCCGCCGGAGGGGATGACGCTCCAGGCGAAGCCCGCCTCGGCGCCGGATCCGTCCGCGACGCTCACCTTCACGGTCGGGGTGAACTCCCCCGTCTCGGACGGGATTCCGGAGATGACACCCGTCTCGTGGTCGATGGCCAGGCCGTCGGGCAGGCCGGTGGCCTCGTAGGTGAGGCCGCCCGGACGGCTGGTGTCCGCCGTGATCCCCAGCGTGGCGGGCTGGCCGACCGCGGATTCCTGGCCGGCGGGCGCCGTCAGCGCGACGTGGTTGACGAAGCGCGGGCCGACGTTCACCGCCGCCCAGGTGTTGCCGACGGCCTCGTACGCCTCGCTTGACCGGCCGAACAGGTCGGCGGCGGCCTGGAGGGTCGCTACGCGGGCGCCCGCGAAGTCGGTGGTGGACGTCATGTACGTGGTCAGCGCCCGGTACCAGACGTTCGTGGCGTTGTGCAGGCCGAGGCCGGGGACCGGCTCGCCGTCGTGGGTCGGGCTGTCGTAGCCGACGCCGTTGACGGTCTTCTGCCCGCTGCCCTCGGCGAGGAGGTAGAAGAAGTGGTTCGCCACGCCGGAGGAGAAGTGCGGGTCGAGCCCCTCGGTTTCCGAGGACCAGTAGTCCTGGGACAAGCCGTCCTTGGAGGGCTGGTCCATGTAGCGCAGCGGGGTGCCGTCGCCGTTGATGTCGATCCGCTCGCCGACCTCGTAGTCGGGCACGTCGTTCGGGTTGTTCGTGAAGAACTCCACGGCGGCGGCCATGATGTCGCTGCTGCCCTCGTTCAGACCGCCGGACTCGCCGTTGTAGTAGTACAGGTCCGCCGTGGCGCTGGTGACGCCGTGGGTCATCTCATGGGCGGCGACGTCGAGCGCGGTCAGCGGGTTCTCGTTGTCCTTGCCGTCTCCGTAGAGCATGCAGAAGCAGTCGTCGTCCCAGTAGGCGTTGACAACGTTGTTCCCGTAGTGGACCCGGGAGGACGCGCCGACACCGTCGTTGGCTATTCCGTTGCGGCCGAACCGGTCGTGGTAGAAGTCCCAGGTCTTCTGGGCGCCGTACGCGGCGTCCGCGGCGGCGGTCTCGCGGTTGGCCGGGTCTCCGTCGCCCCAGAGGTCGTCGGCGCCGGTGAAGAGCGTGCCGGTGCCACTCGTGGCGCCGCCCAGGTCGTACGTCCTGTGGCCGCCGCGCTGAGTGTCGGTCAGTTCGAATACGTCCCCGTTGCGGGTGCTGCCGAGATTGACCTCGCCGCTGAACTGGCCTTTGCCCACGCCGGGGTGGACGGTCTCGAACTCGCGCAGCTTCTTGCCGCTCTTCGCGTCGGTGACGACATGCACCTCGCGCGGAGAGCCGTCGTCCTCGACGCCGGTGACCACCGACTCCCAGGCGAGGGCGGGTGCGCCGTCGGCCGCCCAGACGACCAGTCGTGGTGTTCCGTCCGCCTGCAGCTGCCCGGTGCCGTCGGCCTTGGCGGCGGCGAGCGCCGACTTCTTCGCCGTGGAGGCGGTGACCGTGGCGTCGGTCGTCGGTACGGACACCGGAGCGTCGGTCGCCCTGGTGACGGTCCGGCCGGTGGCGCGCTGATGGACCACCAGGTCTCCGCCGAGGACGGGGAGTCCGGCGAAGGTGCGCTCGTAGCGGGTGTGGACGGTGCCGTCGGCGTCCTTGATGACGTCCTTAGGCAGCAGCTTCTCCTTGGCGCCCAGCTTCAGGGAACCGGCGGTGGCCTTGGCGGAGTTCGCCGCCGCCTTCAGAAGGCCGGCGCGCCGGTCGGGGGTGAGCGGGACGGGAGCCGCGCCCGCTCTGGGCTCCGCGGCGATCCGGGCCCGGTCCGGGACCTGGCTGGGCTGGGCGGACGCTCCGGTGGCCGGCGCGGTCGCCGCGGCGATGAGGGCGGTCACGACGACCAGCGCACCTCCGGCGACGCGCTGGGAGCTACGAGAGGGTCCGGGCCTGCGGGGACGTAAGGATCTCGGCACTCCTGCTCCTTCCGGCCGCTCGATGGCGGCCGTGTGGGAAGACCGGATGGCGGTGTCGGCCATCCGGGGAGAACGTGCGATGAGTGCCGCGCGGCGTGGAGATCTTCACACTGAAAGGTCGTCAGTGTCATGGCCCGAACAGACAGTTGTCCGGAATGAGGTCTTGCCGTTCACGTCCGAACGGGCATGGGGCGAGGGCGACATGGGCCTTTACACGACGTAAACAATCGCCCCACGGGTGCCTCCTCGGCCACATCAGTTGCCGGGTTGCACAAAGCGGGGGGCGAATCGCCCTTGCTCAGGCGGCGCCCCGGCCGGCGAGGACCGTTTCGCGGAACGAGGCCACCACGGGGCGGAGATCGACCCGGTGCCAGGCCGCCCACAGCTGAACGGACCCTCCGTGCCAAGGCAGTTCGCGTACCGCGACGCCGTCGGTCGTGCCGCGCATCATGCTCTTCTGGATGAGTGCGACGCCGAGACCGGAGGCGACCAGGCCCAGTGCGGTGAGTGGATCGGCCGCGTCGAGACGGATGTCCGGGGTGAAGCCGGAGGCCACGCATGAGGCGACGAACGTGTCGCGCCAGGCCGGGTCCTGGGGGTCGCCCACCGCGATCCACGGCTGGCCGTCGAGCGCTTCGGAGGTCAACTCCCCCTGCCCCGCGAGGGGATGCTCCGCGGGCAGCGCGAGCAGCAGAGGATCCTGCAGCAATGGGGCCGTGTTCAGGTCCGGGTCGTCCTCGGACGGCGGTGTGCGCACCAGCGCGATGTCCAGGCTGCGCTGACGCAGTCCCTCGAACTGCTCGGCCGACTCCTGGTCGTACAGGGCGACGTGGATGCCCGGGCGCTGATCACGCAGTGTGCGCAGGGCGGTGGGCAGGATGCCCGTGTGCATGGCGTCGGCCACGTAGCCGATGCACAGGCCGCCCTCCTCGCCCCGGCCGAGCCGCCGGCCGAGGTTCTCCAGCCGGTCCGCGTGGCGCAGCAGGGCACGCGCCTCGGTCAGGAAGACGCGGCCGTCGGAGGTCAGCCGGATGCGCTGCTGGCTGCGTTCGAAGAGGGTCAGGCCCAGGTTCTTCTCCAGCTGGGCGATCTGCCGGCTGAGAGGCGACTGGGAGATGTGCAGCCGCTCGGCGGCACGGCCGACGTGTTCGGCCTCGGCGACGGCGACGAAGTAGCGGAGTTGTCGCAGGTCAAGCATGTAGGACCTCGGAGGACTCAAGTATGTCGAAGCAAGTCTTGGACAGTCTCATCCATGGATCCTAGCCTCGAACACGCAAGGACGACGGATCGCACATTCAGTGACGAATCCGCCGCAATCGGTATCACCCTCGCTATCGCAAGGATCCCCCCATGAGCATCAAGCCCCTCCTGCCCGGCACCCTCGGCTTCGGCACCGCACCGCTCGGCAACATGTTCCGCGCCATCCCCGACGAGGAGGCCGCGGCCACCGTCGAAGCCGCCTGGGACCAGGGCATCCGCTACTTCGACACCGCGCCCTTCTACGGCGCCGGCCTCTCCGAGATCCGGCTCGGCGACGTACTGGCGCAGCACCCCCGCGACGAGTTCGTCCTCAGCACGAAGGTCGGCCGCGTCATCTTCGACGAGATCGAGGACCCGGCCGTACGCGACCTCGGCGAGAAGGGCGGCCTCTTCGAGCACGGCCGCCCGAACAAGATGGTCAACGACTACACCGCCGACGCCACCCTCCGCTCCATCGAGGACAGCCTCAAGCGCCTGCGGACGGACCGCCTCGACATCGTGTGGGTGCACGACGTCGCCCAGGACTTCTACGGGGACGAGTGGCTGGCCGCCTACGAGAGCGCCCGCACCGGCGCCTTCCGCGTACTGCAGAAGCTGCGCGAGGAGGGTGTCATCAAGGGCTGGGGCCTGGGCGTGAACCGCGTGGAGCCCCTGGAGCTCACCCTCGACCTGGACGAGCCGAAGCCGGACGCCTTCCTCCTCGCCGGCCGCTACACCCTCCTCGACCACGACCGTGCCCTGCAGCGGCTGCTGCCTGCCGCTGCCGCCCAGGACGTCGACATCGTGGTGGGCGGCCCCTACAGCTCGGGCATCCTCGCCGGCGGCACGCACTTCGAGTACCAGCAGGCGCCCGCGCACATCATCGACAAGGTGGAGCGGATCAAGGCGCTCGCCGAGCGGCACGGGGTCGGCATCAAGTCCGCCGCGCTGCAGTTCTCCCTCGCCCACCCCGCGACGGCAGCCGTGATCCCCGGCGCCACCAAGCCCAGCCGCATCGCCGAGGACGTCGCCGCTCTCGGAGAGACGATCCCGGCCGCGTTCTGGACGGACCTGCGCGAGGAGCGGCTGATAGCCCAGGACGCTCCCGTACCCGCCACCGCCTGACCCGGTCGCCTCACACGCCTCACACACCCGCACACCCGCACACCCGCACACCCGCACACCCGCACACCCGCACACCCGCAGGAGGTTCCCGTGGCCACGACCGCCGCAACCCTCGACATCCCCGCCTCCCCCGACCGCGTCTGGCAGCTCATCGGCGGCTTCGACTCACTGCCCGACTGGCTCCCGTACATCCCCGCCAGCGAACTCAGCGAGGGCGGACGTGTCCGCAGTCTCCGCAACGAGGACGGCGGTGTGATCGTCGAGCGCCTCGAAGCCTTCGACGACAAGGCCCGCACCTACAGCTACTCCATCCTCCAGGCGCCGTTCCCCGTCACCGGCTACCTCTCCACCCTCACGGTGCACGAGGTCCCCGGGCAGGACACGGCCCGTGTGGAGTGGTCCGGCACCTTCACACCGGACGGCGTCAGCGACGACGAAGCCATCGCCCTGTTCCACGGCATCTACGCGGACGGCCTCGCCGCACTGAACCAAACGCTCACCGTTCGCAGCAATCGCGCGTAGCAAGGCGCCATGCTCGGCCTGCCCGCCGTTTCCGAGGTCAGCCGGCGGTGGGGCGGGGCCAGGTGCCGCCCAGCCACGCGGTGGCCTCTCGCGGGGAACGCAGGTGGACGACTTTCAGGGGCGCGAAGCGTGGGTCGGTCGTGCGGCGGTTGATCTCGGCGCGGCGGCCCGCGTGCTGGGTCCAGGAGGACCACGCGGGGTGGTCGCCGCTGAACCAGGAGGACAGGGTCTCCACGTTGCCGCCGAAGACCCGCTCGCGCAGCAGGGTCCGTCGCAGGGATCTGCGCAGTACGCGCGGCATGACGACGGCTCTGGGGTAGTCGAGCCAGATCACGGTGTCGGCGCTGGTCCACAGCAGGTCACGGACCTCGGGGTGGCCGAAGGAATCGAAGATCCAGCCGGGGGTGGCCGCGATCTTCGCGACCTGTCGGTGAAGGTCGGGGTCGACCGCCCAGCCGGGGCCGGTGAACACGAGCGAGTCCATCTCGTGGAACGGCAACCGGAGCCGGGCGGCGAGGGCCTGCGCCATGGTGGTCTTGCCGGCTCCGGTGATGCCGGCGACGAGGATGCGTTGCACGCCCGGATGCTACGGGCATCGGTCGGCCTTCGGCGAAGCCGTTTTCGGTTGCCGGACCGTGGGCGCCATGGGGCCTCGGGCCCTTCTTGACCTTGACGCAACGGCAGGGTTTCTACTGAGAGCCGTACGGATCGGAGCGATCACCGCGCTCGTCGGAACGATCCCCGTGGAGAGGACACCGAGATGGCCGAGACGACCACCACCACCGAGAAGAACCTGGCTCTGCTGCGCACGGCCTACAAGACGCTGCAGCGCGGCGATCTGGACGCGTGTGTCGAGATGCTGACGGAGAACTTCATCGCCAACGTCCCCGGGGTCCCCGACCCGCTGCACGGTCCGCAGATCTGGCGGCTGGGGACTCAGGCCATGTGGGACGGCTTCCCCGACCTGCAGATCAGTGTCGAGGACATGTTCGGCGCCGACGACAAGGTGGCCGTACGGGTCCACTTCCGCGGCACGCACCGGGGCACCTTCCAAGGGATCCCGGCGACGGACCGGCAGGTCAGTTTCCGGAGCATCGAGCTCTACCGCATCGAAGGCGACAGGATTGCCGAGGAGTGGGTCGCCCCGGACATGATCAGCCTCATGCAGCAGATCTCACCCACGCCGACGGACCACTGAAGCCAGGCCGTCCACCGAAGCCAGGCCGTTCACTGAAGTCAGGCCGTTCACTCAGGTCGGCGTCAAAATGGCCGGGCCAGGCGGAAGTTGCGCTCAATGGCGTACGGGGGTCTGCGCGGGCGTCTCCTCGGCCGCCGCGGCTGGGCCGCCGGGGTGGCGCAGGGCGCAGAGGTAGCCGATGCCGAGGGCGACGGCCATGCCGTAGAACACCCACTGGTTGGCCTCGGCGAAGTCCATGCGGATCGAGGACATCGCGTCGCGCATGGTCGTCGCGACCGGGCCGTCGCCGGTGGGGGTGCGGGCGTCCGCCTGGCCGGTGATCGACTGCGTCACGTCTTCGGCCACGGAGTCGACCTGGTCCGCCGGTACACCGCGACTCCGGAGGGTGCTCTCCACGTTGTCCGTCATGGTGTGCGTCAGCATGGTGCCGAAGACGGCGAGTCCGATGCTGGCCGCGTAGTTGCGGACGGTCTGGGTGATGCCGGTGACTTCGCCATAGGAGGCGTCGATCGCCCGGTTGACGGCGTCCGTCGAGGCCGGGGCGAGGATGAAACCGATGCCCGCGCCGGCGAGCGCGACGTACGGCCACTGGTCGTGCATGGACAGGTCGGTCAGTTTGCCGGCCCAGAGCGCGAACCCGACGGCGCCCACCACACAGCCGATCTTCAACGCGGGGCGGGCTCCCCGCTTGTCGAGGATGCGGCCGCCCCACTGGGAGGCGATGGCGAACCCCACGAAGAAGTAGAGCAGGTACAGGGCGGCCTGGTTGGCCGAGGCGCTGAGGGAGACCTGGGCGTAGACCGAGGCGAAGAAGAACACGGGGACGAACGCCAGCATGGCGAAGAAGAGCACCAGCGAGTCCACGGTGAAGGCCCGGTCGCGGAAGACCGACAGGTTGATCAGGGGGTGGCGGGTGCGCAGTTCGTAGCGGCAGAAGACGTACAGAACCGCGAGGCCGCCGATGATGCAGGCCCATGTCGCCACGCTGTCCCAGCCCCAGGCCGACGCCTGCTGGAAGCCGAGCACGCTCGTGCCCATGCCGACGGCGATCAGCACGGCGCCCTTGACGTCCAGCGGTTCGTCGCGTCGCCGGTCGGAGATGTGGGCGAGCGCGGTGAGGATCAGCGCCACGACGGCGACGGGGACGTTGACCCAGAAGATCGCCCGCCAGGTCCAGGTGGTCAGCCAGCCGCCGAGCAGCGGTCCCACGGCGGTGAGGGCACCGGTGAGGCCGAAGAACAGCGCCAGGGCGCGCCCTCGCCGCTCGATCGGGAACACCGCCACGACGACCGCGAGCGCGGCGGGGAAGAGCAGCGCCGCTCCGAGTCCCTGGGTCGCGCGGAAGGCGACGAGCCACGTCAGTGCGTAGTCCCCGTCGGGCACGCAGCCGCACAGCGCGGAGGAGATGACGAAGATCAGGGTTCCTGCCACGACGACACGACGTGGCCCCAACAGGTCGGCGAGGCGTCCGCCGACGGCGAAGAACGCGGCCAGGGACAGCAGATAGGCGTTGACCACCCACTGCATGCCCGAGGCGGAGAGGCCGAGTTCGGAGACGATGTCGGGCGCCGCGATCGACACGATGGTCTGGTCGATGAACGTCATCGCCACCGCGAACATCATCGCCGCGAGCGCCAGCGGCTGGGAGGCCGCGCGTCCGGCACCGGGCGCGCTCTCGTTACGTTGCGCGTGCGTACGGCTCACCTGGCCAGTCTGCGTCCGAACCGGTGGCGCCGCACCCGGAGCGCATCCCCGACATCACCCGTACGGGGTTCCGGACCGATGGAAGCCGATCGCCCCGCCGGAGGTCCGAGCCGCGCCGCCGGTGGGTTCTCTCGGCCGCGGGCACAACACAGCGTCCCCGTAAGGGTGTTCCAGACGGGGAAAATCGGCATACAGCTTGAAGGAGCGTTGTATATCGGATCATCCTTGGCGCCATGAGTCTCGCCTCCGCCTCATTCGACGTGCCCGCTACGGACGACTACGCCCACGACTGGGCGTTGGTCGACGTGGAAACCTCAGGGCTCGTGGCCCGGCGGGACCGGGTGCTGTCCCTCGCCGTGGTGACGATCGGTCCGGACGGCCGACAGACCGCGGAATTCTCGACACTGCTCAATCCGGGGTGCGATCCGGGGCCGGTGCATGTACACGGACTGACCCCCGAGCGACTGCGGGGCGCGCCCACCTTCGACCAGGTCGCCGGCCGGATCGGCGCCATGCTCCAGGACCGGGTTCTGGTCGCCCACAACGCCCAGTTCGACTACGACTTCCTGGCCCACGAGTTCGCCCGCGCGCGCATGTGGCTACCGGTGTCCCAACGCCTGTGCACGCTGGCCCTGAACCGCCAGGTGGATCCGCCCACGGACGACATGAAACTCGGCACCCTCGCCGCGCACTACGGCGTTCCCCAGCAGCACGCGCACGATGCGCTGGACGACACCCGGGTGCTGGCCGGGATCCTGCGGGCATCGCTGCGCCAGGCGGCTCGGCTCGATCTGCCCCTGCCGCTCGTGTCCTGTCCGCCCCGTGCGGAGTCCCAATTCACGCCGCAGCCGCCCAAGACCCCCTGCGCCTACCGCAACCCGGGGCGGCCGGCTCCCGGCGGGCCGCTCCGGCAGGGGATGAAGATCGCGATCACCGGGGATACCGCGCACGCCCGGGCGGAGCTGGTCGGGCGTGCGGTCGCCGCCGGGCTGAACATGATGGCCTCCGTGAGCCGGCACACCAGCGTGCTGGTCACCAACGACCCGACGTCCGATTCGACGAAGGCCCGACGCGCGGTCGCCGAAGGCGTGCCGGTCATCGACGAGCACACCTTCCTGCGGCTGCTGGCCGACGTACGGCCCGGGACGGCGCACGAGGCGACGGCCGCTCCCGCCGTGGTGATCGCGCCGGTGGCGGCACCGGCGACGGAGACGGCGACGGATGCGGGTGCGGGGACGGGGGCGGGTGCGGGGAAGGCACAAGTCCAGGTCACCGAGCCGGAATCCATCACAGCACCGGTCCCGGAAGAGCCCGTCCGGCTGTCGCCCTCCCCCGGCGCCTCAGTCCCAGCCCCCGCCCTCGCCCCCGTCCCCGTCCCGCGCCAACCCGGCGACTCGGTCGACTCGGTCGGCTCCTTGGACAATCCACTGGCGGGCCACCGGGTACTGGTGCTCGGCGGGGTCCACGCCGACGCCGCGGCGGCCCGTACACGCGTCGTCGAGTTGGGCGGATCCGCGGCCATCAACCTGTCGGCCAGCGTCACCGACGTCGTCCTTCTCGCCCGCGGGGAGACGGACCGCCGCATGAACCGCATCACCGCCCTCGAACTCCCCGTGCATGACGGTCACTGGCTCAGCGCGCCTGCCTCCATCGACCGGGGCACGGCGGCCTTCCGAACCCAGGAACCACGGGTGCTGCCGAGGGGCGGGGTCACCGATCTGCCCGTGCCGCACGGCGGACCGGCGCCCGACTGGTACATCACGGCCAGCTGGGCCCCGCAGGCCGATTGCGAGATCGACGTCGTCGCGTTCCTCCTCGACGAGGACGAACAGGTCACCTTCGACGAGGAGTTCATCTTCTACGGCGCCCCGGAGAGCCCCGCCGGTACCGTGCGGCTCCTCACCGGCGGTCCGGCCGAACAGACCATCGCCATCGACGTGGCCTCCCTGCCGCCCGCGACCCGCAAGGTCGTCGTCGCCGCGGCCATCGACGGTGTCGCCACCTTCGGGACGGTCGGCGCGATCCAGATCGGCGCGGCCGCGGGCAACAGCGGCGCGCCCGTCGCCCGGGCGACCCTGGACGCCGCCACGACCGAACGCACCATGCTCCTCGCGGAGATCTACCGTAGAGGTCCACTCTGGCGCCTGCGCACCGTCGGCCAGGGCTACGACCACGGCCTGGGCGCCCTCGCCCGCGGATACGGGGTCGACATCGCCGACTGAACCGGCCTAGTTCTGCGGTGCCAGGGTGCGCAGGACGCAGAACTCGTTGCCCTCGGGGTCTGCCATGACCACCCAGCTTCGGCCCGGGCCTTGGCCCACATCCGTCCGGGAGGCGCCGAGGCCGAGCAATCTGGTCACCTCGTCCTCGGTACTGCCGTCGATCGGGCTGACGTCGAGGTGAAGCCGGTTCTTCACGGTCCTGCCCTCGGGCACCGGCACGAACAGCAGGGTCGGCGGCATCTGGCGGGCCCGGACATCCTCGACGGTCGGCACCCAGGAGCCGATCTCGACCTTGCCCCCACTCCGCTCGATCACCTTGAAGTCCAGGACCTCGCACCAGAAGACCGCGAGCCTCTCCGGATCATGGCAGTCAACGGCCAACTCGGTGAACCTACTTGTCACGACTCCCCCAGACAGTACGGACGGAGCTCAGAGTATTGGCTGCCCGGACCGGCCTCCGCCACCCGTTCACCTCCGGCTCCATTCCTCCGCCAGCAGTTCGAACGACCTCACTCGGTCGGCGTGGTCGTGGCGGCCCGGCCCACCCGTTCCGCGAAGCGGGCGTGCGGTCCGGCCAGCGCGGCTCAGACCGCGTTGTCCGAGGCTTCACCACTCCATGTCCAGCAGGCAGTTGAGGGATTGATCATTGCAGCTGCATGAAATCCCGCCGCCGAGGTCTCCCAGCGGGTCGGCGCCGCGGTCAGGCCGGGTAAGGGGCGGCCTCGCGTGCCGACTTGAGTGCGCCCGCCCACCAGGCCAGCTGGTCGAGCAGCGTCTTGGCGTACCCGGGGGCATCGGGGTCGAGCGGACGGCCGTCCTGCCATGCCGTGAAGTAGTTGGGGAAGGCGAGACCGTCACGGATCGTCACCGCATGCAGTTCGGTCAGCACGTTCTCCAGGTGCAGGACAGCGTGGCGGCCGCCCGCCGCGCCCCCGTAGCTGACGAAGGCGACGGGCTTGGCCGTCCACTGGGTGAAGTGCCAGTCGATGGCCGCTTTCAAGGAGGCGGGGTAGCTGTGGTTGTACTCGGGTGTGACCACGACGAACGCGTCCGCGCTCTCCAGCGCGGCGGTCAGGTGCCGCATCCCGGCCGGGCGGGGGTAGTCGTCGCCGGCGTACTTCGGCGATGCCGCGGGCAGGGACAGCGGGATCTCGACGTCGGCCAGATCGACGACATCGACGTCGAAACCGCCGTGTGAGTGGGCCTGTTCAGCCAGCCAGGACGCGACCACCGGACCGAACCGCCCTTCGCGGACGCTCGCGACGATGACCACCAGCTTGTGTGTGTTGTTCTCCATGCCCACCACCATCGGGTCGGCCCTCGGCCACAGCCAGGCCGAGCTCAGGCTGGCCCCCGCAGGGCCTCCCTAAGCCCGCCGCGACCGGTCCGGCCCGGCCTATCCTCAAGACATGGGTACGCCGTTGGGAGACTTCATCCGGAGCAAGCGCGACAGTGTCCAGCCGGAGACACTCGGCCTCCCGGACCGAGGCCGCCGCCGCTCACCGGGGCTGCGCCGCACGGATCTCGCGGCGCGCGCCGGCATCAGTGTCGAATACCTGACCCGTATCGAGCAGGGCCGTGACCGCAATCCCTCGGTGGCGGTGGTGAACGCTCTCGCCGACGCTCTGAGCCTCTCCCCCGCCGAGCGCGCCCACCTGCGCTACCTCACGAAGATCACAGGCGGAGAATGCACTGCCCACTCCCGGCCCGCGCCCCCGCCCCGGCATGTGCGCGACGCCGTTCAGCAGACGCTCCGCCTCCTCGAACCAGGCATCGCCGTGGTGACCAACCGGCTGGGTGACATCCTCGCCCACACCTCCGCCTACCAGTCGGTGACGAAGGACAGCGGACTGCTCGACAGCGAAGCCCCGAACCTCACCCGCTACGTGTTCGCCGACCCCCGCGCCCGCACCTTCTTCACCGACTGGGACGACGTCGCCGACGAGCAGGCATTCGACCTGTGGCTCGCCCCGTCCGTCGAGAACTCCGAGTGGTTCACCGCGGAACTAGCACCCCTTGCCGGCCCCGAACTGACCCGGCGCCTGAACCGGCACGTCGTTCCGCAACGCGGCGTCCTCCGACTCAGCCATCCCGCCGGATGCGAGCTCCGGCTGCTGCGCGAGACACTCGAACTCACCGCTGACGCACAGCAGTTGACCGTCTTCCTCCCCTCGGACGACGAAACCGCCGAGGCCGTTGAACAACTCCGCCGCGGGCGCCGGCACAGCACCCTGCGGGCCATCTCCTGAAGTGTGCGGCCCGGCCGACCGACCACCGGGGCGGGTCCGTGTGCAACCTTCCGTGGACTGCCCGACTCACAGCCATCCGTGCCGTTCAGGGCCAGAGACCAGGCAGCGAGGGCACGGTCCCATGACCGATCGGGCTCGGTTCAGGCGCGGGGGTCCGTCTCGTCGGCGTCGAACCTGCGCACCTCGTTGCGTATCCGCGGACCCCACTTGGTGAGGAGCGCCGTGACCTCCGGGGTGGCCACATGCCGGTCGAGGGCCTCCTGGGACGCCCACTGCTCAAGCACCGTGACGGTTCCGGTCGCCGCGTCCTCCACGCAGAACGAGATCATCACGTTCCCCGGGTTCGCGGCGGCGAGCGGATACGACGTTGCCCGCGCCTCGGCGACGAACCAGTCGGCGTCTTCCTCGGCGACGAAATGCCCGGTGGGGGCGACTGCGCCCTGCACGTCATCGGCGTGGGGGGCCAGGGCCCGGGCGGTGGAGGTGCCGGAGCGGGCGGTGCCGATGGCCAGGACGGGCATCGGCAGCTTCTTCTCGGCGAGCAGCGCGCGGTTCTCGCGTCCGTCCTCCAGCAGAGTGCGGTAGTGCTCGAAGCCTCCGCGCAGCCGCTCTCGGCCGGTGTACTCGTGTGCGTAGGCGGCGAGGTCGTCCTGGCTGAAGGTGCCGGGGTTGGACAACCCACGAACTGGTCACCCGCAGGCCCGACCCCCGCGACCGCCGCGCCCGCCTGGTCCTGATCACCGACACCGGACGCGCCCGCCTCGACCAGGTACGCCACAGCCTCGCCGCCGCCGAGGCCCGCCTGCTCACCGACCTCGACGCCCAACAACTGCGCACCCTGCTGTCCCGCGTCGCCCAGGCCGCGCAACGCAACTCCCTCGCGCCCGAAGAAGCAGACTGCTGATGCACCAACAGGCGGCCGCTCGGCAGGACTTCACCATCGGACAGGCGGTCAGGCGTCAGCCCCTGCTGTCGTACGCCTGCCGGCAGTTCTGGATCTCCGCGCTGTGCTCGACGGTCCAGTTGTAGAGATGCCCGAACGGCTCGCGCAGGGACTCGCCCAGCGGTGTGAGGGAGTATTCGACGCCGACCGGTGAGGTCGGCAGTACCTTGCGCTGGATCATGCCGTTCCGCTCAAGGCGACGCAGTGTCTGAGTGAGGACGCGCTGCGTCACACCCTCCAGACCACGCTTCAGCTCATTGAACCGGGTGGGCCGCTCCAGCAGTGCCATGACCATCATCGACCACTTGTCCGCGATCTGGTCGAGGATCGGCCGGCTGGGGCAGTCGGCCCGGAAAACGATGCGCTCTTCGGCATCAACTCCGTGCGGGTCGGTGTCCTTCATGTGCCTTGGTTCTCCCAAAGTGCGTCCTTGACGATCGCAGCGGCGCCGCCGACGGTAGGTATGCATCGCAAACCTACATACCTTTTGACAACCTAGGGAGACCGCATGGCGGACGATGCCCACTCCACCCTGCGCGTGAGCAGCGAACACGGCGTCACACGGATCGTCCTCGACAATCCACCGGTGAACGTGATCGGCGCGACGATGATGCGCGAGCTCCGCACCGTGCTGACCACGCTCGCCGACGATCCATCGGTCCGGGTGATCGTCTTCTCGAGCGCCGACCCTGAATTCTTCCTCGCTCACGTGGACATGCGGATCGGGGAGGAGATGGACGTCCTCCAGGAGCTCGCCGCGTCGGCACCGGCGGACGTCAACGTGTTCCAGGCCGTCGGTGAGCTCATCCGCCACCAGCCGCAGGTGACCATCGTCAAGCTCGCGGGGAAGGCGCGCGGGGGCGGGGCGGAATTCGTAGCCGCGGCGGACATGGCGTTCGCCGCCGTCGAGACCGCCGGACTCGGTCAGATCGAAGCGCTCATGGGCATCGTCCCCGGCGGAGGCGGAACGCAGTACCTCCGGGACCGCGTGGGTCGCAACCGCGCACTGGAGGTGGTCCTCACCGCCGGCCTGTTCGATGCCGAGACCGCGGCGTCCTACGGCTGGATCAACCGGGCCGTGCCCGCCGACGAGCTCGACGAGTACGTCGACCGTGTCGCTCGCGATATCGCCGCGCTGCCCGACGGCGTCATCGAAGCGGCGAAGCGCTCGCTGCCCGCCGAAGACTTCAAGGAGGGACTCGTGCGTGAGAACGACGCCTGGGCCGCCACGTTCAGCCTGCCGGCCGCTCGGCGGCTGATCAGCGGGGGCTTGCGGGACGGGGCACAGACACCGGCCGGCGAACGCGACCTCGAGGGACTGATGCGCGGCGTCGCGCGCTGATTGCCGGACGGCCGTCTGCGATCACTCGGCAGGACGCGCACCCCGCAGGAGAGCGGGTCCGCCTGTGCCTGCGGGCATGGAGGCGAGCGGGCCTCAACGGCGGCGCAGGCGTTTGTCGGTGATCGCCGGGGTGGGGTCGATGTAGAAGTCGCCGGGATTCACGTCGACTCCGGGCGGGACGATCTCGTCGATGCGGTCGAGGAGGTCGTCGCCGAGCTCTACGTCGGCCGCGGCGAGGAGGTCGGTGAGCTGTTCGGGGCGGCGCGGGCCGATGAGTACCGCGGTGACAGCCGGATGAGCCCGGACGAAAGCGGTGGCCAGATGAGGCAGCGGCAGCCCGGCCTCGGCGGCCAGCGCGGTCAGTTTGCCCACGGCATCGGCCTTGGCCTGTACGCCCGGCTGGGTGAGGTCGAACATCTTCGCCCCCGCGCCGGCGCTGCGGTGCCCGGCGGTGGGATCCGCGCGGCCCGAGAGCCAGCCGGAGTTGAGCGGCCCGAAGGTCAGCACGCCCATGCCGTAGCGCTGGGCGGTGGGCAGCACCCGGCTCTCCACACCGCGGGTGAGGATCGAGTACGGCGGCTGCTCGGTGCGGAACCGGTGGTGGCCGCGGCGCTCGGCCGTCCACTGGGCCTGCACCATGTCCTCGGGAGAGGAGAACGAGGCGCCGACAGCACGGACCTTCCCGGCCCTGACCAGGTCCGACAGGGCACCAAGGGTCTCGTCGATGTCGGTGTGCGGGTCCGGGCGGTGCATCTGATACAGGTCGATGTGGTCGGTGTCCAGGCGGCGCAGGCTGTCCTCCAGCGCGCGGCGGATCCAGCGGGCCGAGCCGCCGCCACGGTTGGGGTCCTCGCCCATCGCCAGCCCGAATTTGGTGGCCAGGACGATGTCGTCGCGGCGGCCCTTCAGCGCCTTGCCCACGATCGTCTCCGACTCTCCGCCGGAGTACACGTCGGCGGTGTCGACGAGGTTGATCCCGGCGTCCAGAGCCGTGTGGATCATGCGGACCGACTCGTCGTGGTCGGTGTTGCCCATCGCGCCGAACATCATCGTGCCGAGTGCGTAGTGGCTCACCGATATGCCGGTGCCGCCGAGAATCCTGTACTTCATCAGGGGTACCTCCTGGTGCGTGCGTGCTTTCCACCAGACGAGCACCGCTCGCGGCCGGGGTGGGAGACCCGCTCTGACCGGGGGTCCGACAAACCCCCTTTGGCACAGCTCCTCCGCAGGTCACCCGGTCTACGGTGGAGACATGGCCCAGGAACCGAACAGCGAGCTGCGGGACTTTCTCCGCTCCCGCCGCGCGAAGATCACCCCCGAGGAGGCGGGCCTGGCACCCCAGCCCGGCGCCCGCCGCGTTCCGGGCCTGCGGCGCGAGGAGGTCGCCCAGCTCGCCGGCGTCAGCGTCGACTACTACGTCCGTCTGGAGCGCGGACGCCACCTCAACGTCTCCGCGTCCGTCCTGGACGCGATCGCCCGCGCCCTGCGCCTCAACGATCTGGAGCGCGGCCACCTGTTCCGGATCGCCAAACCGACCCGCACCCGTCCTCGCCCGCTGCCCCCGCAGCGCGTCCGCCCCGGTCTGCGACTGCTGCTCGACAGCCTCACCGACGTCCCCGCCCTCGTCTACGGGCGCCGCATGGACGTCCTGGCCGCCAACGACCTCGCCCGTGCCCTGTACACGGACTTCGAGGTCCTGCCCGCCCGCAGCCGCAACATGGCCCGCCTGGTCTTCCTCGACGACCACTTCCGGTCCCTGTACGCCCACTGGGAAGGCGCGGCCCGCGGCATCGTCGCCGCACTTCGCCTGTACGCGGGACGTCACCCGCACGACCCCGCCCTGGCCGAGCTCATCGGCGAACTCTCCGTCCATGACGCGGATTTCCGGCACTGGTGGGCCGACCACGACGTGTTCCAGCGCACCCACGGCACCAAGCGCTTCCACCACCCCGTCGTCGGCGAACTCGTCCTGGGCTACGAGGCCTTCACCCCCGCCGACGACCCCGAGCAGACCCTGGGCGTCTCCACCGCCGAACCAGGCTCCCCCTCCGCGGAACGCCTGAAGCTACTGGCCAGCTGGTCCCGCTCCCCGCACGACCCGGCACCAGCCACACATCCGGACGCCCCACGGCCCTGAAGCCACGGCGCAGGCACAGGTGACCTTCGTCGCCGCAAGGTTGATACTGCCCAGAGCGGTACTCCAGCCGCCGCATGTCCGACCGCTGTGAAGACCTGGCACTCCGTCGCCGAAGTCAGCATCGAGTCAGCGTCAGCACCGCCACAGGGCACCACGATTCGCCAAGATCGATGAACGAGCTTCACCTACTCTGAACAGCAAAAACGCAGGACGAGGCCCCGCCTGCCAGGCTCACCAGGAGGTACCCATGAAGATGCTCATCAACGTCGCGTAGTTTGGCGCGGCCGCAGGTCAGGACCATGCTGAGGGGCCGTTGGTCAGCAAACTCCCAGCATGAGTCAGGAGACGTGCACGTTGGCGACCCAGCTCATACGCGGGATGGGCAGTTTCTTCAAGAACTGTGCCTGTTCCCACCAGAGTCGCTGCTCCCACCTGTACATCGTTCGCTATCGCGACGCTACCGGACGCCAGCTCGAGGAATCGGGGTACGCAAGGCAGGAGGACGCGCTAGACCGACTGACCAAGGTCTACAAGGAGAAACGAAGCACTCCGCGCCAGCAGGCCGACCTCAAGCGCGAGATCGGCAAACAGCGCTTCGGGGAGTACGCCTCCACCTGGCTCACCCGGCAGCGTCACTACGCCCCAGGCAGCGTTCGCTCAGTCAACCAGGTTCTCGGCAGCCAGATTCTCCCCGTCCTGGAATCCCGTCGGATGGGCACGTTCACGTCGACGGTCGTCGACGACTTCATCATGTCGATGGAGGAACGTTCCGTCGGGCTCGCCGCACAACAGAACGCCTTCGACACCCTGAAAAAGATCCTTCTCGACGCACGCCGCCGCGGCGGGATCTCCGAGGACCCATTCGACGGAGTAATCCCACTCGAGTACATCCCTCGGAAAATCACCATCCCGACAATGGACGAGATTCACGCCCTCAAGGCTGCCGGCAGCGACGGTCTGCGGGTCGTCATCGATCTGATGTCCGGCTGCGACTGCCGAAATGGCGAGGCCTACGCCGCCAATCTGGAGCACGACTCAAGCACCGAAAGGTCGGAGAGTTCCGCGAATCTCCCATGCCTTGGACGGTCCGCGAGTCACTCCTTCGATATGAGAAGGATCACGGTGCCGACGTGCACGGCTACCTCCTGCGAACGCGACGCTCCGCGCATTGGGCGCACACAACTCTCGAATACCAATGGAATGCAGCGAAGAAGAGGGAAGGTATCGCAAGAAGGCTCACCGCCTACTCCTTGCGTCACTCCTTCGCGTCCAACTGTCTGGCCAGGGGGATACCCGTCACCGACGTCGCGGAGTGGATGGGTCACAAGAACATCAACATGACGTTCAAGATCTACCGCCATCTCATGCCCGCCTCGATCGGTCGTGCCGCCCGACTCCTCGACGAAGGTCTGTAATGCGAAGGGGCCGGGCGAACGCCCGGCCCCTTCATACAACCTTCTGCTGCTGTGCCCAGTTGTCCAGGTCCACGACCTTGAACCTGAGCTTCCCGCCTAAATAGTACCGAGGTACGCCGTGGCGTCCGGATTCGCGATACATCCAGCGTGGGCTCACACAGAGGTACGTTGCTGCCTCATCGACACCCAGGTATCGGCCACCTCCCTCGCCGCAGGGGCCTCCGACCGACTCGGTACGGCTCATGCCGAAATCGCGTCGTAAGTGGCCTCCGCAACACCCAGTGTCTCCGGACAGGTGCTCGCGCTCTCGCGATGCTCCAGTCGGAGGAGTTTCTTCACATGCCCCTCCGACACCTTGAGAACGCTCGCCACGCGCAGAGTTGGCGTCCCCGACCTGGCAGCCCGCCGAATCAGCTCCCGCCGCTCTGCCCCGGTGAGGTACACATCCCTTCCCGACATTGCTGCATCGACCCGAGCAGGGTCACATCGGAGTTCAAACTGGTGCCGAACGGCCTTGCGCTCAGCCTCCGTCATACCGCCTCGAATACCGTCGGCACCGCTACCCTCCAGAGCGGCTTCAAGGCACGTCTTCCTGACTTGGCAGGCCGAGCAAAGCCTTTTCGCCAGGCCAACACGCTGCTCATCTCCACGCGCTGCTGGGAAGAAAAGGTCAGGGCCCCTTGCCACCTCAACGGCATCCGCGCAAGCCGCCTGCTCGTGCCAGGTCTGGTCTCCCCTAGTCCGAGGCCCGAAGGTCTCTTCGCACATTACTGATACTTCCTCTTCCGATGCCTGCACTGACCTGAGGACCGCAGGAGGTCCAGCAGAGGTACAAAGCATCCGAACAAGGACCGGTTTCCCTAACCGGGAATCGTCAGCTATCTTCCCGTCAGACCGCGCCGGGCGTGCAGATCATTAACTCGTGGCTTTCCGTTGCGTGGCTCGTTGGTCTGGCATGAGCGCGTTGGAAGGCCAACGGGCCGTGCTGGCAGCCAAGTTCGGGGCGATTCATCTACCACGTCGCCGCGGACATGTCGCGGCCACGAGCACCTGGCCGTCCCTGGTCATCGGCCGCCGACCATGTGCCCTGCCCGCCGCGGCATAAGGGCGCCGACCTGCTGACGGAGCGTGGACGGGGATCGCTCCCCTCGCCGCACCTCACAGTGTCCGTGTCGGCGTGACCAATCCGCGTGCCACGCAGTGACTTCACGGTGTGAATGGGGGTACGGCCCGGGGGGAAGCGTCTTGGCAATCGAGCCGTTGGCCGGATCAGACGGCGACGAGTTCCAGACCGAAGTAGCCGTTACCCACGGGGTACGTCTTCGACCGGCGCCATCCCGAGGCCGCGAACAGGGCGTCGAACTCGGCCAGGTCGCGTTCCATGCCGTTCGTCGTGGTGAGCATGGCCATGTCCGACAGGGTGGCCAGGTCGGGCTTGCCGATCTCGCCGACGACCATCTCGACGACCAGCGCGCGTCCTCCCTCGTGCACGGCGGACCGGCAGTTGCGCAGGATGGTCGTGCACTGGTCGTCGTCCCAGTCGTGCAGGATCGTCTTCACCAGGTAGAGGTCAGCCGGTGGAACCTCCACGAAGAAGTCGCCGCCCACTGCGGAGAAACGGCCGGACAGGCCACGCTTGTCGGCCTCGGCGCGAGCGGCCTCGACGACGTGCGGCAGGTCGAGGACCTGCCCGCTCAGCCCCGGGCCGGCCTCCAGCAGCGCCAGGACGAAGTCACCGTTCGAACCGCCGACGTCGACGACGGTGGACACACCGGCGGTGGATACGGCGGCCACGGCGCCCTGCGTCACCAGGCCCGACAGGTCTCCCATCGCCTGGGCGAAGAGGGCCGCTTCCTCGGCGTTCTCCGGCTGCGCGTAGTACTCGAAGATCTCCATCCCCAGCGCCTTGTCGGTCTGGGTCTTGCCTTCCCGCACGGCCTCGGAGAAGGTCGCCCAGGACTGCCAGAGCGCCTGGCCAGTCTGGGCCAGCACCAGGGAGCGCATGGAGCCGGGGACCCCGGAACGCAGCAGGCAGCCCCGGCCGGTGAGACCGAAACGACGGTCCCCCTCGTAGCTCAGCAGGCCGATCGAGGAGGCCGCGCGCATCAGACGGTAGGTGGCCTGCGGATGACTGCCCTCGCGCTCGGCCACCTCCTCGGCCGTCATCGCTCCGTCGGAGAGGTGGTCGGCGATGTGCAGCGCCGCTATGCCCCTCAGCACCTGGGCGCGGACGAGGCCGATCAGCAGGTCGAAGACAGCGCCGGCATCGGCAGCAGGATCGCTCGACGGAACGTCGGTGCCGAGATTGGTGTCAGACATGACAGCTGGAACCCTTCAGTACTTACCATGAGGCGGAAACATGCAAGCAATCGCGCTGTCTCCGCGCGTTGCGACATCGATGCCCGCATTGCTCAATTTAGGGAGACCGCAGCGGCGTGCACTTGTACGACAGCGTCACTCCGATGGAACGTCAGTGCCGGACGATCCGGGCCGTGCCGGAATGCCGTGGTGGAATCAGGCCCCGAGGGTGCGGCGGTCGTCGGCAGGACGAGGCGAGGCGCTGAGATGAACGACACGGAACACACCGAACCTCAGCCCGGCGGACCGGCACCGGGAAGGAAGTTCTTCGTCGACACGACGGCCCCGACCACCCCGACTACCCCGACTACCGTGCGGAACGGCTTCGACGTCTTCCGGCGTGCGTGGGAGTCCCAGATCGGAGAGGCACTTCCGCTTCCGCCCTGGGAGCCTGTCGGATCGGGTGAGTTCCGGGTCCGGGTCCGTGCGTCCAGGGTGCACGACACGGTGATCTCGGGCGTCTACGGCGAGTTGATGGCAGGCGGCACCAGGGGCTCCTCCCACCACCTTGAGGACCGGGTCCTGGTGCATGTGATGGGACGCGGCGAGTGGCGCTTCGTCTCTCAGCGCAGCCGGGGCGAGACCGCCGTACCGGCTGGGCAGTTCATCGTGCGCCACAACGGCCCTCCGGCCCGCTTCGAGGTGGCTCCGCATTCGACCGCGAAGGTACTGATCCTGCCGGCCACGCCGCTCAGTCCGCTGATCCGCGACCGGGCGACCGTCGGCCCGGCCGACTCGCCCGAGCTACGACTGCTCATGGCGCACACCGAGATAGTCGAGGCGACGCTCGACGACCTGACCCCCGCCGGTGCACGAGCCGCCCGCAACTCCCTGCTCGAACTGGCCAAAGGGGTGCTCACGCAGACATTCGACGACACCGAACCCCTGCTGGCCCCCGCGTTGGCCCAGGCGGCCAGGGACATCGCGGACTGCCGACTCACCGACCCCGACCTCTCCCCCGCGACTCTGGCCCGCGAACTCAACGTCTCCGTACGGACGCTGCACCGGGCCTTCGCCAAGACCGACGACTCGGTGACCGCGTATATCCGCCGCAGACGCCTGGAGCAGTCCCGCCTCGAACTGACGGCGCCGGGCCCTCGCCCGAACGTCTCGGAAATAGCCGCACACTGGCAGTTCGCCGACAGCAGCCACTTCGTCCGCGCATTCAAGAAGGAGTACGGCCAGACACCCTCCGAATACGCCCGCAGGCAGAAGTGACCCGCGAATCGGGAGCTACTTCAGGCGATGGCCGCACAGGAGCAGCGAGCCGAAACTGCTGGCCGTCTTCGACAAGCTGACCGCGAAGCTCGGCACCGTGCTAGTGATCGTGGACCAGCCCGCCACGATCGGAGCCCTGCCCCTGACGGTCGCCCGGGGACGTCGGCTGCAAGGTCGCCTACCTGCCCGGACGCTCGATGCGGCGAATCGCCGATCTCTACCCGGGCGAGGCGAAGACCGACGCGAAGGACGCCGCGGTGATCGCGGACGCCGCCCGGACCATGCCGCACACCCTGCGCTCGCTTCAGCTAACCGACGAGATCACCGCCGAGCTGACCGTGCTGGTCGGCTTCGACCAGGACCTCGTGGCCGAGGCCACCGCGCCTCCAACCGGATCCGCGGCCTGCGCACCCAGGAGCAGTTCCTCCCGCTCGGCCTGGACCTCCTGCAGCTGCCCGGCCAACTCCTCCGCCAGCGCGTCCAGTTCGCTCCGGCGAGCGATGATCCGCTCCAGGTCTCCCATACCCTGCACCCTCCCGCGATCTCACCGCGTAGCGCCCGGTCACGGATCGTAGGAGCGGCCCCGAGAGGGGCGCAGCGGAACCCGAGAACCGCCACAGCCGACAGGGGCAGACGATCTTCACCATGGGTACCCGCCGCCGCCCAGCGCGAGCACGGCAACTCGCCCGCACACCAGCCCACCTCACCTGCACTTTTCACGTTGCACGGGTCTCAATGAGTGGCCGTGCGTCGCGGGGCGCTGGGCGGCCATCAGTCAGGGCCACACGTACGGCATGAGCGCTTTCAGCCACACCCAGGCCCCTGGGTCTGCCGATCGTACGAAGGACCAGAACCAACCCGCTAACAAGGTAAGGAGCACTTCGGTTGGCCATCTAGTACGTCGGTTGGCCACGCTGATCCGCTCGGTTTCGTCCTGAGCACCGGCAGCAGGCGCCGGAGCAGCCACCGGCCTCCGCCCCGTGTCGCTGTTCTCATCGGGTGATATGAACTCGGGAAACAGTTCGTTCCACTCAAGAGGGAGAAGGATGAGCCTCACCAGTCAGATACTGCCTCTCGTTGGTGTCGCCATCGGCGCGGTGGTGTCCCTGGCCGTCTCCGCCGTGAACGAGCGCGCTCAGTGGCGGCGCCAGCAATCCGTCCGATGGGACGAGCGGCGTCTCAACGCCTATGCGGAATACGCCCACACCGTCAAGCAACTCAGCAGCCGGTACACAGGGTTAGCCATCGCTCGGGGCCTCACTACCGGGTCGACACCGCTGGAGCCGACCGATGAGGTGCTCAAAGAACTCGCAGCAACAGAGGCCCACCGATCGGCGCTCGCCGAGTCCCTCTGGCTCCTCGGCGATGTGGACAGCAATACCGCTGCCATCAAACTGAACCACGCGCTCTGGCATATCGAATGGCTGGCTCGCGGCATACCGACCACCGGCATCGCCACATGGCCTGAGGCATACCTTGAGTTCCGGAAGGCGCGCACGGAATTTCTGAAGGCCGCGCGCTGCGATCTCGGCGTCCGGGGGGCGGGGATCGCCCACGAAATCCCATGGCCTCCACCCTGGCGTCCCTCTAACGACACGGGAACGGGCGGGCCCTGAGCCAGCGGCCTCACCAGACGAATCGTTGCCGAGTACCAGACTGGCCAACTTAAATGCTTAGTGGCCAGCTGAAGGACTCCGTCACACCTGAACGTCACACTCGCTGTGACCTTCAGCGATAGATGGCCAGAGGCGTCGGGAGTTCCGCTGGTGAGCGATGGGTGCTCAACGGTGGTTGGCCATTTTCCTCAGAGATAGTTGGCCACTGCGGTCTCGACTTCGTCGCTGAGGTGGGATCAGGCGTACTGCCTGAGGTGCGTCCAGGTCCGTCCCCATTGCCTTGATTCTTTTGCCGGAGCCGAGGGCAGCATGGTCTCGGCTTACTGAAAACGTTGTGGCAAGTAGTCAGCGTTTGATGCGGCCACGGACGGCGAGAACAGCGAGGGCAAGGAGGGTGGGTTCCAGTACGCGGGAGGTCATTTCGGTATAGGTTCCGGCGGTGGTCAGGTCCTGTCCGCTGGAGCGGAACACCACCGAGTTGAGAGTGACGTTCAGTGCCCTCTCGAAGCGCTCGCTGGTGAACCTGTTCCCGGCGGGGTTCTGCGGGTCCTCCTTTTCGATTTCGAAAGCGACCTTGCCCCCGCCGGGTGGCACGGTGCCGGTCACTTCCTGCTTCGGGGAGCCCTTCGGGATCCCGAATCCCATCAACAGCACGATGGTGACAAGCATGGCGGCACCGAGCCAGCCAAGAGCCCGGGATGCGCGCAATCCATAGCCTGACAGCAGCCAATAGCCGTGCAGCAGTCCCCGTTCGGCGCGGGTGGCGCCGGTGCGGTCGTGGCGGCGCATCTCCATTTCACCGAAGTAGAAATCCGCTGCCCCCGGCTCGTTCTTGGCGTCCTCCAACGCCTTGCGCAGTGCCCGGTACACCGGTGCCAGCTGCGCCGGCCCGACGTGTCCAGAGTGAAACACCGCCGTGTTCCAGCCCGGGACTGCTGTCGGCCGCTTCGCACGCCAGTGGTGTTCTTCGGCGAGGGTACGGCGCTGGGTGTACCGCACCAGGTGCCAGCGCTGCCAGTGCGTGCCGGGCGGCACTGCGTCGAAGGAGCAGGTGCCCTCCAGGCGCACCTGGTCCAAATGCACGGTTCCGGTGAACAGGCACCCCGACAGGTCGACGTCGGCGAGAACCAGATGTGCTGCGTCGACCCCACGCAGCGACGCTATGCGCACCGTGGCGTCGGGCGTGCCAGCCAGAGCCTCCTCTGCCACCGGCTGTCCGTCGGCGAGCACGAAAGGGGCAGCCTCCGTTGCGATCGTGAGGGGGTATTCGAAGACTGTGTGGGCGAAGTCCACCGTGGCGTAGCGCAGACGCAACTCGGCCGTTGACGACCAGCGGGTCCGCCGGCACTCCAGGCGGCGTGCGGCGAATGACAGGGTCACCGGGCCGCTGAACACCACCCCGGACAACTTCACCCGCCCCGCACACACCAACGGCCCGAGGCTGACCGACCGCTCGAAAACCGCCTGCTCGAACTGGGCGTCGTTCTTGAAGGTTGCTGCCCCGAACTCGGCGTGCTCTTTGAAGGTTACTGCCCCGAACTCGGCGTAGCCGTCGAAGACCGCTGCCCCGAACCCGGCGCCGTTCTTGAAGGTCGCTGCACCGAACTCGGCGTGCTCCTTGAAGGTTACTGCCCCGAACTCGGCGTAGCCGTCGAAGACCGCTGCCCCGAACCCGGCGCAGTCCTGGAAGGTCGCTGCACCGAACTTGGCGGTGCTCTGGAAGGTCGTTGCACCGAACTCGGCGTAGTCCTCGAAGGTCGCTGAGTCAAACTCGGTGAGGCCCTCGAAGGTTGCCGCCTCGAACCCGGCGTCGCCTTTGAAGGTTGCCGCCTCGAATCTGGCAAGAGCCTTAAAGGTCACTGATTCACACCAGGCAACGTTTTTGAAGTCTGCCGACTCGAACTCGGCGTCACCCCGGAAAGTCGCTGACCTGAAAAAGGCGCTGCCCATGAAGGTCGTAGATACGAACCCGGTGTAGGACATGAAAATTGCCGATCCGAACCCGGCGTGGCCCTCAAAAGTCGCCGATTCGAAGTGGACGAAGTCCTCGAAGGTTGCGGACCCGAACTCGGCATTACCCTTGAAGGTTACTGCCTCGAACTCGGCGTAGTCCTGGAAGGTCGCCGACTCGAACCCGGCGTCGCCTTGAAACGTCGCGTCCCAGAACCTGGCTTCGCCGAGGCGGGGGTGCCCAGTGCCGGGGTCTCGAAGGGCGCGAAGGAGGGCATTGAGAAGGGGTTCGGTAAAGCTGGTGCCGCGGTGGTCGACGTCTGTGCCGGGGGTCAGTCCTGCCAGGTAGGCGTCGCGGTTGGTGGGGTCCAGGTGGGCAAGGCACGCGGTGTGGCCAGGAACATGGACGCCGCGGCAGCCGATGGGATCGGTAGCAGCAGGTTCTGCGCCGTGTGCGCAGTACGGCCAGGGAGGCGCCCCGGGTACGGGAAGGGGTGGTGTGGTCATCGCTAAACAGCTCCACAGATCCGTGCCGATTCTGGCTTCGACTGCCTACCACGCGCCGTTGAGCCTGGGCAGTTCCTGGCTGCTGGCCAACTGACACTGCGAATGGTCATCTATCGCCGAGCGTCACACTGGCCCAGGTGCCCCCATCTGGCCAGATTCGAACACATGATCGATACATGATTGATGCGCGCGATGCTGAAGACGTTCCCCTCCCATGCCCGCCCGGCCACCGCACTGGCGCGAGAGTATCTTCGGCTACACGGGCCTACAGGTGGCAGTGCAATGGGACGACCGTCGACGGGTATGCAATGTCGAGGACATCCGCGACCAGGCCGACGGCAGCGGCGCCCTGCTCACCATCATCGACTGGCCGCACATGCAGGGACACACCGTCGTCGGCTGGATCCGGGAGCGGTGCCTAGAGCAGTGCCGGCGCAACCTGGCCGCGCGCCCGATCCGCACGATCGCGGCCCGCTGGGGTTCACCAGCCCCGCAGACTTCAGCCGGGCCTTCCGCAACCTCACGGTCTATCGCCCCGCCAGTACCGCCAGCAGTGCGCGACGGTCAGGGTTTCGGCGTAGTCGCGTGACGCCCGGCTCATGATCATCTGAGGGCGAGGGGGCGACGGGGATCGCGTACGTAGCAAGCTTCGGACGGCTCGGTCCAGGGCGTCGCCGTCGATGCGGGCCAGCAGCCGACGGACCGTGGTCTCGGCGGGCAGGACCCGCCTGGGCAATAGCGGATCGGGACGGGCGCCGACCTGTTCCAGTACCGCCCCCAGGGCATCGGCGATCCATTCACCGACCGCCAGCGGCGAGGTCGCTCCAACCAGCACCGCGCACGCGGTGAGTGCGAGCACGACGGCCAGGCGGTGACGCACCCCTCGTGGATCATGCGGGTCCGGGACTGGCCAGCCGCTCCAGCAGGCCCGGGACCACCTCGGGTACGGCCTCGGGATGCTCGCGCAGTTGGTCAGCGGCAGGCGGGATCAGCGATGATGCGTCGGCAGGCACGGTCTTCCACTCGGATCACGGGGCGCAGAGAACTCCATGCTGTTGAAAGCCGTGCCTGTCACGTTCCGAGAGCGCTGCTGAGCCCGGTAGATCGCCACGAACAGGGCGTCACGCGACTACGCCGAAGCCCGGGCCCAAAGCCACGTCGAGCTGCCCCCCGCCTGCATTCCCGAGGCAGGATCAGCTCATGCGGATTTTGGTCATCAGCGGAACTTGGTTCCTGGGAAAGTGCATTGTGGAAGGGGCATTGGCGAGGGGATGGAGGGTTACCACTTTCAACCGAGGACGATCGGCACCCGACGTTGAGGGTACGGAGCCAGTTCACGGCGACCGCACGGTCCATGCCGACCTCCAACACCTTGCGCAGCAAGGACCATGGGACGCCGTGATCGACACGTCCAGCTCCGAACTTGCACCCCGCGACGTGATGTTGGCGACCTCGGTGCTGCGGAATCAAGTCCGGCGGTGGGTCCACATCTCCACCGTCTCCGTGTACGAGGGATGGCCGCACGAACCACTCACCGAGGACTCCCCCATATTGGACAGCCCGCCAGACGCCTGCGCAGCCAGCCCCATGTCGTCAAACGCAAGATGTCCAACTACTGGCTCAAACGGGCTGAACACCGTCACTGGCCCCAGCCCACCCGCACCGGCACCCAAGCCATCCTCGTCAAACGACCCCAACCCACAGACCCATAACGCAATGGCATTGGACCTAGGAGACCGTCTTGAGCAGGTTCTTCTCCAGGATCACCGGCAGGGACAGGGTGCGGTAGCCGACCGAGGCGAACAGGACGGTGAGCCGGCCGTCCTCCTCGCTGAGCACCTCGCCGTCGCCCCACTGGGGGTGGTGGACGCTGGTGCCGGGCGGGAACGGGTGGTCGTGGCGTGCGGGTGAGGCCGCGCGGAGGCGGGCCCGGCCGGGGACCGCGTCGGCTCTCCCGCCGGTGGGTCGCTGCTCGCACCGGTCGCAGTTGCCGCAGGGCGAGTTGAGGCGTTCGCCGAAGTAGCCGAGCAGGAAACGCCGTCGGCAGCCGGTGGTCTCGGCCAGGCCGCGCATCATGTCGACCCGGGAGCGTTCCATGCTCTCGTGGGCGAGAGCCGACTCGACTGCCCTGGCGGCGACTTGCTCCGCGTCGGCCCCGGGCACGGGGACCACCTTGCCGCGTTCGGTGGTGACGCCTCCGGCGCTCTCCAGGAGGTTGAGGATCGCGGTCAGCCGGGCGGCGGACAGCCCGGTCTCCTCCTGAAGTTCCGCTGGTGTCACGGGAGTCGCGCGGTCCCGTACGCGTCGGGAGACATCGGCGATGGTGTCCGGGTCGGGGCGGCCGGTGGAGAAGAACCGCTGCAGGGCCAGGTCCTCGACGCGGTAGTGCAGGACGGCCCGGGACTCCTCGCCGTCGCGGCCCGCCCGGCCTATCTCCTGGTAGTAGGCGTCGAGGGAACCGGGCACCGAGGCGTGCAGCACGAACCGTACGTCGGGCTTGTCGATGCCCATGCCGAAGGCCGACGTCGCCACCACCACGTCCAACTCGCCGCCGAGGAAGCGATCATGGACCGCGCTGCGCTCGGCCGACCGGCTGCCCGCGTGGTACGCGGCGGCGCTCAGGCCGAGTTCGCCCAGCTCGGCGGCGTACGCCTCGGCGTCCTTGCGGGTGGCGACGTAGACGATGCCCGGCTTGGGCTCGGCCGCCGCCCGCTCGACCACGGCACGCCGCTTGGCCGCGTCGTCGAGGAAACGGGTGACCTCCAGGCGGATGTTGGGCCGGTCGAATCCGGCCACCACCTCGCGGACCTTGCGCATGCCGAGCTGCTCGACGATGTCAGCGCGCACAGGGGCGGCGGCGCTGGCGGTGAGGGCGAGGATCGGCGGGCGCCCGACGCGCTCGGCGGCCTGCCGGAGCCTGAGGTAGTCGGGCCGGAACTCGTGGCCCCAGGAGGATACGCAGTGCGCCTCGTCCACGACGAAGAGGGACGGCCCGAGCGTGGCAAGCCGCTCCAGCACGTCCTGCTTGGCGAGTTGCTCCGGGGCGAGGAAGAGGAACCGGGCGGTTCCGTCGCCCACGCTCTCCCACGCCTGCTCGTTCTTCGCCCTGGACATCGACGAGTTGACGGCGACGGCCGGCTGTCCGCCGTTGCGCAGCAGCCCGGCGATCTGGTCCCGCTGGAGGGCGATCAGCGGCGACACGACGACCGTCGGCCCGGCGAGCAGCGTGCCCGGCACCTGGTACACCGCCGACTTGCCCGATCCGGTCGGCATCACCACCATGGCGTCCCGCCCCCGCATGACCGCCTTCATCGCGGTGAGCTGCCCGGGACGCAACACGTCCCATCCGAAGGCCTCCCGCGCGGCTCTGCGGAGACGACGGGCGACGAACAGGCTGATCGGCAAGGGGACTCCTGGAGAAGGGTGCACGCGTCCGACGGAACCGGGTGGGCAGTGGTGGGTCTAGTGCCCGCGTCGTCGCGAAGCAGTCCGCCGGCCGGCGGTCAGTCGGCGGGGAGGAGCCACGCGTTGACGGGTTCTTCGACCCGCACCGTGATGTGTCCGGCGCCGAAGGCCTTCTTCAGGATGGGCTCGGCGACGGCGGGGTCGTCGACGCCCACGACCACGGACGTCACGTCCAGCCCGACCATGCGCAGTTGGAAGGTGCCGTCCCAGCGGGACATGTCCGCGCTGATCCGGCGTTGCAGGGCGACCAGTTCGGCGTGGTTGACGTCGGTGTCGTGCAGCCGGACCGTGACGCCCTTCTCGGCGGCCCCGCAGAGCGCGGCGTCGAAGGCGGCGGAGGGCATGCGGTAGATGTCGGCCGCCCGGTGCTCGGAGTCGACGGACATGCCGGTGTAGACGGCGGAGTAGCGGGCGTCGGAGGCCATCCGGTCGGCGTGGGCGACGGTCCGCTCCAGCGGGGAGTCCTCGGTGGCCTCGGGGAGGCTGCCCAGGGGCTGGGTGCCGGTGCCGGTGCAGGTGGTGGCGGGGGCCGGGGCGGGGGTGGTGTCCGGGTCGGCGACGGTGGTGGGCCCGGCGGCCGTGGACTCGGCGACCGAGGTGACCTCGGTGACGGGCTCGGTCGCGAAGGCCGACCGGGTGGGCTCGGCGGGCTCTGTGGGCTCGGTGGAGCCGCCCGCAAGAGCCGAACCGGCAGGCTTGACAGTCTTGGTGGGCTCGGTGCTGGACCCGGCGGCCGCGGTCGGGACCGTCTCCGCGCCGGCGCTCGACCCTCCGAGCGTTCCCAGCGCCAGGGCGACGGCCGTCACGGCGGCACCCGTGGTCGCCCTGCTCCGTATGCTCGTAGGGTTCCTCATGCCCCCATGACGTGGGCGACCCCCCGTCCGTTTCACCCGTCGTCCGGGATGGACGGGTTTCCCCGGTTCACCACCGGGGTTCGTCAGCGCCGCCCGCCGAACTCCCAGCCGTGGACGTCCCGGTCCTGCGGCACGGTGACCTCGGCGGCCGGATCCGGACCGAGGCCCAGCACCAGATACCGGTCGCCGCCGGTCCGGCCGCCGGGGAACTCCCACATAGTGCGCCCCAGCAGGTTGCGCCACCGGCGCAGCAGTACGTCCCGGTAGGCGCCGGCCTGGTAGGTGGGCTCGTCGAAGGCGAACGCGCGGGCGGCGGCGGGATCCGGCAGGCCGACGATGTGCACACTGCCGGTGGGCGTCTCCCCGTCGTCGGCGAAGGTAGGACCGCGGGCGATCAGCTGAGCCGCGTACCCGTCCATGTACGACCAGTGCTCCTCCCCCAGCCGCTCCCGCAGCGGGAGGGAGCCGGGCCGGTCACGGTGGTAGCAGAAGAACTCCATGCCCGGAGACTCTCACCACCGCAGGCCGGCCTCTCCAGCGGTCGGAGGTTCGCCCTTGGTGACGGCGCGCCACACGGCGCTGCCCAGGCGGTGGGCGCCGTCGTGGTAGCCGGTCACCCGGATCGGGTCGCCGGCTCTGGGGCGGATCACGCACCACACGTCGGTGCCCGTGAACCGGGCCATGGCGTTGTCGTACTCCTGGTACCCCACCGTGGCGATGTCGTGCCAGGCAAGGGTGCGTTCGATGTCGGCGCGGCGGTGCACCAGACCGCCTTGGTGGAGTCGGAGGACCTCGCGTCGGCGGGGGAACCCCAGGGCCAGCAGGGTGACGCTGGCTGCGAGCCCTGATATGCCCACGATGAGCACGTAGTTGGGCCCCGAGCTGTAGCCGTTCTCTCCGGCGTGGGCCATGGCGGAGATGAACCCGGGAAGAGCCGCGGCGGTGCCCAGCACGCCGACGACAAGCCAGATGACGGCGTTGCGCCGGGCCCGCCCCCAGTCGTATCGGTACTCGCCGATCAATAAGCCGATCTCATCGGCTCCGGTCGGATGTCCCACGGAGACCCCCTGCCCCTGACATGCCGAAGGAAATCGATGCGGGCAGCCTAGGAGGTGCGGGCAGCCGGGTGAAGGGGCGGCGGCGGGCTCGGGCGACCGCGCGGCCCACGGCGGTCAGCGGTGCCGTGGCCTCGCCCCCTCCATGGCCCCGAACACGGCGGCCGACACCGTCATACCGAGGGCGATTGCCCCCGCGAAGGTCCACTCCCACTGCCGCGACGGCATGGCGAACACCCCGTTGAAACCATCGATCCAGCGAGCGATCCAGCCACCGCACCAGGCCAGCACGCAGGACATGCCCAGGGCCAGGGCCGCCGCTCCCTTGGCGGCGAGGGCCTGGAAAAACGTCTCGCGCCACCAGCGGTCGGCGTCCGTCCGCTCCTCCTGGTGCCATCCCATCACTAAGATCAGCGCGCCGAGCCACGGCAGCAGACCTCCGGCCACCATCCCGAACCAGACGCCTTCCGACCGCTCGGGAAAGGTCCATTCGTCGCCCGACTCCAGATGGAGCCGGCGCAGAACCTCGTTCAGCAGCACGGCACCGGCGATCGTTCCGGCATAGAGCACGGAGAACACACCGGCGAAGAACGCGCCGTGCGCCGCCCGCCGCAATCGCTGCCGCCTCTCGGCCATGGCTCAGCCCCCCCTCCGGCCATATCCTCCGGCGACCGGTCGCGACGCGACAAGGGCCCGCCCGGTCGGTTCCCGGACAGGCCCTAGGTCCAATGCCATTGCGTTATGGGTCTGTGGGTTGGGGTCGTTTGACGAGGATGGTTTGGGTGCCGGTGCCGGTGGGCTGGGGCCAGTGACGGTGTTCAGTCCGTTTGAGCCAGTAGTTGGACATCTTGCGTTTGACGACATGGGGCTGGCTGCGCAGGCGTCTGGCGGGCAGGAGCCTTTCCAGCAGGTCTTCCTGGAGTTTTCGCAGTGCCTGGACCAGGAGGTCAGGGGGGAAAGGCTGCCGGGCGTGACGGTCACACTGCGGCGAGCGGAGCGCAGGGTCTCGGTGAATGAGACGCGGTCGGGATCGAGTTGGCGGGTGGCAGCGGTTCTCAGCATCAGCTCCCGCAGTGCATGGTGGACCAGGAGATGGGCCCGGATCTGTTGCAGGACACCGTCGGGTGTCTTGCTGCTGAGGACCACCTTCGTGCCGCGCTGGTGGGTTTTGATCTCGGCGAAGACGGATTCGATCTCCCAGCGTTCGCGGTAGAGCGCGGCCAGTTGCCGGGCCGGATGGCGTCGGGCGTCCAGGAGGCTGGTGACCAGGCGGTACTCGCCGGCAGCGGCCGTCCTGACCGTGTCTTTGAGCTGGTAGGCCAGGACACGGACGTCGACTGGGTCACGCTTGGCGGGGTCGGTGTTGGCATGGATGGAAGAGAGCCACGATCCGTCACGCAGTTCCTTGTGGACCGGCAGAACGCGGTTGGCCGGCACCCTCCACAGCAGATCGGCCCAGGTGGCGGTGAATGCCCGCCACAGCGGGACGCCGAGGAACTCGCGGTCGGCCAGGACGAGTTGACCTGGCCCGCAGGAGCGGGGCAGGCGGCCCACCAGGGTCACTTCCCCGGTCCGGCAGCCGGCGAGTTCCGCGTCCAGCACCGCATGGCTGCCCACCTCCACCAGGGCGGCCATCCGCACCTGCACAAAAGCGCTCCTGACGGTCCCGTGGCCGTTGCCGGGACGGCCGAAGGCGGCCTGGTTGGCTTCGGTGTCCGCGACATCCCAGCAGGTCCCGTCCACCGCGAGCACCCGCAACCCACGCCAGAGGGCCCCGGGAGTCGTCTCGGTGGCCATCGGCTTCGCGGTCGTGGCGAACAGCACCCGCAGCGGCTCGGATCCCAGCCGCTGCGGGACCCGAAACAGCGACGACTTCGCCGGAACATGCCAGTCACCCAGCAGCCCCAGACCTCGAAGACCCGCGACCAGGTGCCGCATCACTTCCAGATACGGAGCAGGCGAGAACAGCGCCAGCCCCAACACGAAGTACACCACCAGCCACGCAGGAAGCAGCCGCTTACGCTGCTCGGACCGGTCGCAGGCTGCCACCACCCGATCCACCAACCCCGCCGGATACACCCAGGTCAACAGCCCCAGACCCGATAAGTCAGACACACTCGCAGCCACCCGCACCACCCCCGGGACCCACTGCCAAGCAGCCTACGCCCACACCAAAAGCAACGGCATTGCGACTAGTCGGCCCCTCCACTATGCAGCGAGTCACGTATGGCCCGTTGCAGCAGTGCAGAGGGGCCGATCTGCCCGGACTACCGCCTCTTGCTCATACTGATCTGCTCGGATCGGCGGCGCACCGCACCCTGCACCCTCCAAGCTCAATGGCCCGCCCCGCTGGGCGGTTGTGACCGACGCCCGGCCCACTGCACCGTCTGCAAATGAGGTGGGCTGCCGATTGATGAGGTCGGGCTGCTGCCGGAGCCGGCCCAGCATCTGTCGCAGGCCGCCCTGGAGGCCGAGAGGGACGTGCATCTCGCGGCAGAGGCCGGGCGGGCCGGCGGCCGTGGTCCGCTCGCGGGCGGCAACATGCGCAACGGCTACCCGGCCAAGAAGGTCATGCCGGAGGTCGGCACGGTGACCGTGCACGTCTCACGGGACTGGCTGGGCACTTCACGCGGTTGCTGCTCAAGTACACCCGCAGGACGAGTCCGCTCAATGAGATGGTGCTGTCGCTGACCGCGGAGGGACTCACGTCCGGGGAGATCATCGCCCATCTCTCCGAGGTGTACGGAATGACGACAACGAAGGAATCCGTCTCCACGACTACCGACAAAGCTCTGGAGTCGATGGCGGAATGGCGCGCCCGCTCGACGCGGTCTGTACGGTGATCACCATCGACGCGATCCACATCCGTATCCGCAACGGGCGCGTCGCCAACCGCCCGCATCTACGTGGCCATCGCCATCACAGCCGACGGTTGCCGGGGAATCATGGGGCTGTGGGCCGGCGATGGCGGTGAGGGCGCCAACTTGTAGACCGTACTGACCGAGACCGGCATCAAGTAGCGCTCGCATACCGTCGGACTCTTCTGCAATTCGCGCTGCTCGACGCGGATCCACTACCCAGCCTCCAACCCGAGATTGCCGCGTCCATGGCCCGGATCCGGGCACTCGTGCCGCTGCGCGGCATCCTGGCGGAACGGCTCGGGATGACCCTGTTGGCTCATCTGCTCGCACAGTGCGCGGAACCGGCCGAGGCACAGCGGTTCCTGACTGTCCTGACCGGATCAGATCTGAATCTCACGAACCGGTCTCCAACACTCGCGGACTCAGCGTTCGGCCGACTACTGACCGGTTCATCGATCGAGTCGCTGGGGACCTTCTCACAGCCGTGCGAGCCGTGTCGTTGGATCTCGCGAACGGCTGCTGGAACTCATGGGCGGGGAAGACGCTGTCCCGCAACAACTCCAAGCCGACGCCGAGACCGCAGAATTCTCCGTTCAACCCCGCACCCGCCCTCTCGCTGACCCCTACGCGACGGGGTGGCCAGCCGTTAAGTCCGCGGTGGGCGTGTGCCACCAGGGCGTCGCCGACGAGGCCGCGAGGCGATTCGAGGCGTCACATCGCATCATCGCGGAACTCCATCCCGGAGACCCTGCCATCAGTACGATTGTGGACTTACTGGGCTTCCTGGCTCACCGGGTGCAGAGCGAAATCGACAAGCGCGCAGACCGTCCGGGATCTGGACGTGCTGAATGTCGCTGTCACCATGGCTCTAGGGGTGATCGTGCAACCGATTGACGAACAGCAGGAGTTGGGTTTCCTGATCACGATCGCCCTGCAATGGGACCTCTCCCCCGAATACGCAGCACCACTCCTTACCGCAGCCGATGATTGAGGCACCAGTGTCAAGCGACGAGAACCCACACCCTGCTCTGCTGCAGAGCCTGATCTTCATCGAGGCGAGGCAGTGAACAGTCCGCTACGCACGAACCAATACGCGGGCCGCTGCGCCCGGTGCGACGCAGATGTCGCGGCAGAGGCCGGCGTACTGCTCCGCAGTGCGTGGGGTGGCTGGGTGACCTACCACCCGGCTCACGCCCCGACGCCCGACCCGGACGGCACAACGTCGGACACATCCGCGATGCGCCCCAATCGGAGAGACGGGGAGTGCGAGACCTGCGGCTCGGTCGTTCCGGCTGGGCTGGGGGTGCTCGTGAACACCGGCTTCGGCGGATGGGACGTCTATCACCGTGACCACGTCCGTGAGCCTGCTCCACCACCACGCCGGCACCATCCGGGCTGGCACCGACGCCGCCTCATGGCCCTGGACATCGCAACCACCGGCAATCGTTACGGTGTCGACCGCATTCTCGGCGCAGCAGTGCACACCACTGACGGAACGAATCGGTTCTGGCTCATCGATCCTGGCCCCGGCCCGCTGTCCGTCACCCCTCGCAAGAAGCACGGCATTTCGGTAGAGCACGCTCGTTCCCACGGAATGCCTGCCATCCAAGCCCTGGAGGAATTGACGACCGTGCTTGTGGGGCAGTTGGCAACCAAGGAACCGATGGTGGTCTGGTACGCCCAATTCGTGCTGACCACGTTGGAGAGTGAGCTGCTCCGGCACGGACTCACACCACTGTCTGATCGCTTGGCCAACGGCATGTCACCGATCTGCGACCCGCTCGTTCTGGACCGGCACGCCGAGCCCTTCCGCTCCGGCGGACGCGCACTGGAAACGGTCGCCGAGTGGTACGGCATCCCACATGAACATCCCGGTGATCCCTCCTGCGACGCCGAGACAACGCTCGTCCTCGCGCAAGTCATCGGTGCCTGCCACTCCGCCGTAGGTCGCCTGTCCCGGCCTGCGCTCCACCGGGAACAGATCCGTTGGTACGAGCAGTACGTGCATGAGGCCGAGGCCCGGCGTCCTGACAGAGACAGGGATCGTCGTTGGCCCCTCGAAACGATCCAGGCGCTGGACTGGAAGGAGCACGATCCCGTCTGACCAATGACATCAGTGGCCAACGTCCGCTCCAGCTTCCTGCGCCACGCGGAAGCCACCGCGACACAGTACGAGGTGGACGACCGCGGCATCCTCCTTGCGGCCGGCCGCCGCTGATTCGTCGGGGGACAGGAAAAACGCCGTCTACCCCTGACAACGACGCCCCCAATCAGGTCACCGAGTGTGGTGTCATGGCGCAGGGTCACATCGACGTGCCGGCCGGGATGGTTTTCGACTGTCGTGCACAGATGTTCCGGGCCCCGTGAACGTCCGGGAGACGTACCTCGTTGGTCTTGCATCCGGCCGATGGAAAGGGCGCCCCATCTGTATGCCAGCCTCCCGCCTGGGGACCGGATGAATCCCTGGCGGGTGCGCCAGGCCAGGAAACACGTCCCTCATCGACCGACCAGGCACTCTCCCGTCATGGTCCCTCACCCCGTACTTCAGGTGCATGGCAGAGTCACGAATAGCGACGGGTGTCCGAAGATCGGGGCGCGGCCAACGCGCCGCTTCGAAGGCCAGAGGAACCGACGGCCTGTCCGTCAGTGCGGTGGCCAGTTGATCCTCCCAGGCACACGAGTCGGCCACGCTCAGACCGGCAAGGCTGGTGACGCTGCTGCCGTCAACTCGGTTTGCTCCGGCGTCAGGGGAAGGCGTCGCCGGTGGGCCAGTGCTCGGGCAGACCGAGTGCGGTATGGATCGGGCACACTGCGGGCCCGCGTTCGACCTGGATCTCGACCAACCGCGCGGTTGCCCAGGGAGGAAGGACAGGGGCCGGAAGCGACTCGGGGTCGGGGCTCTGCCAGAGGACAGGCACGTTCTGCGTCCAGGTCCAGGGTGCCGGGTTGTCGACGATGAGGACGCCGCTGACCCGGCTGTGAAAGTGGTCGTAGGTGGCAGTCCAATAGCCGTCGAGCATTCGGCCGAAGCTCGGTGCGCCAGCATGGGCGTACTCGACCGAGGTCCCGTACAGCGCGGTCTCGGTGTCCTCGTCTTCGGAGAACACGGCCGCATGGCCAACCGCCACGATGAACGGCCGCGCCAGGTCGCCGTACTTCCCGCCCTTCCTCTTGACCGCGTCGAGCACACGATTCGATTCGTCGTCCAGCCTGATCGCGGGATGGATTCCGATTGTCCTGCTCGCTGGATTGCCTCGCTTGCCGGGACTGCGTGGGATCGCCTCGAACGTGAGACACCAGCCGGCCTCCTGCCAGGTGTACTTGGGCAGTGGCACCTTGCGCTCGTACTCGGTGGCAACTTCGTCGGGGTCGAGGCTCGCGAGCCACTGTGTCAGCTCGGCCTTGAGCCGCTTCTGCGGCGGTGTTGCCGACCCGCTCCTGTCAACCTTGTACGACACGAAGAAGTTTGGGCTCAGCACTCCATCAATGGCATCGGCCAGCTGAGGTGGGAGCGGGTTGGACACGGTGTCGCGTAGACGCTGGGCTGTCCAGATCGCCTCGACGACGAATTGCTCGCCGTCGCGGGTGACCAAAAAGTCGGGGCTCTTTCCACGCGTGCCTATTCGTTGTTCGATCTCCACGGCACAACCAGAACCGAGGAGCATCTCGTGCAGATACAGCTCCCACAGCGCGGAGAAGACATTCGTGTCGGAGTTCCGATCCAGTAGCCGACTGCGAAGCCCTGGCTGAGCCTGGTCAGGGAGGTGCGACCACCACGCGTTGATCACGTCCCGAACCTGGTCCCAGAACGGGCCGGCGATCCTCTCGAAAAACTCGGCATCCGACTCCGCCGCCCGCTTCGGCGACTCATCCGTCAGATTCCGGCGCGTATGTACGACCATGACCAACGATCGTAGATCGCTCCACCAACCATGCCCACAGAATTTCCCACTTGCGGGCGCGGTATGCCAAGTCACCGCAGTAATGGGCGGCGTACGTCCACACCGGACGCTGGCAGGTGCCGACAAGTCAGCAAAAGGGGCGACGGCGTGAGCACATCGGACGAGGCTGCCGCGATCGACCGGGGACACCCAGGGCTGCGGCGCGTCGTGGCGCTGCACACACCCCTGCAACATCAGCGGCAACCAGGACACCCCGGATCGAGCCCTCAGCAATGCGAAACACCCCTACTCCGGCCCGCCGAAAGAGGCCGTCCCACCTATGCCTGCGTCGCCCCACCAAGATCCGGACCATACGCGGGCCTGAGCCCGCCGACTCCCCTTCCGACCGGCACCACCCCGAAGCCGGAGCACGCGCGCCGCTGCGGTGCCACGACTGTCCCCTCTGGGCCGCCATTCGACGAGACGGCAGTTCGACGGCGCGGTTCAACGGACGGCACGGCACCACGCACACTGCGCCGTGCGCCGCAGGGGGAAACCACGGCGCAGGCACAGGTGACCTTCGCTGCCGCAAGGTTGATACTGCCCAGAGCGGTACTCCGGCCGCTGCATATCCGACCCACAACGACAACCTGACGACCCGTCATCAAAGTCAGCATCGAGTCAGCATCAGTACCGCCACGACCCGCCAAAGGCCGCTACGGGTCGCCAAGATCGACAACCAGCTCTACCTACTCTGACCAGCAAAAACGCAGGACGAGGCCCAGCCTGCTACGCTCACCAGGAGGTACCCATGAAGATGCTCATCAACGTCGCGGAAACCGTTGTCGCGGACGCGCTGCGGGGCATGGCGGCCGCCCATCCCGAGCTGACCGTGGATGTCGAGAACCGGGTGATCGTACGGAGGGACGCTCCGATGCCCGGGAAGGTGGGGCTTGTCTCGGGTGGGGGTTCGGGGCACGAGCCGCTGCACGGCGGGTTCGTGGGCCCCGGGATGCTGTCGGCGGCCTGTCCCGGTGAGGTCTTCACGAGCCCGGTGCCGGACCAGATGGTGCGGGCGGCGGCAGCCGTGGACAGCGGCGCCGGCGTGCTGTTCATCGTGAAGAACTACACGGGTGACGTGCTCAACTTCGACATGGCGGCGGAGCTGGCCGAGGACGAGGGCATTCAGATCGCCAAGGTCCTCGTCAACGACGACGTGGCCGTCACCGACAGCCTCTACACGGCCGGCCGCCGCGGCACCGGCGCGACGCTGTTCGTGGAGAAGATCGCGGGTGCGGCGGCCGAGGAGGGGCAGCCACTGGAGCGGGTGGAGGCGCTTGCCCGCCAGGTCAACGAGAACTCGCGCAGTTTCGGCGTCGCGCTCAGCGCGTGCACGACTCCTGCCAAGGGCAGCCCCACCTTCGATCTGCCGCCCGGGGAGCTGGAGTTGGGCGTCGGCATCCACGGCGAGCCCGGCCGGGAGCGGCGGGCCATGATGACCTCGCGGGAGATCGCCGACTTCTCGGTGAACGCGATCCTGGAGGACATGCACCCCCGCAACCCCGTCCTGGTCCTGGTGAACGGCATGGGCGCCACACCGCTTCTGGAGCTGTACGGCTTCAACGCGGAGGTGCAGCGGGTGCTGACCGAGCGCGGGGTCCCGGTGGCGCGCACGCTCGTCGGCAACTACGTCACGTCGCTCGACATGGCCGGCGCCTCGGTGACCCTGTGCCAGGTGGACGAGGAGCTGCTGCGGCTGTGGGACGCGCCGGTGCGTACGGCGGGCCTGCGCTGGGGCATGTGACGCTCCCCCGGCCAGTGCCGGTGCGACACCCGGCGGGCCCGTGCCGGTGCGATCGGTCAACACCTTTACCACGCAAGGAGATCCAGTGCTCGACGCCGACTTCTTCCGCCGTTGGATGACGGCGACCGCCGCGTCCGTGGACCGAGAGGCGGAACGGCTGACCGCCCTCGACTCGCCGATCGGCGACGCCGACCACGGCAGCAACCTTCAGCGCGGGTTCAGGGCCGTGGCGGCCACGCTTGAGAAGGAGGCGCCGCAGACGCCCGGCGCCGTCCTGACGTTCGCCGGACGGCAGCTGATCTCGACGGTGGGCGGCGCGTCCGGGCCGCTGTACGGGACGCTGCTGCGCCGCACGGGCAAGGCGCTCGGTGACGCGGCCGAGGTCGACGAGCAGGAGCTCGCTCAGGCGCTGCGCACCGGTGTGGACGCGGTGATGCAGCTCGGTGGGGCCGCGCCCGGTGACAAGACCATGATCGACACGCTGGTGCCCGCGGTCGACGCGCTCGGTGAGTCCTTCGCGGCGGCACGGTCGGCCGCCGCGGAGGGCGCCCTGGCGACCACGCCGTTGCAGGCTCGCAAGGGCCGGGCGAGTTACCTGGGCGAGCGCAGCATCGGACACCAGGACCCCGGTGCCACCTCCTCGGCGCTCCTCATCGCGGCGCTCGCGGAGACGGCCGGTGAGTGACATGGCGAGCGCGGCGGGAGGCGAGGAGAAGCTGGTGGGCATCGTGCTCGTGTCGCACAGCGCGGCGGTGGCCGCCTCGGTCGCCGAACTGGCGACGGGGCTCGCCGGCGGCGGTACGACGGCTCCGGTGGCACCTGCGGGCGGGACCGAGGGCGGCGGCTTCGGCACCAGTTCCGAGCTGATCTCGGCCGCCGCCGCGGCCGTGGACCGGGGCGTCGGTGTCGCCGTCCTCACCGACCTCGGCAGCGCGGTCCTCACCGTGAAGGCGCTGCTGGCCGAGGGCGACGAACTCCCGGCGGGCACCCGTCTGGTGGACGCGCCCTTCGTGGAGGGCGCGGTGGCGGCGGTCGTCACGGCCTCCACTGGAGCCGATCTGGCGGCGGTGGAGGCGGCCGCCGCGGACGCGTACAGCTATCGGAAGGTGTGAGACGGGCGCGCTCGCTCAGCGGGCCGCGTTCCGGCGGATGAACTCCCGGGCCAGTCGCTCGCCCTCGGCGACGGCCGCCCGGGGGTTCTCGATGGGGGACGCGGTGGAGCCCTCGAAGAAGATGTACGTGACCCCGGATGCGGCCCCGCCGCCATGCGGGTCGGGGCGGATGCCGAGGCCCCGGGCCGTGGCGTACGACGCCTCGCCGATGAGGTTCTCGGGGCCGAGGTCGCCGACGACCGCGTACTGCACGCGGTCGCCGTGGATCACGGCGGCGACCGTGCCGCTGCGGACGCCGTGCTCGTCGGGGTCCCAGATGTGGCTGGCGGCGGGCACGACGACGTACGGAAGGGTCTCGGCGTCGAGGTAGTTTCCGTCGGACTGCTTGAATGCGGTGGCTTCGGCGAAGAACGGGTCGGTGCTCTTGTTGCAGTGCGCGCCCGGCTGGCCGTCGCAGTCGATGTCCAGGTCCGCCTTCCAGAAGACCGCGCCGCGTTTTCCGCAGACGGGGATGTCCGCAGGTGCCCCGTTGTCGCTTCGGTAGAGGCCGCGGGAGACGGGCACGCAGTCACGCACGGCGGCCAGCAGGTCGGCGGCCCGGACGCCCCCTGCGGATCCGGCGTTCCCCGGGGGGCCCGCGTTTCCCGCGCGCTCGTGCACGGCATCGGGCAAGGGGGCCACGTCGGAGATCGTGGTGGGGGCGAGCAGAGCAGCGCCGGCCGCGGCCAGCGTCAGCGACTGGGCACGCACGATAAGAGACCCTCTCCTGGGCGGGCACTGACGAACACTCAGCCCAATCTGGTGGGGGTTCGATCATGCGGCCACCGTTGGGGGGCCGTACGGAGCACGCCCGATGACGTCTCGTCGGGGGCCGGGCGGGATCAGCGACGACAGCGTTCCGCACCGTGGGCATGAACTTCCCTACGACAAGGGCGAGTTCAGCCGCGAAGGACATCAGCATACGTAACGTCCGATCGATATCGCGAACACGGCCCTCTTGATGTGGTCACGCCGACCAGGTCATATTGGTCCGGACCATTCCCGTCGAGGGAGGGCAGGGCTGTGCGACGCGTACTCCTGCGAGCCGCGATGGTCTGCGGCGCGTTGCTCATGGTGGTGTCCTGCGGCTGGGGCGGCGAGGGCACGGCCGCGGGTGACCGCCCGCCCGCGGCCCCGGCGGGCGTCACCGCGGCGGCGGGCAGCTCCACCAGCGTGCACGTCATGTGGAACCGGGCCTCCGGGAAACCCGAGGTCGCCCACTACGAGGTGTATCGCGGCACCACGATGGTGAAGGAAGTGCCGGGTTCGGACCACATGGTCGACATCACCAGGCTCAAGCCGTCGACCGAGTACGCCTTCTCCGTACGGGCACGGGGCGCCGACGGACGGCTCGGACCGCCCAGCGAGCGGGTGCGGGCCACCACCCCGGCAGCGACCGCCGCCGACGCACGGGCCCCCAGCACCCCGGAGCGCCCTCGCGGCAAGGCGGCCGGGAGCCGGGCCGCCCAGTTGTCCTGGGAGAGGTCCACGGACAACCAAGGTGTGGCCTCGTATGACATCTATCAGGGCGACTCGAAGATCCACAGTGTGGGCGGCGCACAGTCGGCGACCGTGGTCACTGGGCTGCGGCCGGGCACGCGGTACTCCTTCACGGTCCGGGCACGGGACGCGGCGGACAACGTCTCGCCCGCGAGCGCGGCCGTGCGGATCACGACTCCCGCCGGTTCGGGGGACGGGAAAGGCACCGGCCTGGCACCGACCGGCTTCCGGGCCTCGACGCACCGCACCGACGGGGCGTACTACCTCGACCTCTCGTGGATTCCGCCGGACGCCGAGACGATCGACGGGGTGATCACGGAGTACCAGATCCAGCTCGACCGGCAGCCCGCCACCTCGCTCGTCTGGGGCGGGACCGCACCGCGCGGCAAGGCGACGTACAGCTTCTACGTGGGACGGGAGGCCGGGGTCACCCAGCGGGTGCGGATCAGGGCGAAGCTGCCCGACGGGACGTGGAGCGGCTTCTCGGCGGAGCGGACGGTGACGACGGGAGCGGCACGGCCGTAGGGCGGGGCGGCGCCGTCCGGCTCGGGCCGCGGGTGTCCGGCTCGGGCGGCGGGTTCCCGAAGGCGGTCCGGCTCGGGCTGCGGGTTCCCGAAGGCGGTCCGGCCATAGGCGGAGTCTAGGATTCTCCGTATGCCCCATAGGGAATCCAATGGCACCGCCGCGTCCGCCGCCCCGCTCGATCTCTCGCTGCTGCGGACGTTCCTCGCCGTGCACCGGGCGGGCTCGTTCACGGCGGCGGCGCGGCTGCTGGGGCTGTCGCAGCCGACGGTCACCACGCAGATCCGGTCCCTGGAGGACCAGCTGGGGCGTGAGCTGTTCGAGCGGCGGCCGCGCGGCGTGGTGTCGACCTCGGTCGCGGACGAGCTGGCCGCGCAGGTCGCGGCGCCGCTGGACGCGCTCGCGACGGTCACGGACCGCGGCGGATTCGGTGCGGACGTGGTGCCGGAGCCGGTCCATGTGGCGGGTCCGGCGGAACTGCTGTGCACACGGGTGCTGCCCGCGCTGGCCCCGCTGACCGGGCAGGGAGTGCGGCTGCGGGTCACCACCGGGCTGACCGACGGTCTGCTGGAGGGGCTGCGCGGCGGCCGCTTCGACCTGGCGATCGCCACGTCACGGCCGCGCGGCCGCACACTGAGCGCGCTGCCGCTGGCGGACGAGGAGTTCGTCCTCGTGGCAGCGCCCGCGTGGGCCGAACGGATCGGCCGGGACCGGGTCGCCGCCGAGGGGCCCGCCGTGCTGCACGGGGCGCCGCTGATCTCGTACGCCGAGGATCTGCCCATCGCGCGGCGCTACTGGCGGCACGTCTTCGGCGTACGGCTGACGGGTCAGGCGGCGATCACGGTGCCGGATCTGCGCGGAGTCCTCGCGGCGGTGGTCGCGGGCGCCGGGATCTCGGTGCTCCCCCGCTATCTGTGCCTCGACGAGCTGGCCTCCGGCGCGCTGGTCTCCCTGCTGGACCCGGAGGACCCGCCGATCAACACCGCTTATCTGGTGCGGCGTCCGGGGGTGTCGGACAACCCGCATGTCGCGCTCGTCGGAGAACGGCTCCTGGCGGCCGGCCGGACCTGGTGAGAGCCCGCGGAAAGTAGCGGGCCGCCACGGACCTGCGCCATCGGCGGTCGGCCGGACGAAGGAACTCGTCACCTGCCCGGTCCTGGCCCGCGTGCGGAACCGGCGATCCTCGCATTGGCTCGGTCCGAAGGCGCACGGGCGTTCCCAACCCTCGGCGGCGCATGGGATGTACCGCCAACCGTGCTGTCGGAGGGCAGTCCTATGCGTATGACCCAGATGCTCGTCCGCTCCGGCCTGACCGTGGCGGCCGCCGCCGCGCTGCCGCTGACCCTCGCCGCCACGGAGGCCGTCGCGGTGAACACGGTCATCAACGTGACCACCAGCGGCACGACGGTGCAGGTGACCACCACCGACTGTGCCACCAGGTCCAACGGCTCCATGGGGAATGCCTCACTGCTCTCCAGCAGTCAGGCCAACTTCGCACAGGGGCGCCAGGTGACCTTGTCCGGGACCAGCACCAGCCAGGCCGCGGCCTGGTCCAACGTCACCACCGGCACCTACACCGTCATCGTGGTCTGCGCCGACGGCACCACGGCGGGCACTCAGTCCGTCACCGTCTCCCCCGTCTCCAGCCCCACGATCTCCGCGACGGCGACAGCGACCGCTACGGCCACGGCCACGGCGACAGCCACATCGTCGGCCTCACCGTCGCGCGGGGTCATGGGCGGGATGGGCGGCGGTACGAAGGACTACGGCACCGCCACCTACGCGGCAGGCGGCGTCCTGGTGGCGGCGGGAGTCGGGGCCACGGTCTGGGTCCTGCGCCGACGCGCCAAGCCGCACCGGCTGTGAGCACGGCGGCGGCCCGGAACCCCCGATCCCGATGACCGGAACTCCGGTCCCGACGGGGAGGCCGGGCCGCCGCCGACCACCGGACACCCGGCCCGTCAGGGCGCCGGGTCCTCCGCGGGCAGCCGCTGGAACTCCTCCAGCGCGTGCGTCAGCCAGCGTGTCCAGAAGGTCTCCAGGTCGATCCCGGCCCGCAGGACGAGGTGCTGAAGGCGGTCCTGCGGCGCGTCCTTGCCGGGCGGGAAGTCCCGCTCCTGGATCTCCTCGTACTCCGTCAACTGCCGCTGGTGCAGGTCGAGATGGCGTCGCAGATCCGCCTCGATGCCCTCCGTGCCGACCACCGCCGCGGCCCGCAGCCGCAGCAGCATGGTGTCGCGCAGCGGCTTCGGGTCCTGGGACGCGGCGGTCCACCTGGCCAGTTCGGCACGGCCCGCGGGCAGGACCTCGTACCGCTTCTTCTGCCCCCGGGCCGGCTGCTGCGTCGGGAGGGCCCTGATGTGTCCCTCGGTCTCCAGTTTTCCCAGCTCGCGATAGATCTGCTGATGCGTCGCCGACCAGAAGTAGCCGATCGACCTGTCGAAGCGACGGGTCAGCTCCAGCCCCGACGACGGCTTTTCGAGCAGGGCGGTGAGGATCGCGTGCGGGAGTGACATGGAGTCATCCTAGGGACGGGCTCCACGTCCCCGGTCCCTGTCGGGCTCCACGTCCCCGGTCCCTGTCGGGCTCCACGTCCCCGGTCCCTGTCGGCCTACAGCGCCGCCGCCAGCTCCGTGCCCTGCTTGATGGCCCGCTTGGCGTCCAGTTCGGCGGCCACGTCGGCGCCGCCGATGAGGTGCACGGTGCGGCCGTCGGCGCGCAGCGCCTCGTACAGGTCGCGGCGCGGTTCCTGTCCCGTGCAGAGCACGATCGTGTCGACGGGGAGGACGGAGGCCTTGCCGTCGACGGTGACGTGCAGGCCGGCGTCGTCGATGCGGTCGTACTGGACGCCCGGGACCATGGTGACTCCGCGGTGCTTGAGCTCGGTGCGGTGGATCCAGCCGGTGGTTTTGCCGAGCCCTCCGCCGACCTTGGACGCCTTGCGCTGCAGCAGGTGGACGGTGCGCGGCGGGGCGGGCCATTCGGGGGTGCCGAGGCCGCCGGGAGCGCGGTAGTCCATGTCGACGCCCCAGTGCCGGAAGTACGTCGCCGGGTCCTCGCTCGCCTTGTCGCCGCCGTCGGTCAGGTACTCGGCGACGTCGAAGCCGATGCCGCCGGCGCCGAGGATCGCGACACGGTCGCCGACGGGCGCGCCGTCGCGCAGCACGTCGAGGTAGCCGACGACGCTGGGGTGGTCGACGCCCGGGATCTCGGGGGTGCGCGGGCCGACTCCCGTGGCGACGACGACCTCGTCGTACGCGGAGACGTCCTCGGCGGTGACGGGCGTGTTCAACCGCACGTCCACGCCGTGCAGTTCGAGCTGCGTACGGAAGTAGCGGATCGTCTCGTCGAACTCCTGCTTGCCGGGGACCTTTCGGGCCACGTTGAGCTGGCCGCCGATCTCGTGCGCGGCGTCGTAGAGGGTGACGTCGTGGCCGCGCTCGGCGGCGCCGACCGCGCAGGCGAGTCCGGCCGGGCCCGCACCGACCACCGCAACTTGCTTGCGCCGCCGGGTCGGTGAGAGGACGAGTTCGGTCTCGTGGCAGGCCCGCGGGTTCACCAGGCACGACGTGATCTTGCCGCTGAAGGTGTGGTCGAGGCAGGCCTGGTTGCAGCCGATGCAGGTGTTGATGGCCTCGGGGCGCCCGGCTTCCGCCTTGGCCACGAAGTCCGGGTCGGCCAGCATCGGGCGGGCCAGCGACACCATGTCCGCGTGCCCCTCGGCGAGCAACTCCTCGGCGAGTTCAGGGGTGTTGATGCGGTTCGTCGTCACCAGCGGGATCGACACGGCACCCATGACCTTCTTGGTCACCCAGGCGTACGCGCCTCGCGGCACCGAGGTCGCGATGGTCGGGATCCGTGCCTCGTGCCAGCCGATCCCGGTGTTGATGATGGTCGCCCCGGCCGCCTCGACGGCCTGGGCGAGCGTGATCACCTCGTCGAACGTGGATCCGCCCGGGACCAGGTCCAGCATCGACAGCCGGTAGATGATGATGAAGTCCTCGCCGACCGCCTCACGCACCCGGCGGACGATCTCGACGGGGAACCGCATGCGGTTCTCGTACGAACCGCCCCAGCGGTCCTCGCGCTTGTTGGTCTGGGCGGCGATGAACTCGTTGATGAGGTAGCCCTCGGAGCCCATGATCTCGACACCGTCGTAGCCGGCCTGCCGCGCGAGGCGGGCGGCCCTGGCGTAGTCGTCGATGGTCCGCTCGACCTCGTCGTCGGTGAGCGCGTGCGGCGCGTACGGGCTGATCGGCGCCTGGAGCGCGCTGGGGGCGACCAGGTCCTGGTGGTAGGCGTACCGCCCGAAGTGGAGGATCTGCATCGCGATCCTCCCGCCCTCGCGGTGCACCGCTGTGGTGATCTCCGTGTGCTGCTCGGCCTCCGCCTCGGTGGTGAGCCTGGCCCCGCCCTCGTACGGGCGGCCCGCGTCGTTGGGGGCGATGCCGCCGGTGACGATGAGACCGACTCCGCCGCGCGCCCGGGCGGCGTAGAACTCCGCCATGCGCTCGAAGCCCCGCTCGGCCTCTTCCAGGCCGACGTGCATGGAGCCCATGAGCACACGGTTCGCCAACGTGGTGAAGCCCAGGTCGAGCGGTTTCAGCAGATGCGGGTAACGGCTCATGGGCCCCTCCGTACGCGGTGTCGTCATGTCTTTGTAGACGACGGAGAGGCCCTTTTGCAACTAGTTGCACAATCGCGGGCCCAAAGGGGCGCGGGGAACTGCGCGACCAGCCACACGGACCCGCGGGTTCACTCCCGCCCCCTGCGGAGCTACTTCACGCCGATCACGACGTTCGCGTAGAGCTCCTCCGAGACCTCCAGCCTCGGTATCAGCCCAGCACCGGCAAGGATCTCAACAGCCAGGCCCGCCTGGCGTTCACTCGTCTCGACGAGAAGGCTCCCCCCGGGCGCCAGCCACCCCGGCGCCTCCGCGGCGACACGGCGCAGGACATCGAGCCCGTCCCCACCCCCGTCGAGGGCCACGAGAGGCTCATGGTCACGGGCCTCGGGCGGCAGCAGCCCGACCTCGCCGCTCGGCACGTACGGCACATTGGCGGCCAGAATGCCGATGCGACCACGGAGGTCACGAGGCAACGCATCGAAGAGATCCCCCTCATGGACATGTCCACCCGCCCCCACGTTCCGCCGAGCGCACCGCACCGCGGCGGGATCGACATCGGCGGCGTGCAACTCGACGCCGGGAAGCGCGGCGGCGAGCGCCGCACCCACCGCACCCGAGCCACAGCACAGGTCCACGACGACGGGGGCCTCGGGGGCAAGCGCGACGGCCTGCTCGACCAGGAACTCGGTGCGACGGCGGGGCACGAAGACACCGGGTTCCACGGCTATGCGCAGACCCCTGAACTCGGCCCAGCCCAGGACGTGTTCGAGGGGCAGGCCCGCGACGCGGCGGTCCACCATCACGGTGAGTTCGGCGGGCGTACGAGCGGTGGAGAGGATCAGACGCGCCTCGTCCTCGGCGAATACACAGCCGGCGGAGCGGAGCGCGGTGACGACATGTGCGTAAGAAGGTGGCATGGAAGCCGAGAGCCTTTCGGGAAGCCGAAGGGCGCCCTCCAGGTCACCTGATGCCGGTGAGGCCCTGAGGCGAGAGCACCCGAGCTGACACAGCGGTAATGGGGCTCACCTCCTCGATCCGTTCGCGGCTGGGGCGGTCCACAGCCGGACGGCAACATTACACGGCGCCGACTCCGGCCGGGACCCGGTCCCCGACCCTCTTCACCTCGCATTCGAGGCACCTCTGGATGCAGCACCCGAGACACCTCTAGTTGCATGAGGCAACCACTTAGTTGTACGGTGCAACCAGAAGAGAAAGGAAGAAACCGTGAACGCAGCCGACGTGTCCATCGAGACGATCCACCACGAGCTGACGGCCTTCGCCCGCCGCGCCCGGGCCTCGGCGGGACGTCTGCACCCCGAGCTGTCCCTGGTCTCGTACACGCTGCTCGGCCACCTGGAGGACGTCGGCGGCTGCCGCGCCACCGACCTGGCCGCGCACTACGCCCTGGACAAGTCCACGGTCAGCCGTCAGGTCTCGGCCCTCGAACGCACCGGGCTGGTCGAGCGCCGCGCCGATCCCCAGGACCAGCGCGTCCAGGTGCTCCACCTCACCCCCGCCGGCACGGAGATCCTCGCCCAGGTGACCGCGAGCCGCCGGGTGGCGTTCCGAGAGCGACTCGCGGGCTGGCCCGAGGAGGACCTGGAACGATTCGCCGGGTATCTGCTGCGGTACAACGCGGCGGCGGGCGGAGTGACGTTCAAGACCGCGCCCGCGAACGACTGAGGCACGTCGGAAGCGCGAGCGGGCCGGTGGCAGGCCTCACGACCCGCCGCCCACCTATGCGACCCCCAACGTCTGCCGGTCGCCAAGCCGTTCGGGCACCCGCGCCCCCACGAACCTCGTCCTGCGACGCAGCCGGAAGCCCAGCGCCTCGTAGAGCCTGACGGCGGCGGTGTTGCCTGCGGCGGCGTGCAGGAACGGGGTCTCGCCCCGGGCGCGTATGCCGTGGGCGACCGCCAGGGTCAGCCGGGTCGCGAGGCCCTCGCCGCGGAAGTCAGGATCGGTGCAGACCGCGCTGATCTCGGTCCAGCCCGGTGGATGCAGCCGCTCCCCCGCCATGGCGATCAGGGCCCCGTTCCGGCGAATCCCGAGATACGTGCCGAGTTCGACGGTCCGGGGCAGGAACGGGCCCGGTCTGGTGCGCTCGACCAGGTCGAGCATCTCCGGTACGTCGGCGGGGCCGAGCCGTACGGCCTCCGGCTCCGGTGCGGTGGCCAGGCCGTCGTCCACGAGCTGTACGCCGTCCAGGTCGAACGTCACGTCCCAGCCGTCCGGGATGCCACCGTCGAAGGCAGGCAGCCCTACCTCCTCGCCGGGGCCGACGAGCGCCGCGAGGTCGGCCCAGTCGTCGGCGTCCGGCTCGTCGGGCAGCGCCAGCCACGGTGCCACGTCGACGGGGTAGCGCAGCACGCGGCCGTGCCGCTCGGCGAAGTGGGCGTGCGGACCGGTCAGCGAGCCGAGCGCGGGGTTGTCCAGCGGGTGACGCTCCCCGCTCATATGGCGACCTCGATCACGACCTTGCCGCGCGTGTGGCCCTCCTCGACGGTCCGCAGCGCGTCCCCTGCCCGTTCGATAGGGAAGGTCTGCGTCACCAGGGGATCCAGCTTTCCGTCGGCCACGAGCCGGACCACCTGGTCGAGCACAGCGGCGTTACGGGCCCGCGCGACGGGCGAGCCGCCGAGGCGCGCCACGATGTCCTTGCCGCCCGCGGTGATCAGCTTCGTCCGGTCCGCGACCAGCTCGGACGCGGCTTCGAGGACCTCACCGCCGACCACGTCGTAGACGGCGTCCACGCCGTCGGGCGCCACGGCCCGTACGCCGCCGGCGAAGTCGGGGCCCGACGGCACATGCACGGCACCGAGCGACTCGACCAGGTCCTTCTTGCCGGCGCTCGCGACGCCGATGACGTTCAGTCCCTCGGCGCGCGCGATCTGGAGGACCGAGACGCCCACACCGCCGCCCGCGCCCGTGACCAGCAGGGTCGAACCGGCCGGAAGGTCCAGCTGGCGGACTCCGTCGTACGCGGTCGCCGCCGCGACGGGCAGCGCCGCGGCGTCCGTGAAGGAGACACCGGCGGGCTTGTGGGCGGTGACCGCCACGGGGAGCAGCACGTACTGGGCGAACGCCCCGGCGACCGGGTTGCCGAAGACCTCGTCCCCGACCGCGAAGCCCGTGACGCCCTCGCCGACCTCCTCCACGACTCCGGCGGCCTCGTTGCCGAACACGGCGGGCAGCGCGCGCGGCTGCTGGCCGGGGCGCTGGTAGCCGGTGCGCTGCTTGGAGTCGACGGGGTTCACACCCGCCGCGCGTACGGCGACCAGCAGCTCGCCGGGTCCGGGGCTCGGGCGGTCCTGGTCGACGAGTGCTTCGGTCTCGGGGCCGCCGTACTGGGTGAAGACGTACGCCTTGGGCATTGCTCCGTCACTCTCCTTCGCACCGGGGTGGGCCTTAGCGGCAAGGAAGATCGCGGGGTTGCTATTCCCCGGCCGCCGGACTGTTCATGCGGCCGCAATGATCCACGGGCCATCCAGGGAAAGGGCTTCCCGGCGGGCCCGGTACCGTGGAGGGCGTACGCAACGATCAAGGGCCGCCGTCCGGCAGGCCTGGAGGCACCTCCCGTATGAACGTCACCCGAGGCTTCACCGGCCGCCTGCGCGTCCGCAACGACGGGCTGCCGCCCGGCCAGTACGACGCGGGCGACGACTGGCCCGTCCTGTCCGCGGAGGTCACGCCGGACCTGGCGCCCTCGGAGTGGACGTTCACCGTCGACGGTCTGGTCGCCGAACCGCGCACCTGGACCTGGGACGAGGCGCACGCGCTGCCGCCGTCCGCGTACGAGGGCGACATCCACTGTGTGACGAGCTGGTCGAAGTTCGGCGTGCGCTTCGGGGGCGTGTCGCTCGACGCGTTCCTCGACGCGGTCCGTCCGACGCCGGAGGCCACGCACGTCGTCGCGTACTCGCACACCGGTTACACCACGAACCTCCCCCTCGCGGATCTCACCGGCGGGCGCGCCTGGATCGTGTGGGAGTACGGGGACGGGCCGCTGCCCGCCGAGCACGGTGGTCCGGCGCGGCTGATCGTGCCGCATCTGTACTTCTGGAAGAGCGCCAAGTGGATCGCGGGCCTCAGGCTCCTCGACCACGACGAGCCGGGCTTCTGGGAGCAGAACGGCTACCACCACCGCGGCAACCCCTGGGAAGAGCAGCGCTACTCCGGTGACTGAGACCACCATGTCCATCACGGACTCCACGCCGTCGGCGGGCTACACACCGCCGACCCGCTTCGCCGTGCCGGGGCGGATCGCCGTGAGCAACCGCGCGGCGGCCACCTGGCAGCGCGCCACGCTCACCGAGGTCCGCCGGGAGACCCCGCACGCGGCGACGTTCCGGTTCGCCGTGCCGGACTGGGAGGGCCATCTGCCCGGGCAGCACCTGATGCTGCGGCTTCGGGCGGGGGACGGCTACGTCGCCCAGCGGCACTACTCGATCGCCTCGCCGCCCGACGACACCGGGCACGTCGAGCTCACCCTCGACCATGTCGACGGCGGTGAGGTGTCCGGCTGGTTCCACACGGTCGCCGAGCCCGGCGACGAGGTGGAGGTGCGCGGCCCGCTCAGCGGTTTCTTCGCCTGGCCGGGCGACCGGCCCGCCCTGCTCGTCGGCGCGGGCTCCGGCGTCGTACCGCTGATGTCGATGGTCCGCCACCACCGCGCGCGGGGGCTGTCGGTGCCGCTGCGGCTGCTGGTGTCGGCTCGCAGCCCCGAGGAGCTGATCTACGCGTCGGAGTACGGCGCCGAGACCACCCCCGTGTTCACGCGCACCGCGCCGGAGGGTGTGCCCGTGGGACGTGTGTCGGCCGCACATGTGGCGGCACTCCTGGCCGACCGGCCCGCAGGTGGGTGGGAGGCCTATGTGTGCGGCTCGAACGGGTTCGCCGAGCATGCCTCGCGGCTGCTGGTGGACGCCGGCCAGCCGGTGGACCGTATCCGGATCGAGCGCTTCGGCTGATCGACCCGAGTCCCGTGATCGCGCGGTGGCGTGTGATCTTTCTCAGGGATGGGGCACCACGGCGACCGGGCACGTGGAGTGGTGGACGAGCGAGCGCGCAGCGCGGCCCAGGCCCGGGCCGGCCGAGGCGCGGCGGCCGATGACCAGCAGTCCTGCCCGGGCGGACGCCTGCAGCAGATGGTGCCCGGCGTGCCCATGGGCCACGCGCTCGGTGACCTCGGTCCCCGGGTACTTGTGGCGCCACGGCTGCAGAGTCACCGCCAGGGAACGGCACGTGGCGTCCTCCTGTTCGGCCGTGTCGCCGGGTGTCCGCCCGCCGTTGAGGTAGCCCCGCCGCGGGGACGGCGTCCAGGCGTGCACGACGTGCAGGGGCGCCGAGCGGACGGTGGCCGTGTCGAAGGCGTGGCCGATGAGGTCGTCGGCGGGGTGGGCGAGGTCGAGGCCGAGGACCACCGGCAGGTACGGGGCCCTGGTCGGCGCGGTTGCCCCGTCGACGGGCATCCGCTCGTCCTCGGGGAGTTCGCCCGCGCGCACCAGCACCACCGGGCGTTCGGCCCGTGCGGCCACGGCGAGTGCGACCGAGCCGACCAGGAATCCGGCGAAGCCGCTGAAGCCCCGTGAGCCCAGGACCAGGGTCTCCGACTCCGCGGCGGCGGCGACCAGCGCCGGCACGGCAGGTGCATCGGTCCGACGGGCGATGATGTCCAACGCCGGGTGGCCGTACGAGAGTTGGACGGCGGCGCGGTCGAGGGTGGTGCGGACGGGCGCGCCGCCCGGGGGATGCGCGGGTGCGGCTGGTTCGTCTCCGGCGTGCAGCAGCCGCAGGGCGACGCCGCGTCGCTCGGCCTCGCGGGCCGCCCAGTCGGCGGCGTCGAGACTCGCGTGGGAGCCGTCGATGCCGACGGTGACGGTCCGGGTGTCCTTGTTCATGGCTCGTACCTTTCGAAGCTCATGCCTCCTGCCTTTCGCCCGCGTGCCCCGGGGTACTCCTCTCGCGCGTCTCGCGGATGCCCTGACGGTGATCGCTGCCCCGGTCGCACACACGACTTCCCGGTCACACACACGACGCGGGTTCCACACCGGGCGCGGATCAGTCGTGTGCGGCTGGCGAAGACGCCCGACGAAGAGGACGGTGGAATGTGGGCGAAGTACGCCGGTGAAGGTGTGACGAGAGGCGGTATCGGTCACGAGCGGTGCCGGGAGGCGAGAGCGGTCGAGCGGTGAGGAGGCCGGGAGATGCGGACTCGGATGCGGGGCTGGCGTTGGCGGCGCAATCCGCTGCGACGCCGCTCGGACGTGGTGGAGGCGTGGACCGCGCTGTGCGTCGCGGTCCTGCTGTGCGTCGGCGGCCCGCTGGCCGGGGCAGCCGCGGGCTGGTGGGCGTACGACGGAGCGCGGGCCACGGCCGAGGAGCAGCGCGCCCAACGGCACCGGGTGCCCGCCGAGGTCACCGAGCACGCGCCCGCCGCGGTGCCCACCTCCGAGGGCGAACGGCAGCCGACCTACCGGGTGACCGTCCGCTGGACCGAGCCCGGCGAGCAGCCGCGTACGGACAAGGCCCGGGTGCCCGCCGGCACCCGCAGCGGCGACCGCGCGTACATCTGGCTGGACGACCGGGGCCGGGTGGTCCCCGCCCCCGCAGACGGCACCGCCGTGTGGCAGCACACGCTGTCGGCGGGCGTCTGCGCCACGGCCCTGTTCGCGGGCGGCGTCCTGGCCGCGTACGCCGTCGTACGACGGGTCGCCACGCGCCATCGCCTGGCCGAGTGGGAAGAGGAGTGGGCGTATACGGGGCCGGTGTGGCGCCGTCACTGCACCTGAGCGCGCCCCGGGCGGCCGAGCGTAGGTGACGCCGGCCCGGGCCGCCGGCCCCGGAACGGAGTCGCGCGGGCCCGTGATCAGCCCCCGGCGCGCCTCATCCGAGTCGCTGCATGCTCCGCGCGATGCGCCCGTGCTCCCGCAGTGCGTCACGCAGCCCGGGCAGCACCGGCTCGCCCCGGTCGACGAGGACGCGGCCGCCGACCACCGTGGTCCAGGCACGGCCGGGCCCGCAGCGCAGCCAGGCCTCGACGGGGTCGCTCAGCGCACCCGCGAGCGCGACCTCGTGCAGGTCCCAGACGACGAGGTCGGCGCAGGCGCCCGGCCGCAGATGCCCCAACTCGTCGGCGCGGCCCAGGCATTGGGCCGAACCGCGGGTCGCGATGTCGAGGGCGTCACGGGCGGTCATCGCGCCGGGTCCGCCCCGATAGCGGCCGAGCAGGAGCGCGCCGCGGGTCTCCATCCACAGCGAGGCGTGGTCCGTGGAGGCGGAGCCGTCGCAGCCGATACCGACCGGCAGACCCAGCTCGCGCATCTCCCGCACGCGGGCCGTGCCGCCGCCGATGAGCATGTTGGAGCTGGGGCAGTGCGCCACGCCGACGCCCGCCCCGGCGAGGCGCCGCAGTTCGGCGTCGTTCGGGTAGATGCAGTGCGCGACCCAGCTGCGGTCGCTCAGCCAGCCCGTGTCCTCGAAGTACTCGACGGGCCGGCAGCCGTACGTCTCCAGGCAGTACGTGTCCTCGTCGCGGTCCTCGGCGAGATGGGTGTGCAGGCGTACGTCGTACCGTTCGGCGAGTTCCGCGGTCGCCGTCATCAGTTCCTTGGTGACCGAGAACGGCGAGCAGGGGGCGAGCGCGACCCGGACGAGCGCGCCCGGTTCCGGATCGTGGTGGGCCTTGATCAGCCGCTCGCTGTCGGCGAGAACCTCGTCCTCGGTCTGCGTGACGCTCCTCGGCGGCAGTCCCCCGTCCTCCACCGACCGGGTCATCGAACCGCGGGTGGCGTGGAAGCGGAATCCGATGTCCCGTGCGGCACGGATCTCGGCGTCCACGAGCCGCGGGCGCGGGTGGACGTAGAGGTGGTCGGAGGAGGTCGTGCAGCCGCCCATCAGCAGCTCGGCCATGCCGACGTACGCCGACACGTAGACCGCCTCCTCGTCGAGCGCGGCCCACAGCGGGTACAGCGTGGTGAGCCAGTCGAAGAGGGAGCCGTTCACCGCGGGCGCGTAGGAGCGGGTGAGGTTCTGGTAGATGTGGTGGTGCGTGTTGATCAGTCCGGGCGTGACGATCCGGCCGGCCGCGGACACCGTCGAGCGGGCCTCCGGCTCGGCACCGGGACCGCCGACGGCGGCGACCCGGCCGTCGGTGACGGCCACCCAGCCGCCCGGGATCTCCTGTTCCCCATCCACGACGAGCAGTTCGGCGTCCTTGACCAGCAGGTCCACGGCAGGCGGCATGGCGTCATCGTAGCCAGCACCGGCGGGCCCGCGGAGGAGGTCTGGCGGCCCTCCGGCCACCCCCGTACGGTGTGATCATCCGCACCCTTATTCGTAGCAAAGGCGGTCTTCCATGGCCTTGTTCGACCTTCCTCTCGATCAGCTCCGGAACTATCGCAGCGCGTCCGTCGAGCCCGAGGACTTCGACGCCTTCTGGGGCAAGACGCTTCAGGAGGCGCGCGAGCACGGTCTGGACGCCCGCTTCGAACCCGTCGAGGCGCATCTGAAGAACGTGAAGGTCTTCGACGTCACGTTCGCCGGGTTCGGCGGCCACCCGGTGAAGGGCTGGCTGACGCTTCCGGCGTGGGCCAACACGCCGTTGCCGACGGTCGTCGAGTACATCGGCTACGGGGGCGGACGCGGCCTTTCGCATACGCATCTGCTGTGGGCCTCGGCGGGCTTCGCGCACTTCGTGATGGACACCCGGGGGCAGGGCGGCGCGTGGGGCGGCGGCGGTGACACGCCGGACCCGGTGGGCAGCGCGCCCGCGTATCCCGGGTTCATGACGCGGGGCATCGACGCTCCCGAGAACTACTACTACCGGCGGGTGTTCACCGACGGGGTGCGGGCCGTCGAGGCGGCCCGCTCGCACGAGTTCGTCGACGCCGAGCGCGTCGCGGTGGTCGGTTCGAGCCAGGGCGGCGGCATCTCGATCGCGGTGGGCGGTCTGGTGCCGGACCTCGCGGCGGTCGCGCCTGACGTGCCGTTCCTGTGCGACTACCCGCGCGCGACGACGCTCACGGACCGCGATCCGTACCGGGAGGTCGGCAACTACCTAAAGACGCACCGCGGCCGCACCGAGCAGGTCCTGCGCACGCTCTCCTACTTCGACGGCGTGCACTTCGCCGCACGCGGCCGGGCGCCCGCCCTGTTCTCGGCGGCGCTGGAGGACCAGACCTGCCCGCCGTCGACGGTCTACGCGGCCTTCAACGCGTGGGGGCACGACGACAAGACGATCGAGGTGTACGACTTCAACGACCACGAGGGCGGTGGGCCGTACCAGGAGGCCGTGAAGCTGGCCTGGTTGCCTCAGCGGTTCTGAGGAGGGCGGGTCGGGCTGTTCGGTACCTGCGGGTCGCATGTGGCTGGTCGCGCCCACGCGGCGGAGCCGCACATCGATACAGCCCCGCGCCCCTGACGGGGCGCTGTTCGGCCCAACTGCTTCCCTCCAGTCCGACCAGTCGGTACGTTCGGGGAAGCCGGGCGGCCCTGTCGCGCCCGGCGTTCCCGGCGGACGACGGAGGAGCCATGTCCCAGGTTCAGGGTCGGTGCGAGGCGCGCTTCGAGGCGGTGCGGGACGCGTTCGAGGAGAACTTCCGGGAGCGCGACGAGCTGGGCGCGGCCGTGTCCGTCACGGTGGACGGCGAGACCGTGGTCGACCTGTGGGGCGGCTGGGCGGACTCGGCCCGGACACGCGCGTGGGAGCGGGACACGCTGGTCAACGTGTGGTCCACCACGAAGGGGCCGACAGCGCTGTGTGCGCACATCCTGGCCGACCGGGGGCTGCTCGACCTGGACGCGCCGGTGGCCACGTACTGGCCGGAGTTCGCCGCGGCGGGCAAGGAGGCGGTGCTCGTACGGCATCTGCTGTCGCACCGGGCGGGGCTGGCCGGGCTGCGCGAACCGCACTCGCTGGAGCAGGCCTTCGACTGGGAGCTGACCACGAAGCGGCTCGCGGCGACGGAGCCCTGGTGGGAGCCGGGGACGGCCTCGGGCTACCACGCCTTCACATACGGCTTCCTGGTCGGTGAAGTGGTGCGACGCGTCTCGGGGTTGCTGCCGGGCGCGTTCCTGGAGCGGGAGGTGACCGGGCCGCTCGGCATCGACTTCACCATCGGGCTGCCGGAGAAGGAGGCCGGGCGCGCGGCCGAGCTGGTGCATCCGCCGGCCGCCACGTCCAGTGAACAGGCGGCGATCTTCAGCCAGTTGACGCCAGTGGCGTTGGCCGCCCTGGCCAATCCCCTGATGGGCGCGGCCGAGGCCAACACCGCGGCGTGGCGGGCCGCGGAGTTCCCCGCCGCCAACGGACACGGCACGGCCAGCGCGATCGCCGCGCTGTACGGGATCCTCGCCGGGCGGGGATCGTACGGCTCGCAGCGCGTCCTCTCCGCGGAGGCCGCCGAGCGGGTCCGCGAGGGACAGGGCGCCTGCCGGGACCTGGTTCTCGGGGCCGGTTTCGAAAGCGAGACGGAAATCGGCCTGGGCCTCTGGCTCAGCGGTCCCAACCGCTCCTACGGTCCGAATCCGAGGGCCTTCGGGCATGACGGTTTCGGCGGTTCCTGCGGTCTCGCCGACCCGGAGACGGGCGTCTCGCTGGGCTATGTCATGAACCGCATGGGCCCGCACATCGCCGACGACCCACGGAAGATGGCACTCATCGACGCGCTCTACACCTCGCTCTGAACCGCACTCTCAGGGCATGCGCGCCTTCGGCCCCCTCCCTCAGCCTCTCCAGTGAGGGAGACGGGCCCGCCCCGGAGCCTGGCGTTCGTCACGCCTCGGCTCCCGGGCGGGCTCGGCTGGTTGTCTCATCGCCTTCGGCTCAGCGCACGGCGACTTCGCGCTCCTCGCGGGCTTCGCCCTCCGAGCCGTCTGTGCCGCTCTCGCGGCCTTCGCGGTCCTCGTGGTCTTCGCCGCCCCGCGTCTTCGTAGCGCGCTGTGGGAGTTTGGCGCCCTCGATGTCGACGTCGGGGGTGATGCGGTCGAGCCGGCCGGGCAGGCCCCAGGCGCGGCGGCCGAGCAGGGCCATGGCGGCCGGGACGAGGGTCATGCGGACCACGAAGGCGTCGATGAAGACACCGAACGCAAGCGCAAAGCCTATGGACTTGATGATCGGGTCGTGGTTGAAGACGAACCCTCCGAACACCGCGACCATGATCAGCGCGGCGGCGCTGACCACCCGGCCGCTGCGCGCCACGCCGTGGGTGATGGCCTCGGAAGCGCTGCCCGTGTGTTCGTAGTGCTCTCGCATACGGCTGACGAGGAACACCTCGTAGTCCATGGCCAGCCCGAAGAGGACACCGATCAGGAGCACCGGCAGGAAGCTGGTGACCGGTCCTGCCGACGGGATGTCGAGGACGCCGTTCAGATGGCCGTTCTGGAAGACCCAGACTGTGGCGCCCAGGGCCGCGGCGACCGACAGCAGGAATCCGAGGGCAGCCTTGACAGGCACCAGGAGCGAGCGGAAGGCGACGGTCAGCAGGATCAGCGCCAGGATCACGATGATGGCGATGAACAGGGGCAGAGCGTCGGAGAGTTTGCCCGCGACATCGATGGCGGCGGCAGTGGCGCCCGCGATGTAGAGGGTGCCGCCCGCCTTGGCGATGCCGGGCGCGTTGTCCCGCAGCTGGTGCACCAGATCGGTCGTGGCCTGGGCGTCCGGGCCGGTCTTGGGCACCACCGCGACGACGGCGAGGGTGGAGTCGGGGTTGGTCACGGGCGGGGCGACGGCGGCCACGCCGGACTCGCGGGCCAGGGTCGTACGCAGGTCGGTCACCGTAGCGGTGCGCTCGGCGGCGGGTATGCCGCTGGTGTCGACGACGGCGGTGAGAGTGGCGTTGAAGCCGGGCCCGAAGCCCTCGCTCAGCAGGTCGTAGCTCTTGTGCTGGGTGCTGTCGGACGGCTGTGAGGCGTAGCTGGGCAGTCCCAGGCGCAGGTCGCGGGCGGGCAGGGCGAGTGCGAGCATCCCGATCACACCCACGAGGAGGACGATCAGCGGCTTGCGGGTGACGATGCGGGCCCAGGCCAGACCCCAGGACCCGGCGGCACGCTCGGTGCGCTCGGTGTCTTTGGCCCTCTCGGTGCTCTCGGTGTCCTTGGTGCGCTCGGTGCGGCGGGCACGCGGGCGCAGTCGCTCGCCGAACAAGCCCAGTACCGCGGGCACCAGAGTGATCGCGATGAGTACGGCGAGCAGGACCGTCACGGCGGCGGCCAGACCCATGATCGTGAGGAACGGGATGCCGGTGACCGCCAGCGCGGCCAGCGCGATGATCACGGTCGCGCCGGCGAAGACGACCGCGCTGCCCGCGGTGGCCACGGCCCGCGCTATCGAGTCCTCGACGTCCGTGTCCGGATCGGCCAGTTGCTCACGATGGCGGGAGATGATGAACAGGGCGTAGTCGATGCCGACCGCGAGGCCGATCATGAGGGCGAGCACGGTGGCGGTGCTGGTCATCTCCACGAAGCGGGAGACGAACTGGACGCCGAGCACCCCGATCGCCACCCCCACGACAGCGGTCAGCAGCGGAAGTCCGGCCGCGACCAGTGAACCGAGGGCGAGGGCCAGGACGGCGAAGGCGATCATCACGCCCACGATCTCCGCGGGCCCGCCGACCTCGGTCTTCGGCTGCATGGCCGACCCGCCGAACTCGACCTCGAGGCCGGCGTCCCGGGCCTGGGCCATCGCCTCCGACAGGGCGTCCTTCGACGTCTCGGGCACCGAGTCGGCCGACTGACGGAACAGGACGTCCGCGTAGCCGATCCGCCGGCTCTCGGAGACGGTCCCGGTCCTGGCCGGGTCGGAGACGTTCACGACGCCCGGCACGTCGGCGGCCTTCTTGAGGCTCGCGGCGACGGCCGACTCGGCCTTGGGCTCGGTGAGCGTGCCGTTCTCGGGAGCGGCGAACACCACGCGGGCCACCCCGCCCGCGGCCGTCGGGAACTTCTCCTCCAGCAGGTCCTGTGCCTTCTGGGACTCGATCCCCGGCACGGAGAACTCATTGGTCACCTTGCCGTGCAGGGTGATCCCGAGGCCGCCGACCACGGCGAGCAGCAGCAGCCAGACCGCCATGACCCGGCCACGGCGGCGCACCGCCCATTGCCCCCAGATGTACAGGCGTGACGCCATGCCCGTGTTCCTTCCCTCGTCCACGCCGCGGCTCCCCGATCGGACCGCGACATTGCTACACCCTAACGCATTTTTACAGTCGGCTGTAAATTAGCAATGGATGGTAAAGTGCGGTCATGACGAGTGAGGGTCTACGGGAACGGAGCAAGGCGCGGCGCAGGGAGGCGATCCTCCGGGCGGCCTACAAGCTGTTCGCCGACCGTGGATTCGAGGCCACGACGATCGCCGACATCGCCGCGGCGGCGGAGGTGTCGCCCCGCACGGTCACGCTGTATTTCCCGTCCAAGCTGGAGCTGGCGCTGTCGGATTTCGACGCCTTCTCGGTCCGGCTCGGCAGCGCGCTGCGCAGGCGGGAGGAGGACTGGACGATCCTGGACGCGCTGGAGCAATGGCTGCGCGACGAGATCTCCAGCAGGGGCGAGTTGGACGACCTCGCCGACACCATGCTCGAACTCAATCCGCAACTGCGCGCGGTCGCCGGGGCCCGTCTGGCGGAGGTCATCCAGGAGGGCGCCCGCATCCTCGCCGAGGAACAGGGCACCGATCCCGACGACTTCGGCCCGCGCATGGCGGCGGCCGCGGCGGCAGCGGTGGTCTCCGAGGTGTGCCACCGGCCCCAGGAGGCCGACATCGAGGCGGCGATGGCCTTCCTGCGCGCCGGCCTCGCGACACTGCCGGCGGGGCCACAGATCTGACGGCCCCGAGAGGTGTGCCCCAGGGCGGCGGTCCCGCACCCGTCACAGGGCGGCGCTCCTCCTGAAGTACAGGCGTACGACGGAGCCCGAGGGGTCCAGCGTCTCGGTGGCCAGGTCGCTCAACTGCCGTACCACCCACATCCCGTGGCCGTTCGCGGCACGCGGGTCGGGTGGCAGATGCCCCGGGAACGGCGGTGGCGTGGGCGGTGGCACAGCCGTTGTGCCGGTGTCGGAGATCTCGCAGATCACGTGGTCGGAGTCGCTGCGCAGCCGCAGGACGCCCCGACCGCCGCCGTGGCGCACGGAGTTGACCACCGCCTCGTGCACCGCGGCCACCATGTCGTGCGTCAGCTGCTCGGGTAGCGCCAGGCCACGGGCGTACGCGGAGACCGCGCGCCGCACACGCGCCGACCGGCCCCGCGCGAAGGGAACGTCGTCGCGTCCCGCGGGGAGCGTCGGCGGCCTGGTCGTGTCGCACTCGGCGTAGAAGTCGACCGGGTCGGCATAGCGGCCGCAGTGCGCCGACTGCCTTGGTCCCAGGGCGAGTTCGGGATGCGTGCGGACCGCCGAGCGGATGATGCCGACCGGCAGGGCACGGGTGTCGTACGGGCAGAGGATCCAGTGGCCGGTGCCCGCGAAGGCGGTGTTGAGCAGGGATTCGTAGCGCATCCACTCCCGGACCTCGAAGGCCGTACGGTCCGACCAGACGGGCTCGCCGATGACGCGAACCCTGCGCGGGCGTCCGGTCGCGTCCGTGTCCTGCGCGGCGCAGTAGGCGCTGTAGCGGCCCAGGGTGCGGGACGGACTGCCGTACCAGTCGTTCGCCTCGACGAACTCGACATCGTCGGAGCGGTGGCCGAGCGCCTCGCCGAGAAGGCCGATGTTGTGGGACGAGACGACGACGAGGACCGTGTCGCCGGCGTCCACGCCGTCGCGGGCGAAGGTGAGCGTCCCTTCGAGGAACTCGTGGTCCGAGCCGTAGCAAAGCGCCTGGTGGACGAACCGCGTACGGCCCACTGCGCCGCTCCTTCCGCCAAGTCCTCTTACAAGTGCGCTTGCTCCACGAGCAGTCCGGGAACGCGGTCCCAGCCGGTGACCCGCATCAGCCGCTGGATGTGCGGGGCGACGCCGTGCAGGACGAGGGTGCCGCCTGACGCGGACAGGGCGCCGCCCGCGAAGACCAGCAGGCGCAGCGCACCGACGTCGATGAAGCGCAGGTCGCGCAGGTCGATGCGGATGCGCACCCCGTTCACCGGGCGGGCGCGGGCACGGGCCGTCTCGGCGTGCAGGGCGCGGGCCAGGGCGGTCACGTTCGTGTCGTCGACCTCTCCGGCGAGCGCGAGACCGGGCGGGGCGAAGGTGCGGGTGATGGAGAGCAGTTCGTCGTGCCAGACGAGGTCGGCGGCGACCCGGCCGTGGTGCAGGCCGTCGAGAGGGGCCAGTTCCCCCTCGTCGAAGACACGGCGGTCGTACTGGCAGATGCCGAGCACCGGCAGGGACGCGAAGACGGGTTCGAGGAGGAGTTCACTGTCGTGCAGCGTCTTGAGACCCTTGCCCGCCTGGCCGCGCATGACCTCCATGCTGACGCGCAGGCCCAGATAGCCGTCGCCGACCGCGCGCCGCGTCTCGCGGCGGATCACCTCGTCGAGGTCCCACAGACCGTCGGGGGTCGCGAGGTGCGGGTCCACGGTCAGCCGTCCGGCGGCGAGTTCGTCGTCGACCGCGCAACCGCGGGACTCCAGGAAGGTGAGGGCGAGGTCGGCCGGCAGATCGGCCGGGCCCAGCAACAGCCCGCGGTGGCCACTGGCCAGCCCGTCCAGGAGGAACGCGGCGACCACGGTCTCGCGCTCCTCGTCCGCTTCGTAGCCCAGGAGCAGATGGTCCCCGGCGCGCATCTCCCCGACTGGTTTCGGTGCGGGCACGGTGTCCATCCCCCGCACCTCCCAAGGTCGCCGCTCGGCGTGCCGGATCGCATCCACGCTACGCCCAATACAGCCTCGGCGTGAGGACGAGGGCCCGAATACCGGTCACCCGGACAGAGGTCGGACACGGGCGTTCCCGGGCGTTAGGGTGACCGCCATCGGTCGGGTGAGGGGGAGCGATGGTGGCCTCGGTACGCAACGGCAGGACCGGCAATCTCCCCGCCGAGTCCAACGCCTTCATCGGCCGCAGATCCGAACTGGCCGAAATATCAGCCCTGTTGGGGACCGCACGGCTCGTCACCCTCACCGGCCCCGGCGGAGTCGGCAAGTCACGGCTGGCACTGCGGGCCGCGCACACCGTGCGGGCCTCCTTCCCCGGCGGAGTGTGGCTGGTCGAACTCTCCGACCTCAAGAACCCCGAACTCCTCACGAACACCCTGGCCGAGGCGACCCGGCTGACCGAGCAGACGCTGCGCCCGCTCCTGGAGGCCGTCTGCGAGCATCTCGACGACGGGCCGCTGCTGCTCGTCCTGGACACCTGCGAGCACGTACTGGACGAGTGCGCGCGTGTCGTCCACGAACTCCTCGCGCACGTACCGGAGTTACGGGTTCTGGCCACCAGCCGGCAGCCACTGGGCGTAGCCGGTGAGCATCTGCTGTCCGTGACGCCGCTGCCGCTCGGTGAACGCGCCGACGCGGTGGCGCTGTTCGCGGCCCGCGCCGCGGCCGCCGTGCCGTCGTTCACGCTGACCGACACCAACCGGCCGGACGTGGCGGCGGTCTGCGCCCGTCTCGACGGGATCCCGCTGGCCCTGGAACTGGCCGCGGTACGACTGCGCGGCTTTCCCCTCGACCGGCTCCTGGAGGGCCTCGACTCGCGGTTCGACCTGCTCGTCTCCCCCGCCCGGCCGCGGCTCGCCCGGCACCAGACACTGCGTACGGCGATCGGCTGGAGCCACGAACTGTGTACTCCGCTGGAGCGGCTGCTGTGGGCCCGCCTCTCGGTGTTCGCGGGCGGCTGGGACGTGGAGGCGGCCGAATTCGTGTGCCACGGGGGCCCGTTGGACGCCGAGGAGATACTCGCGCTGCTCGCGTCGCTCACCGAGAAGTCGATCGTGACACGCGAGGGCGACGGTGTGGCCGGGCGCTACCGCATGCTCGACACGGTCCGCACCTTCGGCGCCGAGTGGCTCGAAGGCCTCGGCGAGCAGGACACCGTACGCGACCGTCACCGTGACTACTTCCGCTGGATCGCGCGCCAGGGCCAGGCCGAGTGGCTGGGCCCGGGCCAGCGGATGTGGGCCGAGCGGCTGCGTGTGGAGCACGCCAACCTGCGGGTCGCGCTGGAGGAGTGCCTGGCGGCGCCGGAGCCCGAGACGGCACTCGAACTCGCGGGCACGCTCTGGTACTTCTGGTTCGCCTGCGGTTTCGCCGAGGAGGGCCGCGGCCATCTGGAGCGCGCGCTGCGGCGGGCGCACGACGGTGGCCCCGAGCACACGCTGGCGACCTGGGCACACCGCCTGGTCACCGTGGTGCCGGACGACCTGGACGCCGCCGAGTCGGTGAGCGCGGCGTACGTATGGGTCGCCGAGGAACGTCAACTGCCCGTTCCCGCACTGCCGTTGACCGGGGCGAGTCTCGCGGTGCGCGGCGAGTCCGCGCGGTCCGCGCTGCTGTACGGCAGCAGCACGCAGGGGCCGGGCGGCGGGGGCGGAGCGGAGTTCTTCCAGCTCCTCACACTGGCGCTGCAGGCGTATCTCCTGGCAGGCCAGGGCGCGTTCGAGCGGTGCGCGGCGGTGGCCGAGCGGCTGCGCGCCGACTGCGCGAAGCGCGGTGAACTGTGGATGAGGGCCTGGGGCGACTTCTTCGTCGCCCTCGCCGGGATCGGGCTCGGACGGCCGCACGAAGCGCTGGTCTCCGCCCGCGAGGCCCTGGCCGCCAAGTGGCGCGTCCACGACCGGCTGGGCGCCGCGGCCGTCGCCGACCTCCTGGTCGCCGCGGAGGCCTCCCGCGGCGAGCCCGAACGCGCCGCCCGCCTCCTGGGCATGGGCACACGCCTCTGGCACGCCGCCGGGCTCCCCCAGCTCGGCGACACCGGGACGACCGTCTTCCGCCGGGAGTACGCACGCCACCTCCGCAAGGCCCTCGGCGAGGGCGTCTTCACCGAAGCGGTGCGCGAGGGACGGGAGTTGAGCCCGGAGGCGGCGATCCGGCTCGCACTGGACGGCGCACTCGACGAACCGGACCTCTGAGCGACGCCGGACTTCTGGGCCTCAGAACGGCACCGGCCCGAGAATGCCGTCACCCGACGGATGGCAAGTGTGCCGTGCGGGTCTAACGTCGAAGGCATGTCCGAGACGGCCACAATCCGGGCACACGGAGATTGCCGAGATGCCGAATCGGGCCCACGCGCTCACCATCGACAAGGGGCCACCTGCAGAAATCCAGAATGTTCGAAAGGAAAGGCACCCCCATGGGAACCTTCACCACCAGCGACGGAACCGAGATCTTCTACAAGGACTGGGGCACCGGGCAGCCGGTCGTCTTCAGTCACGGCTGGCCCCTCAACGCGGACGCGTGGGACGGACAGGCCCGGCTGGTCGCCGACAACGGCTTCCGTGCCGTCGCCCACGACCGTCGGGGCCACGGCCGCTCCGGGCAGCCGTGGCAGGGCAACCACATGGACCAGTACGCGGACGACCTGGCCGAGCTCCTCGACGATCTCGGACTCAAGGACGCGGTCCTGGTAGGCCACTCGACCGGCGGCGGCGAGGTGGCCCGCTACATCGGGCGCCACGGCACCGCGCGGGTCGCCAAGGTCGTGCTGCTGGGAGCGGTACCACCGCTGATGCTCAAGACGGACGCCAACCCCGAGGGCACCCCGCGGGAGGTCTTCGACGGCCTCCGGCTCGGCGTCGCGGGGGACCGCTCGCAGTTCTACTGGAACTTCAGCGAGGCCTTCTTCGGCTTCAACCGGCCCGGTGCCACGGTGTCGGAGGGCATGCGCCGCTCGTTCTGGCTGTGGAGCATGCAGGTCGGGCTGAAGGCCGCGTACGACTGCATCGAGCAGTTCTCCGAGACGGACTTCACCGAGGACCTGGGGCGCATCGACGTACCCACGCTGGTCGCGCACGGTGACGACGACCAGATCGTGCCGATCGTGGCGGCCGCCCCCAAGACGGCGCAGCTCGTCAAGGACGCCACCCTGAAGGTGTACCCGGGCGCCCCGCACGGCCTCGTCGGCGAGTACGAGAAGGCCTTCAACGCGGACCTGCTCGACTTCATCAGGAGCTGAAGCACGGTCGTCGGGAGCCGGGGCGGGCCCCGCAGCCCCGGCTCACAGCCAGCCGTTGCGCCTGAAGCCCCGGTGGATGGCGAAGCAGAGGGTGGCGATGACACAGAGGACCAGCGGGTAGCCGTACGTCCAGCGCAGTTCGGGCATGTGGTCGAAGTTCATGCCGTACACACCGCAGATCATGGTGGGGACGGCGACGATGGCGGCCCAGGCCGTGATCTTGCGCATGTCCTCGTTCTGGGCGACCGTGACCTGCGCGAGGTGGGCCTGGAGGATCGAGTCGAGCAGCCCGTCAAAGGCGTTGATCTGCTCGGTGACACGGGCGAGATGGTCGGCGACGTCACGGAAGTACGGCTGGATGTCCGGGGAGAGGGCCGCCGGCGGCTCGTGGGCGAGTATTTGCAGGGGCCGGGCCAACGGGACCACCGCTCGTTTGAGCTCCAGTAGTTCCCGCTTGAGCTGGTAGATCTGGCCGGCGTCGCCACGCGCGGCGTGCTCGGCGAAGACGGCGGTCTCGACGGCCTCTATGTCGTTCTGTACGGCGTCCGTGACCTCAAGGTAATCGTCGACCACATGATCCGCGATGGCGTGCAGGACGGCGGAAGGGCCCTTCGCAAGCTGGTCCGGCAGGCTCTCCAGGGCTTCGCGGAGCGGGCCCAGGGAGCCGTGGCTGCCGTGCCGGATGGTGATCACGAAGTCGCGGCCGATGAAGACCATCAGCTCGCCGGTGTCCACCACCTCGCTCGTGGCTGTGAGCTGCTCGTGCTCGACGTAGCGCACGGTCTTGAAGACGGCGAACAGCGTGTCGTCGTACCGCTCCACCTTGGGCCGCTGATGGGCGTGCACGGCGTCCTCGACGGCCAGCGGATGGAGGCCGAAGAGTTTGGCGAGGCCCGCGAACTCCTCGTCCGTGGGCTCATGCAGCCCGATCCAGACGAAGCCGCCCCTGCCCCTGCGGGCCCGCCGGATCGCCTCGGCCGGTGCCCAGTCGCCGGGCTGCCGTCCGCCCTCGCGGTAGACCACGCAGTTCACCACCGCGCTGCCGAGCGGGGAACGGGCGGGATGGCTGAGGTCGACGGTACGGCGGTACGCGCGGCGCACCGCTCTGCTCAGGTTGCTGATCATGGGCACGGGTCGGTCTCCTTCGGTGACCGGGTCAGTGTGCCACCGAATTCCGTTCGCTCCGCGTATGGGTCACCGGGCCGCTGACCGGGGTGAACACCTCCGGGCGAGGCCGGGCCGTGACTCGCCCGGAGGTGGGTCCTCGCCCGCCGCCCGGAGGTGCGTCCCCGTCTACAGGCCGACGTCCCGGCTGCGGATGTCCTCCAGCGACTCCCGGCGGACGAGAAGCCGGGCGTGACCGCGGTCGACGGCCACCACGGGCGGGCGTCCGACCAGGTTGTATCCCGAGGCCATGGAGAGGTGATAGGCACCGGCGACCGGCACGGCCAGCAGGTCGCCCGGGTGTACGTCACCGGGCAGCCGGACGTCGGAGGCGAGGATGTCGCCCGCCTCACAGTGCCGGCCGACCACGGTCACCGGCGTCGGCTCCGCGGTGGAGTGGCGTCCGATCAGCCGGGGCGCGTACCGCACTCCGTACAGCGCGGGGCGCGGGTTGTCGCTCATCCCGCCGTCGACGGCCACGAAGATGTGGTCGGCGGTCCGCTTCACCGCGAGCACGTGATAGAGGGCGAGGCCCGCCGGTCCGGCGATGGCGCGCCCGGGCTCGATGAGCAGCCGCGGCACCGGCAGCCTGGCGGCGGCGCAGCTCTCGACGAGTTCGGCGCGCACCTTGCGGGCCAGCGTGGTGAGGTCGAGTGCCTCCTCCCCCGGCCGGTAGGCGATGCCGTGACCGCCGCCCAGGTCCAGTTCGGGCAGTACGACACCGTGGGCGTCGCGCAGACGGGCCATCAGCCCGACCATGCGTCGTACGGCCGCGAGATACGGCTTGACGGTGGTGATCTGCGAGCCCAGGTGGCAGTGCAGGCCGGTGAGTTCCAGTTGGGGCTGGTCGAGGATGCGGGCGATGGCGTGCTGGGCGTAGCCGTCGGTGAGGGTCAGGCCGAACTTCTGGTCGTCCGTGCCCGTTCGGATCTTCTCGTGGCCGCCCGCGCTGATACCGGGGACGACCCGCACCATCACCCTCTGGTGTCCACCGGTGCCGACCGCCGCCGCGAGCCGCGCGATCTCCGACGGGCTGTCGATCACGATGCGTCCGACGCCCAGCCGCAGCGCGGTCTCCAGGTCGTGCGGCGACTTGGCGTTGCCGTGCAGCACGATCCGCTCGGGCGGGAAGCCGGTGGTGACGGCGAGTTCCAGCTCACCGGCGGAGCACACGTCCAGGCCGAGCCCCTCCTCCTCGACCCAGTGGGCCATGGCACGGCACAGGAACGCCTTGGCGGCGTAGAGGACTTCGGCCTCGGGAAAGGCGTCCCGGTAGGTGCGGCAGCGTGCGCGCACCTCGCTCTCGTCGAGTACGTAGACGGGCGTGCCGAAGCGGTCGGCGATCTCGGTGAGGGGTACGCCGCCGACGGCGAGGTCTCCCCGGTCCTGGCGGGCGGTGGAGGCGGGCCACACCGACAGGTCGTCGGCGCGGGTGGTGACGGCGGGCTCGTGCACTGTGGTCATCGCGGTTCCCTTTCCGGCCTCAGAAGGTCCGTACGGCCCGTACGGCGCGGGTGGTCGCCCCGCTCGCGCGCGGCACCTCGGCGGCCCGCGGATCCCATGCGCGGGGTGCGGCACCGGCCGGGGGTGCGGAGAACTGGGGGTCCACGGTGACCGTGGTGACGCCGAGGGGTTCGGTGAGGGCGCGGAGTACGGGCTCGGCGAGGCGGATCCAGGCCTGCCCGTCGCCGAGGGTGGCGGTCAGGAGCTCCCTGCTGGTGAAGCCGACGGCGGTCCGGGCTCCGAGGGGTGTGCGGAACAGCCGGGTCGAGCATCCTGCTGGTCCCGGCCGGACGGGTACGTACAGGGGTCCGGCCGGGAACCGTTCTGAGGGCTCGGGGTCTTCGGCGCACACAAGGTCTGTCATGGGATGCCTCCTGGAGGATCCGGGTGGTGGAGCGTGATGGCGCCCCGGCGCGGGGAGGCGAACCCGGGGCGTGCCACGAAGGTATGCCCGCTTCCCCCGGCTCCCTGGGCCGCCGACGCGCTTCATGACGCGATGCTGACGGGGAACCGCCACGGACTGACGGGACGCTGACGCGAGGGGACGCGGGGATGCCTGGGGGACGAGAAGATCCCGGGAGCAGACGGAAACGGCGAGGTCCCGCCGACCGTCGCGTCGGCGGGACCTGGGGCGGGCGTCCGGGCCCGGTTTCCTGCGGGTGGCCGGCTCAGGCCTGTGTCTCGGTGATGTTGACCATCCAGGGGATGCCGAACCGGTCCGTACACATGCCGAACACGTCTCCCCACATCTGCTTCTCGAGTGGGACGGCCACCGTGCCGCCGGCGGACAGCTTCTCCCAGTAGCCGCGCAGCTCGGCGTCGTCGTCACCGCTGAGGCTCACCGAGAAGTTGCCGCCCGGGGTGTACTTCATGCCCGGCGGGGTGTCGGCGGCCATCAGCGTGAAGCCGCTCGGGGTCTCCAGCATGCCGTGCATGATCTGGTCCGCTTCGGGGCTGTCCGCCATACCGGACTCCCCGAAGGTGTTGAGCGCCAGTGTGCCGCCCAGGACCTCCTTGTAGAACTCCAACGCCTGCCGGGCGTCACCGTCGAAGCTGATGTAGGGGTTGAGGCGCGAGGCCATGAAAACCTCCCAGAATGGGCCAAACGATCGGATCTGCGCAGACTAGCGCGGGCCACTGACAACGGCCCGTCGTAGCTGATGGGGAGCGCACGAAGGACAGGTGAACCGTGGGGGGCCTCGCCGCGCAGGGCGCATTTTCGGTCAGGAGGCACCCGGGCCCGGGCGATCGACAGGGACGGTTCGGGCTGTCCGGAGTGTCCCGGGCCTGCCTCTTACGCCATCCGTACGGATCTCGCCGCACCTGACGCCGTCCTGACACCCTGCCGGGCAGGGCTCCCCGGATTCGGGCCGCTCCCGCGCATACGCTCGCGCCGTGTTCAACGTGACGGGTCTGCTGAAACGCCTGGTGATCGGCAGGGCCAGGCGCAGTGAAGAGCTCCAGGAGACGCTGCTGCCCAAACGGCTCGCCCTGCCGATCTTCGCCTCCGACCCACTGTCGTCGGTGGCGTACGCGACGCAGGAGATCCTCCTCGTGCTCACCCTCGGCGGGCTCGCGTATCTGCACTTCACACCGTGGATCGCGGTGGCGGTCGTGTCGCTGATGACGGTGGTGGTGCTCTCGTACCGCCAGGTGGTGTACGCCTACCCGAGTGGCGGCGGCTCGTACGAGGTGGTCTCCACGAATCTCGGCCCGTCGGCCGGTCTGGTGGTGGCGGCCTCGCTGCTCGTCGACTACGTGATGACGGTGGCCGTCTCCGTCGCCTCGGGGGTCGACAACATCATCTCGGCGATCCCCCAACTGGCCGACTACCGCGTCCCGTTGGCGCTGGCCTTCGTGGCGGTCCTGACCGCCATGAACCTGCGCGGCACCCGCGAGTCGGGAAATGCCTTCGCGGCGCCGACGTACCTGTTCATCGGCGGCGTACTGATCATGGTGGGGACCGGTCTGGTCCGCTATCTGCTCGGTGACGCGCCGGTCGCCGAGAGCGCGAAATACGGAGTGACACCGGAGCCCGGGGACGCGCATCTCGCCGGGCTGGCGCTGCTGATGCTGGTGCTGCGGGCCTTCTCGTCCGGCTGTACGGCGCTGACGGGTGTGGAGGCGATCTCCAACGGCGTACCGGCGTTCCGCAAACCCAAGTCGCGGAACGCGGCCGCCACGATGGTGGCGATGGGGGCCATCGCGATCGTCATGTTCGTCGGTGTCACGACGCTCGCGATCGTCTCCAAGGTGCGCATCACCGAGGACTCCTGCCGGCTCACCGGCCTGGACGGCAACTGCGAGAGCCATACGCAGCGCACGGTCATCGCACAGATCGCGGCCGCGGTGTTCGGCGGTGAGAACAGTGTCGGTTTCTACTTCATCCAGGCGGCCACCGCGCTGGTGCTGGTCCTTGCCGCGAACACCGCGTTCAACGGCTTCCCGCTGCTCTCCTCGATCCTCGCCCAGCACCGCTATCTGCCGCGTCAGCTGCACAACCGCGGCGACCGGCTCGCCTTCTCCAACGGCATCGTGGCCCTCGCGGTCGTCGCCGGTCTGCTGCTGTGGGGCTTCCGGGCGAACGTCACGAACCTCATCCACCTCTACATCCTGGGCGTGTTCACCTCGTTCACGCTGTCGCAGACGGGCATGGTCCGGCACTGGAACCGTGAGCTGCGCACCACGACCGACCCGGCATCGCGCCGACGCCACCACTCGGCGCGGCTGATCAACGCGCTGGGCGCGGTGGTCACCGGCCTCGTCCTGGTGATCGTGCTCGCCACGAAGTTCCTGGAGGGCGCATGGCTGGCGGTGCTCGCAGCGATCGTGCTCTGGGTGATGATGCGGGGCATCCGCAGGCACTACGACGCCACCGCCGCGGAGCTCGCCGTGACGGACCCGCGCGAGGAACTCGTCCCGCCCTCACGGGTGTTGGGCATCGTGCTGGTCTCGACACTGCACAAGCCGACACTGCGTGCACTGTCGTACGCGCGTGCCTTCCGGCCCGACCGGCTGGAGGCGCTGACGGTGTCGGTGGACCGCGACGAGGCCCTCGCGCTGCGGGAACGCTGGGAGGAGTACGGCATCGACGTGCCCCTCAAGGTCATCGACTCGCCCTACCGCGAAGTGACCCGGCCGGTGGTCGGCTATGTGCGCTCACTGCGGCGGGAGAGCCCGCGGGACGTCGTGGCGGTGTTCATCCCCGAGTACGTCGTCGGTCACTGGTGGGAGAACCTGCTGCACAACCAGTCCGCCCTCTGGCTGAAGAGCCGTCTGCTGTTCACGCCCGGCGTGATGGTCATCAGCGTGCCCTGGCAGCTGAGCTCCTCGGCACACGCCGACCGTCCCACCCCCCGGGCACCGGGCTCGGTCCGCCGCGGCGAGCCGGCACCCACGAAATGAGACTACGAAGGGTGACGGGTGGTTGCATTCCGGACGGGCGCCGTACGACACGCGTCAATTTCACCGGCCGGAGAGTCAGCGAAGCATCAAGTCGCTCCCACCGCGTGACGCGCGTGCCTACCGTCGCCGCCATGTCTCGACGTATCGAGGGGCCCGCGTCCGGCCGTTTCCCCGATGTGCCGGCGTACGACGACGGCACATGGGTGCACGACCGCGCGTGGGCGGGCGAGGCGCGCTCGGCCGTGGGCTGTGCCGCGCTGATGCTGGGGCTGCTGCTGGTGTGCGACGCGGGTTCGGGACACCTCACAGCGTTGCGGTTCCTGCTGTGGGCGACGCTGGCCTTCGCCCTGTTCGCCGTGCTGCTGCCCGCCCGCGTGTCCGCGTGCGAGGGCGAGCTCGTGTGCCAGGGCCTCTTCGGACACCGGTCCGTGTGCACGGACCGGCTCGTGGCGGTGTGCCGCTCGGACGGAGTGGCCCAACGCCTCGTCCTGCGCGACGAGTTCGGCGGACGCGTCGAGTTCGATCCCCGGGTCCTGGCCGCCAACCCCGCGCTGTGGCGGCTCCTGGACGAGGGCGCGCGGGCCTCGGCGGCGGGCGGCTCGCTCGTCTGCGGCACGACGGAGCTGCGCCGCCTGTCGGAACGGCTCGACCGGGAGACGGCTCGGACGGTGTTCCGGATCTCCGGTCTCGAGTAGCCGCCGCTTCGAGCGCTTCGAGCGCTTCGAGCGCAGCTACTCCGCACTCCCCGGCTTCGTCGCCACCACCATCCGGCAGCGGGGGCTCCCGTCACTCCTGCGCCCGAACTCGGGGAGGGCGTACAGCTCCACCGAGAAACCGGCGCGGGCGAGTTCCCGTCGTACGTCGTCGAGGCGGAAGTCCCGGTAGTACATGACGAACGGGGGCCGCCACACGGCGTTCCGTACGCGCATCGCCGCGTCGAAGCCGAGCAGGGCCCAGTAGCCGCGTGAGCCGGGGCGGGCGGGGGCCCCGATCGGGAAGGCGAACCGCCCGCCGGGCCGGAGCACCGAGTGGACCTGCGCGAACAGCCCCGGCAGTTCCCCGGGCAGGAAGTGCCCGAACGCCCCGAAGCTCACCACCAGGTCGAAGGCCGGCCCGAACGGGAGGGCGCGGGCGTCACCGCGTACCCAGGCGGTCGGCGGCCCGCCGGGACGTGCCGCCCTTTCCCGGGCCACGGCGAGCATGCCGGTGCTGATGTCGACGCCGGTGACCTGCTCCCGGCACACCGTCCGCAGCACGTCCATGCCCGCGCCGGTGCCGCAGCACAGGTCCAGTCCTCGCTGGAACGGGCCGATCCTTCTGAGTGCCCGTGCGACGGATCGCAGTACCGAGTCCGGCGTACGGAAGGGGGTGTGGTCGAACTTCGGTGCGAGCAGGTCGTAGCCGTGCTCGACGGACGACAGTGCCTGTACGGCGAGTTCGCGGAACGTGGGGCCTTGCGGGGTGAACATGGCTGTTCAGCGTAGGCGTTCCACTGGGGTGCCGTGATTTGTCTGCGGGTTCGTTGTGGCTGGGCGCGCAGTTCCCCGCGCCCCTTCGGGGCGCGCCTCCCGCCCAGGCTCTGGCCATGGCGTGGTCTTCCCCAGGCCTCGGTCGCGCTGTCACTCTCGATCTATGAACTCCTTCCGTCCCGCGCCGGCCTGGCTGGCCGATGCCGTGTTCTACCAGATCTATCCGCAGTCGTTCGCGGACTCGAACGGCGATGGGATCGGTGACTTCGACGGCGTCGCCGAGCGTCTTGACCATCTGGAGTGGCTGGGGGTGAACACGGTCTGGCTGAACCCGTGCTTCGTCTCGCCGTTCGGGGACGCCGGGTACGACGTCGCCGACTATCTGAACGTGGCTCCGCGCTACGGATCCAACGACGACCTGGCGAAGCTCGTCGACCTGGCCGGCCGCCGAGGCATCCGGGTGCTCCTCGACCTGGTCGCCGGGCACACCTCCGCCGAGCACCCGTGGTTCAGGGCCTCGGCGAACGATCCGGACGACCATCGCTACATCTGGGCGCCGGAGGGACGGTCAGGGGGCACGCCGGAGGGGTTCGTGGCCTCGCCGGGCAGTCGGTCGGGCGCGTATCTACCCAACTTCTTCGACTTCCAGCCCGCTCTCAACTTCGGTTACGCGCGCGAGAGTCCGGCCGAACCGTGGCGGCAGCCGGTGGACGCGGAGGGGCCGCGCGCCAACCGTGAGGCCCTGCGCACGATCATGGACCACTGGCTGAGCCTCGGCCTCTCGGGCTTCCGCGTCGACATGGCCGCCTCGCTCGTCAAGGACGACCCGGACAAGGCCGGGACGAGCGGGATCTGGACGGAGTTGCGCCACTGGCTGGACCGTACGCACCCGGACGCGGTGCTGCTCTCGGAGTGGGGCGAGCCCGAGGTGTCGGTTCCGGCGGGGTTCCACACGGACTTCTTCCTCCACTTCGGCGGCCCCACCGACGGCCTGGCGCTGCGCTCGCTGTGGAGCAACGGCACCGGCACCGTCAATGACACCTGGGACCCGCTCGACTGCTTCTTCGACCCGAGCGGCCAGGGCTCGCCCCGCCCCTTCGTCGAGGCCTGGCAGCGGGCCTCGTCCGCCCTGGGCAGCAGCGGCTTCATCTCCCTGCCCACCGCCAACCACGACTTCTCCCGCCTCAACTGCGGCCCCCGTACGGCCGAACAGCTCCCCGCCGCCTTCGCCTTCCAGCTCACCTGGCCCACGCTCCCGGCCATCTACTACGGCGACGAGATCGGTATGCGCTACGTCCCGGACCTCCCCGACACCGAGGGCAGCGTGCTCGGCCCGCGCTACAACCGGGCGGGTTCCCGCACTCCCATGCAGTGGGACGACGGCCCCAACGCGGGCTTCTCGACGTCCGACCACCCCTACCTGCCGGTCGACCCGGCCCCCGACCGCCCCACCGTCGCCGCCCAGCGCGCCGACGACAGGTCCCTCCTCCATCTCGTACGCCGTCTCATCGCCCTCCGCACGACGACCCCGGAACTCGGGTCGGGCGGCTCGGTCGAGATCCTGCACGCCGGATACCCGTTCGTGTACGTGCGCGGCGGACGGTATCTCGTGGTCGTCAACCCCCAGCAGGGGCAAGCGAGTTACCGCCTCGACGGCGTGCGGCCCGGCCGAGCCCTGGAGTCGTCCGGTGTCGCGATCGACGGCGACACCGTCACGGCTCAGGGCTTCGGGTTCGGGATCTTCGACGTGACCGGGTAGTCCGGCCGTCAGAACAGGGCCATGGCTCAGCTCCCCAGCCGGAGGCCCGCGAGCCAGGCGTCCGGGCCGCTGTCACGCCCGTCGCCGCCCGTGCTGTGATCGGCCGGTGGTTTCGCCGCGTGGGGCACGGGCTGCCGGCGCCGCGGCGACAGCAGGGCAAGGAGCTTGTCGGCGCGCCGGACGGGGGCGGCGGGCGTGGTGGGGTCGGTGGCGGTCATCGGAGCCTCCGGTGTCGTCGGGTGCTTTCACCCCACCGACGAACCGCTCCTACGCCGATCGACACTCCGCGAGGCGCTTTTCCAGGAATCGCCGCTCGGCGTCGTTCTCCACCAGCTCCAGTGCCTGCTCGTACGCCTCGGCCGCTTCCGCCATGCGTCCCGTGCGCCGCAGGAGGTCCGCTCGGGTGGCGGGCAGCAGGTGGTAGCCGGCCAGATCGCCCGCCTTCTCCAGTTCCGCCACCAGGGCCAGGCCGGCTTCGGAGCTCTCGGACATGCCGACGGCCACCGCGCGGTTCAGCCGGACGACATCGGACGGCACGTGGCGAGCCAGCTCTCCGTACAGCGCGGCGATGTCGGCCCAGTCCGTCTCCTCGGCGGTGGCGGCGGTGACATGGCAGGCCGCGATGGCGGCCTGGATCTGGTACGGCCCCGGCCGCCCCCGGCGCAGCGCCGTCTCCAGCAGGGCGGCGCCCTCGTCGGCCTCGGCCCGGTCCCAGGCCGTACGGTCCTGGTCCTCCAGGGTGACCAGGTCACCGGCCGCGTCCACGCGGGTGTTCCGCCGGGCGTCGTGCAGCAGGAGGAGCGCGAGCAGGCCGAGGACCTCGGGCTCGTCGGGCATGAGCCGGGCCAGCACCCGGGCGAGCCGGACGGCCTCCGCGCAAAGGTTCCTCCGCAGGAGATCGGCGCCGGACGTGGCCGCGTACCCCTCGTTGAACAGCAGGTACACCACGCCCAGCACGCCGGTCGTCCGCTCGGGCAGCAGATGCGCGGGCGGTACGCGGTACGGGATGCCGGCGTTGCGGATCTTCCGCTTGGCGCGCACGAGGCGTTGCGCCATCGTCGCCTCGGGGACGAGGAAGGCGCGGGCGATCTCGGGCGTGGTGAGCCCCGCGAGGGTGCGCAGGGTCAGGGCGACCCGGGCCTCGATGGGCAGCGCGGGGTGGCAGCAGGTGAAGAGCAGCCGCAGCCGGTCGTCCGTCACCCCGCTGTCGTTGTCGAAGTCCGGGTCGTGCGGGTCGAACGGTCCCCCGTCGCGTGCCAGCACAGCCGCCTCCCGCAGTTTCGCCGCGCCCACGGCCTCCCGGCGCAGCACGTCCAGGGCGCGGTTGCGCGCGGTCGTGGTCAGCCAGGCGCCGGGGCGGCGCGGTACTCCGTCGCGCCGCCACCGGTCGAGGGCCTGGGCGAAGGCGTCCTGCGCGCACTCCTCGGCCAGGTCCCAGTCGCCGGTCACCCTGATCAGGGTGGCGACGACCTGGCCCCATTCCTCTCGGAAGGCGGCGGCGACGGCCTCCTCGACGCCGTCCGCGCCTTGGTTCTCGTTCACTCCCAGACCGGCCGCACCTCCACCGAACCGCCGCCGAGCGCGGCGGGATGCCTGGACGCCAGCGCGATGGCCTCGTCGAGGTCGGCGACCTCGATGATGTCGAAGCCGGCGACATACTCCTTGGACTCCACGAACGGCCCGTCGCTGAGCAGGACTTCGTCGCCCTGGACGCGCACGGTGGTGGCGTCGGTCGCCGGCCGCAGCCGCGCGCCGCCCTTCACCACGCCGCTGGTGCGGACCTCGTCGATGTACGAGGTGAAGCGGGGGTCGTCGGCGATCTCCTCGGGGCTGAGCTCCTCGCCGCCGACGGGGGTGCAGATGAACATCACGTACTTCATGATCCGGTCCTCCTCGATTCCCTCTGTTCCTGGTCCCTGCACCCCACCGACGAACGGGCCGGCGCCGGATCGACACATCCCCATGATTATTCGGGCGAGCCGACTTCACACCCTCGGTTGCACCCGTTTCACACCCGCTGTGGCACCCGTACGGGAAGTGCCCGGACGCTGTTGCCCACGAAGCTGGAGTGGCGGGCCAGGTCCGCCTCGGGCAGAGCCAGGTCGAGGCCGGGGAAGCGCGTGAACAGCCGCTCCAGGGCGATGGTGGACTCCAGACGGGCCAGCGGGGCGCCGAGGCAGTAGTGGGCGCCGTGGCCGAGGGACAGATGGCGGGTGGTGCCGGGCCTGGCGGGTCTGGTGACGTCGAAGCGGTCCGCGTCGGGCCCGTGCGCGGCCGGGTCGCGCCCGGCGGCCGAGTAGCCGGAGAGGACGGGCGTGCCCCGCGGAATCACGGTCCCGTCGACCGTCAGGTCCCGCACCGGATAGCGGAAGGGGAAGTAGCTGACGGGCGCGTCCCAGCGCAGGGTCTCCTCGACCACGTCCGACCAGCTCGCCTCGCCGATCGTGACCCGTTCCAGCTGGTCCCGGTGGCCGCACAGGGCACGTACGGCGTTGGTGATGAGGTTCAGCGTGGTCTCGTGCCCGGCGATGATCATCAGTACCAGGGTGCCGATGAGTTCCTCGTGGGTGAGCCGGTCGCCGCCCTCGTCGCGGGCGGTGATCAGCGCGCTGGTGAGGTCGTCGCCCGGCCGCTCGGTGCGGTCCGCGACCACCGCGCCCAGCACGGCCAGCAGCTCCTTGTTCGCGGCGAGGGCCGTCTCGGGCCGGATGTCGGTGGCGACGACCTGGTTGGAGAGGTGGTGCAGCCGGTCGCGGTACTCGGCGTCGACCCCGAGCAGTTCCCCGATGACGCCCATCGGCAGCGGCAGCGCGAAGTGCTCGCGCAGATCGGCCACTCCCCCGCCCTGTTCGGCCGCGCGGTGCAGGCCGTCGAGCAGACGGTCCGTCAACTCCTCGATTCTGGGCCGCAGTTGCTCGACCCGCCGGGCGGTGAACGCCTTGCTGACCAGTGAGCGCAGCCGACGGTGGTCGTCGCCGTCCGCGGTCGTCATCCCTCGTACGGTCGCGAAGGTCGTCAGGGGCCATCCCTTGGCTATCCGCCCCTCCCGCAGCGCGGTGAAGTGGCCTGCGTCCTTGGCGACTTCGGGGTGGGCGAGGAACTCCTTCAGCGCCTCGTGCCCGAGGACCGCCATGCCCTCCACACCGCCGGGCAGGACGACCGACGCGACGGCGCCGCGCGCGAGGAGGCGCGCGTTGTCGGCGTGCGGGCAGCCGCCGGCGGGGTCCATCCGGTGCGGTGGCGTGGCGGGGGTGTCCAACCCGGTGTTCATGGCAGGGGTGCTGTCCAACCGAATCTCCTGACTGTCGTCGGCGAGCCGCCCTCGCCGCCGTCCGTGACCGCCTGTGACCGTCACAGGAAGGGGGTGCCCGGGTCGACTCCCGACAGGACGCGGCCGTAGATCTCCAGGTTGGTGGCCGGGTTGACGAAGGAGTGCAGGGACAGGGCGTTGATGTCACGGGCGATGCGCTGCATGGGCACCTCCTGCTGGAGCGAGGAGGCACCGGAGGCGGAGGCGAGCAGATCGACGGCCTCCTTGCAGAGGCGGGTCAGATAGCCGCTCTCGGCCCGGATCCTGGCCCGCTCGGGCAGGCTGTACGGGGAGCCGTCGCGGGCCTTGGTCTCGATCTCGGCCGTCAGCCGGGCCGCCACCAGCTCGGCGCTGGAGATCCTCATCTGCGCCTCGGCCGCCTGGAGATGCGTGACGGTGGCCTCGTTCTGCCGCTCGTGGAAGGTGTACGTGATGCCGCGCCGGTGGATGCGCTCGCCGAACTCCGTCATCGCCGCCCGGGCCAGGCCCAGTGCCACCGGAGCGGCCCAGGCGCAGAACAGCAGCAGCACGGGCATGCGGTAGAAGGGGTCGTCCGCGTTGGCCTTCGACGGGATCTGTCCGGCGAGCATCGGGCCGACCGGAAGCACGCGATGGGCGGGGACGGGAATGTTCCGGGCCACGACGGTGTTGCTGCCAGTACCGGCGAGACCTGTGACATGCCAGTCGTCCAGGATCTCCAGCTCGGACATCGGCACCGCGGCCCAGACCATCTCGGGCGGCCCTTCCGGCGGCGAACCGTCGGCGGGCGTGACCGCGGCCGTCAGCAGATGCCAGTCCGCGTGATGACAGCCGGTAGCGAAGGCCGAGGCGCCGTCCACCCGATAGCCCCCGTCGTACGGCACCGCCGTGGCGCCGGGGACGAGCGTGCCGCCGACCCTCGCGTCGGGGCCGCTCGGGCCGGTGAAGAAGTCGTCCTGCGCCTCGTCGGGGAAGAGCGCCGCGATGTACGAGACACCCGCCTGACTCAGTGTCATCCACGCCGTGGAGCCGCACTCGACGGCGATCTCCGCGAAGGCGTCGACCTGTGTGCGCAGCGGGGTCTGGTAACCGCCGTAGCGGCGCGGGACGTTCATCCGGTGGATGCCGGTGCCGGTCAGCGCGGCGACGACCTCGTCGGGCACACGTCGTTCCCGCTCGGCCCGAAGCGCGTTCCGCCGGATCAACGGCCGCAGTTCCCTTACGCGTTCGACGATCCCGGCATCGACCATGCCGACCACCGTGACGCGAGGCATCTCCCCTGTCAACGCCCTGGGATCCGGCCGTCCGGCCCCCGCCGGAGGGAGTAGTGCTACAGTGCCATCAGCACTTGTGTACGCCTCCTTCTGGGGCGCCGGTGCTGAACTACCTCTCATCCAGCTGATCAGCCCGTCCCTTCCGACCGGCGAAGCAGCTTCTCCGCACCACCTCTCCTCGTACAGGCACAACGCGTGCGAGTCGTGCGACTCCTACGCCGTGTCCGGTCACGGGCTTCGCGTCCGCCGTACACGGCGTGGCGCGGCACGAGAGGTGATGTCTCCGCCGCCGGGGTGTGTCCATACCGCCCCAGATCCGGCCTCTCCCCCATCCCTCATGACCACATGAACCGTCCGCGAAAGGACACCCACCATGACCACCACACTCGAACGCCCGCCCACTCCCGTCACACAGGAGCAGGCCACCGGCGTACTCGACATCACCTCGAACGGGCAGGGCCACCTGCGGGCCCAGAGCCTGCTTCCCGGGCCCTCCGACCTCCAGGTCTCCGCCGCGCTGATCCGCCGACACGGACTGCGCAAGGGCGACCTCGTCGAAGGCGTACGCGGCAAGCAGCGAGCCCTCACCGAGGTCCAGCGGGTCAACGGCCTGCCGGCAGCGCAACTGCGTGGCCGCCCGCACTTCCATGACCTGACCCCGCTGCACCCGCGCGAGCGGCTGCGGCTCGAACACCCGGCGGGCGGTGCGACCACCCGCCTCATCGACCTGGTCGCGCCGATCGGCAAGGGCCAGCGCGGTCTGATCGTCGCCCCGCCCAAGACCGGCAAGACCGTGCTGCTCCAGCAGCTGGCCGCTGCCGTCGCCGGCAACCACCCCGAGGCGCATCTGATGGTGGTACTCCTCGACGAGCGGCCCGAGGAGGTCACCGACATGCGCCGTTCCGTACGGGGTGAGGTGCTCGCCTCCACCTTCGACCAGGCTCCCAAGCAGCACATCGCGCTCGCCGAGCTGGCCGTGGAGCGCGCCAAGCGGCTGGTCGAGGCCGGCCAGGACGTCGTGATCCTCCTCGACTCGCTCACCCGGCTGTGCCGGGCGCACAACAACGCGGCCGCCACCAGTGGCCGCACCCTCAGCGGCGGTGTCGACGCGGCCGCGCTGCACGGGCCCAAGCGGTTCTTCGGGGCCGCGCGCCTCACCGAGGAGGCCGGCTCGCTCACCATCATCGCCACCGCCCTCGTGGAGACCGGCTCCCGCGCCGACGACTACTACTTCGAGGAGCTCAAGAGCACCGGCAACATGGAGCTCCGCCTGGACCGCAACCTCGCGTCCCGCCGGATCTTCCCCGCCGTCGACATCACCCCGTCCGGCACCCGCCGCGAGGAACTCCTCGTCCCGGCCGCCGAGTTGGGGACCGTACGAGGCCTGCGACGCGCCCTGCTCTCCCGCGGGGACGCGCAGGCCGGCCTTGAGACGCTGCTGGACAAGCTGCGCCGGACCCCGGACAACGCGACGTTCCTGAGGCAGGTCCAGCCGACCGTGCCCGCGGACCAGTAGACCTGGACCTCGCGGGGCCGCCCCGGACCGGGCAGGACCACGGCCGCTGCGGCATCCGGGTGCTCGATGCCGCCGCCCGGCCCGGGCAGCCGGGGATGCGACCTGCGCGTTCCTAGGTTGGCGGTATGACAATCGGATTTCCTTCGCGTGCGGCCGTCTGCTGCTCCGCCGCCTGTGTGGTGGGCGCGCTGGCCTTCGCGCCGAGAACGGCCGCCGCCCACGACGGAGCCACCCCGGCCACTCCCCATGTCTCCGCGTCAAAACCCGCCACCGCGCGGCCCTCGACGCTGGACCGGCCCGGGACGCAGGTACGGCCCCGGGCCGGGGCGCCCAAGCTGCCCCAGGACGTCTCCGCCCGGTCGTGGGTGGTGGCCGACGCCGAGAGCGGCGAGGTGCTCGCGGCACACAACGCCCACCTCAAGCTGCCGCCCGCCAGCACGTTGAAGACCCTCTTCGCGCTGACCGTGCTGCCGGTGCTGCCCGCAGCGGTCCGGCACACCGTCACGGAGGAGGAACTGGCCGGCGTCGGCCCCGGCAGCAGCCGGGTCGGCATCGCCGCGGGGCGTACCTACAGCGCCGCCGACCTGTGGCGGGGCGTCTTCCTGAACTCCGGCAACGACGCCGTGCACGTACTGGCCGAGATGAACGGCGGCTGGCGCAGCACGGCCGCCCAGATGCAGGCCAAGGCCCGGTCCCTGGGCGCCCACGACACGCGGGTCGTCTCGCCCGACGGATACGACACGCCGGGCCAGGTGTCGTCCGCGTACGACCTTGCCGTCTTCGGGCGCGCCGGGCTGCGCAACGCGGACTTCGCGCGGTACGCCGCCACCGTCCGCGCCAAGTTCCCGGCCGACGGCTGGTCGTTCGAGATCCAGAACACCAACCGGCTGCTCACCGGCGCCGACGGGGTCGCGCCCTACCGAGGGCTCGTCGGCGTCAAGAACGGCTACACCTCCCAGGCGGGCAACACGCTCGTCGCCGCGGCGCGCCGGGACGGGCGCACCCTCGTCGTCACGGTGATGGACCCTCAGGCGGGCGGCGGATTCACCGTGTACGAGGAGGCGCGCTCGCTGCTCGACTGGGGCTTCGAGGCCGCCGGGCGTGTCGAACCGGTGGGCTCGCTGCTGCCGCCGCGCCGCGTGTCCACGGCGGGCCCGGCGGCAGTGCCCGCGGCCATGGCGGGCGAGGACGCCTCCGTCGGCTGGCTGGCGGAGGCGGGGACCCTCGCGGGCGCCGCGGGACTGGGCGCGGGTGCCGTGTCGCTGGTCCTGCGCCTCCACAGCGGGCGGTTCACCCGTGCCTGACCGACGGGCAGCCCGAGGAGCAGGCCGAGGGTGATCCACACATAGGTGTTGCTGCCGACGAAGCCGTCGATGCCGGACGCGTCGTCGAACCACAGCCACACCACACTGCTGCACAGCAGGACGTACAGGCCCCCGGCGATCCACAGCAGCCGTCTGCGCCGGAGCCCCTCCCCGAAGAGGATCGCGAGCGACGGCAGCAGCCAGACGAGGTGATGCACCCAGGTGATCGGGCTGAGGAGACAGGCGGCGAGCCCGGTGAGGGCGAAGGCGCCGAGGACGTCGTCCGCGGCCAGCGCCCGGCGCGCGCGCCACACCCACACGCCGAGCACGGCCAGCGCCGCCAGGGCCCAGGCGGCGCGGCTCGGTTCGGCGGGGTCGGCGAGCCGGGCCAGTACGCCTTGCAGCGACTGGTTGGAGACGTAGTCGAGGCGGCCGATGCGGGTGGTGTCCCAGACCGCCTCGGTCCAGTAGAAGCGGGAGGCGTCGGGCATGACCCAGGCCGCGAGTGCGGTGGCGGCAGCGGCGACGCCCACCGCGGTCCCGGCGGCTCGCCGCCGTCCGGCGAGGAGCAGCAGGACGATGAAGATCGCGGGCGTCAGCTTGATCGCGGCGGCGAGCCCGATCCCCACGCCGGCCCAGCGCACACGGCCCGTCGACAGCAGCCAGGCATCGCCGAGGACCAGGGCCAGGAGCACGAGGTTGACCTGGCCGAAGCTGAAGGTGTCGCGGACCGGTTCGAGAAGGGCGAGCAGACAGACCGTGACGGCGAGCCCGAACCAGCCGTGCCGGCGCAGCCTCTCCCCCGCCAGGACGTGCAGGACGAAGGCCGTCGCGGCGAGGTTGAGCAACAGGCACACGGCGATCGCGGCGTGCAGTCCGAACAGTGCCATCGGCAGCATGCTGACCGCGGCGAACGGCGGGTACGTGAAGCCGTACTCCGTCCCCGGCACCCGGTAGTCGTAGACGCTGCCGCCGTGGTGGATCCAGGCGTCGACGGCCCCGTGGTAGACCCGCAGGTCGAACCAGTCCCGCAGGAGCGGCACGGTCGCGGTGAAGACGGCCACAGCGGTGGCGAGGGCGAGCACGAAGAGCAGCCGCCCGCGGTCTGTACCGGTCAGCCTCATGCGGTCCGCCCCAGGACAGGTGCGGTCGTCGTCTGGTGCGCCTGCCAGAGCACGACCAGCGCGAGCATCCCGCCGGACACCGCCAGTGCCAGTTGCTCGGCATCGGGGGGACCGCCGCTTGGCAGGACCGCAAGCGCGAGGGCCCCGCTCACGGCGGCGACCCGGTGGCGTACGGATGTGCTGGGCGCGGCCGCGGCGATGAGGAACAGCCCCCACAGCGCGTACCAGGGGCGGATGGCCGGGCCGAGCACGGCCACCGTCGCCAGGCTGAGGCCCAGCGCGTAGACGGGGCTGAAGCGCGGGCTGCGCAGCCATATGGCGAGTATGGCGACGGCCGTGGCCACGAGGCCGAGGGCGTGCCAGGCGGGCAGCGCGAAGCGAGCGAGGTCGCTGCCCAGGCCTTGGAGCAGGGCACCGGTGGCACGGCCGAGGACGCTCGTGGGCGACAGGTTCTCCGGTGACACGGGCGTCTTGAGGGCGCCTATCCAGCCGTATCCCGTACCGGCGGCGGCCGTTGCCGCGACGGTGGTGGCCGCTGCGGCGGCCGTGGTCGTGGCGATGGCTCTTGCCATGCTGCGGCCGGCCCTCACCTGGAGGGCCACGACGGCCGCGAGGCCGAGCAGGGCAGGGACCTTGACGAGGGCCGCGAGCGTGACGAGCACCGCGCCCAGGACGGGCCACCGGCCGAGTGCCGCCACCAGGCCCGCGCCCAGCAGGCCGAGCATGATGGCGTCGTTGTGCGCGCCCGCGACGAGGTGCAGCAGCACGAGCGGGTTGAGCGCGCCGAGCCAGAGCGCGGCTGCCGGGTCCGCGCCGCTGTGCCTGGCCAGCCTCGGCAGCGCGGCCGCCATCAGCGCCACGCCGAGCAGCGCGACGACCCGCATGCCGAACAGCCCGGCGGGCACCTCGCCGCGGGTCAGCCCGGACAGCGCGGACGACACCGCGAGGAAGACCGGTCCGTACGGTGTCGCGGTCCGCTGCCACACGGGGGCGACCTCGTCCGCGAGCGGTCCGCCGAGTATGGCGGGGCCGTGCGTGTAGACGTCGATGTGCGCGTCGACCATCGCGCCCTGTGCGAGGTAGCTGTAGACGTCACGGCTGAACAGGGGTGGTGCCAGGAGCAACGGCGTGGCCCATACGGCGAGTACGACCAGCAGCGCTCGCGGGGTTGGGGGCTCGGGCCCTCTGATCACGCGGCCCAGCAGGCCCCAGGCCGCTATGAGCAGCACCACTCCGAAGTACACGCCGACCAGGCCGAGCGCCGCCCGTCCGGACGCGAGCGCCGGCAACTCCCGTACGGGCAGTGCCCCGGCCGTCTCGCCTCCCAGGGCGAGGACGACCGAGCCCGTGAGCCCGAGCAGTTGACAGCGACGCAGATCGACGGAGAAACCCTTGGCCAACACTCAGTCAGCGTGTCAACGCGGGGTGGCCGGAAAGCGACATGTCTCCCTCTGAGCGGCAGCCGCAGCATGTCCGCCGTGTTACCGGACGGCGGTCGGCTGTCCTCGGCCGTCGGACGTTCCCGTCCAACCGGCTCGAACACGGACACGCCCGTGCCGGCTAGAACACGGACACGCCCGTGAGGGTTGTGAAGCGGTCCAGGGCTGTTACTCCCGCCACCGAGTTGCCCCGCTCGTCCAGGCCGGGGCTCCAGACGCAGAGCGTGCAGCGGCCGGGGACGACGGCGATGATGCCGCCGCCGACGCCGCTCTTGCCCGGCAGGCCCACGCGGTAGGCGAAGTCGCCCGCCGCGTCGTAGGTGCCGCAGGTGAGCATGATCGCGTTGACCTGTTTGGACTGGCTCTGGGTCAGCAGGCGGGTGCCGTCGGAGCGGATGCCGTGGCGGGCGAGGAAGCCGGTGGCGAGGGCGAGGTCTGCGCAGGATGCTTCGATGGAGCACTGGTGGAAGTACTGGTCCAGGAGGACCGGGACCGGGTTCTCGATGTTCCCGTACGACGCCATGAAGTGGCCCAGGGCGGCGTTGCGGTCTCCGCGGGTTGCCTCGGAGGCGGCGACGTCCTTGTTGATGGCGAGTTGGTCGTTGCCGCTCTCCGCGCGCAGGAAGTCGAGGAGTGTGCGTGCCGCGTCGCCGGTTCGGGTGTGGAGGCGGTCGGTGACGACGAGGGCGCCGGCGTTGATGAACGGGTTGCGGGGGATACCGTTTTCGTACTCCAGCTGTACGAGGGAGTTGAAGGGGTTGCCGGAGGGTTCGCGGCCTACGTGTTCCCAGAGTTCGTCGCCTTCGCGGGCCAGGTCGAGGGCGAGGGTGAAGACCTTGGTGATGGACTGGGTCGAGAAGGGCTGGCGCCAGTCGCCGACGCCGTACACCGTGCCGTCCAGCTCTGCGACCGCCATGCCGAAGCTGTGCGGGTCGCAGGCCGCGAGCGCCGGGATGTAGTCGGCGGGGCGGCCGCGGTCGGGGGCGGCCGCGATCTCTTCGGCGATTCGCTGCAGGACCGGTTGGAAGGTCAGGGGCGAGCTCATGATCACCATTGTGACGCCGGTTCGTGTATGGGTGCGGGTTGGGTGGGGCTGGTCGCGCAGTTCCCCGCGCCCCTAAAAGCCGCGCCAGCCGCCCGCCGCCGAGTCGGGCCCGCGCCGGGGCATCCGATCACAGCTGTGTCATCCCGAACCATCAACTCACCCACGGGAGGTCGTGCTGAGATCGGAAACCCCGACACGCCCCCTCCGGCAGAAGGGCGACTACCGCCGAGTGGGGCCGCGCCCCGTCAGGGGCGCGGGGAACTGCGCGCTAAGCCCCCACCGGCCCGGCAGCCGACAAACGACCGCAAGCCCCCACCCCCCAGGGGCGCGGGGAACGGCGCAGTCTTTTGGCTTTAGGGGCGCGGGGAACTGCGCGACCAGCCACGACGCACCCGCACGTACGCACCCGGCCTCAGGCACGCTCATCAGGGGCGCGGGGAACTGCGCAATCTTTTAGGGGTGCGAGGAACGGCGCGAGCAACCCCCACCGGGCTGCACCCGGCGACGAACCCCCGGCCCCCTCAGCCCGGCTGGGAGCCCGCCAAGACCTCCGGGCGGAGCAGCGCCGCCAGGCGGTCCGCCGGGAGGAGGCCCTTTTCGAGGACCAGCTCGGCGACGCCGCGCCCGGTCGCGAGGGCCTCCTTCGCGATGTCCGTCGCGGCCGTATAGCCGATGTGGGGGTTCAGCGCGGTCACCAGGCCGATCGAGTTCTCCACGGTCACCCGCAGCGCGTCGGTGTTCGCCGTGATTCCGGCAACGCACCGCTCGGCCAGCGTCATGCAGGCCGCCCGCAGATGCGTCAGGCTCTCGGAGAGTGAGTGGAGAATGATCGGCTCGAACGCGTTCAGCTGGAGCTGCCCGGCCTCCGCCGCCATGGTGATCGTCACGTCGTTGCCGATCACCTCGAAGGCGACCTGGTTGACGACCTCGGGAATCACCGGATTCACCTTGCCTGGCATGATGCTCGAACCGGCCTGCACAGGCGGCAGGTTGATCTCGTTCAACCCGGCCCGCGGTCCGGACGACAGCAGCCGCAGGTCGTTGCAGCTCTTGGAGAGTTTTACGGCGATCCGCTTCAGCACTCCGGACATCTGGACGAACGCGCCGCAGTCCTGGGTCGCCTCGACCAGGTTCGCCGCCGTCACCAGGGGAAGACCGGTGATGTCCGCGAGGTGTCGGCGCGCCGCCTCGGCGTACCCGACGGGCGCGTTGAGCCCCGTACCAATCGCCGTCGCACCCAGGTTGATCTCGTGGATCAGCTCGACGGCCTCGGCGAGCCGGCTGCGGTCCTCGTCCAGCATCACCGCGTACGCGGAGAACTCCTGCCCGAGCGTCATCGGCACCGCGTCCTGGAGCTGGGTACGTCCCATCTTGAGGACGTCGCGGAACTCCAACGCCTTGGCCGCGAAGGCGTCCTGCAGTACGGACATCGCCTTCAGCAGCTCGCGTACGGCGAACACCGTGGCGACCTTGACGGCCGTCGGGTAGACGTCGTTGGTGGACTGCCCGAGGTTGACGTCCTCGTTCGGGTGCAGGAACTCGTACTCGCCCTTGGCGTGACCGAGAAGCTCCAGCGCCCGGTTGGCGACCACCTCGTTGGCGTTCATGTTGGTCGAGGTGCCGGCCCCGCCCTGGATGACGTCCACTACGAACTGGTCGTGCAGTTTCCCCTGCCGGATCTCCCGGCAGGCGGCCACGATCGCGGCCGCCTTCCGGGGTTCCAGCAGCCCGAGGTCCTCGTTGGCGCGGGCGGCTGCCTCCTTGACGGCGGCGAGCGCCTCGATCAGGTGCGGGTACGCGGAAATCGGCATCCCCGTGATGGGGAAGTTCTCCTTGGCACGCAGGGAGTGGACACCCCAGTACGCCTCGGCGGGGACGTCACGGTCGCCGAGAAGGTCGTGCTCACTGCGGACTGTCATGTCGGTGCGGTTCTTCCTTGTGGAGAGGGTGGGGTGGTGAGGCTGTGCACCTGCGGCGGATTCGTTGGGCTTTTCAGGACGTCGGAAGTCCTGCGATTGGGTCGAGTGCCCGGGCCGGGCGGATGCTTCCGACCACCGCGCCGCCGCCGAGGAGTGACGCCCCGGCGAACTCGGTGAGCGCGGACGGGTCTACGCCGCAGCGGGCCAGTGCCGCGGCGGTGACCGGTACGCGGGCCCGGTCGGCGCCGTCCGCGATCTTCACGGCGACCGCCCGGCCGTCGGGGAGCGCGGCGACCTGTACGCCCTCGAAGCCGTCCTTGGTGAGCAGGCCAGGTACGGCGCGCATCAGCGCGGCGACGTCGCGGCCTGTGCCGGACGCCATCTCGGCGTACTCGCGCATCGCGTCGGCGACTCGTGCCTCGGGGGTGCCGTGCGGGGCCGTCGTGATCCGGGCGGCGGCGCGCGCGAGCCCGTGCAGCGAGACGGAGAACAGCGGGGCGCCGCAGCCGTCGACGGTGACGCGGGCGATGGCCTGGCCGGTCAGGTCCTCGACGATCTCCGCGATCGCCTGCTGAAGCGGATGCGCGGGGTCGAGGTAGTCGTCGAGCGACCAGCCGTTCAGGCGTGCGGTGTAGAGCATCGCCGCGTGCTTGCCCGAGCAGTTCTGTGCGAGCCGGGAGGGCAGGCGGCCGGTGCGGATCCAGTCCTCTCGGACGACCGGGTCGTAGGGCAGGTCCGTGACGTTGCGCAGATTGTCCTCGGCGAGTCCGGCGAGTTCCAGGATCCGCCGGGTGCCGGCGAGATGGCGCTCCTCGCCGGAGTGGCTTGCGGCGGCCAGCGAGAGCAGGTCGCCGTCGAGCGGCAGCCCGGCCCGCAGCATCGCCACGGCCTGCACCGGCTTGAGGGCCGAGCGGGGGTAGAAGGCCGCCTCGATGTCACCGATCTGCAGTTCCACACTTCCGTCGGCGGCCAGCACTACCACCGATCCGTAGTGGATGCCTTCGATGACTCCGCCCCGTATGAGATGGGCGACGGGCGCGTGCAGCGGTTCGCGGATCGAGGGCGCCGCTGCGAGTGAGCAGCCGTAGTCGGCGAGGGTGCCTGAACTCATGCGTCCACCTTGGGCTTTCGTATCGACTCGACCCGGCGGCGTACGCCGTACCAGCCGGCGACCAGCGCCGCCACGATCAGCGGCAGGCAGAGGACCGTGGTGCGGCCCGCTCCTCCGTCCGCGTACATGAGGACCAGTACGGAGGCGAGGAAGAAGAGGGTCACGAGTTCGGTCCAGGGCGAGCCCGGGAGGCGGTAGCTCGGGCGGTCCAGCTCGCCGTCCTCCGTCTTCCGCCAGAACTGCAGATGACAGATCATGATCATGCCCCAGGTGGCGAGGATGCCGATCGCCGCGAAGTTCAGCACGATCTCGAACGCGTCGGCGGGGACGACGAAGTTGAGTCCGACGCCGAGTACACAGATACCGCTGGTCAGCAGGATTCCGCCGTACGGGACCTGGCTGCGGCTCATCACGGAGGTGAACTTCGGCGCCGAGCCCGACATCGACATGGAGCGCAGGATGCGGCCGGTCGAGTAGAGCCCGGAGTTGAGGCTGGACATGGCGGCGGTCATCACGACCAGGTTCATGACGCCGCCCGCGGCCGGGATGCCGATGTTGGAGAGCACGGTGACGAACGGGCTCTCTCCGGCGGTGTACTTGTTCCAGGGCAGCAGCATCGAGAGCAGGAGGACCGAGCCGACGTAGAAGAGGCCGACGCGCCACATGATCGAGTTGATGGCCTTCGGCATGATCTTCTCGGGGTTCTCGGTCTCGCCCGCCGCGACGCCCACCAGCTCGACGGAGGCGTAGGCGAAGACGACGCCCTGGACGATCAGCAGCATCGGCAGGAGGCCGTTGGGGAAGAGGCCGCCGTTGTCGGTGATCAGGGAGGGGCCGGGGGTGGTCCCGTCCACGGGGTTCTGCGTCACCAGCAGGAAGATGCCGATCAGCATGAAAGCGACGAGTGCGCCGACCTTGATGATCGCGAACCAGAACTCCAGCTCGCCGAAGATCTTCACCGAGATCAGGTTCACGGTCAGCACGACCGCGAGCGCGATGAGGGCGATCACCCACTGCGGGACGTCGGAGAACATGCCCCAGTAGTGGGTGTAGGTGGCGACCGCGGTGATGTCGGCGATACCGGTGGTCGCCCAGTTCAGGAAGTACATCCAGCCCGCGGTGTACGCGCCCTTCTCGCCCAGGAACTCCCGGGCGTAGGACACGAAGGCGCCTGACGAGGGCCGGTACAGGACGAGTTCGCCGAGGGCACGGACGACCAGGAAGGCGAAGACACCGCAGACGGCGTACGCGATGAAGAGCGAGGGTCCGGCGTCGGCGAGGCGGCCTCCGGCGCCGAGGAAGAGACCGGTGCCGATGGCGCCGCCGATGGCGATCATGTTGACGTGCCGGGACTTCAGGGACTTGCTGTAGCCCGCGTCACCGGCGTCGACATGAACAGCGGCTTTCCGTGTCTGCCCTGTCTCTTTTTCGAGGGACTGCTCGCTCACGCCTTCGGTCCGCCTTCCGTGGGGGTGTCCGCGCCGTCCGTGTGCTCGGAGCGCACGATCGCGGTGAGGGTCGTCTCGACGCGGTCGAGGTGGTGTGCCATGGCCTCGGTCGCGTCGTGTGCGCTGCCGTCGACCAGGGCCTCGACGATGGCGCGGTGTTCGCGGTTGGACTGCTCGCGGCGGCCCCCGAGCTCGTTCAGGAACGCCGACTGGCGGGCCAGCGCGTCCCGGATCTCCTCGATCACGCGGCGGAAGACCGGGTTCTGGGCGGCCTGCGCCACGGCGAGGTGGAAGAGCGTGTCCATGGCCACCCACGCGGTGGTGTCGGTCTCGCGCTCCATCCGATCCAGCAGGTGGGCCAGGTGGTCGAGGTCCTCGGGGGTGCGGCGCGCCGCCGCGTAGCCGGCCACGGGGATCTCGACGTGCCGCCGGACCTCCAGCAGGTCGCTGGCCGCGTAGTCGCCGAAGGTGGGGTCCTCGACGGGTCCGTTGGACAGCACGAATGTGCCCTTACCGGTCCGGGACACGGTCAGCCCCATGGTCTGCAGGGCCCGGAGTGCTTCGCGCAGCACCGGTCGGCTGACCTCCAGCCGTCGGCAGAGTTCCGCCTCGGAGGGGAGCTTGTCCCCCACGGCGTACTCACCGCGCTCAATGGCACCACGAAGGTGCCCGAGCACCGCTTCCATGGCGCTGATACGCCTCGGCACCGAGCCAGCTGTCTGGCTGTCTGACAGGTTCACGGGGGTGATCCTGGGGGTTACGGGAGGTGACTGTCAAGGGAGGCCCGGGGTGTGAGATCGCCTCGCGGGCCCCGCCCGCCCGGGCGATCAGAGGGGGCGGGCGTTCGGGCGACGGCCGCGGCACCGGCACCGGCACCGGCAGGCAGTCGTACGTCGGCCGTGGACCGGCCAGTCCTACTACGCCCAGGTGTGACCCCAGGGGCTACGCCCAGAGAGCCTCTGCCATCGAAACGCCCGCAAACGCCGCACCGAGGCCTACGGCCACGCTCGCGATCACGTTGGCGGTTGCGTAGAGACGGGCCCCGTCCTCGGCCAGCCGCAGGGTCTCGAACGAGAACGTCGAGTACGTGGTGAGCGCTCCGCACAGGCCGGTGCCGAGCAGCAGCTGGAGGTGCGAGGAGGCCGCTCCGGCCACGGCGGCGCCGGTGAGGGTGCCCAGGATCACGCAACCGACGACGTTCACCATGAAGGTGCCCCAGGGGAAGACCGTGTCGTGGCGGGACTGCACCGCGCGGTCGGTGAGATAGCGCAGCGGTGCACCGACCATGCCGCCGACGATCACCAACACCCAGTTCACAACGACTTCTTACCCTTCCCGCCCGTGGCGTTCATCGGCGCCGCGCCAGGGCCCGGCGCGTGGCCGTCACCGCGAGCCAGACCGCCGCGAGTGCCGCCACCAGGGTCGCGGCGAGATAGGCGAGGCCGGTGCGGGGATGGCCCGTGTCGACGAGTCTCTGGATGTCGACGGCGTACGTCGAGAAGGTGGTGAAGCCGCCGAGTACTCCGGTGCCGAAGAAGGGGCGTACCAGCGCGTGGGCCGCCCACGCCTCGGTGATCACGACCATGAAGACGCCGATCACGAAACATCCGCCGACGTTGACCCAGAACGTGGTCCACGGGAAGCCGCCCGTGTGCGTGGGCCAGAGGAGTGCGGCCCCGTAGCGCGCCGAGGCACCGAGCGCGCCGCCGACCGAGACCGCCGCCACGGCCGGCCCCTGCCCCCGCAAGACCGAAGGCCGTCGGCCGGACGCGCGCCGCTCCGCCGGTTCGTCCACCGTCTCGGAATCGGGGGCGGTCATGGGCGTACGTCTCCTGGTCGTGGCAGGAGATCAGGCTAACCCTGAGAGGTCAGGACGTGCCCGACGCCTCCTTCTCGACGGCCTCGAAACGGGCCGCCATCGCGGCCTGGAGCGCCTGGGCCGCCGACAACGGGCGGACCATGACCGTGAGCTCGTCGACGCGGCCGTCCTCGTCGAAGTGCAGGATGTCGCAGCCCTGGAGTGCGCGGTCGCCCACTCGCGCCTCGAAGACGAGGACGAGGTCCCGGCCGTCCGGGTTCGCGATCTCGCGGATGTAGTGGAAGTCCTCGAAGACCTCGATGACCGCCCCCAGGATCGCCGCGGTGATCGGCTTTCCCGCGTACGGCTTGAACACCACGGGGCTGGTGAACACGACGTCCTCGGCGAGCAGGTCGACGACGGCCGCGTGGTCGCCGTCCTCCACCGCCTTGCGGAAGGGATTCATCTGCCACCTCTTAGGTAACTAATTGATTAGCCACTTCGGACAGTAGTGGCCGCTGGTGGCATTGCGCAACGCCGGGGTAGGTACGTATGCATCACCGACCCCGGAGGTGCTGTCGTGTACTACCCGCTGACCGTCCGTGACTTCCTCGACCGCGCGGCCCACGTCTATCCGGACCGCGTCGCCGTCGTCGACGAACCGGAGCAGCCCGGGCCGAGCCTCGGCGAGCCCACCTACCGGGAGCTGGCGGCGCTCGCCCGTGCCCAGGCGGCCAAGCTCGACCAGCTGGACGTACCCGTGGGCGGCAGGGTGGCGGTGATCTCGCAGAACTCGGCGCGGCTGCTCACCTCGTTCTTCGGCGTCTCCGGCTGGGGGCGCGTCCTGGTTCCGGTGAACTTCCGGCTGACGCGGCCGGAGATCGACTACATCGTCCGGCACTCCGGTGCCTCGGTGGTCTACGCGGACGCGTCCTGCGCGGACGTGCTCGACACGCTCGACGTCAAGCACAAGTTCGTCCTCGGCGACGACGACGATCTGTTCCTTCGTGGCGTCGAGCCGCGGGAGTGGGCGGAGCCGGACGAGGGCGCGACGGCCAGCGTCAACTACACGTCCGGAACGACCGCCCGCCCCAAGGGAGTTCAGCTCACGCACCGCAATCTATGGCTCAACGCGGCCGTGTTCGGGCTGCACACCACGATCAGCGACCGTGACGTCTACCTCCACACGCTCCCGATGTTCCACGCGAACGGCTGGGGCATGCCGTACGGCGTCACGGGCGTCGGCGGCCGGCACATCGTGCTCCGTCAGGTCGACGGCGCCGAGATCCTGCGGCGCGTCGAGCGGCACGGCGTCACCCTGATGTGCGCGGCGCCCGCCGTCCTGAACGCCGTGCTCGACGCGGCCGCCGACTGGGAGGGCGAGATCCCCGGCCGCGACCGGGTCCGTATCGTCTGCGCGGGCGCGCCGCCGCCGACCCGCACCATCGAGCGTGTGATGGGCGAGCTGGGCTGGGAGTTCATCCAGATCTACGGGCTGACCGAGACCTCACCGCTCGTCACGGTCAACCGGGGGCGCGAGGAGTGGGACGACCTGGAGCCCACCGATCGGGCCCGGCGGCTGGGGCGGGCGGGGGTGCCCGCTCTCGGCGTACGCGTCGATGTGGACGTCGACGGCGAGGTGCTGACCGCGTCGAACCACAACCTGGACGGCTACTGGGACCAGCCCGAGGAGACCTCGAAGGCGCAGGCGGGCGGCTGGTTCCACACCGGGGACGGCGGATACCTCGACGACGAGGGGTACTTGGTGATCTCCGATCGCAAGAAGGACGTCATCATCTCGGGCGGCGAGAACGTCTCGTCGATCGAGGTGGAGGACGTGCTCACCTCGCATCCGGCCGTGCGCGAGGTCGCGGTCATCGGGATTCCGGACGCCAAGTGGGGCGAGCTGGTGACCGCGCTCGTCGTGACGGACGGATCGGGCGTCACCGCCGAGGAGCTGATCGCGCACTGCCGTACGCGGCTGGCCGGGTTCAAGACGCCCAAGCGGGTCGACTTCGTGGAGTCGCTGCCGCGCACGGCGACGGGGAAGCTGCAGAAGTTCAAGCTGCGGGAGCCGTTCTGGCGCGAGTGAGGCCGCGAGCGGTGAGGGGGTGACGGAAGCGGTCCTGCTTCCGTCACCCCCTCACCACGACTTCAGACCGTCACCGGTGGCTGAACCACGCCATCGCCGGCAGTGCCCTGTCGTCGTAGCCGAACAGGGCCTGGTTCTCCCAGCCGTTGCCGGAGGAGGGGTCCGTCGGGTCCCAGCCGTTGCCGGTGACCGCGGTCCAGGTGGACTCCCAGTAGAAGATGCCGAGTCCGCGGCCGTTCGGGACGGCCTCCACGATGCTCGCCATGTCCTTCATCCACTGCGTCTGGCCGGTGGTCGAGGCCGGGTAGCCGGCCACCAGCTCGCTGCTGAGGTCGATGATGTTCTCGTGCGAGTCCTTGCTGTCCAGCCGGAAGGGGTACGCCGTCTCGGCGAGGTACACGGGCTTGCCGTAGCGGGCCGCCGCGTCGTCCAGCGTCGTCTGGAAGTCGACGAGCGTGCCGTGCCAGTAGCCGTAGTAGGACAGCCCGATGACGTCGAACTTCACGCCGTTGGAGACCGCGCTGTCGAACCACCAGCGGGTGCCCGCCAGATCGCCGCCCTTGGCGAGGTGCAGGGCCACGGTGGTTCCGGAGTTGACCGCCTTGACCGCGTCGTAGCCGGAGTTGAGCAGCCCGGCGAGCTGCGACCAGTTCGAGGTGGAACCCTCGTTCCAGAGCATGCCGCCGTTGATCTCGTTGCCGACCTGCACCATGTCGGCCGTGGTGCCCTGCGCCTTCAGCGCGTTCAGCACGTCGTACGTGTGGTTGTAGACGTCGGTCCTGAGCTGGCTGTACGAGTGTCCTGCCCAGGCGGCGGGCTTGGACTGGGCGCCCGGGTCGGCCCAGGTGTCCGAGTAGTGGAAGTCGACGAGGAGCTTCATGCCCTGCGCCTTGACGCGCTTTGCCGTCGTCAGGACGCGCGCCTTGTTGTTGTAGCCGTCCGCGGGGTTCACCCACACCTTGAGGCGGGCGTAGTTCTGCCCGGCGGACTTGAGGATGGCGAGCGCGTCACCGGTCGTGCCGGAACTGTTCTTGTAGACGCCGCCCTTGGCCTCGCTCTTGGCGAGCGACGACACGTCGGAGCCCTTGATGGGCAGGCCCGCGGTGCCGGAGGTGAACGTCAGGTCGTCGACGTTGATCCAGTTGCCCGCCTTCGCATCGGAGTTGATGCTGATCGTGCACTGGTTGTTCGTCACGGCGACGGGGGTGACGATACGTATCCAGCCGCTGGACGAGACCGGGATGTCGGTGCGCTGTTCCGCACCGCCGCAGTTCTTCAGGGCGAGGTAGGCGGAGTTCTGGCCGCCGCCCGAGCGCACCCAGGCGGTGAGCTTGTAGTTGCCGTTCGTGAGGCCGGAGAGGTACTGGTACGTCTCCACCTTGTAGGCGGAGGCCGAGTAGTGCGTCAGGCGGTAGCTGCCGCCGTGGCCGCCCGACTCCGTGAAGGAGGCCGCGGTCTGGCCGCCCGCCGAGTAGGTCGACCAGCCGGTCGGGGTGGTGGTGCCTGTGCCGTTCGACTCGAAGCCGGCGTTGGTGAGGGTGCTTGCGGCGTGGGCGCTCTGCGGGGGCAGGGCGGTGAGGGCGAGGGCGGCTGCCAGCGGTAGCAGCAGGGCCTTGAGTGTGCGTCTGGGATGGAACATCGTCGTCCGTCGTCCCTTCGACGTGATGATGTGGATGTGCCCTGGAGGGGGCTGGGGGTGGGGTTCTTCGCCCCCGCCGCCCCTACCCGTTCCCGTCCCTTCTGGGGGCTCCGCCCCCAGACCCCCGTATCGGCCTGAACGGCCTCGTCCTCAAACGCCGGACGGGCTGGTGGTGTCGGCCCGGGCTGCGAAAATCTTTAGCCTCTCCGGCGTTTGAGGAGCGGGGGTTCGGGGGGCTGGCCCCCCGAAACGGACGGGAATGGGTAGGGGCGGCGGGGGCGAAAACAATGGGCGAGTCACTCGTCGAGGCGCACAACCCGGACGCCCCCGGCGGGCACCGCCAAGCGCCCCGCCGCCCGCTCACCGGTGAGCAACTCCGTACCAGGCGCATCGAGCGCCACCTTCGCATCGACCCCGGAGTGGTTGATCGCGAAGAGGAACACCCCCGACTCCCCCACCCGCCGCACCACTTCGACATCCCGAGGCAGATCCGCCCGCGGCGCGATCCGCGCATCATCGGCGGCCCAGCCGACAAGCGCGTCGAGCCCCTGGGCCCCGAGCCGCGTGGACACGTACCAGGCGGACCCCTCCCCGAGCCGGTGCCGGGTGACGGCCGGATGCCCCTCGGTGAGCCCGTCGGCGTACGTCCACACGGTCTCGGCACCGCGAGGCACGACGAACTCGGTCCAGACGTCCCCGGCGAGTTCGGATCCGTCGGGCCCGGTGATGCGGACCCGGTCGCCGGCGAGCAGCGGTGAGAACTCCTCGACGGTCAGGCCGAGTACGTCCCGCAGCGGGCCGGGGTAGGGGCCGTCGTGCACGGCGTCGTGCTCGTCGACGATGCCGGAGAAGTACGAGACGACGAGGGTGCCCCCGTTCTCGACGTACTCCGTGAGGTTCTGTCCGGCGGCCTCGGTCATCAGGTAGAGGGCCGGCACGACGACAAGGGGATAGGCCGACAAGTCGGCTTCGGGGTGGGCGAAGTCGACGGTGAGGTGGCGGTCGTAGAGGGCTTCGTAGAAGGCGTCGGCGCGCTCGCGCGGGTCGTGGTCCTCGCTGGGGCGCCACTGGAGGTTCTGCGCCCACCAGGAGTGCCAGTCCCACAGGACGGCGGCGTCGGCCTGGGTGCGGGTGCCGCGGATCGTACTCAACGCGTCGACGGACGCGCCGAGTTCGACGACCTCGCGCCACACGCGCGAATCCGTGCCCGCGTGCGGCAGCATCGCCGAGTGGAACTTCTCCGCGCCGCGCCGTGACTGCCGCCACTGGAAGAACATGGCGCCGTCGGAGCCGCGGGCCACATGGGCGAGGGAGTTGCGGGCCATCTGGCCGGGTGCCTTGGCGGGGTTGCGGGTCTGCCAGTTGACGCCCGAGGTGGAGTGTTCGAGGAGCAGCCAGGGGGCGCCGCCGGCGACGGAGCGGGTGAGGTCGGCGGCCATCGCGAGGTTCACATGCGTACGGCGGCCGTCGGTGATCAGGTAGTGGTCATTGGTGACGAGGTCGACCTCGCGGCCCCAGGCCCAGTAGTCGACGGAGTCGCACTGGCTGAGGGCGGTCATGAAGTTGGTGGTGACGGGTATGCCGGGCGCGAGCCGGTGCAGGATGTCCCGCTCGGCGACGAAGTTCTCGCGCATGGTGTCGTCGGCGAACCGCTTGTAGTCGAGCGCCTGCGCCGGGTTGCCGACCGTCGGGGCAACCCGGGGCGGGTTGATCTGGTCGAGGTCCGCGTACCGCTGGCCCCAGAAGGCCGTGCCCCAGGCCTCGTTGACCGCGTCGACCGTGCCGTACGTCCTGGCGAGCCAGCGGCGGAAGTGGGCGGCGCAGCTTTCGCAGTAGCAGGCCGAGACGGGGACGCCGTACTCGTTGTGGACGTGCCACATCGCGAGTGCCGGGTGGTCGGCGTACCGGGTGGCGAGCTTGGTGGTGATGTCCGCGGCGGCCGAGCGGTAGTGGGTGTTGCTGTGGCAGATGGCGCCGCGTGAGCCGAACTCGTAGCGGGTGCCGTCGGCGGCCACGGGCAGGGCCTCGGGGTGCTCGCGGTAGAACCAGGCGGGCGGCGCCACCGTCGGCGTACCGAGGTCGGCGCGTATCCCGTTCTCGTGCAGCAGGTCGAGGAGCCGGTCGAGCCAGCCGAAGTCGTGGTTCCCGGGCTCGGGCTCCAGCAGTGCCCAGGAGAAGATTCCGACGCTGACCATCGTGACGCCGGCCTCGCGCATCAGCCGGACGTCTTCGGGCCAGACGGATTCCGGCCACTGTTCGGGGTTGTAGTCCCCACCGAAGGCGAGCCTGGTGAGGCCCTTGGGGGTGGTCTCCGGCATGGATTGTCTCCCGGTCGATCGATCATTTGGGAACGTGCACACACAGCTCCAATGGCGCGGGGCCAACATAACCGCACAGCAACAACCATTGACAAGTGTCCTGGATGTTTCTCTACTGTGAACGCTCACAGAAGCAGCACGGGCAAGTCACACCGGCTGAAGCGCCGGAGGCGAGCCGCACAGGAAAAAAAGGGGCAGGCCTCCGCAGCAGGCGGAGACCACGGTCAGGGAGATAGATCCATGCCACACACGAAGCTGCGTCGCCTCGTGACCATCTCGGTCGCCGTCACGCTCGGCGCCACCGCACTTGCCGCCTGCGGCTCCTCGGACGACAACGACAGCGAGGCCGACTCGGGGCCGGTCTCGCTGACGTACTGGTCCTGGACGCCGGGCATGGACAAGGTCGCCGACCTGTGGAACAACGGCCAGGGCAAGAAGGACCAGATCAAGGTCACGGTCAAGAAGCAGGCGTCCGGCGACACGCTGGTCACCAAGATCCTCACCGCACACAAGGCCAAGAAGGCCCCCGACCTGGTCCAGGCCGAGTACCAGGCGCTGCCGACCCTGGTCAGCAATGACGCCCTCGCCGACATAGCCGGCGACGTCGACGGCGTGAAGGACAAGTTCGCCGACGGCGTCTGGCAGCAGACCACGCTGGGCTCGGACGCGGTGTACGCGATCCCGCAGGACTCCGGGCCGATGATGTTCTACTACCGCCAGGACCTGTTCAAGAAGTACGGCCTCGAAGTCCCGGAGACCTGGGACCAGTTCGCCGAGACCGCCCGCGCGCTGAAGAAGAAGTCGCCGGGCACGGACCTGACCACCTTCTCCGCCAACGACTCCGGTCTCTTCGCGGGTCTCGCCCAGCAGGCGGGCGCCAAGTGGTGGACGACAGAGGGCCAGAAGTGGAAGGTCGGCATCGACGACGCGGCGACGCAGAAGGTCGCCGACTTCTGGGGCGGTCTCGTCAAGGAGGGCGCGATCGACAACCAGCCGATGTACACCCCGGCCTGGAACAAGGCGCTCAACACCGGCAAGCAGATCGCCTGGGTCAGCGCCGTCTGGGCGCCCGGCACCCTGACCACCGCCGCGCCCGACACCAAGGGCAAGTGGGCGATGGCCCCGCTGCCGCAGTGGTCCGCGGGTGAGAACGTCACGGGCAGCTGGGGCGGTTCGTCCACGGCCGTCACCACGGACTCCAAGCACAAGTCGGCCGCCGCGAAGTTCGCCGCCTGGCTGAACACGGACCCCCAGGCGCTGACCGCGCTCGCGAAGGAGGGCGGCATCTACCCGGCCGCCACCAACGCGCAGACCAGTGGCGCCTTCACCGAGCCGCCGGCGTACTTCTCCAACCAGCCGGACTTCTACACCCAGGCCTCCGCCATCGCGAAGACCGCCGCGCCCTCCGCGTGGGGCCCGAACGTGAACGTCGCGTACACCACGTTCAAGGACGCGTTCGGCGCCGCCGCCAAGAACAAGTCGGACTTCGGAGCCGCCCTGAAGACGATGCAGGGCGAAACCGTCGCCGACCTCGAGAAGCAGGGCTTCGAGGTCGCGGAGTGACGAGCGCACGCCGGAAGTCGTACGGGGTCAAGGGGGCCCCGTACGCCTTCCTCCTCCCAGCCACGATCCTCTTCGCCCTCTTCTTCGCGCTGCCCATCGGCTACGCGATGTGGCTCAGCCTGCACAAGGTCCAGGTCAAGGGCCTCGGCCTGGGCGCGGGCGCCCGCGAGGAGGTCTGGGCGGGCCTGGAGAACTACACCGACTCCCTCACCGACTCCCAGCTGCTCGACGGCGCCGTGCGTGTGCTCGGCTACGGCGCCATCGTGGTGCCGGTGATGCTCGGGCTCGCGCTGCTCTTCGCGCTGATGCTCGACACCGACCGGGTCCGCCTCGCACCGGTCACCCGGCTCGCGATCTTCCTCCCGTACGCCATTCCCGGTGTCGTCGCGGCCATGCTGTGGGGCTTTCTGTACCTGCCGGACGTCAGCCCCTTCTACTTCGTCCTCGACAGGCTGGGCATGCCGCAGCCGGATCTGCTGGACGGCGGGCCGCTGTATCTCGCGCTGTCCAACATCGCGGTGTGGGGCGGCACCGGCTTCAACATGATCGTCATCTACACCGCGCTGCAGGCCATCCCGGCCGAGGTGTACGAGGCGGCGAAGCTGGACGGCGCCACCCCGCTGCAGATCGCGATCAGGATCAAGATCCCGATGGTGGCGCCCTCGCTGGTGCTGACCTTCTTCTTCTCGATCATCGCGACGCTCCAGGTGTTCAGCGAGCCGACCACCCTCAAGCCCCTGACCAACTCCGTGTCCACGACCTGGAGTCCGCTGATGAAGGTGTACCAGGACGCCTTCGGCAAGGGCGACATCCACTCGGCGGCGGCGACCGCGGTGATCATCGCCCTCGTCACGCTGGTCCTGTCCTTCGGCTTCCTGCGGGCCGCGAACTCCCGTAACAAGCAGGAGGCAGCACAGTGAGTTCTCTTGCCGTCCGCAAGGCGTCCCCGGCCGCGGGGACGACACCCGGCACCGCCCAGGGGCCGCCGCTGCGCCGCCGGATCGCCTTCGTCCCGACGGTGACGCTGCTGATCGGCGCGATCTACTGTCTGCTGCCGGTGGCGTGGGTGGTGATCGCGTCGACCAAGTCGGGCAGCGAGCTGTTCTCGACGTTCACGTTCCTGCCCGGCACGGGCTTCGCCGACAACGTGACAGACCTGAACGCCTACCGCGACGGCGTCTACTGGAAGTGGATGGGCAACTCCGCCCTCTACGCGGGCCTCGGCGCCCTCCTGTCCACCGTCGTCTCCGCGTTCAGCGGCTACGCCCTCGCGATCTACCGCTTCCGCGGCCGCGAGACCATCTTCAACATCCTGATGGCGGGCGTGCTGATGCCGCCGGTGATCCTCGCGATCCCGCAGTATCTGCTCATGGCCAAGGCCGACCTCACGGACTCCTACGCGTCCGTCCTGCTGCCGCTGATCCTGTCCCCGTACGGCGTGTATCTCGCGCGGATCTACGCCGCCGCCGCGGTGCCCGGCGATGTCGTCGAGGCGGGGCGGATGGACGGGGCGAGCGAGCTGGGAATCTTCACCCGGATCGCGCTGCCGATGATGGTGCCCGGACTGGTGACGGTGTTCCTCTTCCAGTTCGTGGCGGTGTGGAACAACTTCCTGCTGCCGTACATCATGCTCAGCGACGACGAGAAGTTCCCGATCACCCTCGGTCTGTTCACCCTGCTCGAACAAGGCTCCAACACGCCGGCCCTCTACACACTGGTGATCACCGGCGCGCTGCTCGCGGTCATTCCGCTCATCGCTCTGTTCCTGGTCATCCAGCGGTTCTGGAGCCTCGATCTGCTGTCGGGAGCCGTAAAGTCGTGACCATGAGCCAATCGGGGGGCCGGCGCAAACCGCCGACGATTCACGATGTCGCGCGCGAGGCGGGAGTCTCACGAGGGACCGTCTCGCGTGTGCTCAACGGCGGGCACTATGTGAGTCCCACGGCCCAGGAGGCGGTCAACGCCGCCATCCGCAGGACGGGCTACGTCGTGAACCGGCACGCCCGCTCACTGATCACCGGACGCTCGGACTCGATCGGCTTCCTCCTCACCGAACCGCAGGAGAGGTTCTTCGAGGACCCCAACTTCAATGTCCTGCTGCGGGGTTGTACGCAGGCACTGGCGGCGCACGACATCCCGCTGCTGCTGATGCTGGCGGGCACCGAGGACGAGCGGCGCCGCATCACCCGGTACATCACGGCGGGTCATGTCGACGGCGTGCTGCTGGTCTCCAGCCACTCCGGCGACCCGGTCGCCGAGCAACTGCGCGAGGCGGGGGTGCCGCTCGTCATGTGCGGCAAGCCCATCGGGGTGGGCTCCAAGGTGAGTTACGTGGCCGCGGACGACCGGGACGGCGCCCGGGACATGGTGCGCCATCTGGTGTCGCTGGGCCGTCGCCGTATCGGCGTGGTGACCGGTCCCCTGGACACACCCGGCGGTGTGGAGCGGCTCGCGGGCTACCGGGAGGTGCTCACGGAGTCGGGCATCGACTTCGACGAACGGCTCGTCGTGTCCGGGGACTACAGCCGGGCCAGCGGCGAGGCGGGCGCGGAACGGCTCCTGGCCCAGTGCCCGGACGTGGACGCCGTGTTCGTCGCGTCCGACCTGATGGCTCAGGGCGTCCTCACCTCACTGGAACGGGCCGGTCGCCGCGTCCCGGAGGACGTCTCGGTGGGCGGCTTCGACGACTCCTCGGCCGCCCTGGCAGCGCGCCCCCAGCTGACGACCATCCGGCAGCCCTACGACCGGATCAGCGCCGAGATGGTACGGGTGCTGCTCGCACAGATCGGCGGAGAGGATCCGGCGGCGGTGATCCTGCCGACGGAACTGGTGAAGCGTCAGTCCACCTGAAGCGTGTTGCAGAAGGCCGGGGCGCTTCAGGCGGCTTTGAGGGGTGGCCCCAGCAGCAGGTGCACGCCCTCCGCCGACAGCGTCACGGCCTCGGGCGAACCCGGGTCGATGGTGAGCGCCAGGCCGCGCACCGGCCAGTGGGCCGGAATCATGCCCAGAGGCACGAGGTGGTAGCACTGGACGTCCGGCAGGGCCTGCGCCATGCGCTCCTCGGACGTGAAGGCGAGGACGACCCGGCCGATGACCGGCAGAGTCAGTTTCGGCGTCTCCGTGTCGGAGGCCGGCACCAGCACCTTGGTCCCGGCCAGCCGCGTCCGCGCGGCGCCGTCCAGGCCGTTGTGGGCCAGGACGCTCAGCGCGCGCAGGATCACATCGGACGTGTCGTCCGAGGTTGTCGCTTCGTGAAGTGAGCCGTTCATGAGGGTTCCGCTCGTGAGTCGCGGGGCGGGACCATCCCTTGCCCCTCCGCGTCGAGTGTCCTTCGCATACCCCCGCCCCGCACTCTCATGCGAGGCCCGTATGGGTGTCCTGTACACTGAGTGACTGCGAAGGGGAGTAGTCCTGCGAACCGGTCGTCGACACACTGGAGCCCTCGGGTTCCCGGTGGCCGGGCCCGCGTGATCACACGGGTGGACGAGACCTTCGGCCAGGCATTGATGTGCCCGCGAGTCCTTGCGGCGCACCCGTCATGCCGGGCCGATCGGTTCTCCCGTCGCCCCAGTCGAGGGCGCTTCGCGAAGATCCGGGGGCCCGGCCCCTACAGAAAGCCACCCGGAATGCATCTCGACCCTCTGGCGATCCTCACCGCCTTCGGGCTGATCTTCCTCGCCGAGCTGCCGGACAAGACGATGTTCGCGTCGCTGGCCATGGGCACCCGTATGCGGCCGCTGTACGTGTGGTTCGGTACGTCCACCGCGTTCATCGTGCATGTCGCGATCGCCGTCGGCGCCGGAAGCCTCATCGGTCTGCTGCCCGACTGGACCGTCAAGTCGGTCTCGGCCGCGCTCTTCGCGTTCGGCGCCTTCATGCTGCTGCGCGGCACGGGGGACGACGACGAGGAGGACGCCGGCGGCCGGACCGTGACCGGCTTCTGGCCCGTCTACACGACCGCCTTCATGGCCGTCTTCATCAGCGAGTGGGGCGATCTGACACAGATCACGACCGCCAATCTCGCGGCGACCAACGGCGTCGCGTCCGTGGCGGTCGGTTCCGCCGCCGCCCTCATGTCGGTCTCCGCGCTCGCGCTGCTGGCCGGGCGGTTCATCGCCAAGCGCGTACCGCTGAAGACCGTGCAGCGGATCGGCGGGCTGTGCATGCTCGGACTCGCCGTCTGGTCGGTGGTGGAGATCTTCGCCGGGTGACGATGCGCGCTCCTGGACGACCGGTCAGGATCGGAGAAGCGTGCTCCCGCCGCTCGGCCATAGCGTGATTCCACCGGCGAGAAGCCGGTCCGAACCGGTGAAAACCGCCGGTGGAGATCGCGACCAGCGGAGGAGCCCGTCATGTCCGAAGGCCTCAGGACCATCACCTACCCCGTCAAGGACCTCGCCCGCGCCAAGGCCCTGTTCGGCACGCTCCTGGGAGTGGAGCCGTACGTGGACGAGGCGTACTACGTGGGCTTCCGGGCCCCCGGCGGGCCGGAGGTCGGGCTCGACCCGAACGGTCACGCGAAGGGACTCACCGCCCCCGTCCCCTACTGGCATGTCGCCGACATCAAGGCGAGCCTGGCCGGTCTCGTCGACGCGGGCGCCGATGTCGTCCAGGACATCCAGGACGTCGGGGGCGGCACGCTGATCGCCTCCGTCAAGGACGCGGACGGCAACGACGTCGGTCTCATCCAGGAGGCGTCCTGAAGCAGGGGTGAGGAACTCCATGCAGCTGCACTAGTTGCATGGTAAACAATGGCCGCTTTCTCTGTTACCGTGCGGACATGGCAGCAGAGAAGGTCGCTCCCCGGCTTGAGGACCAGTGGCGGGACATCCTGTCGGTGCACGCGCGCACCATGTGTGAGATCGACCGCGAGCTCCATCCGCACGGCCTGGGCGCCAGTGACTTCGAGGTCCTCGACATCCTCGCGTCGGGTATGACGACAGCGGGCCCTGACTCCGACTCGCATACGAGCACGGGTTCGGGCGCGGGCGCGGGCGCGGGTCCGGTCGAGCAGTGCCGGGTGCAGAACATCGCCGACCGGGTCCATCTGAGCCAGAGCGCCCTCTCCCGCCTCATCGGCCGCCTGGAGAAGGAGGGCCTGGTGGAGCGGAGCGTCTGCCAGGAGGACCGCCGCGGGGTCTGGGTTGCCCTCACCGGCAAGGGCCGCGAACTGCACTCCGAGGTACGCCCGCTGCAGCGCGCCGTCCTGGCCCGCATGCTGGCCAAGGGCTGAGGACTTAGAGCTGAGGGCTCAGGGCTGAGTCCCTCGGCGCCAAGAGCCCGTGTCCCCCAGCGGGGGCCGAGTCATCCCGCCGGACGCAGCAGGTTCCGTACAGCCTCGAACGCCGCAGCCACCGTCTCCGGATCGGCGCCCGGCCGGGCCAGTGCGCTCATCGGGATCGGTGTGACCGACGGCAGTCCGTCGTACGGGCTCAGCCCGTCCGGCGCGGGACCGACCGCGGCGAGGAGCGCCACGCCCACGCCCGTGCGCGCCACGTCGAGCACCCCCGCGAGATAGCCGGCGTCGCCGACCACCGTGGCGGCGACTCCGTGCGCGGCGAGGGTCGCGATGGCCCGGCGGCGGATCGCGCACGGGTCCTCGATGGCGACCAGCGGGACCGGGGCAGGCGCCGTCGGCGGCGTCCAGCCGGGAATGGCGTGCCAGGTCAGCGGGAGGCCGCCCACCGGAGTGCCCTCGGTGGCCGCCGCCTCCGTCACATACACCGCGACATCCACGCTGCCGCGCTCCACGGCCTCGACGAGCCGTGCCGAGCGGTCGATGCGAAAGCGCACCCGGCAGCCGGGCCGCACCTCCTGGACGGCCGCGGTCAGCCGGGGCAGGAACTGGTCGGCGGCGTGCTCGGTGGACCCGATGGTGACGGTGTCGCCCTCGGTGTCGAGCAGCACCCGCACCGCCTCGTCGTGGACGGCGAGGATGCGGCGGGCCTGCTCCACGAGGAGACGGCCCTCCGGGGTGAACCGGGTGCCCCGGCCCTCGCGTTCGACGACCGGGCTCCCCAGCGTCTTCTCCAGCCTGCGCACATGCTGGCTGACCGCGGACTGGCTCAGGGCGAGGGAGTGGGCCGCGCGGTGGAAACCGCCGCAGTCGGCTATCGCGGTCAGGCTGCGCAGGGCCACGATGTCCAGGACAGGTTGGGGCATACGGCGACCGTAGCCCGTCCCTCTCATCGATCGCGATCGCTGATCGATTTCGATGCGGAATCGTCGTTGGACGGAATCCGCCCGGGCCGGTCATGATGAACCCATGGTTCCCACGACCGCTTCTGCTGCCCTTCTGACGCAGCGCCGAGTCATCGACTTCGGCGTGGCGTGCAGCGCGCGCTGTCGTTGATTCCCCGCCGGTCACCGGCGTTCCCGCTCGGCCTCCACTGATCGTGTCTCCCCTGTCCTGACACGTGTCGGCAGGCTGCCGCGCCTCCTCCTCGCTCCTGCGGTCCCCCTTTCCCCCTGCCCTGAACAAGGGAGTTGCTTCTCCATGCCCTCCTCGCTGTCCACCTCCTGGGACGAACCCGAAGGCCTCGCCGCCCGCGGCACGCTGATCGTGCTGGCCGGCCGGGGCGAGCACGGTGGTGTGTACGAGCGGTTCGGCCGCCGTCTCGCCTTCGACGCCTATCGCGTACGTGCCCTCGGTGACCCGGTCGCCGATCCGTCCGTGCTCGACGAGGCGGCCAAGCTCCTGGCCGACGAGTCCCTGCCCGGCCCGAAGGTGCTGGTCGGCTCCGACACGGGCGCGCTGTACGCCGCTCGGCTCGCCGCCGAGCAGACCCCGGGGATCGACGCGCTGATCCTGGCCGGTCTTCCCACCGCCCCCTGGAAGTCCGGGAGTTGGGAGGCCGGGAGTTGGGAGGCGGAGGTCGAGGCACGCACCGCCTGCCCCACCCACCAGGCACGCCTCACGAACGACCCGGGCTTCCGGCGCGGGGCACTGGACGCGACCCCGGACCTGCCGGAGCCGAGCCTGGATCTCGTACGGGTTCCGGTACTGGCCCTGCACGGGGCCGAGGACTCGGTCAGTCCACTCGCCGACGCGCTCAGCGTCTACGAGGGGCACCCCGGCGTACGGACCGTGACCTTCAACGGCGGCCGGCACGACGTGCTCAACGACGCGCTGCACCGCACCGCCGCCGCCACGGTCGTGCTCTTCCTGGAACGGCTGCGCCTCTCCCCCGAGCTGCCCGCGATCGCGGAGGGCCTCGTATGAGCACCCGTGTGACGACGACGGTCGCGGAACTGCGCGAGCTGCTCGACTCCGGGCAGCCGCCCGTCCTGCTCGACGTGCGCTGGGCGTTGGGCGACCCGCACGGCAAGGACCACTACGAGGCCGCTCACATCCCGGGGGCCGTGTACGTCGACCTGGACCGCGAACTGGCCGGTCCGCCGAGCCCGGAGGGCGGCCGTCATCCGCTGCCGGACCTCGCGGATCTGCAGGCGTCCGCGCGGAGTTGGGGCCTCGGCGAGGGGCGGCCGGTCGTCGTGTACGACGACCTGGGTAACACGGCCGCCGCCCGCGCCTGGTGGCTGCTGCGCTGGGCCGGAGTCCCGGAAGTGACCCTGCTGGACGGGGCGTTGGGCGGGTGGCGGGCGGCGGGGCTGCCGTTGGAGTCCGGTCCGAGTGCGACTAGGCACGCACCGAATGCGCCGAAGCCGGATCCAGATGCAGATGCAGATGCACCGAAGCCGGGTGACATCGTCCTCCGGCCGGGCGGACTGCCGGTGACGGACGCGGACGGGGCGGCTCAACTGGCCGTCACCGGGCTGCTGTTGGACGCCCGCGCCGGGGAGCGCTATCGCGGTGAGCAGGAGCCGGTCGACCCTCGCGCGGGCCATGTCCCGGGCGCGGTCTCCGCCCCGACCGGCGAGAACCTCGCGGCCGACGGGACGTTCCTGCCGCCCGAGGAGCTGCGCAAGCGGTTCGAGGACCGCGGTGCCGGAGACGCGGCGGAGATCGGCGTGTACTGCGGGTCCGGTGTCACCGCGGCCCACCAGATCGCCGCCCTCGCGATCGCCGGGTTCGACGCGACGCTCTTCCCCGGCTCCTGGTCGGCCTGGTCGGCCGATCCCGCCCGCCCGGCGGCGACCGGTTCCCTGCCGTCCTGATGCGCACCGAGCAGTCCCGAACCGCCTTCGGCCGTCCCGAGAGGAAGACCGCCATGACGACGAAACAGATCGGGGTGACAGCCCCCGTACTGGAGAAGCCCGAACCGCCCGCCGAGCCCTCACCCGCCCGCGTCACCATCCGCGGTACGGCACATCTCCCCCGCCGCCGCCTGTCTGTCCCCCGTTCCGTACGCCGGGCCGCCGGACCGGTCGGGCTGGTCCTCCTGTGGTTCCTGGGCTCCGCCACCGGTGTGCTCCCGGAGTCCGTGCTCGCCTCGCCCGTGGACGTCGTACGCCAGGCCGTCGAGCTGACGAAGACCGGCGAACTGCCCGACGCCATCGCCGCGTCCGGGCGCCGGGCGGCGACCGGCTTCCTCATCGGAGCGACGGTCGCGCTGTCGCTGTCCCTGCTCGCCGGGCTGTTCCGGCTCGGGGAGGACGTCATCGACTCCTCGATGGGCATGTTCCGGGCGATCCCGTGGGTCGGTCTGATCCCGCTGTTCATCGTCTGGTTCGGCATCGAGGAGACCCCGAAGATCGCGCTGGTGGCGCTCGGCGTGACCTACCCGCTGTACTTCAACATCTACGGCGGCATCCGTTCCACCGACGCCCAACTCGTCGAGGCCGCACGGATGATGGGGCTCGGCCGGCTCGGCCTGATCAAGTACGTCATCCTGCCGAGCGCGCTGCCCGGTGCCCTCGTGGGACTCCGGTACGCCCTCTCCACCGCCTGGCTCGCCCTCGTCTTCGCCGAGCAGATCAACGCCGACGCCGGCCTCGGCTATCTGATGAGCAACGCCCAGCAGTACTTCCGTACGGACGTCATCGTGCTGTGCCTCGCCGTGTACGCGCTGCTCGGCCTGGCCTGCGACTTCGCCGTACGGGTCCTCTCGCGCCGCCTGCTGAGCTGGCGTGCCTCCTTCGAAGGCGAGGCGTGACCATGACCGCCAACACCGTGAACACCGTGAAGTCCCAGCCGGTGCCCGCGACCCCGACGACAGTGGCGAACAGTGTCGAGATCCGCGGTCTGTCCCGCGCCTTCGACGGCAACACCGTGCTGCACGAGCTCGATCTCGACATCCGTGAGGGCGAGTTCGTGGCCCTGCTCGGCCACAGCGGCTGCGGCAAGTCGACCCTGTTGCGCATCCTGGCGGGGCTCGACGACGAGATCGGCGGCGAGGTGACCGTGCCCGCCCGGCGCAGCGCCGCGTTCCAGTCGCCTCGCCTGCTGCCCTGGCTGAAGGTGTGGCGCAATGTCGTCCTCGGGCTGCCCGGCCGGCCCGACCGGGCGCTGGCCGACAAGGCGCTGGACGAGGTCGGCATCGCCGAGCGCGCCACCGTCTGGCCCAAGACGCTCTCCGGTGGTCAGGCCCAGCGCGTCTCGCTGGCCCGCGCCCTCGTCCGTGAGCCCGAACTCCTGCTCCTGGACGAGCCGTTCGGCGCTCTCGACGCGCTGACCCGCGGCAAGGTGCAACAGCTCGTCGCCGAACTGTGGGAGCGGCACGGCTGCGCGATCCTCCTGGTCACGCATGACGTGGAGGAGGCGCTGCTGCTCGCCGACCGCGTCCTGGTGATGGACGAGGGACGCATCGCGCACGAGGTCACCGTCGAGCTGCCCCGCCCCCGCGATCTGACCGCCCCCGAGTTCGTCACGCTCCGCGCCCGCCTGCTCGGCTGGCTCGGCGTGACCCACACCGGCACCTCCGACGTCCCCAACTCCCGTACCCCCGAATCCCGTACCCCCGAAGGGAACACCCCGTGAAGCGCACCATCTTCCGTACGCTCGCCGCCGCTCTCGGTCTGAGCGCCCTGCTGACGGTGACGGGCTGCGGAGGGGATTCCGCCGCGGACACGGCCGGCGGCTCCTCGGACGTCACGCTCACCATCGGCGACCAGGCCAAGACCCTCCAGACGATCCTTGCCGGTTCCGGAGCCCTCAAGGGGGCCGACTACAAGGTGAAGTGGGCCGAGTTCGAGGGCGCGGCCCCGCTGTTCCAGGCCGTGCAGGCGGGCGCCGCCGACACCACGTACTCCGCGGACCTGCCCGCGCTCCAGGCGCTCAGCGGCGGGGTGAAGTTCAAGAACGTCGCCGCTCTCAAGAACGACGGACATCACACCGGGATCGTCGTCCGCAAGAACTCGGACGTGAAGAGCGTCAAGGACCTCAAGGGCAAGAAGGTCGTGGTGTCCTCCGCGAAGGGCAGCATCGCCGAGTACCTGCTCGCCAACGTGCTTCAGCAGAACGGCCTCAAGTACTCCGACGTGAAGGTGCAGTACCTGCTGCCGACCGACGCACAGGCCGCCTTCTCCTCCGGGAAGGTCGAGGTCTGGGCGACCTTCGGGGTCTACCAGGCGGTCGGCCTCCAGCAGGGCGGCAGGCTGCTGGTCGACGGCGCCGACGGGCGGATCAGCGGTTACGGATTCATCGGGGCCTCCGAGAAGGCTCTCGCGGACAAGGCGAAGAAGGCCGCGCTCGGCGACTTCCTGAAGCGGCTCGGTACGGCCCTGAAGTGGACCAGCACCCACCAGGACGCGTACGCCGACGCGATCGTCGAGCGCAACGGCGCCGACCCCGCGATCGCGAAGACCCTGGCCTCGGCCGCGTACAGCAAGGTGCTGCCCGTCACGCCCGAGGTGAACGGGACCGTCCAGGACGTCGCCGACCTGATGCACGGCATCGGTGTCCTCGACCCGAACGTCGACGTGGCGAAGTCCGCCGACGCCTCCGTCCTCAAGTAGCGGCCGAGAGCCTTCAAACAGCCGCCGAGATCCTCAAGCGGCTTTCCGAGCAAAGGAGTTCACCATGCCTGTCGAGTTCATCAGCGCCGTGCACACCGACTCCGGGGCGTCCGGACCGGCCGCCGCGAGCCGCACCGGTCTCGATGTCGACCATCTGCGCAGGTACGCCCGGGCGTTGGACGACGGCGGCTTCGACCACACGCTGGTCGCCTATCACTCGGCTTCACCGGACGCCTTCCAGATCGCCCAGTTCGTGGCCACGCACACCGAGCGGGTGCGTCCGATCCTGGCCCACCGGCCGGGCGTGATCTTCCCGACGCACGCGGCCCGCGCGCTCGCCACCCTCGACCGGATCAGCGACGGCCGGCTGACCGTGCACATCATCTCCGGGGGCAGTGACGAGGAGCAGCACCGCGAGGGCGACTACCTCGACAAGAGGGAGCGGTACGAGCGGTCGGACGAGTACATCCAGATCCTGCGGAAGGTGTGGCAGGCCGACGGGCCCGTGTCTCACGAGGGCACGTACTTCAAGTTCGAGGGCTACTACTCGGACGTGAAGCCGGTGAACGGCCTGGTCCCGATCTCGGTGGGCGGCTCCTCCCAGGACGCGTACCGCGTGGGCGGACAGCAGGGTGACATCTTCGGGCTGTGGGGTGAGCCGCTGAAGGAGACGGCCGAGCAGATCGCCGCCGTGAACGCGGTCGCGGACGCCGCCGGTCGCCCCCGTCCCCGCATCTGGGTGTCGTTCCGCCCGATCATCGCGCCCACCGACGAGTTGGCCTGGGAGAAGGCGCACCGCACTCTGGGTGTGCTGAAGGACCAGGCGCAGAACACCGAGTTGCTGCGCCACTACAAGACGAGCGGCCGCCCGGCCAATGTCGGTTCGCAGCGGCTGCTCGACATCGCCGAGCGGGGCGAGGTGCACGACCGCTGCCTGTGGACGGCCCCGGCGGTCGCCACCAACGCGGCCGGTGCTTCGACCGCACTGGTCGGCTCCCCCGAGACGGTCGCCAAGGCGCTGCTCGACTACGTGGACATCGGCTGCGACCTGCTGTCGATCCGCGGCTACGACCCGCTCAACGACGCGATCGACTACGCCCGTTACGTCCTGCCGCTGGTCCGGCAGGAACTCGCCCACCGCGCTTCGGCCGACCGGGCCGCCTGACTTTTCACGTCCCGCGCGCTCGCTCGTCCCTCCCCTCTCTCGCCCCTCCTCCCCCACCATCCCCACCCTCCGTCCTCCGTCCCCGTCTGAATCGATTCCTCTCATGGAGACTCCGTGTTCCGTCGCACCCTGCTCACGTCCACCGCCGCGCTCGCGCTGCTGCTGCCGCTCGCCACGGCCTGCGGAGGTGACGCGGAGGCCGAGTCCTCGTCCTCTTCAGACCTCTCCTCGGTGACGCTGGCCGTCGGCGCCACCGGCTGGAAGAACGAGGAGGCCGTGCTCAAGTTCGCGCACCTCGACGACACCCCGTACAAGGTGAAGTGGAGCCTGTTCCAGGGCGGCGACCAGCAGCTTCAGGCCGTCCGTGCCGGAGCGCTCGACCTGGCCTCCTCCAGCGAGATCCCGCCGATCTTCGCCGCCGCCGACGGCAAGCCCAACTTCAAGGTCGTCGCCGTGCAGCGCGGCAGCACCCTCAACCAGGAGGTCATCGTCCCGAAGGGCTCGCAGGTGAAGGACATCGCGGGTCTGAAGGGCAAGAAGGTCGGCTACGTCCAGAACACCACCGCCCACTACTTCCTGTACGACCTGCTGAAGCGGGCGGGCCTGGAGTGGTCGGACATCGACGCCAAGCCGCTCCTGCCCAACGACGGGCTCGCCGCCCTGAACGGCGGCGGCATCGACGCCTTCGCCTCCTACGGCACATCGGTCATCACCGCCCACCAGCAGGGCGCCGTCACGGTCGGCTCGGGCAAGGACGTGCTGTCCGGCAACTTCCTCTGGTCGGCTCGTGAAAACGTCCTGAAGAGCCCCGGCCGGCGGGCCGCCGCGGCGGATCTGATCGCCCGGATCACCAAGGCGTACGCGTACATCCGTGACGGCCGCGAGCACGAGTTCGCGAAGGTCGTCGCCAAGGCCACCCACCAGCCCGTGGCCCAGGCGGAGAAGGACTTCCGCGACGCACAGGCACAGCGCCCGACCCAGGCCAGGGCAGTCGGCGACGACACCATCGCCTCGCAGCAGAAGGTCGCCGACGCCTTCACGGAACTGGGCGCCCTGAAGGGGAGGTTGGACGTGAAGTCCTTCTGGAGCCGTGCACTCGACACCGATCTGGAGAAGGCCCTGTGACCGTGCAATCCCGCGTGAACCGGGACGTGAACCCGGACGTGCGCCCGGACGCAGACCCGGACCTGCTGACCGCGCGCCTCGCCGAACTCTCCGTCGAATACGACCGTTCGGGCGCCTTTCCCGCCGAGTCGATCCAGGCGGTGCACGAGGCGGGGCTGCTCACCGCGACCGTCGGGGAACGGTACGGCGGCCGGGGCGCCCGGGGCGAGGAGACCGCGCGCATCCTGCACACGCTCGGCCGGGGCGATCCGTCCGTGGCCCTGATCACGGCCATGACCCTCAACACCCACGCCCGCGAGGCCGTACGCCCGACGTGGCCCGAAGAGCTGTACGCGCGCGTGCTCAAGGAGTCCGAGCAGCGACCCGTACTCATCAACCACGCGCGCGTGGAGCCCGAACTGGGTTCCCCCGCGCGGGGCGGACTGCCCGCAACCGTCGCCCGGCGCACCGCGGACGGCTGGTCGGTCGGCGGGCGCAAGCGGTTCGTGACGGGCGCGGAGGGGCTGGACTGGTTCCTGGTGTGGGCGACCACCGACGAGCCGGAGCCGCGCGTAGGCACGTTTCTGGTGCCCGGCGGCTCGCCCGGCATCGAGATCACCGACCGGTGGGACCAGTTGGGTCTACGGGCGAGCGGCAGCCACGACGTGACGTTCCGGGACGTGGAGGTCCCGTACGAGCACGTCATCGGGCTCGGCCCGTACGGTCCCGCGAGCGAGCAGGACAACCGGGCCGGAGCCTCCCTCCATCTCCCGCTCGCCGCCTTGTATGTGGGGGTCGCGCGTGCGGCGCAGGCCTTCTTCCACACCTTCGCGCACACGCGCGTGCCCGCCAATCTCGGTCACCCGGTGGCCCGTACCGAACGCTTCCGGCGGACGGCCGGGGAGATCGAGGTGCTCCTCGCCACCGCCGAGCAGCTGCTCTTCGACGGGGCCGCGCGGGTCGACGCCGAGGATCCGACCTACACGCCGGAGCAGGCCCTCGGCGCGCGCGTACTGGCCGACCGGCACGCGGTACGGGCCGTGGAGCTGGCCGTGCGGCTGCTCGGCAATCCGGGGCTGGCCCGCGGCAATCCTCTGGAGCGGCACTTCCGTGACATCCAGTGCGCGCCCGTGCACGCGCCCCAGGAGGACATCTCCCTGCTCGCCATCGGAACGAAGGCACTCGACCTGTGACCGCTCCCACGACAACCGCTCTTGAGTCCACGAAAGCCGCCGAGCTGCTCGGGCTGCTGGCCCGTGACCTGGCCCCCGACCGGTTGGCCACCGATCCGCGCACACTGGCCGCGCACGCCACCGACCGTTCCGGTGCCCGGTCCGACGGCAGTCCCCTCGCGGTCGTCCACGTCCGGCGCACCGAGGAAGTGGCGGTCACCCTTCGGCACGCGCATGCCCTGGGGGTGCCGGTCGTGCCGCGCGGCGCGGGCACCGGTCTGTCGGGCGGCGCGACCGCGGGCGAGGGCGTACTGGTCCTCGACCTGTCCGGGATGAACCGCATCCTGGAACTGTCGGCGGACGACCAGCTCGCGGTCGTCGAACCGGGCGTGATCACGGCCGAGTTGGACCGCGCGGCCGGTGCCCACGGCCTGCGGTACGCGCCCGACCCCGCGAGCGCCGCCATCTCCACGATCGGCGGGAACATCGCGACCAACGCGGGTGGTCTGCGCTGCGCCAAGTACGGCGTGACGCGGGACAGCGTGCTCGGTCTGGAGGCGGTGCTCGCGGACGGCACGGTGATCAGGACCGGCCGCCGTACGGTGAAGGGCGTCACCGGCTACGACCTGACCGCCCTGCTCACCGGCTCCGAGGGCACCCTCGCGGTGATCACCTCGGCGACGCTGCGGCTGCGGCCCGTCCCGGTGGCGACGGCCACGCTCGCCGCGTACTTCCCGTCTTTCGAAGCCGCCGCCGAGGCTTCGTACGCGATCGGCCGGGCCGGGGTCGAACCGGCGCTCGCGGAGCTGGTCGACGGGCCCGTGCTGCACGCCATCGACCCCGAACTGCGGGAGCGGGGGGCGGCGTTGCTGGTCGTCCAGTGCGACGGTGCGGGGGCGGCCGTGGAGGCGGAGGTGGTCGCGCGACTGCTCACTCCGCTGGCGACGACGGTCGAGGTGACCGACGATCCCGCCGAGGCCGAGTCGCTGCTCGCCGCGCGCCGGCTGGCCCTGCCCGCCCTCGAACGGCTGGGCCGGCCGCTGATCGAGGACATCGCGGTACCGCGTTCGCGGCTTGCGGAGGCGGCTCGTTCGATCCGTGCGGTTTCCGAACGCCATGGCGTCCCGATTTTCACCATCGCGCACGCTGCCGACGGGAATCTGCATCCGATCATCGTCGTGGACCCGGCTCTGGACCGGCTCCCGGATGCCGCGTGGGAGGCGGCGGGCGAGATCTTCGCGCTGGCGCTGCGGCTTGGGGGCACGCTCACGGGAGAGCACGGGGTGGGCGTTCTGAAGCGGCAGTGGGTCGCGGAGGAGCTGGGGCCTGCGGCGCACGCGCTTCAGCGGCGACTGAAGGAGGCGTTCGATCCCCGGGGGATCCTCAACCCCGGCAAGAGCCTCTGATCGGGGGCGGTCGGCTGCGGGTTGTGTGTGGCTGGTCGCGCAGTTCCCCGCGCCCCTGGGAGTGGGGGCTGGGCTGGTGGTGACCTGCGGGTCGTCGTCGGCTGAGCGCGCAGTTCCCCGCGCCCCTAAAAGCGGGGCTGCGCCCCGGCTTTTGTCTTTAGGGGCGCGGGGAACTGCGCGACCAGCCCCCACTCAGCCGCACCCAAAAACGAACCAGGGGCGCGGGAGCCAAAGGCATCCCGCGCCCCAGAACACGCCCCGCTCAGGCGTGCGGCCTCGCCAACAGCGCCCGCACGCCCTGAGAGCTGAGCGTCAGCCCATGCGGAGCACTCGCATCGATGCTCAGCGAGACCTCACTGGTAGGCCACTGCGCGGCAAGCGCACCGAGCGGCACCAGGCGGTAGCGCGAAACCGACGGCAGCAGCTCAGCCATCCGCACCTCCGAGGTGAACACCGGAACCAGCGGGTCCCCGCCCGGCTGCTCGATGACGGGCAGGGCGACGACGGAGGGATCACCGGCCGCCTCGTCGTCGGCGTCGTCCGGCACCGGGACCAGCACGTCACTGCCGGCCAGGGTGTCCAGGGCATCGCCGTCCTCGGCGTTCTCGGCCAGCACGGTAAGCGCTCGCTCGGCCTCCGCCGTGACGTTGTCGTTCGAGGAAATCTCCATGGCACATCCCGACGTAGTAACGAAAACAGGCCGCCCGGACCAGGTTCCGACCCGGGCGCGGCTGGTCGCGTACCCGACGCGGGACGGGCCATGCACGCCTCACCCGGACGTCACCGAACGCTCACGGAATCAGCGGGATGTCGTGGGACGGCAGCCCGAGCCGGTCGCAGCCGACGCGCCGCGCGAGCGGCTCGGCCATGGTCGGTCCGATGTGGGTCCAGTACGTGGCGGCGTCCCGGAAGTAGCGCTGCATCCGCTCGCCGTCGCGAGCGTAGCGCGAACCCGCCGTGCGGAAGAGGATGCTCTGTGTGACGTCCCAGGCCATGCGGCCCGCCGTGAGGAAGACCAGTGCGAGGCGGTTGTCGTCGGCGATGGTGAAGGGCGCCTCCCCGGAGACATTGCGACGGCAGGTCTCCATGTAGTCCTCGGCATTGCGCTGGAGGGCCGCCTCGGCGGTGTGGATCGCACCGAGCGCCTCGCCCAGGTGGCGCTGGTAGTCGTGGAGCTCGGCCCGCGTGCGGTCGGGTTCCAGGGTCAGCGGCCGCTCGGCGAGCATCCGGGCGTACTCGTCGGCGGCCGCGAACGCGGTGCCGACCATGATGGCGGCCAGTTCCCCGTGGAAGAAGCTGGGGGCGCGGCCCGCGTACAGCGCGTTGCCGTGCAGCTTCGATCCGGGTGTGCCGCCCTCCACCGGCAGGTCGAGCAGGCCTGCCTCCCGGGTGAGGTACTCGGGGATACGTGCCTGTTCCATGCGGATGCTGTTGGAGCCGCTGCCGCGCAGCCCGAGGACGCCGTGCCAGTCGTCGAGCAGCGTCCACACCGAGCGCGGCGCGACGAACAGCACGAGCGGTCCTGGCGGGTCGCCCGGCTTCTCCGGGGCGCGCAGGGTCTGGCCGACGTAGTGCGTGGAGTACGGCGATCCGGAGGAGTACGGCCAGGTTCCGTCGAGGACGACATGCCCGTCGCCGTCAGGGCGGGCCACACCGACCGGCATGACCGTGGACGCGGCGCGGAACTCGCCGTCGTCACCGAAGATCTCGTCCTGTGCCCGTTCCTCGAACTGCGCGGCGACCTGGAGCACATGGGCGGCGGTCAGGGAGAGCGCCCAGCCCGTGGAGGGGCAGCCGCGGGCGATCTCGGTGACCACGCGGTAGAAGGTCGGCACGCCGAACTCGTATCCGCCGTAGCGGCGCGGCTGCAGGATCCGGTAGAAGCCTGCCCGCAGAAAGTCGTCGTGCGTGTCTTTCGGGTAGCGCGTCAGCCGCTCGGTCGATCAGTTCGCGTTCGGTCAGTCCGGGTTCGGGAGCGGCGATCACGGTGCCTCCTGACGTGTGGGGCCGTCCGTACGTGACGCGATACAGGTGATTGAACACGCCACGGGCACCTGCTGTACCCATCGGATAGCGCCAAGTAGTGCCGTACGGGAGTGATCCGGTGGCACGTGGAGGGATGCCACCGCATCCGGATCCCAGGGTGAAAACGGACCAGTAGTGGTGACCGTCGCCCACGCGTCGAAACCGGGCGCGCGCCTAGCGTGGAGCCATGCCGATGCAACCCTGGTTTCCCGATGCCAAGCTGGGCATCTTCATCCACTTCGGCGTCTACGCCGTGGGCGGCGCTGCCGAGTCCTGGTCGTTCTACACGGGTGAGATGACGCACGAGCAGTACATGAAACAGCTCGACGGCTTCACCGCGTCGCACTACGACCCGGACGCCTGGGCGGAGTTGTTCGCCCGGGTGGGCGCGCGGTACGCGGTGCTCACCGCCCGGCACCACGACGGTGTCGCCCTCTGGGACACCGACCACCGCAATCTCGATGTGGTGCGGGACACTCCGGCGGGGCGCGACCTGGTCACCGGCTTCGTCGACGCGCTGCGCGCCCGTGACCTCAAGGTCGGCCTCTACTACTCGCACTCCGACTGGAACCACCCGGACTACGCGACCGAGCGGCACCCCGGACCCGTCATCGTGCCGCCCAACGAGTACTCGCACGCCGAGCCCGGCAAGGAGGACCCGGTGGCCTGGGGGCGCTATCTCGCGTACCGCGACGGCCAGGTCGGCGAGCTCGTCGAGCGCTTCCGGCCCGATGTCCTCTGGTTCGACGGGGAGTGGGAGCGCACCGAGGAGCAGTGGCGGATGGGCGAGCTCGCCGAGCTGATCCTCTCCGGCAATCCGGACACCATCCTCAACGGCCGCATGCTCAGTTACGGCGACTACGCCACGCCTGAGCAGGGCACCCCGCTGCGGGCCCCGGACGGCCCGTGGGAACTGTGTCTCACGATCAACGACTCGTGGAGCTTCCGGCCGCAGGACCGCGACTTCAAGTCGGTGCGCCAGCTGGTGCGGTACTTCACGGAGACGATCGGCATGGGCGGCAATCTGCTGCTGGGCGCCGGGCCCCGCGAGGACGGGACGATCCCCGAGGAGCAGATCGAACGTCTGGAGGGCCTCGGTGCGTGGATCGCGCGGCACTCCGACGCGGTGTACGGCACGGTCGCCGGGCTGCCCGCCGGGCATCACTACGGCCCCAGCACCCTGTCCGCCGACCGGCGCACCCTCTACCTGGTGTGCTTCGACGCTCCCCGCGACTCGGTCTCGATCCGCGGCCTGCGCAATCCCGTCCGGCGGGCCACGGTCCTCGGTACGGGTGCGGAACTGGGCCACCACGTCACCGGCGGTCTCGACGCCGTTCCCGGGGTGACGTGGATCGACGCGCCCGCGGCCGCCGATCTGGACGACCAGGCGACGGTGATCGCCGTCGAACTCGAAGGGGAGCTGGACCTCTACACGGGGGCGGGGCGCCTCTGACGGCGGCCTTCCGGCAGGGGCGCGTCAGGCGAGGGACAGGAAGAGCTTCTCCAGGCGCGCCCGCATCTGGTCGCGGTCCAGGTCCTGCTCACCGCTCTCGTCGGTCATGCAGTGCTGGAGCCCGGTCGCGATGATCGCGAACCCGGCGCGGTCCAACGCCCTTGAGGCCGCGGCGAGTTGAGTGACCACCTCTTCGCAGGAACGACCTTGTTCGATCATGTTGATCACACCCGCGATCTGCCCCTGGGCCCGCTTGAGGCGGTTGATCACGGACTTCAGCTCATCGGCCGCCATCTGCAGTTCCATGTGGAGCGCTCCCTCGGTATATACCCCACCCGGTATGGTACGCCTCGCCCGATGGAGCCTGGGGTGCTGTGTGAGGACTGCGGTGCTCAGGGACCTACGCGACCCGGGCGAGCACCTCGGCCACAGTCGCAACCCGGATCAGCGGCCGGTACAGGTCCATGATCTGCAGGGCTTTGGCATGCGAGGCGTCGTCCGCCCCGGCGCAGGCGTCGGCCGCCACCCACACCTCCACTCCGGCGTCGGCGGCGGCCAGCGCGGTGGAGAGCACACAGCAGTCCGTACTGACTCCGGCGAGCACCAGACGGCCCTCGGGACCGACCCGCTCGGCCAGCTCCGGAGTCCACTTTCCGAAAGTCGGGGCGTCCACCAAGTGCCGGGCGTGGGGCGCGAGTTCGTCCACCAGCTGCCAGATCCGGTCATGCGGCGGCCGCAGCGCGAAGGGCCACTGCTCGTAGTACGCACGCCAGGCGCCGGCGGGCTTCTCGGGTGCCAGGAACCGGGTGAAGGTGACCCGTTCCTCGAAGGCCGGCAGCAGACGGCGTACCCCTTCCACCGCCTCGGTGAAGCGGGGCGCGGCCCAGGAGCTGTCCGGCTCGGCGAAGACGCGCTGCATGTCGATGACGGCCAGCCGGCTCTGGGTTCCCGGTCGGCTCATGCGCCCGGCACCTCCACGTCCAGCGGGCGACTCGGGGGCCCCGCCTCCTGCGTACGGACCCTGCCGCGGCCGAGTGCGAGGGTGCCGAGGAAGCCGAGGGCGAGCGCGGCGAGTACGCCGAGGTTGGCGTAGGCCCAGGAGCCGTCCTTGCCGCCGAGGCCCAGCGGGCCGAGCAGATAGCCCTGCCACTCCAGCCAGCCGGCGGCCGTGTTGGTGACGAGGCCCCAGCCGATCGCGGTGGCGGCGAGGGTCAGCAGCAGCGGCAGCGGTTCGACGTCGCCGTAGCGGCCGCTGGTGCGGAACAGGTCCGCCTCGTCGTAGTCGCGGCGCCGCAGCAGCAGGTCGGCGAGCATCACACCGCACCAGGCGGCGACGGGCACACCGAGCGTGGTGAGGAAGCCGATGAACTGGCCCAGGAAGTCGTCCGTGAGGAAGACGATGTAGATCGAGCCCGCGATCATCAGGACGCCGTCCAGCAGGGCCGCCAGATAGCGCGGCACCCGCAGGCCCGCCGCGAGCAGGGCGAGACCGGAGGAGTAGATGTCGAGAACCGCGCCGCCGACCAGACCGAGTACGGCCACGGCGGCGAAGGGGATCAGGAACCAGGTGGGCAGGATCGTGGTCAGCGCGCCGATCGGGTCGGCCGCGATCGCCGTATTGAGCTCGGTGGACGAGCCGGCGAGCAGCAGGCCGAAGACCAGCAGGAGGAGCGGTGCCACCGAGGCGCCGAAGGCGGTCCAGCCGACCACGCCCCGGCCGGAGGAGTCGCGCGGCAGATAGCGCGAGTAGTCCGCGGCGGCGTTGACCCAGCCGAGGCCGAAGCCGGTCATCATGAACACCAGCGCGCCGATGAACTCCTGGGCGGAGCCGGAGGGTACGGCGCTGACTGCCGACCAGTGGATGTGGTCGGCGACGAGCCCGATGTAGACGACGGTCAGGACACCGGTGACCACGGTGATCACCGTCTGCAGCCGCATGATGAGGTCGAAGCCCATCACTCCGCCGACCACGACGAGCGCCCCGACGACGATCAGGGCGACCACCTTGGTCCCGGTGCCGCCGCCCCAGCCGAGCCGGTCGAGAACGGTCGCGGTGGCCATCGTCGCCAGGGCGGTGAGCACGGTCTCCCAGCCGACGGTGAGCATCCACGAGACGACCGACGGCAGCCGGTTGCCGCGTACTCCGTAGGCCGCCCGGCTGAGCACCATCGTCGGCGCGGATCCGCGCTTTCCCGCCACCGCGACGAACCCGCAGAGCAGGAACGAGAAGACGATCCCGATCACCCCGGCGGCCAGCGCCTGCCAGAACGAGATCCCGAACCCGAGCGCGAAGGACCCGTAGCTGAGTCCGAGAATGGACACATTCGCCCCGAACCAGGGCCAGAACAGGGTCCGGGGCGTGCCCTTGCGCTCGGCATCCCCGATCACATCGAGCCCATGCACCTCCACCTGAAGCTGCCGACTGCCTGCGCCTCTGTCGGAAGAGTCCACGGGAGAGTCCGTCATCATCGGCCTACCCATCTGGCGGGACCCGCGCCCCTTTAGGGGCGCGGGGAACTGCGCGACAAGCCACGACGCACCCGCAGACGACAACGGGCAACCAGCGGAGCGCTACGGCTCAGGCGAGCGTGTCGAGCGCCGCGTTGAGCGTCGCAGACGGCCGCATCACAGCCGCAGCCTTGACCGGGTCGGGCTGGTAGTACCCACCGATGTCGGCCGGCGACCCCTGCACCGCGATCAGCTCGTCGACGATCGTCTGCTCCTGCGCGGTCAGCGTCTCGGCGAGCGGGGCGAACACCTTGGCGAGCGCCGCGTCGTCGGTCTGCCTGGCCAGCTCCTGCGCCCAGTAGAGGGCGAGGTAGAAGTGGCTGCCGCGGTTGTCGATGCCACCGAGGCGACGGCTCGGCGACTTGTCGTTCTCCAGGAACGTGGCGGTCGCGCGGTCGAGCGTGTCCGCGAGGACCTGGGCACGCGCGTTGTCCGTGGTCTGCGCGAGGTGCTCGAAGCTGGAAGCCAGCGCGAGGAACTCGCCCAGGCTGTCCCAGCGCAGGTAGTTCTCCTTGACCAGCTGCTGCACGTGCTTGGGCGCGGAACCGCCGGCGCCCGTCTCGAAGAGGCCGCCGCCGTTCATCAGCGGGACGACCGAGAGCATCTTGGCGCTGGTGCCCAGCTCCAGGATCGGGAACAGGTCGGTCAGGTAGTCGCGCAGGACGTTGCCGGTGACCGAGATGGTGTTCTCGCCGCGGCGGATGCGCTCCACGGAGAGCTTGGTCGCCTCGACCGGGGCCAGGATGCGGATGTCCAGGCCCTCGGTGTCGTGCTCGGGCAGGTACTGCTTCACCTTCTCGATGAGCACGGAGTCGTGGGCGCGGGTCTCGTCCAGCCAGAACACGGCCGGGTCGCCGGTCGCGCGGGCACGGGTGACGGCGAGCTTGACCCAGTCCTTGATCGGGTCGTCCTTCGTCTGGCAGGCGCGGAAGATGTCGCCGGCGGAGACCGTCTGCTGGATGACGACGTTGCCGGCCTGGTCGACGAGGCGGACGGTGCCGGTGGTCGGGATCTCGAAGGTCTTGTCGTGGCTGCCGTACTCCTCGGCCTTCTGCGCCATCAGACCGACGTTCGGGACCGAGCCCATCGTCGACGGGTCGTAGGCGCCGTTGGCGCGGCAGTCGTCGATAACGACCTGGTAGACACCGGAGTAGCTGCTGTCCGGGAGGACCGCGAGGGTGTCGGCCTCTCCGCCGTCCGGGCCCCACATGTGGCCGGAGGTGCGGATCATCGCCGGCATGGAGGCGTCGACGATGACGTCGGACGGGACGTGCAGGTTGCTGATGCCCTTGTCGGAGTCGACCATGGCGAGCGCGGGGCCGTCGGCGAGCTCGGCGTCGAAGGAGGCCTTGATCTCGTCGCCCTCGGGCAGGGACTCCAGGCCCTTGTAGATGCCGCCCAGACCGTCGTTCGGGGTCAGACCGGCGGCGGCGAGCGTCTCGCCGTACTTCGCGAACGTCTTCGGGAAGAAGGCGCGCACCACGTGACCGAAGACGATCGGGTCGGAGACCTTCATCATCGTGGCCTTGAGGTGCACCGAGAACAGCACGTCCTCGGCCTTGGCACGGGCGATCTGCGCCGTGAGGAACTCGCGCAGGGCGGCGACGTGCATGACGGACGCGTCGACGACCTCGCCCGCGAGGACGGGTACGGACTCGCGCAGGACCGTGGTGGTGCCGTCGTCGCCCACCAGCTCGATGCGCAGGGAGCCGGCCTCGGAGATCACCGCGGACTTCTCGGTGGAACGGAAGTCGTCGACGCCCATGGTCGCGACGTTGGTCTTCGACTCGGGGGTCCAGGCACCCATGCGGTGCGGGTGGGCCTTGGCGTAGTTCTTGACCGACGCGGGGGCGCGGCGGTCGGAGTTGCCCTCGCGCAGCACCGGGTTCACGGCGCTGCCCTTGACCTTGTCGTAGCGGGCGCGGATGTCGCGCTCCTCGTCGGTCTTCGGGTCGTCCGGGTAGGCGGGCAGCGCGTAGCCCTGCGCCTGCAGCTCCGCGACAGCGGCCTTCAGCTGCGGGATCGACGCCGAGACGTTCGGCAGCTTGATGATGTTGGCCTCGGGCGTCTTGGCCTGGTCACCGAGCTCGGAGAGGGCGTCGGGGATGCGCTGGCCCCCCTCAAGGAACTCGGGGAAGAGGGCGATGATCCGTCCGGCCAGCGAGATGTCACGGGTTTCCACAGTGACACCGGCCTGCGACGCGTACGCCTGGACCACCGGCAAGAACGAATAGGTCGCCAGGGCCGGGGCCTCGTCAGTGTGCGTATAGATGATGGTCGAGTCAGTCACCGGGTGCTCCGCTCCACGTCTGCAACATTGCTCGACATCAAGATATCTCCTGATCGGACCTGACCGGACAGGAGGCCGCACAAGTACGTCACAGTCCGGCCGGAGGCCGTGTGCGGTCGGCCCGCCGCGCGGGCCTCAGCCTGCCGAGGGCGCGACGTGGAGGAGCAGTCCTGCGACGCGGTGCCGTTCCCAGGCCCTGGCGAATTCGGGCGGTCGCCCCTTCGATGTCGTGAGGGCGGCGACCGGCAGCCGCTCGGCGGCCCCGACGATGTCCGCCGGGGTGGTGTTGGCGTTGTGCCCCTGGGTCTGGACGGAGCGGCAGCCCGTGTAGAAGGCGATCGGGATGGCCAGGTGCCCGGTCAGCAGACAGGGCGGCCGTACGCCGAGCCGGTGCAGCTCGGCCGCCGTGCGGGCCCAGTCGCGGTGGGAGGCGGTGGTGCGGTCCACGGCGTGGTCCAGCACGGTGTACTGGACCGCCAGATGCCCGGCGAGGCCGAGCGCCACCAGGGTCGCGGCCACCGGTCGCCGTTTCTGGAGCGACGTGGTGACGAGGTGGGTGAGCGCGTCGGCGACCGGGATGGCCAGCAGCGCGTAGTAGGGGAGCAGGAAGCGCGGCGCGGCGTATCCGATCATGAACAGATAGGGGATGCCCGCCGTCGTGGCGCAGGCCAGGGGCAGGAGGGTGCCCGGGGTACGCCGGGCCCTGACCGCGACCGCAAGGCCGACGGCGGCGAGCAGCGGCAACACGAACCACCACACGATGATCGGTGTGGCCGGAACCGATCCCGCGCACGGGCGGCACAGGCTGCGTCCGCCCAGGGTGCGCAGCTGGTCCAGGACGGCGATGTTCCAGCCCAGGCCGCCCTGGATCCCGGAGGCGTCGGCCAGCCGCTCGCTCAGACCGCCGAAACCGACGTACGCCTCGACGACCCACCCCGCGGCCCCGGTCGCCAGTCCTGCGACGAGCGCCGCCAGCACGCGCGGTCGTCTCCAGCGAGGGAGGCACACCAGCACGGCGAACAACGGCAGCGTGAGCCAGACGGCGTCGGTGGGCCGCATCCACGCCATCAGCGCCGCGCTCGCGCCGACGCCCCACAGAGCCGCCCGGTCGCCGGGGTCGGCCTGGCCGCGCAGGAAGTAGCCGACACCCGCCAGGGCGCCCATCGCGACCCAGTAATTGGGCATGGCCTGCGGGCCGTAGAACACGGTCACCCACAGCGTGGCGAACAGGGCACCGCCGGCGCCGAGCACCCGGGCGGGGAAGAGTCCGCGCCAGGCACGCAGCGCCAGGAAGAGGCCGAGCCCGGACAGCAGGGCCAGATAGACCCGCAGCAGTTCTGTGGACGAAGACCACGAGGCGATCGGCGCGACCAGCAACGGAACACCGCGGGCACGCGGGGCACTGAAGAACGCCCCCGGGGTGTGACCGCTGACCTGGCTGACGTACACCGACTCGTCCCAGCCGAGGCCCATCCCCGGTCGTACGAGGGCCAGTTGGGCCAGCGTGAAGGCGACCGCGACCGCCGCCGGCCAGGCCAGGTCTCCGGTGCGTGGACCGCTGCGGGCGGTCCGCGTCGCTCCGTGGCGCTCGGCCGGGGCGAGCGCGTCGTTCAACGTCTTGGCCATCGTCCACCCTTCGTCCCCGCGCGGGCGCGGGGCCTCTTCCGTCTCTGCCAGGGAGGACAGGACGAAAGGTGTGATCCGGTGAAAACATGGCCAAATTAACGCGTGATCTTCGGGGGCGCAGTGCGGCAGGAGGGAGCCGTTCCGCTGTCCGGAGCAACGCCCCCGCCGCAAACGGAGCCCGCGGGCCTGACGCAGAAGAGCCGTACGGCGCGCTCATCGGCTGCGCCGCACGGCTCTCTGTACGGGTTTCGGAGGGATGCCCTCCGTCGGCTCAGGTGACCGTCGCCGGCTCGCGGGGCGGGGTCCAGCGCAGATGGACGTTCTGGTCGGAGTCGTCGGCCCGCAGCAGCGAGAGCCGGGGGCGTACGGCGTCGGTGCGCGAGGTGGGCGGCTTGCGGCTGCCGGCCCGGTACTGGACCGGCCACTCGCCCGCCGCGCCCCGGTACTCCTGCTCGGCCGCCGCGTGCAGCGTCCAGTGCGGGTCGTAGAGATGGGTGCGGCCGAGGGCGCACAGGTCGGCCCGGCCCGCCAGGAGGATCGAGTTCACGTCGTCGTAGGAGGCGATCGCGCCGACCGCGATGACCGCGGTGCCGGTCGCGGCGGTGACCTCGTGGCGGATCCGGTCCGCGAACGGGGTCTGGTACGAGCGGCCGTACGCGGGGTCCTCGTCCCTGGTGACCTGTCCCGAGGAGACGTCGATGGCGTCCGCGCCATGGGCGACGAACGCGCGGGCGATGCCGACGGCGTCGTGCTCGGTGTTGCCGTCCGGCACCCAGTCGGTCGCGGAGATGCGCACGATCATCGGCCGCTCGGCGGGCCAGACGGCCCGGACGGCGTCGAAGACCTCCAGGGGGAACCGCAGCCGGTTCTGCAGCGGGCCGCCGTACTCGTCGGTGCGGTGGTTGGCGACCGGGGAGAGGAAGGAGGACAGCAAGTAGCCGTGCGCGCAGTGCAGTTCGAGCAGGTCGAAGCCCGCCTCGGCGCCCCGGCGGGCGGCTGCGACGAAGTCGGCGGTGATCCGGTCCATGTCGGCGCGGCTGGTCTCGCGCGGGACGGCCGATCCGGGGCCGTACGGCAGCGGCGACGGGCCGACGGTCTCCCAGTTGCCGTCCGGCAGCGGATCGTCCATGCCCTCCCACATCAGCCGCGTCGAGCCCTTGCGGCCCGAGTGGCCGAGCTGGAGGCCGACGCGAGCGGAGCTGCGGTCGTGGACGAAGGACACGATCCGCGCCCAGGAGTCCCGCTGTTCCTCGGTCCACAGCCCCGTGCAGCCGGGGGTGATACGGGCGTCGGGCGAGACGCAGACCATCTCCGTCATCACCAGTCCGGCCCCGCCCATGGCCTTGGAGCCGAGGTGGACGAGGTGGAAGTCGCCGGGCACGCCGTCGACGGCCGAGTACATGTCCATCGGGGAGACGATCACCCGGTTCTTCAGCTCCAGCTCCCCGAGCCGGAACGGCTGGAACATCGCGGGCACGACCTCGTCGAGGCCCTGCGACTTGGCGAAGGCGGCGTCGACGCGGTCGGCGAACTCCTGGTCGCGGGTGCGCAGGTTGTCGTAGGTGATGCGGCGCGAGCGGGTCAGCAGGTTGAAGCAGAACTGGGTCGGCTCCTGGTGGACGTACATGCCGATGTTCTCGAACCACTCCAGGGAGGCCTGCGCGGCCCGCTGGGTGGACTCGACGACGGGTCGCCGCTCCGCCTCGTAGGCCGTCAACGCCCTCTCGATGTCCGGGTGTTCGTGCAGACAGGCAGCGAGGGCGAGGGAGTCCTCCATGGCCAGCTTGGTGCCCGACCCGATCGAGAAGTGCGCGGTGTGCGCGGCGTCGCCGACCAGGACGAGGTTGCCGTCGTGCCAGCGCTCGTTGCGTACGGTGGTGAAGGCCAGCCACTTCGAGTTGTTGGCGAACACCTGGTGGCCGGCGAGTTCCTCGGCGAAGAGTCCGCGCACGCGCTCCACGGCCCGCTCGTCGGAGGCACCCGGCGGGAACTCGGTCTCCTCGGTGTCGTCGAAGCCGGCCCTGCGCCAGACGTCCTCGTGCATCTCGACGATGAAGGTGGAGCCGCTCTCGGAGTAGGGGTAGCCGTGGACCTGCATGGTCCCCCACTCGGTCTGCCTGATGAAGAACTGGAAGGCCTCGAAGACCCGGTCCGTGCCGAGCCACATGTATCGGTTGTGCCGCCGGTCCAGCGAGGGGCGGAAGACGTCCGCGCGGGCCGCCCTGACCTGGGAGTTGAGTCCGTCGGCCCCCACCACCAGGTCGTACGAGGCGCTCAGGTCGTCCACCGGAGGGGCGAGCGTCGAGTAGTGCACGGAGACACCGAGTCTGCGGCAACGTTCCTGCAGCAGCCGGAGCAGGTCCTTGCGGCTCATCGCGGCGAAGCCCTGGCCGCCGACCGTGTGACTGCGGCCCCGGTAGTGGATGTCGATGTCGGTCCAGCGGGCGAACCGCCGTGCCATGGCGTCGGCGAACTCCGGGTCGGCGTTCTCGATGCCGCCGAGCGTCTCGTCGGAGAAGACGACACCGAAGCCGAACGTGTCGTCGGGGGCGTTGCGTTCCCAGACGGTGATCTCGTGGGCCGGGTCGAGCTGTTTCATGAGAGCAGCGAAGTAGAGGCCGCCGGGGCCACCGCCAACGATCGCGATCTTCACGGGAGTTCCTCTCACTGCTCGACGTCGGCCGTTGCGGCCTGCTCGTCCTCGACGATCCTGCGGAGCGCGAACCGCTGCAGCTTGCCGCTGGCGTTGCGGGGCAGCGCGTCGCAGAACCGCACGTCACGCGGGTACTTGTAGGGGGCGATGACCTGTTTGACGTGGTCCTGGATCTCCCTGGCCTTGGCGGCGTCGCCCGGCACGCCCTCGCGGAGCACGACGAACGCGCAGACGACGAAGCCGCGTTGCGCGTCGGGCTTCCCGACGACGGCCGACTCCAGGACGTCGGGGTGGGTGTCCACGGCGGCCTCGACCTCGGGCCCGCCGATGTTGTAGCCCGAGGAGACGATCATGCTGTCGCCGCGGGCGTGGTAGTGGAAGTAGCCGTCCTCGTCCCGGTGGAAGACGTCGCCTGTGACGTTCCAGCCGTCCACGGTGTAGTCCTTCTGGCGTTCGTCGTCGAGGTAGCGGCAGCCGACCGGGCCGATGACGCCGAGCCGCCCCGGCTCGCCGGGTCCGAGCTCCGAGCCGTCCGGGCCGAGGATCGTGGCGCGGTAGCCCGGCACCGGCTTCCCCGTGGCGCCGGGCCGAATGTCGTCACCGGCGGCCGAGAGGAAGATGTGCAGCAGTTCGGTGGCGCCGATCCCGTCGACGATCCGCAGTCCGAGCCGGTCCCTCAGCCGCTCCCAGACGGCCTGGGGTATGTGCTCGCCTGCCGACACCCCGACGCGCAGCCCGGCGAGCCGCTGTTCCTGCCCGTCCCGCAGGATCGCCTGGTACGCCGTGGGGGCTGTCGCGAGCACGGTGACGCCCAACTCATCCACGTACTGGGCGAGTTGGAGCGGCGTGGCGGCCTCTGTCAGCAGGGCGCAGGCGCCGGCCCGCAGCGGGAAGACGACGAGCATGCCGAGGCCGAAGGTGAAGGCGAAGGGGGCGCTGCAGGCGACCAGGTCGTCGGGGAGCAGGCGCAGCACATGGCGGCCGAAGGTGTTGTCGATGGACAGGATGTCGCGGTGGAAGTGCATGGTGATCTTCGGGACGCCGGTGCTGCCTGACGTCGGCGCGAGGAGCGCCACGTCGTCGGCGGCGGTGTCCACGGCGGTGAACTCGCCGGACTTGGTTCCGGCCCGCGCCACGAGGTCGTCCGGGCCGGTGCCGCCGAACTCCACGACCGTCAGCGCCGGCGCCTCGGCGTCCCGGTCGGTATGGGCGTCCTGCGCCTCCCGGGCGGCGTGCACGTCCTCGGCGAACCGCTGGTCCACCAGCGCTACGGAGGGGCGTGTCCGTTCGACGATCGGGGCGATCTCGCCGGCGCGCAGCGCGGCCATGATGGTCACGACCACTCCCCCGGCCTTGAGCACGCCGAGCCAACTCGCCACCGCCCAGGGGCTGTTGGGCGACCGCAACAGGACCCGTTGCCCGGGGACCAGCCCCAGGTCCTCGGTGAGCACCTGGGCGACCTGGTTCGTCCGGGTCCGCAACTCGCCGTAGGACCAGGTCTCGCCGGTCGGCGTGCGCAGCGCCGGACGGTCGGCTCCGAACGTCGATACGGGGACGTCGATGAGCTCGACGGCGGCGTTGAGCCGGTCCGGGTAGCGCAGTTCCGGTGTGCTGAACTCGATCGTCGGCAACAGGCGCGCGGGAGGCAGGTGATCGCGCGTGAAGGTGTCCAGGTGCGCGGAGATCGCGGATGTCGGGAGAGGCGACGGAGGAGTCAACGCGGGAATCCTTCCGGGAGCCCACCGGTGGAGGCGGCGGGTCAGGTGGGGCGGATCATGCCCTCCTGGACGACGGTGGCCAGGTGACGGTGGTCGCGGGTGAAGAAGCGACCCGAGCCGAGCCCGCGGCCCGCGTCGGCGGCGCCGGCCTCCTGGAGGTAGAGGAGCCAGTCGCCGACGGGTTCGGGGCGGTGGAACCACATGGCGTGGTCGAGGCTGGCGGTGACGAGCCCGGGTTTGGCCCAGGGCAGGTCGAGTACGCGCAGAACGGGTTCGAGGATCGTGTAGTCGCAGACGTACGCCAGCGCGGCCAGGTCGCGTTGGGCGTCGGTGAGCCCCTCGACGGGCCGGAGCGGGTCGAACGGCTTGAGCCAGACGGCCTGTTGGGGGACCTGCTTGCCCTCGACGGTGAGGTAGACCGGGCCGGGCACGTGCCGCATGTCGAAACTGCGGCCGCCGGACCAGTAGGCCTTCGACTCCTCGGTCATGGAACCGCCGCTCAGCTCGGCGAGATAGGCAGCCGAGCTGGGCAGATCGTCAGGGGCGGGCAAGTCCTCGGCGAGTTCCGGGAGTTCGGTCTCGAAGGTCTGGCCGGGCTCCCCCGCGGCGAAGTTGGCGAGGCAGACGTAGAGGGTCTTGCCGTTCTGGTAGCCGCGTACCTGACGGGTGCTGTAGCCGCGGCCGTCGCGCAGCACCTCCACCTCGTAGCGCACGCTCGCCCCGATGTCGGCCGGGCGCAGGAAGTAACTGTGCATCGAGTGCAGGGTCTTGCCGTCGGTCACCGACCGCATGGCCGCGGCGGCGGCCTGGGCGACCAGGTCTCCGCCGTACGCCTTGGGCCAGGGGCAGGGCTGGGTGACGGCGGTGAAGGCGAGGTCGAAGTGCTCGGGCTCGGCCGGTGTCAGCGCGACGGCCGCGGTGAAGATCTCCGAGGTGGGCGGGGTCCCGGTCGTCATCGGTCCAGCCAATCCCGCAGGTCGGCGTCCGCGATGTCGGGCAGGTTGACCACGATGTTCTCCGGCGTCCGGGTGGTCATCCACGTCAGTGGCTTGTTGCGCGAGAGGTTGCACTCGATGTGCGGCATGAACGGCGGCACGAAGACCCAGTCGCCCTCCCCCATGTCGACGTAGTCCTCGAACTTCTCGCCGAAGTAGATGCGGGCCCGGCCCGACAGGACGTAGCCGCCCGTCTCCGCCTCGCCGTGGTGGTGGGTGACCGAGCGGTAGCCGGGTTCATTGCTGACCTTGCCGAACCAGAGCCGCCGGGCCGGGGTGTGCTGGGCACTGACACCCGAGACACGAACGGCCCCACCGGAGTCCGCGGTGTTCCCGCTCTCGGAGCCGGCGCGGGTCACCACGGGCGCGACGAGCCCGCTGGGCAGCCGGTACATCGAGTTGTCGCCCTCAAGGCGGTACTTGCTGAGGTCGGGCTCCATGGAGGGGGCTCCGTTCCAGTCGTGACGGCTCAAACGACTTCGGTTCAGACGACGTCAGTCACGTTCGCGCTATCTCGTTTTTTTCACGACCGTCATTTACTGTCAATACATGCCACTGTACGGATCGTCGGATCGGACCGCGACCGACCTCGAACCGGAGGCCGCATGAAGCACATCCCCGTGAACCCGGCTGCCCTGCCGACGCCCAGTGGCTACTCCCACGGAACCCTGGCGGGGAACACACTGCATCTCGGCGGGCAGACGGCCCTCGACGCCGATATGAAGATCGTTCCCGGAGGCATCGTCGAGCAGTTCCGCCAGGCGTTCGGCAACGTCCTGACGACGCTCCGGGAGGCGGGCGGCCTGCCGGAGGACCTGGTCAGCGTGACGATCTACCTCACGGACATCCCCGACTACCAGGCACACGGCAGGGAGATCGGCAGGGTCTGGCGCGAACTCGCCGGGCCCGTGTACCCGGCGATGGCGGGTATCGGCTGCACCGCCCTGTGGCAGCCCGAGGCGATGATCGAGATCCTCGGCGTGGCCGTGATCCCGGAGGAACGGCTCGTACGACCGAGTCGGTGAACAGCGCGGGCCGCACGGTCATGTCCGCGGCACGAGAAACGGCCTCGGTGGCCGCCCCTGAGCCGGGGCGGCCACCGAGGCCGCATGTCCATCGCTGGACGCGCGCTCAGTCGGTGGGAGCCGCCTTCCGCAGGGCCGTGATGCACATGCCGACGGCCTGCTGGAGTTCCTCCAGGCGCTGGAGCATGTCGTCCTCGTAGATGGTGTCGAGGTCGTCCACGTCGTCGAAGGTCAGCTCCTCGAAGACCTTCGTCGCCTTCTGCAGGCTGCTGTAGAACTTCGTCCGGCGCTCCTGGAGGCGGAGTTCGGGGTTGGCCTGGACGGTCTGGGCGACCATGTCCTTCACCGTGTCGTAGGCGTCGGAGGCCCACTCGCCGGTGTCCTCGCCCTCGTCCAGCTCGTCGATGAGGGACAGGTGGCGCTCGGCCTCCGCGCGCAGTTCGGAGGTTGCCTCGATCGTCTGCCCGGCGGGGGTCTTGACCTGGCCGTTCTCCACGATCTGCCGGACATAGCCGATCCGGCTGGCCGCCTGCGTCTCGGTGGCGACCGCCTTCTTCAGATCGTCGGTACGGGCGATGTCACGCGCCAGCTCGGTCTGCAGGGCCGGGTCTTCCTTGAGCCGGTCCAGGAGCGCGGCCCGGGCCGCCTGGGCGGTGGAGGGGTCGGCGAGGATCGCGGCGCGCAGCGCGGTGGGGTTCTCCGCGACCTCCAGGGCCTTGGTCGGCCGGATGCCCTCGGCCTCGGCCGCCGCGGCGATCGCGGTGCCGCGGTCGGAGGTGGCACTGGAGCGGGAGGAGTAGTACGAGTGCCACACGTCGGAGTCCGGCAGCTCCACGTCCTGGCCCGGGGCCAGCGCCTCGAAGTACGGGACGAGACCGTCGTCGGCCGCCTTGTCCCACGCCTTGTAGTAGCGCATGACCCGCTCCGGCGAGCACCCGGCCAGCTCGGCGAAGTCCTTCGCGGAGATCTTCGCCGTCTCCCCCGCGGCCTCCCCGCCGGGCCGCACACTGCGGGCGACCTTCAGCGCGAAGGCCCAACCGCCGGCCCGGACGTACGCCCCGAAGTCCCGGGCGTCCTGAGCCACCACGTCGTTCGCGGTGCTCTGTGCCACCACGTCGTCCGAAGGCCTCTGCGCCACCACTTCGTTCGCGGTGCCCTGCGCCACGATGCCGGGCGCGGAGCCGGCCGGACCCCCGTCGTCCGGCGCTCCGGGCTCCTCCCAGAAGGCCTCGTCCGCGGGCGTTCCTTCTCCGGGTGTCTCGTCGGCGGACTGGACGGCCGGTGCGGGCTGAGCGATCTCCACGGTCACTGAGCGACTCTCCTGGGAAGGTGGTACGGGCTGCAACGGACAGAGCGTGCAGCCTATATGAGCCTGCTCATGACGCTTTGGAGCTCCGGACCTACGAGCGTTCGAACTCGTCGGAGTCGTCCTTCCGGACCACGCACAGTGCCCAGATGATGAACCCCGAGAAGGCGATCATCACGATCGACCAGACCGGGGAGTACGGCAGGGAGAGGAAGTTGGCGATGATGATGAATCCGGCGATGGTGACGCCCGCTACGCGCGCCCACAACGACGCCTGGAAGAGTCCCATGCTGACCACCACGGCGACGGCGCCCAGGATGAGGTGGATCCATCCCCAGCCGGTGAGGTCGTACGCGAAGACGTAGTCGCGTGTCGTGACGAAGACGTCGTCCTCGGCGATCCCCATGATGCCCCGGAAGATGTCGAGCACGCCTGCGATCATGAGCATGACGGCTGCGAAAACCGTCAGACCCTCGGCCCACGGCCGATGGGCCGTCCGCGGGTGGTGCGTGGTGTGTGTGGCGGTCATCGTGCTGCCTCGATTCAGTCTCGTGCGGTGTTCCCGGCCGGTGCGAGTGCTGTCAGCTCCCGGAGGCGGTGCTGCCCGCCCGTTCCGAGGGGCCGTGGCCGCTCAGGACCAGGTCCTTCGCCCTGCGGAACTCCTCGTCCGTGATGTCGCCGCGGCCGCGGATCTCGGAGAGCTTGGCGAGTTCGTCGACGCTGCTGGGCCTGCCGTCGCCGCCCTTGGCGGTTTCCCGGACGTAGCTCGCGAAGGCCTCCTGCTGTGCGCGTGCCTGCGCGACCTCCCGGCGGCCCATGTTCTTGCCGCGGGCGATGACGTAGACGAAGACACCCAGGAAGGGCAGGAGGACGACGAACACCAGCCAGCCGGCCTTGGCCCAGCCGCTCATGTCGTCGTCACGGAAGATGTCGACGACGATCCGGAAGAGCAGAACGAACCACATGATCCACAGGAAGAACACCAGCATGGACCAGAAGACGCTCAGCAGGGGATAGTCGTACGCGAGGTACGTCGGCCCGCTCATCTCTTTCCTCCGTCCCGGGCGTTCGCCCGCCGGCCGTTGTCTGTCGCTTCCACCCTGCCCACGGCCACGACCGGGCGGCCTCACCCGAGGCGGGTGAGGCACGGTTCACGGGATCGCCCGCCCGGGTTCCGTATCGGCCGGTGCGGGTTCCGCGGCGGCGGCGAGCACCGCCGCCAGGGCCAGGGCGAACAGGACCAGGCCGAGGACGAGCACCACCGCGCCGACCGTGGGGTGGTTCCAGAGCACGAGGGCCAGGGCGCCCGCCCCGATGGTGATTCCGGCGGTCCACGACCGGTGCTCGGCCAGTCGGCGCCCCAGGGAGCCGGTGCGCAGCCCGGCGCGGCTCAGCGCCCTGCCGGCCGCCGTGGCGCCCCGCCGGGCCACGTTCCGCACTCCGCGTGCCGCCCGCCCGGGTCCGTACAGATAGGCACTCAGCGCTGTGATCAGGGAGACGACGAGGAGCGTGCGCGTGCTCTCCCGCAGGAAGCGGACGAAGGTGTCGAAGATCGCCGCGGCGGCGTCGGTGGACTGCGCCCCCGGGGGGATCCCGTCCAGGTAGACACGTCGTACGACCGCCAGTGCGACGAGCAGGAGCACCATCATGAGGGCGATGCCGAGAGCCGTGACCAGCAGCATCACCCGGTGTCCGGGAGCGGTCCACACGGCGAGGGCGGCGAGGGCGACGCCGAGTACTGGCAGCCACGTACCCATGATGTCCAGCAGCCGCATCGCGTCCTGTGCCTTCCCCAGCTGCTCGGTCTCGAACAGCGTGATGGTGCGGTCGGTGTCCGGGATGACGGCGGCCTTCTCGAAGCCCTGGTCGACGAGGCGCTGCCGCACCTGGTCGACGACGGCCCCGATGTCCAGTTCGACGGCCTCGCCCGTGGCGCGGAGGGCACCTTCCCGCTCTCCGGTGAGCATGTTCAGCACCGCTGCGTGAGCCCTTCGGTTGGCGCCTTCCCAGGCCTGCTCGAAGGCGTCGCCGGCGATCACACGGCTGACGTTCCGGTGGACGACGGTCTGCACCGCGGAGCGCAGCGGAGCGGCGAGGTTCTCGGACGCGTCCACCACTCGGGGCGGTGCCCCGGTGTCCGCGAGGGCCTTCGTGAGCGAGGCCGCCACCGCCTCGACGTCGACGTTGTCCACCACGCGGTTGGTCAGGCGGTCGGTCACGAGGTTCCGGACCGCCGGATCGGAGGCCAGCGGCGCGACGGTCCGTACATACTGGTCGGTGTCGGAGACGGTGTCCTGGACCCAGGCCGCGACGACGGCCAAGGGCGCCAGCAGAAGGGCGAGAAGCAGCAGGACCGAGGCACCGGCACGGCGCAGGCGCCGGTGGCGTACCCCGGTCGACCGGCGCAGCCGCTCGTACTCCGCTCGTTCCGCGGCGGTCAGGGCCTGACGCGACTGCGCGTCCGGGCCGGAGGGGGACGGTTCGGAGGCCTTGCCTGAGGCCATGGCTCCTCCTTGGTCGCGGTGACACCCCCCTCCCGGCCGCTTCGAGCGGCGCCTCAGGCGGTCCGGGCGGGGTCGCGGGCCCCCGTGACACCGGCCCTGCGGAGTGCGGCGCGCCAGGCGAGGGCGAGGGCCACCTCGGCCAGGCCGAGCAGGACGAGCCACAGTCCGAGCAGGCGGGTCAGTGCCCGGGCGGACTCGGAGGGCAGGGCCAGCACCACGATCCCCGCGACGATGCCGATCACCGCGATGCCGAGGACGAAGCCCCGGTGGGGCAGGTCCCGGGCGGCCAGAGCCGTGTAGAGGGTGAGAATGCCGGACACCACCCAGACGATCCCGACGATCAGTGAGAGCGCGGCGATGGTCTGCAGCGGGTTCCGCAGGCACAGCACCCCGCCGAGGACGTACAGCACGGCGAGGAGCAGCCCGGGCAGCCGTTCGCCGTGCTCTTCCCTGGCGAAGGTCTCGACGAACCGGAACCCCCCGGTCACGAGCAGGTACAGGCCGAGGAGAACCGCCACCACGTGCAGGGTCCCGTCCGGCCAGACGAGAATCAGGATGCCCGGCACCAGCGTGGCGATCGCGGAGCCCAGGACCCACGTCCAGGAGCGCCCGAGTTTCGCCAGTACCGCCGCGGGGTCGGCGGCGGGGACGGGGCCCCCGTAGGGCATGTGGTCCGGCCCGCCGGACGCATGGGCCGCCCCGTCGGGCTTGTGTGCCGGTCCGCTGCCCGGTTCCGGATCACGCGACACGGTCATGGCTCCTCCTCGCGCGATCGACAGGGTCGCTCCCGGACCGCCGGCGAGGCGGCACACGGGGATCGCAGGGCAAGCGTCCCGCCCGTCGCCGGTCACCGGGTCACCCCCCGCGGGTGATCCGTGCGGGCCGCCGGAGCGATGAGGTGAGGGCGGGAGGACACGCGCCGGCCTGCGGCGCGCACGACGAAGAGACACGAGATGGATGATCGAGCGGCTGCCCGGAGCGATCCCGTGGCCGCCCCGACGGAGTCCGCCCGGTCCGGGCGGACTCCGTACCGGAGACGACCGGGTCCGGGGCGGCGGGAGACAGTCGTGCCCGTCGCGCGAGCCGTGTGCCTCGCGGCGGGTCTGGTCACCGCGTACTACCTGCTTCCCCTGGACGGGCGCGGCACGGCCCGTACCGTGGCGCTGCTCACCTGCGGACTGCTGGCGGTCGTCCTGGTCTTCCTGTGGGAGGTGCGGGCCATCGTGCGCTCGCGCTCGCCCCGGCTGAAGGCCGTCGAGGCACTGGCAGCCACGCTGGCGCTGTATCTGGTGCTGTTCGCCGGCGTCTACTACGTCATGGAGCGTTCCTCCCCGGGGTCCTTCAGCGAGCCGCTGACCAGGACCGACGCGCTGTACTTCACCCTGACCACGTTCACCACCGTCGGGTTCGGCGACATCGCGGCCCGGTCCCAGACGGGACGCGTGGTGACGATGCTCCAGATGGTCGGCGGCCTGATGCTCGTGGGCATCGCCGCCCGGGTGCTCGCGGGCGCGGTCCGGGCGGGTCTGCGGAGACAGGGCCGGGAGCCACCGCCGGAGTAGGACTCCTCGGCACAGGAACACCGCACAGGAGGTGTGAGTCATGGCCGTACCGAGCGCATTCACAGCGTCCCTGACACCGGCCGAGCGAGCCGCGTACGGAAGGCAAGCGCGTACGCGCGCCTCGCGTTCGTGCCACGGCTGGTTCGAGACGGGGAAGGAACGACCCGACCCCATCGAGGTGATAGAGTATCAGTCGGCCACACGTCTGCCCGAGTTGGTGCCCATCCGCTACGGCCGCATGCTCGAATCCCCGTTCCGCTTCTACCGGGGTGCCGCGTCGATCATGGCGACGGACCTCGGCCCCGTCCCGAACACCGGACTGACGGCTCAGCTCTGCGGGGACGCCCATCTGCTCAACTTCCGGCTGCTGGCCTCACCCGAACGTCATCTCGTCTTCGACATCAACGACTTCGACGAGACCCTCGCCGGACCGTTCGAATGGGACGTCAAGCGACTCGCGGCGAGCTTCGCGATCGCCGCCCGGGCCAACGGCTTCTCGGTCAAGGAACAGAACGGCACGGTACGGACCTGCGTGCGGGCCTACCGGCAGCGGATGCGGACGTTCGCCGGCATGGGCACCCTGGACATCTGGTACGCCCAGGACGACGCCGACCGGCTACGGGAACTGCAGGCCTCCTCGATGGACAAGGAGACCAGGCGCCGCACCGCCGAGGCGACGACCCGGGCCCGTACGCGCACCCAGCTCCAGGCCTTCGCGAAACTCACCCGGATGACGGCCGAGGGCCGGCGCATCGCACCGGACCCGCCGCTGATCACCCCGTTCCAGGACCTGCTGCCGGACTCCTCGGAGGGCGACGAGGAGAAGGAGCTCCAGATCGTCCTGGACGGGTACAAGCGGACCCTGTCGTCCGAACGCCGGCACCTGCTGCGCCACTACCACCTGGCCGACATGGCCCGGAAGGTGGTGGGCGTCGGCAGCGTCGGTACGCGCTGCTGGATCGTGCTCCTCCTCGGCAGGGACGACTCCGACCCGCTGCTGCTGCAGGCCAAGGAGGCGCAGGAGTCGGTCCTCGCCGCCCACACGGGCGGCGACCAGTACGACAACCAGGGCCGCCGGGTGGTGGCCGGACAGCGGCTGATCCAGACGACCAGTGACATCTTCCTGGGCTGGACCCATGTCGTGGGCCTCGACGGACGCGAGCGCGACTTCTACGTACGCCAGCTCAAGGACTGGAAGGGCATCGCGCGGCCGGACACCATGGACCTCGGCATGCTCCGCCTGTTCGGGCAGTTGTGCGGGGCCAGTCTGGCGCGGGCCCACGCCCGCTCGGGCGATCCGGTGGCCATCGCCGCCTACCTGGGCGGAAGCGACCGTTTCGACCGCGCGCTCGCCGAGTTCGCCCAGGCCTACGCCGACCAGAACGAGCGGGACTTCGAGGCACTCGGCACCGCTGTCGCGTCCGGCAGGGTCCGGGCGGAAAGCCTGTGACCGCTGCTGCTCGTGCGGATCGTCGTACGTACGGGGCTGAATCGCGCCGATCGTCGTACGCGGCCGAACGCCGTGTCACTCCGGCAGTTGGCGCATCTCCAGGACCCGTAGTCCCAGCGAGCGGCAGCGGGCCAGCAGGCCGTACAGGTGTGCCTCGTCGATCACGGAGCCGTACAGGACCGTGTGTCCGGACATCATCACGTGATCCAGCTCCGGGAAGGCACTCTTCAGTGTCTCCGACATGTGTCCTTCGACGCGGATCTCGTAGCGCATGAGCTGCTCTCCCGCGGGTGGCCTGGGACAGGCGGGCTGCGGCCTTACGGTGCGATCCTCCGCCTCGGCGGACCGCCCGGCCTCACCCCGTAGAGGTGATACGCCGTCCGGCACGCGCTTCACCTGCGTCGATGCACACCGGCACGGGCCTCCCCGCCTCAATGCCGTCGCCTCAATGCCGTCGACGCCCTCAATGCGTCAGGTAGATCTTGAACGCGATGATCAGCAGCCCGAGCAGCAGGTTCACCGTGGCGGTGGCGGTCACCAGGCGCCAGGAGGCGCCTGCCCGTCGTGCCGCGGCCGCCGACCAGCCCACCTGGCCGGCCACGGCGACCGCGAGTGCCAGCCACAGGGAGCCCGACAGGTCGAGGCCCAGGAGGGGGCTGACCGCGACGGCGACGGCAGGAGGGACGGCGGCCTTGACGATCGGCCACTCGTCTCGGCACGCACGCAGCACGGTCCGGCGGTCGAGACCGAGCTCCGCCAGACGGGCCCCGAACAGCTGGGCGTGCACGTGCGCGATCCAGAACGCCACGCCGGTGAGCAACAGCAGCAGCACCAGTTCCAGACGCGGGAACTCGCCCAGGGATCCGGCCCCGACGATCACGGAGGCGGCGAGCATGGATCCGTAGACGGCACCGGTGTAGTCGGCGCGTTCCCGGCGCTCGACGCTGCCCGCTCGGGCCGCGGTGTGCTCGGCCTCGGACATCGCTGCCTCCCTCCAGGTCGGCCGGCCGGAGCCGATCGGTCAGCCGGTCGAGCCGGTCGGGCTGCTCGCCCCGGTGGGCGCGCCGGTGTCGGGTTGCTTCGGACGGCCGGCCCCTCGGGTCGGCAGATGCGGCGTGACCAGGAAGCTGGCGAGTGTGATTCCGCCGGTGGCGAGGATCGCCGCCTTGAGGCCGTCGAGCTGCGCCGTGGCGTACGAGTCACCGAGGGCGTCGACCTCGGACGGCGGCAGCCCGGCGCGTTCGGCGGCCGAGCGCACCTGGTCGGTGGGCACGAAGGTGATGCCGGCTTCGAGAGCGACCCCGGTCTGCTTCCGGGCCTCCTCCGACAGCTGCGGGTTCTTGTCCACCTGGGTGGTGAAGGCGTGGGCCAGGGCGCCGATGAGCAGTGATCCGATGAGGGCGGTGCCGAGTGCGGAGCCCAGGTTCTGGGCGGTGAACTGCAGTCCGCCGGCCTCGCTGCGTTCCTCCTCGACCACGCTGGACTGGACGACGTTGCCCAGCTGCGAGGCGAGCAGGCCCATGCCCACCCCGAGCACGGCCATGGCTCCGGCGAACTGCGCGTCGTCGATGACGGGATCGATGGTGGCCAGCAGCCACACGATGGAGCCGGTGAGGGTCAGCAGGGCCAGCCGGACCACCCGGCGCGGTCCGGCCGCCCGTCCCAGCCGGGCGGCGACCATGGAGGCCGCGAGCATGGTGACGGACACCGGGAGCAGTCGCAGACCTGTCTGGAAGGCGTCGAAGCCCTGCACAACCTGCAGATAGAGCGGAATGGTGAAGAACAGTCCCAGGAGGATGAGGTTCTGGCTCACCAGTGTCATCAGGCCGGATCGGAGCGCGGGTTTGCGCAGCAGGGGCAGATGCACCAGGGGCTCGGCGCCGCTCGCCTCCCGCCGTTTCTCCCAGTGATGGAAGAAGGCCAGTACGGCGATCCCCGCGGCGACGACGAACAGCGTCGGCGCGAAGCCGAAGACGGTGAAGGGCGGGTTGCGGGGCTGCACCCATCCCCAGGAGCCGCTCTGCAGCACACCGAGGACGCCGAGCGCGAGCCCGGTCGCCGAGAGTGCGGCGCCGACCCCGTCCAGGCGGGGGCTCGGACCGGTCCTGGGTTCTTCAGTGATCGCCCGGCGGAAGCAGAGCACGATCAGGACGACCACGACCTCACCGGCGAACACCAGCCGCCAGGTGAGGTACGTCGTCACCCAGCCGCCCAGCAGCGGGCCGACCGCGATTCCGGCTCCGGCGAGTCCGCCGATGACGCCGTACGCCACGGCCCTGTCCCGCCCTCGGTAGGCCTCGGCCACGAGGGCGGCCATGGCGGGCAGCACCAGCGCGGCGCCGAGTCCTTCGATGACCGACCAGCCCAGCGCGAGGACCCACAAGGTCGGGGCCGCGGCGGTCAGGGCCGATCCCGTGGCGTAGACGACGAGCCCGAACAGGAACAGACGACGGCGTCCGAAGATGTCTCCGAGCCGGCCTCCAATGATCATGAAGGCGGCCATGACCAGCGCGTACAGCGTGATGACGGCCTGGATCGCGGTGACCTCGGTGTCGAAGTCCTCCACCAGCTGGCTGATGGACACGTTCATGACGGAGGTGTCCAGGACCATCAGGAACTGGGCCGTACCCAGGACCATCAGCGCCCGCCAATGCCTCAAGATGCCCACCTCGCCGAGTCGCCCCGGGACCCGGCCAAGTCCACCGGGCAGCGACCGGCCGATGCCCTGCCGCCACCCCCATCGCACCCGACGAACGTGGCCGGCGCCTCACCCCGCACGGGCGAGCCGGGCACCCCGCGAAAGCCCCCGGCCGGGCAGGGGTCCCCGCCAGGGCAGGCCAAGAAGACGCAGCCACGCGCTCACAGCAGCCGCAGCTCGCGTGCGCGGTGCACCGCGTCGTGGCGCCGGTTCACCGACAGCTTCCGGTAGACGCTCTTGAGGTGGGTCTTGACCGTGTTCACCGATACGTACAGATCGGCGGCGATCTCCTCCGTCGACATCATCTGGGCGAGCCGTTCCAGTACGTCGTGCTCGCGTCCGCTCAGCTCCTCCACGACCGGTGCCGGCGGCAGGTCTCCGGGGCGAGTCCGCGTCGCGTCACACGGCGGCGGTCCGGGGGTGAGCCAGCCCTCGGCCAGCCCGCGCAGTGGCACCGTGCCCAGCAGGGGCCGGATCCACGGTCCGGCTTCGAGGAAGGGGCGCCGCAGCCGTTCGCGCCGTGCCTCGTGGAGGGCGTGGGCGACGAGTCTGCGCGCGGCGGCGGAGTCCCCCGCGCGGTCCGCGGCCTGGGCCCGCACCAGAGAGGCCCGGACGGTCACCGCGGGCCCCGTACGGCCGTCGGGACCGGTACGGGCCTCGGGTCCGGTACGGGCCTCGGGTCCGGTACGGGTCTCGGGGCGCAGTCGGTCGAGCAGGTCGAGCGCCTCGACGGGCCGGCCCGCGGCGAGCTGGGCCCGCGCGGCCGCCACGACGCACGCCGGCTGGTCGCCGGGCACCTCCTGCAGCAGCTCGGCAGCGGCCTGCGGCCGGCCTTCCGCCAGGTGCGCGGCCGAGGTCACCAGTGCCGTGTGCGCCGCCGACCAGGGTGAGACCACGTCGGCGGCAACGGCCGGTTCCGCCGCTTCGAGCGCGGCGTGCGTTTCGCCGCGGGCCAGGAGCAGGCGCGCGGTGGCGAGGGCCCGGCCCGCCCGCATCACCGGTTCCCGCATCGGGTGATGGGCGTCGGCCGCCGCGTCGAGGAATGCCTGGGCGCGGTCGAGTTCGTTGCGGTCGACGGCCACGGCGGCCAGGACGAGCAGCTCGATGCCGGAGCCGGACTCCTCCCTCAGGCCGAACCGCTCGGTCTCGGTGGTCGCCGCCAGTGCCTTGCGCTCCGCCTTGCCGGGCCAGCCGTTCAGATAGTCGATCAGGGCCAGATGGCCGAGGGACTCCTCACGCGGAAGCGCCGTAGAAGCTCCCCCTGAGCAGGCGACCGCACTGCTCAGGGAGTCACGTGCGTCGTCGAAGCGCCCGGCCCACAGCCGCGTCGAGCCGAGATGGGTCGACAGGAGGGCGGCGAGTTCGGGATGCGCGTCCAGGAGCCGGGCGGGCACCTCCTGCTGAAGTTCCGCGGCCGACTCCGCCGCCGACTCCGCCCTCGCGGGCGAACCGGTCAGCCGGGCAGCCAGTGCTTCCAGCAGGGCGCAGCTCAACCGGGCCGCCGCGAGGCCGGGCGGGCCATCCCCTGCCGGTGTCCGCTCTTCCGCCGCCAGGCTCTGCTCGGCATGCCGCAGGTGGGCCAGGCCGTGGTCGAGGTCGCTCCGCGCCAGCTCACGGGCCGCCCGGACGAGATCCGTGGCGGGGCTCGTGGCCCCGGGGCCCATCCCCGAGAACAGCTCGGCCAGATGGTCCGAGCGGAGACCGGTGAAGAGCTGGCCGATGGCGAGGTCGTCGACGAGGGCGCCGGCGGTGAATTCCCAGTCGCCCGCGGCGGCGCCATGCCCGAGCGTCTCCGCGAGGGATCCGGAGTCCCGCAGCCACGCCGCGGCCCGTCGGTGGAGTTCGGGCTCCAGACCGGGAGAGCGCATCCGCAGATGGGCGTGGAGGATCTCCCCGAACAGCGGGTGGAGCCGGTACCGGGCGTGCCCGAGGTACTCGACGAACGCGTTCTCGCGGTGCAGCCCGGCCAGGACGGACTCTGCGTCGGTTCGCCCGGTCAGCGCGTTCGCCAGCTCGGGACCGAAGCGGTCGAGGACGCTGACCCGCAGCAGGAGGTCCTGCGCCTCGGGGCTCTGCCGCTTGAGCACCTCCGCCAGCAGGAAGTCGGCCACCGTGGTGCGATCGGCCTCGAACTCCTTCAGATACGTCTCCGGATCTGGGCTCTCCTGCGCGGCCAGGGCACACAGCCGCAGTCCGGCGGCCCAACCCCGGGTGCGCTCCACGAGGGCCCGAGCGGCGGACACCGGAACGCGCAGCCCGTGCAGGTCCAGCAGCGCGGCCGCCTCCTCGGGGGTGAAGGCCAGGTCCGCGGCCCTGATCTCGGTCATGTCGCCGACCGCCCGATAGCGGTGCAACGGGAGCAGGGGCTCGGTGCGCGTGACGAGGATCAGGCGCATACCCCGTCCCGCGTGGTGCAGGACGAACTCCAGTTGCTCCGCGATCTCCGGCGCGGTCACCCGGTCGTACTCGTCGAGCACCACGATCACGGGCCGGTCCCGCTCGCTCAGGCCCGCGGCGAGGCGCGTCAGCAGCGTCTGGTCCACGCGGCTCGCGTCGGCGGGAGAACCGACCTCGGCGGGCGGGGGCACACCGGAGGCGGTCAGGGCCTGCAGGAAGTACGCCCAGAACATGCCGCAGCCCTGGGCCGTGGCGTCGTTGGTGAGCCAGGCCACGGGCCGGTCCCCTCGCGCGGCCCAGTCGGCGGCCAGCAGGGTCTTGCCGGCTCCCGCGGCCCCGCTGACCATGGTCAACGGCGTCCGCAGAGCCTGGTCGAGATGCCTGACCAGCCGCTCCCGTCGCAGAAACGTCGCGGGACGTGCCGGTATCACGAACCGCGTGTGCAGGAACGGGTCTCCTTGGGGATCGGCACACGACGTGGTCGGTTCCGGACCGTTCTCCTCCAGCCCAGCCATGGCGCTCACCACCACTGTTCGTCAGATCATGGGCAGCGCTCCCCCTCAGCATCCCGCGGATTCTGCGCATGTGCGCGCCAAAACAGACGCCAGTGGTCTCTCCGGGGCGGCAGCGGCGTCCGCCGCCGAGTCCTGTGGGTTCGTACGAGGACCGCGCCCGTCCGACAGCGCCCGCCCGGTCGTCCGCCGGCGGGACGGCCATGGTCAGGCCAGGCGCGTGACGGCCCGCGGCTCGTTACCGGGCCGCTCCCCGTCTGGCCGACCTCCTCTCCGACCGGGCCGAGGTGATTGGTGTAGGCAGGCATCTCGTCGACGGCGTACGCGACTGGCCCGGGCCGTCCCGCCGACGCGAGCGTGTGGACGTACAGGAAGCCGCCCGGAAAGCACGTGCCGACCGTCGCCCGGCGGGCGTCGCCGCGACCGCGCCGGAGCGGTCCGGCTTCACGGCGGTGGCCTGAACTCCCCGCCTCAAAAGGTCACTTACCACCGGCCCCGGCTCCACGCTCGTTACGCTCTCCGGCGTGTGCGCAAACATCATGGTCGCTGAAGACGACACGAAGCAGGCCGAACTGGTGCGCCGTTATCTGGAGCACGAGGGACACACGGTCACGGTGGTGGAGGACGGCCGTACGGCTCTTGAGCAGGTTCGGCACCAGGAACCCGACCTGCTCGTCCTCGATGTGATGATGCCCCGGGCCGACGGCCTCGACGTGGTACGGATCCTGCGCGCCGAGGGCCGCGAAGTGCTGGTGATGATGCTGACGGCCCGCAGTACCGAGGACGATCTGCTGCTCGGACTGGACCTCGGTGCCGACGACTACGTGACCAAGCCGTTCAGTCCGCGTGAGCTGGTGGCCCGGGTGCGTACGCTCCTGCGCCGCAACCGGAGCTCGGACGGGTCCGTCCCCGCCGCCGACCCCACGCCCGGCTCCGCCGGGGACAAGGCGCTGTCGGTGGGCGCGCTCAGAGTCGATCCGGATCGGCACGAGGTGTCCGTCGGCGGGACGCCCGTCGTGTGCACTCCCGGCGAGTTCCGCATCCTGGCCGCGATGGCGGCAGAGCCCGACCGGGTCTTCACTCGGCAGCGGCTCCTGGAGGAACTGCACGGCTTCGACAAGTACATCAGCGGCCGCACCGTCGACGTACACGTCATGAACCTGCGCAAGAAGATCGAGCGCGCCCCTCGGCGGCCGGACCGGCTGCTCACGGTTTTCGGCGTCGGCTACAAGCTGACGGATCCCGCCAGGACCAGTACGAGGACCGACACGAGGACCAACGCGAAGGGCGTGCGCCGTGCGTCGTCGTGACGAGCGGGCGCGGCTGCCGCTCCGCAAGAGCCTGCTCGGACGGCTGCTGACCGTGTCGGTGCTGGTGGCCTCGTGTTCGGTCGCCGCCACCGCCTGGCTCGCCGTGCAGACGACCTCCGGCGCGATCCGCCAGGAGCAGGGCCAGAACCTCAGCGCCGACGCCGAGATCTACAACACCCTGCTGGGGTACGCGGCGACCCACCCGGGCTGGGAGGGCGTCGACGGCACCGTACGCAAACTGGCCGGGAAGTCGCAGCGCCGGATCGTGCTGACCACCCAGGACAAGCGACCGCTGTTCGACTCCTCCGACGACTCGAACGGCACCTCTTCCCCCGCCCCGCTGCCACCGCAGGCCTCGGCTGTCGTCGACCCGCTGTCCGTCGACACCGTGCTGGTGCCCGACACCGCCTCCGCGGGCGCGGACCGCGTCGATCCACGCGCGGTGGGGCCGTTCCTGCTGCCCGCGCAGGAACGTACGCTCCTGCGGAAGGCCAGCGCCGACAGCGCGCAGTGCCTCGGTGCGGCGGGCATCGCCGCGGACGTCGTCGAGAGTCCGAGCGGGCGGTCCCGCGTCCAGTTCGTGAGCAGTGAGACCGACCGTTCCATGGAACTGAAGTGTCTGACGTCCTTCGCGGCCGGTCCCACGCCGACCGAGAAGAAGGCCCTGAGCGCGCTCAACCAACTGGCCGACGCCTGTCTGAAGCGCCAGGGCCGTACGGGCGTGAAGCTGAACCTGGACCTGTCCTGGGAACGGGGATTGGGGTCGGGAGGCACGGACACCGGCCTGCCGGTCGCGCTTCCCACGACCGGCCTCACCAAGGAGGAGGCGGACGCCCAGCAGCGGGCCGCGGAGCAGAAGGCGATCGAGGAGAAGGCGGCGCTCGCCAGGGCGACCAAGGAGAAGGCGACCGACGACGGGCGCATGCCCCAGGCTCACAGCAGCAAGCACGACCGGGCCATAGCCGCCTGCGTCGGCAGCGCCCGCCGCGAACAGCTCACGTCGTATGTCGCCGCGCCCGCACTGCTGTTCATCGACAGCACCGACGCCGCCGCCGGTGTGCCCGGTTTCGATCTCTCCCCGGCCAACACCGCACGCATCGCCGGGGTCACGGCCCTGGTCCTCGCCCTCACCGTCGGCGCCTCGGTGATCGCCGGAGCCCGGCTCGTACGCCCGTTGCACGCGCTCACCGGCGCCGCCCAGCGGATGCGGGACGGCATGGACTCGGCGCCCGTACCGGTCGGCTCGGACAACGAGATCGGACGGCTGGCGGCGGCCTTCAACGACATGGCCGCGCACCGGGCCCGGCTGGAGGAGCAGCGCAAGGTGATGGTCAGCGACGTCGCCCATGAGCTGCGTACCCCGCTGAGCAATATCCGTGGCTGGCTGGAGGCTGCACAGGACGGTCTCGCCGAACCGGACCCGGCGTTCGTCTCCTCGCTGCACGAGGAGGCGGTGCAGCTTCAGCACATCGTCAACGATCTCCAGGACCTGGGCGCTGCCGACGTCGGCGCGCTGCGCCTGCACCTGGAGCGGGTGCGCGTGGACGACCTGCTCGGCCAGGTCGCCGCGGCACACCAGGGTCTGGCCGAGACCGCGGGTGTCACCCTGGCGGTCTCCGTGGCACCGCCCGACGCCCCCCGACCGCCGCTGCTCGACGCCGACCCCGTCCGGCTGCGGCAGGCGATGAGCAACCTGGTCTCCAACGCCGTACGCCACACACCGTCCGGTGGCAGGGTGACGCTTCGCTCGTACGTCACCGATTCCGGGGACGAGGTGGCCGTGGAGGTGGCCGACACCGGCAGCGGCATCCCCGCGGGCGATGTCCCCCATGTGTTCGACCGGTTCTGGCGGGCGGAGAAGTCCCGCAACCGGAGCACCGGCGGCAGCGGGCTCGGCCTGGCGATCGTCCTCAAGCTCGCCGAGGCCCACGGTGGCACGGCGAGCGTGGTGAGCACGGAGGGAAAGGGCTCGGTTTTCACCCTCTGGCTGCCGGTCACACGGGACGAAACAGCCTCCACCGGACCGGAAAACGAACCCGAGAACGGACCGGAGAACGGACCGACGAACGGACCGGAAGGAACTGCGAAGGACCGCGGAATTCCGGGGGCCGGGGAGACCCCTGGCCAGCCCTGATGCGATGACCATGAGCTTCTGACAGCTTCTTCACAAGTGGGCGCGAGTGTGGGGCCATGCCCGGAACCTGGTGCGGCTCGCCAACCAGGTACCACCAAGGCCGGGCTGGAACTGGAGCGATACATGTCCCGCCAACTCACCCTGCGTTTCGCCGTTCTGACCGCCGTCGCGACCGGCGCGATGCTCGTCCCGGTCGGCGCGGCTGTCGCCGACGACCCGACCCCCACGCCGAGCGCGGTCACAGGAGAGGACAAGACCGCGGCCGAGAAGAAGGCCGAGGACGCCAAGAAGGCGAAGGAGCTCGAAGCCAGGAAGGCCGCGGCCGCCAAGGACCTTCCGAAGGGCGGCGTCGCCGCGGGCGAGGCCCCGGCCGAAGACACCGGCACGGCCACCCTCGTCGGTTCGGCCACCGGCGCTCTGCTGCTCGCGGGCGCCGGCACCATCGTCCTGCGCCGCCGCGCCGCAGGGCGCCACAACGGCTGAGGCTCGGCACGGCCCGACCGGGCACACGGTGGCGCCGCCCTTCTCCGGGCGGCGCCACCACGTATGTGCCTGGCCCCGTCAGTCGTTCAGGCCCCTTGGTCCCTTGGTCCCTTGGTCCTGCTGGTTCTGCTGGTTCTGCTCTGGAGTCCGTTGTGTCACCTGCACCCCGTCCGGTACGGCGCTTCGGCACGCTGCCGGCTCTTGCCCGTGTCGCCCTCGTCGTACCCGTGGTCCTCGCCGTGCTCACCGGCTGTTCGTCGGCCGCCGACAAGCCTGCCCCGGCGTCCCCGAACACCCCCGCTGCCGCCGGTACCGCCTCGCCGGGCGCTCCGGAGGCCACACAGCCGGGCGTCCCCACCGAAGTCGCCGTCCCCTCGATCGGGATCACCAGTTCCCTGATGGAGCTCGGTCGCAACACGGACGGGACCGTGGAGGTCCCCCCTCCCGAGAAGGGCATGACCGCCGGCTGGTACATCGGCGGCTCCGTGCCCGGTGAGGTCGGTCCCGCCGTGATCATCGGCCACAACGACACCCGCTTCGGCAAGGCCGTCTTCCACGACCTCAAGAAGATCACCAAGGGCGCGGACATCACCGTCACCAACGACCGCGGCGAATCGGCGCACTTCACGGTCACGGACACCGAGAGCGTCAGCAAGGACTCCTTCCCCACCGAGAAGGTCTACGGCCCGACGAAGGACCGCGCCCTACGCCTGGTCACCTGCGACGGCGACTTCGACAGCGAGGGCCACCCGGTGAACAACCTCATCGTCTATGCGACGTTGGCGTGAGGGGTGAGGTGTGAGGCATGACAACTCACCTACGCCGCAACCTGTGCACGGTGCCCGTCGCGCCGGACTGCTCGACGTCGGTGTTGTGGGCGTCGCCGCGTCTGTTCGGAACATGACCCACCTGCCAGCCGGAGGGCGAGCGGACGGCCGCCATCGCGTGGATCGTCGAAGGCACCTGGCGCGCCTGTGTGGACGCCGCCCGCACCCGCGCCCCGGAGGACTCCGACATCGTCCTGCTCCAGGTGACCGGCCGTGGGATCCCGGGCATCGCGCACGGCGCCTTCGCCGGCCTGCTCCTCCAAGACGCCGCCGACCGGCCATGCAGACGGCATCACCCACGCAGCGTTCCACCCCAACGAACACCTGCTCGCCACATCCGGCGACGGCTGCACAACGCGGTTCTGGGCATGGCCGGGACTGCCGACCGGCGGGGGCTACGGGCGGAGCACGATCTTGCCGTGGGTGTGCCCCCGTTCCAGCTCACGGAACGCGTCTCGCACCTGCTCCAGCGGGTAGGTGCGGGCGATCGGTACCTCCAGCTCACCGCGTGTGGCAAGCCGGGCCAGCTCGCCGAGCACGACCGCGCAGGCTGCCGCGCCTTCTCCGTAGGTTTGCGCCCCGACCCTGGCCGCGGCCTGCCAATCGCGGATCGTGTTGATCCGCTCGGGCCGAACACCCAGTTCCACTGCCAGCTCCACATAGCCGTCGCCGAACGTGTCGATGAACGCGTCGACGTGCCCGCCGGAAGCCTCCCGGATTCGTTCGGCCGCGCCCTCCCCGTACGCGACCGGGACGACGCCGCGCTGCTTCAACCAGTCATGGTTCCCCTCGCTCGCCAGCCCGATCACCGTGGCGCCGCGCCGCCGCGCGAGCTGCACGACAAAGGACCCGACGCCGCCCGCCGCACCTGACACCACGACGGTGTCCGCCGGCCCGGGATCCACCGCGAACACACAGGCGTACGCGGTCGTGCCGGCCACGTACAACGAGCCGGCCACGTCCCAGGACAGCCCCGGTGGACGCGAGACCACGTCCACGTCGTCGACCGCGACGAACTCCGCATGGCTGGCCCTGTCATGGGTGAAGCCCAAGACCTCATCGTTCACCGCGAAGCCGCGCACCTGCGGGCCGACCTCCACCACGACACCGGCCAGGTCGCTGCCCTGCCCGGAGGGGAACGCAGCGGGCCAGCGTCCGTGACGCGCGCCCTCGCGGATCATCACCTCGCCGGGCTGGATCCCGGCCGCGCGGACCTCGATCAGCACCTGTCCGGGGCCGGGCGTCGGCCGCTCCACCTCCTCCACCCGCAGCACATCGATCCCGCCGTACTCGTGGAACCGCACCGCCTTCATCGCGTGATCACCGCATTCCCTCGTTCGGACAAGTCCTGGACGGGCCACGTACCGGATGCCACACACCGACCGTGCCATCGCGTTCAACGGCCCAGGGACGGGGTTGTCTTCCCAGCACTGCCGCCGACAGCGATAACTCCCACCCCCACATCGGCCCCGCCGGGAAAGCACCCCCGGCCCGACCGCACCGTGCAATCCGAGCACCCGGGACGTCGCCGGAGAGCGTCGACAAGGGCCGGTACGGTAGTGCTCTTCGGGCTGCTCAGCTCCGGAGTCCAAGCCGCTCGCGCCCACCGGCCCGGGAACCGAACCACCGCATCCGGACGCACTCGCTCGCGAGCAGCCCTCTCGGCGTCGGTGAAGCCCGCACCTTGCCGCATACCTCACAGCCCCAGCAGCACCGGACCAGGAGCCCTGATCTGCCGGACGCCCCGACATCCCGCGTTCAGGTGCAAAAGCGTTTTCGGTTTCCTCGCCGCGTGTTGATCCCATTACTGATCAAGACGACGATACCGAGGGTGCCGAGGCCCACCCCGGCAAACGTCAGCCAGCGGGTTCGATACGGAGGACGGCGGCGGTGTCGCGGATTTCGACTACCTTCAGGCTCATGGCGTCGTTGATGGTCGCGGCGGGTCCCTCGCCGCAGGTGAGCCCGACGCCGCCGCTGCCGTTCGAGGACACACCGCCGCCACCGGAACAGCCCGAAACGCTGTAGCCCGACCCTGTCAGCGGCGCAACCATCTCGACTTCACCGCCGGTGATCGCCGTCACCTCGATCGGCCCGAGGCCGTACTTTTCCGGCACCGTCACGACGTCCCCCACGGCGACCTCGATCTCACATGTCCCGTCAGCGCACGGCCCGGCCGGTGAGGGCGACGGCGTGGCCGTCTCCGTGGGAGTCGGCCCGGGATCCGACGCCGGTGCCCTGGAGCCGGTCCCACTGGGCCGCCCCTCGACGGGAGACCCGTCCGAAGAATCAGCGGAACACGACGTGACAGCGGCGAAGACGACAGCGACAACGATGACGGCGGTGGATGACGTTCTACGCATCATGGCCGCCATTGAACCGCGCCACGACCGGGACCCCTCCCCACCGTCGTCCCGGCAGTCGTGCCACCGAGTCGCCCAGGGACGTTCCTCTCGGGCGGTCCGCCCGCAATGGCGTCAGCCCGGCGGCAGGCAGTGGTGGTCGGGCGTGACGGTCCCCCGGATACGGTGACCGATGTCGCGCAACTGCCGCTGGTGTCAGTGCCGTGTCAACAAATAGCCCCCGAACAGCACAACTGGGACGGCCTACCTCGTGGCCCGCCGTAGCCCTCGCAGAGATTCCGGCAGCGTCCCCATGGTGGCTGCGCTCATGCCCACACCCAGAACTATGGTGTCCCACCACATGTGCCACTGACCTGGGCCTTCCTACGGTGTGGCGACACGAAAGCGTCCCCGCCAACCGCCTGGAAGTGGTGCCGATGTCCTCCCCCGCAACCGCTCCCCCACCCCCCGCCAGCCTCAAGCGCATCGTCGCCGCGAGCCTCATCGGCACCACCATCGAGTGGTACGACTTCTTCCTGTACGGAGCCGCCGCCGCGCTCGTCTTCAACAAGCTGTTCTTCCCGGACTCCGACCCGCTCGTCGGCACATTGCTGTCGTTCCTGACGTACGCGGTGGGCTTTGCCGCGCGGCCGATCGGGGCGCTCGTCTTCGGGCACTACGGCGACCGGCTCGGGCGCAAGAAGTTGCTGGTCCTGAGTCTGATGCTGATGGGCGGGGCGACCTTCGCGATCGGGCTGCTGCCCACGCACGCGACGGTCGGTACGGCGGCGCCGGTGCTGCTGACCGTGCTGCGCCTGGTGCAGGGCTTCGCGCTGGGCGGGGAGTGGGGCGGCGCGGTGCTGCTCGTGTCGGAGCACGGGGACGCGCGGCGGCGCGGGTTCTGGGCCTCGTGGCCGCAGACCGGGGCGCCCGCCGGGCAGTTGCTGGCGACGGGCGTGCTGTCGCTGCTGACCGCCGTGCTGTCGGACGCCGCCTTCACCTCCTGGGGCTGGCGCATCCCGTTCCTGCTGTCGGGCGTGCTGGTGATCGTCGGTTTGTGGATTCGTCTGTCTGTCGATGAGTCGCCTGTCTTCAAGGCGGCCCTCGCCCAGGCCGAGGCGCGCAAGGCGACCCAGGACGGTGCTCCCGAGAAGCTGCCGTTGGTGTCCGTGCTCCGCCACCACTGGCGGGACGTCCTGATCGCCATGGGCGCGCGCATGGCGGAGAACATCAGCTACTACGTGATCACCGCCTTCATCCTCGTGTACGCCACCACCTCGGCCGGTCTGTCCAAGCAGACCGCGCTGAACGCGGTGCTCATCGCCTCCGCCGTCCACTTCGCGGTCATCCCGCTGTGGGGCGCCCTCTCCGACCGCGTGGGCCGCCGGCCGGTGTATCTGCTGGGCGCGGCCGGTATCGGACTGTGGATGTTCCCGTTCTTCTCGCTCATCGACACCGGGAGTTTCGGGAACCTGATCCTCGCCGTGACCGTGGGCCTGGTCCTCCACGGGGCGATGTACGCGCCGCAGGCCGCCTTCTTCTCGGAGATGTTCGCGACGCGCATGCGCTACTCCGGCGCTTCGATCGGCGCGCAGTTCGCGTCGGTCGCCGCGGGCGCGCCCGCACCCCTCATCGCGACCGCGCTCCTCAAGGACTACGACAGCTCCACGCCCATCTCCCTGTACGTGATCGGGGCGGTCGTGCTGACGCTGATCGCGGTGGGCGTGGCGAAGGAGACCCGGCACCGCGACCTCGCGGACATTGAAGGAGACGACAGCACCGAGGCAGACGACGCGAAGGCGTCCGCCCGCACCGCGGACGCCCATACCGTCTGAGCCGGTGGCCCCGGACCGACCCCCGTACGCCCGCGCGTACGGGGGTCAGTGCTGTCAGGGATGCCCCGTGGACGTCAACCGGTGCAGCCGCAGGGCGAGTTGGATCTCCAGTGTGCGGGCCGGGCTCTGCCAGTCGGACCCCAGCAGGCGGCCCACCCGTTCCAGGCGCTGCGCGACCGTGTTGACGTGGACGTGCAGCTCGTCCTTGGTGCGCGCGGGGCTCATGCCGCAGGCGAAGTAGGCGTCGAGGGTGTGCAGGAGATCGGTGCCGCGCTTCTCGTCGTAGGTGACGACCTGGCCGATGGTGCGCTCGACGAAGCCCGAGACGTCTCTGCTCCCGGCGAGCAGCAGCCCCAGGAACCCGAAGTCCTCCGCGGCGGCGCCGTCCCCGGTACGGCCGAGCAGCCGCAGGGCTTCGAGGCATCGCTGCCCTTCGGTGTAGGCCTCGGCCACGGTGTCCGGGCGGACGGCCAGGTCCCGGACCGGTGCCGAGGCGCCGACGGTGACCGCCTCGTGCACGGCGGTGCCAGCTCCTTGGCCGTGCGGCGGGCCAGCTCCGTCGCGGTGTCACCGGAGTTCAGGGGCAGCAGCAGGACGGTGCCGCCGTCGCGTGCGGCGGCCAGTCCGTGCCGGGTGGCGGCGAGGTGGGACGCGGCGGACCACAGTCTGCGGCGGGCGGCGGCCTCCTGGTCCGCGTCGGCTGCCGTGGCGTCGAGACGGGAGGCCAGCACCACGTGGGTGGCGTCGAGGTCGGCGTCCAGCCGGGCGGCGCGCTCGCGCAGCAGCCGGGGATCGCGGTCACGCGCGTCGAGCAGATCGTCCAGCAGCTCACCGCGGACGCGCTGTTCGGCCTCGGCGGCCGAACGCCGGGCCAGCAGCAGGAGCGAGGTGACCATGGCCGCCCGCTCCAGAGTGCGCTGGTCGACGGGGTCGAGTCCCGGATGGCCGCGCAGCACCAGCGCGCCGAGCAGTTCGCCGCCGGCGGTCACGGCCGCGACCCAGTCGTCCCCGTGCCGTACGGCGTGTCCCTCGGCCCGTGACACCTCCAGGGCGTCACCGGGCGCGGTGCCCGCGTCGGCGAACTGCACACTGCCGTCGAGGATCTCGGACACCGCGGCCGACACGTCGTGGACCCCGCCGCCCCGCAGCACCAGCTCGGCCAGCCGGTCGTGGACGCCGGAGGCCCGCTCGATGACCCCGCTGCGGTCGCGGATGATCTCGTTGGCCCGCTCCAGGTCCGCCAGCGCCTCGCGGGTCTCGGTGAGCAGGTTCGCCGTGTCGATGGCGGCGGCCGCCAGGGCGGCGAACGAGCCGAGCAGCGCGATCTGTTCCCGCTCGAAGACCCGCGCCCGGCGGTCGGCGGCGAACAGGACGCCGATGACGTGCGGCCCGAGCATCAGCGGCACACCGAGGATCGCCACCAGGCCCTCGTCCCGTACGCCCGTGTCGATGGTCGGGGTGTGCTGGAAGCGGTCGTCCTGGAAGTAGTCGTCAGTGACATAGGGGCGGGCCGTCTGGGCGACGAGTCCGCCGAGGCCCTCCCCCATGCCGAGCCGCAGCTGCTGGAAGCGCGCCGCGACCGATCCCTCGGTGACCCGCATGTACGTGTCGCCCTCGGCCGGGTCGTTCAGGCTCAGGTACGCGACGTCCGTGCCCAGCAGGGAGCGGGCGCGCTGCACGATCGCCTGGAGCACGGCGTCGAGGTCGCGCAGCCCCGCCAGGTCGTGGGCCGTTTCGAAGAGCGCGGACAGCTCGGCCTCGCGTCTGCGGCGCCCCTCCATCTCCGAGCGCACGCGCAGGGCGAGGAGCTTGGCGCGCTCCAGAGCGGCGATCCGGTCGGGCGGCAGCCCGTCCGCGCGGGCGAGCAGCACCGGCTGCTCGTAGGCGTCGGCGGACGCGCCCCGGGCCAGCAGCTCCAGGAACGGCGCCTCGGCGCTCGCCTCGGAGCGCTCGGCGGACTGCAATTGATCGCGAGACATGTGCACCAGGATTACCCGTCGCACCGACAGCCTGACCAGCCCTGTGGACAACTCATGCTCAGTGCGCGGTCCAGCCGCCGTCGAGGACCAGTGAGGTGCCGGTGACGAAGGACGTGGCCGGGCCGCACAGGTACGCCACGGCCTCGGCGACCTCGTCCGGTTCGATGAGACGCTTGACCGCGCTGTCCTGCAGCATGATCTCGCCGAGCACCCGCTCCTCGGGGATGCCGTGGGCGGCGGCCTGGTCGGCGAGCTGCTTCTCGACCAGTGGGGTGCGCACATAGGCGGGGTTCACACAGTTCGAGGTGACGCCGTGGGGGGCGCCCTCCAGGGCCGCGGTCTTGGAGAGGCCCTCCAGACCGTGTTTCGCCGCCACATACGCCGACTTGAAGGCGGAGGCGCGGAGCCCGTGTACGGACGACACATTGACGATGCGGCCCCAGCCCTGCCCGTACATGTGCGGAAGCGCCCCGCGGATCAGCCGGAACGGGGCCTCCAGCATCACGGTCAGCACGGTGTGGAAGGTGTCGGGCGGGAACTCCTCGATGGGGCGCACCAGCTGGAGCCCGGCGTTGTTGACGAGGATGTCGGTGCCGGCCGCGGCGGACTCGGCGGCGTCCAGGTCGGTGAGGTCGAGGACGTGTGGTTCGACCGTGCCCGCGAGGCCGCGGGCCTGTTCGGTGAGGGTGTCCAGTCCCCCGGCGTCCCGGTCGACCGCCCGCACCTTGGCCCCGGCAGCGGCGAGCCGCAGTGCGCAGGCGCGGCCGATGCCACCCGCGGCGCCGGTGACGAGGGCGGTGCGGCCGCCGAGGTCGAGGGACGGGACGTGGGTGCCTGCGAGGGCGCTGGGCGCGGTCATGCCCCGACCCTAGGCAGCGGCGACGCCCCTACCGATGTGGGTGCAACCCACACTTCGCGCTCAGGTCATGGGGTCGAACCACGTGGGCTCGTCGGACAGCGCCTGCTTGATCCGGAACAGTCCGTGCTCGGTCAGCTCCGGCAGCGCGTCCACGTCGAACCAGCCGACCTCCAGCGACTCGTCGTCGTTGACACGGGCCTCGCCGCCGACGGCCCGGCAGCGGATCGTGATGTCCATGAACTGGCAGATGTCGCCGTTCGGGTATGTGGTCGGCGTCAGTGCCTGTACGAGCACTACGCGCTCGGCGACACACCGGACGCCCGTCTCCTCGTGCACCTCCCGCACGGCACAGGCCGCGGGCTGCTCCCCCGGGTCCGTCATTCCGGCGATGACGGCCCACTTGCCGGTGTCGGCCCGGCGTCCCAGCAGCACTCTGCCCTCGTCGTCGAAGACGACGGCGGTGACTCCGGGGAGCCAGAGCAGTTGTTGGCCGGCGGTGGCCCGGATCGTACGGATGAAGTCAGGAGTAGCCATGGGCCGACCCTAACCGCCTGGTTTCGCCGGCTCGGCGCGTTCAGGACGCGTACGAGCAGCGCACCACCGGCGTACGGCTACGCGTCACCGGCGCGTCGTCCGCGCACTCCGGCCGTCACGGCCCAGCCGAGGCCGCCAGCGGCGATCAGCACCAAGACCATTTCCGGCGCGATTCCGACCCGTGTGGCAGGTGTCTCGGAGGAGCGCAGCGGGACCTTCTGGACGAGGGAGTCCGCCACGAACATGCCGGTCCGCTGGGTGATCTTCCCGTCCGGCATGATCACGGCACTGACGCCGCTGGTCACCGGGACGGTGACGGTACGGCTGTGCTCGACGGCGCGGATCCGGGACATCGCGAGCTGCTGGTAGGTCATCTCGCTGCGGTCGAACGTGGCGTTGTTGCTTGGTACGGAGATCATCTGTGCGCCGTGGGTGACGGTGTCGCGCACGGCCCAGTCGAAGGCGGCTTCGTAGCAGGTCGCGAGGCCGACCCGGGTGCCCGCCATGGTGAACACGCCCGGCTCGGTGCCGCGGCTGAAGTCCTGGCGGACCATGGAGGTCCAGTCGTCGTTGATGGCTCCGATGAGCGACCGCATGGGGAGGTACTCGCCGAACGGCTGGACCTGCCGCTTGTCGTAGGTGGCGCCGGGGCCCTTCTGCGGGTCCCAGAGGATCTGCTCGTTGTAGAGCTTGCCGTTCTTCTCGACGACGCCGCCGACCGAGATGGGCGCGCCGATCGCCTTGGCCGCCTTGTCGATCACGGCGTAGGCGTCGGGGTTGCGGAACGGGTCGATGTCGGAGGAGTTCTCCGGCCAGAGCACGAAGTCGGGCTGGGCGACCTTGCCCGCCTTGATCTGCGCGGCGAGGCGCTCGGTCTCGCGTGCGTGGTAGTCGAGGACGGCGCGCCGCTGGGAGTTGAAGTCGAGGCCCGCGCGCGGCACGTTGCCCTGGATGACGGCGACGGTCGCGGTGCCGTTCTCGGCCTTGTCGCTGACCAGGGGCCTCGCGGCGAAGGCGCCGAGCACGGGGAGGAGGAAGCTGAGCAGAGCCACCGCGGCGGCCCCGCGTCGTACGGCACGGGTGCGCCGCGTCTCGACGGCCAGGCGGACGATCTCGTACAGGCCGAAGCCGCACAGGACGACGGCGAAGCCGAGCACGGGGGTGCCGCCCAGCGCGGCGAGCGGCAGGAAGACGCCGTCCGCCTGGCCAAAGGCGATCTTGCCCCAGGGGAAGCCGCCGAACGGGGCACGCGCGCGTGCCGCCTCGCCGGCGATCCACAGGGCGGCGGCCCACAGGGGCCAGCCGGGCAGCTTGGACACGACCGCGATGCCGGCGCCGACGAGCGCGACATACACGGCCTCGATGACGACCAGAGCGATCCACGGTCCGGGACCGACCTCGACGCCGGTCCACACGAGCAGGGGCAGCAGGAAGCCGAGGCCGAAGAGGTAGCCGAGACCGAGGCCCGCCTTCCAGGTGCGGCCGCGCAGCAACCAGCCGAAGAGCGCGAAGGCCGGCAGGGCCAGCCACCACAGCGTGCGCGGCGGGAAGCTGACGTAGAGCAGCACTCCGGAGAGTGCCGCGGTGGCGGCCGGAGCGAGCCGCCGCATCAGCCGAACCACGCGCGAAACGGGCCGGGCCTGCGGTTCGAGCTGCTCCGGCTCGTCCACGGAGGTTGCTGTGACGGTCACCCCCGGAGTGTACGGCGGGTGGTCACGACGCCGACAGCGCGGCCCTGGTCACCTGCCCGCACTCCCCTCCCACCTGCTGCATCGTTTCTGCGCAACTCGTCCACAAACCGGCGCATCACCCGTTACGGTGTGCCGGAGCCTCTGACGTACGGGCCGTGGCAGGCCGGCCGGGCGGTCGGGGCCCTTCACAGGCCGGGGGCGACGGGGTGGGGTCCACAGGAATGGCGTCGGCGGCCGGTCCGGCGTCGGCGCACGAGAGACGCAGCGCGTCGGACGCGACGGGCGTGGTCGTGCTGGGAGCGTGCGCGGCCTGGTCCCTGATCACCGCCGCGGCACATGGCGGGCGTCCCGAAGGGGTACTCCTCGCGGTGCTCGCCGTCGCCGCCGGCTATGCCTCGGGGCGGATCTGCGGAGAGCTTCTTCCGGTCGCCGCGCCCTGCGCGGGCGCGCTCGCCGGACTCGGTCTGGCGATCGCCTCCCCGCACGCCACCCAGGGCACACAGGTGATCTCGCCGCTCGGGCAGACCGGCGCCACCGCCGCGCTGCTGGCCGTCTCCGCGGGGTCCGCGTGCTGCGCGGCCTGGGCGGCCCGTCCGCCGGGACTGCGGCTCGTGCTCCGTCTGCTGGCCGCCGGTATCGCGGCGACCGCGGCCGTCCTGGGGTCGACGTCGGGCTTCGCGGCCTGTCTGGCGGTGCTGCTGTGCTCCCTGGCCGCCGACCGTATGCGACACCGTGGTCTCGGGCTCGGCGGCCTCGCGCTGGCCGCTGTCATGGTGACCGGGGCGACCTGGGCCGTCGCCGAGAACGTGCTGCCGGACGGTCTCACCACGTCTCTTGAGGGGCAGCTCACCCCGCATCGCGTGCTGCTGTGGCAGGACGCGCTCGACATGGCGGGCCGGGAGCCTGGGCTGGGCGTGGGGCCCGGACGGTTCTCCGAACTGAGCCCGACCGTCACACAGACGCTGCTGCCCGACGGCAAACCCCACTCGGCGCCCTTCCAGCAGGTGGCCGAACAGGGCGTGGTCGGCGTGGCCCTGCTGGCGGCGGTGTTCTGCTGGATCCTGTACGCCCTGTGGCGGTCGCCGCGCCCGACGCCGGTCGTACTCACAGCGGGTGCGGCCCTGACGGCACTGGCCGCGATCGCCGCTGTCGGCAACGCGCTGAGCTTCACCACGGTGACGGCGGGCGCCGGCCTGCTCGCGGGCCTCGCCACGGCACGTCCCATGCTCGACGAGGCCCCGCAGAACGTGATGGAGCCCGGCGGACATGCCCGAAAGGACCCACTGTCCCCGTGAGAGCCGCGGGGAGCCGAACCCCTTGGCGCGGGACGCCGAACGTCTCTTCGCAGTCAGCGGGGCGGGATCTGTTCCGCCGTCAGCGGGTCGTGCCCGAGGCGGCCGCCTTCAGCCGGCGACGGATGTCCCGTACGGCCGCTTCCGCGTTGTCCACCGTGATCGTGAACGTATGGCCGTCGCCGAGCCGGAGCACCAGGCCCTCACCACGCCGGACGACCACGGCGGTCCCCTGTTCGGGCCGCCAGCGGTAGCCCCAGCCGCCCCACTGCCGGGGCGTCACCCGGGGCGCGAAGTCGGCGCCGATGATGTGCGACAGCGGGATGCGGCGGCGCGGGAGGCCCATGTGGCCGCAGCGCACCTCCAGGCAGTCCTTGTCGACCTTCACGGCGACGTGCACGAACGCGAGGGTGCCGAAGAGCACCAGGAGTCCCGCGGCGATGCAGCCCACCACGGACATGACGAGGGGTGCGACGCCGGACGTCCAGGTGGAGTCGACGGCCAGCTCGATACCGAGCGCCAGACAGGCGGCGCCACCGCTCGCGAGCAGCCACTGCACACGGTTGGAAGCGCGGCCGTGCCAGACCTCGGGGTGCGGGGCGTCGGCAGCGCCCGGTTCGCCGTGGGGGTGGTCCCTCATGCCTGAGAGCGTACTCAGGTTCCGCGGTGCGGGCACCAGGTTGCGGGCTGTTACTGCTCCGGGTGGACGCCAAGTGTCCGCTTCGTGGCGGGAGGCTCAGCGGGCGGGGCTCATCGCCTGCAGCAGACGGCCCTCGTCGTACGTCAACGCGGTCTCGGGCAGCGTCCCCTCGCGTCCGCCGAGCAGCACGGTGAGGCTGCCGTGCGCGGGCGCGTCCGGCGCCGGGTGCTCGCCGATCCGGCGCAGCGCTTGGGCGGCCACCGCGCCCGCGGAGCCGTGCAGGACGAGCGGGGCGGCACCGGGCCGCTGCACGGCCGCGCGGATCCGCTCGGCGACCAGTTCGTAATGGGTGCAGCCCAGGACGACGGCCCTTACATCGTCTGGGGTACGTGCCGCGGCCGCGGCGATCGCGGCGTCGATGCCTGCCTGGTCCGCGTGCTCCACGGCGTCGGCAAGGCCGGGGCAGGGCACTTCGGTGACGGACACACCGTCGGCGAACTCCCGGATGAGGCCGCGCTGGTAGGGGCTGCCGGTGGTGGCGGGCGTCGCCCAGATCGCGACGGGTCCGCCGCCCGCCGCGGCCGGCTTGATCGCGGGGACCGTGCCGATGACGGGCACCCCCGGCTCAAGGCGGGCGCGCAGCGCGGGCAGGGCGCGCACGGAGGCGGTGTTGCAGGCGACGATCAGGGCGTCGGGCCGGTGCGCTGCGGCCGCCTCGGAGACGGCGAGGGCGCGGGCGGTCACGTCCTCGGGTGTGCGGGGTCCCCACGGCATGCTGCCGGGGTCCGAGGAGAGAACGAGCTCCGCGTCGGGCCGCAGACGGCGTACCGCGGTGGCGGCCGCGAGCAGTCCGATTCCGGAGTCCATGAGCGCGATCTTCACCCGGTCACCATAGACGATCCGCCTCGACGGGCCGCCGGGGTGGGGCAGACTTCGACGGGTGAGCGCCCTTGTGTGGACCGCTGTCGGATCACTCGCCGCCTGGCTGTGGCTGCTCCTGGGCCAGGGCTTCTTCTGGCGTACGGACCTGCGGTTGCCGCCGCGCCGGGAGCCGGACGGCTGGCCGTCCGTGTGTGTCGTCGTACCGGCGCGGGACGAGGCCGCCGTGCTGCCGGACAGCCTGCCCTCGCTCCTCGCGCAGGACTATCCGGGGCAGGCCGAGATCTTCCTCGTGGACGACGGCAGTTCGGACGGCACCGGGGAGCTGGCCCGTGAACTGGCGCGGCTGCACGGCGGGCTGCCGCTCACCGTCTCATCGCCCGGGGAGCCGCCCGCGGGCTGGACCGGCAAGCTCTGGGCCGTACGCCACGGAATCGGTCTGGCACGCGCGCGTGCACCCGAATATCTGCTGCTGACGGACGCCGACATCGCGCACGCGCCGGACAGCCTGCGGGAGTTGGTGGCCGCGGCCCGTACCGGGGGCTTCGATCTCGTGTCCCAGATGGCCCGGCTGCGGGTGAAGAGCGTCTGGGAGCGGCTCGTGGTGCCCGCGTTCGTGTACTTCTTCGCGCAGCTGTATCCGTTCCGATGGATCGCCGTGAAGGGGTCGCGGACCGCGGCCGCGGCGGGCGGCTGTGTCCTGCTGCGCACCGAGGCCGCCGAGCGCGCGCGGATTCCGGACGCCGTCCGGCACGCGGTGATCGACGACGTGGCGGTGGCGAGGGCGGTGAAGGGCTCCGGAGGGCACATCTGGCTGGGGCTCGCGGAACACGTCGACAGCGTGCGCCCCTATCCGCGGCTGCACGATCTGTGGCGGATGGTCTCGCGCAGCGCGTACGCCCAGCTGCGGCACAACCCGCTGGTGCTGGCCGGGACGGTGGCCGGTCTCGCCGTGGTGTACCTGGTGCCGCCCGTGGCGCTGTTCGCGGGCCTCGCGGCCGGCGACGCCGGTGCCGCGGTGGCGGGTGGGCTCGCGTGGCTGGTGATGACCGTGACGTATCTGCCGATGCTCCGGTACTACCGCCAGCCGCTCTGGCTCGCCCCCTCGCTGCCGGTCACCGCGTTTTTGTACCTCCTCATGACGGTGGATTCCGCGGTGCAGCACTACAGGGGGCGCGGTGCGGCCTGGAAGGGACGCACCTACACCCGCCCCGATACCCGTCCCGACGCGGCGCCCGAGCAGCCCTGAGCGGTCACGCCCGGCGCAGTCACCCCCGACCCCGACGGGCGCCTGTCGGTCACTTCCTGCCGGGCGTCCAGTTCATGCCCCACCCGTACGCGTAGTCGACGGTGCGCTGCGGGCTCACGCCTCGGTCGGGGACGAGGAAGCGGGCCTCGCGCTGGACGACGAGGTCGCTGCCGGTGTTGGTGATGAGGGCGAGCGCGCACACCGTCGAGGGGACCGTGCACTCGCCGAGCGAGAAGTCGACGGGCGCGCCGTGCAGCGGCTGCAGGGTCACCGTCGCGTCCAGGTCCGCGAAGGAGCGCGCCCCTGCGTAGATGGTCACGAAGATGAGGACGCGCCGGAAGTTCCGTGTGTGGTCGAGGTTGATGCTGAGGTTCTCGCCGCTCGTCGAGCCCCCGGTGCGGTCGTCGCCGTCGAGATGGATGAACGGCGGCTGATGCAGGGCTCCGAAGGCGTTGCCCAGGGCCTGGACGACACCCTTGCTTCCGTCGGACAGCTCGTACAGGGCGCACAGGTCGAGGTCGAGGTCCGCGTGCATGGCGACGGCCCGGCCCAGCTTTGCCTGCCACCCGGAGAACTGTTTGCGCACCTGCCAGTTGAGGTTCACGCGCATCACGCCTGAGGTACCGCCCTGCTTGGTCAGCGAGACGGACGGAGCCTCCTTGGTGAGCGTGACCTTGGTCAGGCGTACCGGGGCCGTGGGCGGGGCGGGCGGTGCCGGAGGGGCGGACGGCGGTGTCACCGGCGCGGCCGTGACCGGCGGGACGGTGACCGGAGGGGCCACGGGGGCGGACGGCGGGGCCACGGGGGCCGGAGCCGCCTGCTGCGGTTCGTCCACCGAGATCCCGAAGTCGGTGGCAAGGCCCCCGAGACCGCTGCTGTAGCCCTGTCCCACGGCGCGGAACTTCCAGGCGCCCTGGCGGCGGTAGAACTCCCCGAGCACGAAGGCTGTCTCGACGCTCGCCCCCTCGCTGTCGAAGCGCGCGACCTCCGTGCCCTGCTGTGCGTCGAGGACCCGGATGTAGAGGCCGGGCACCTGCCCGAACGTGCCGCCGTCCGTGGACGCGGCGAGCACCACCGTCTCGATCCCGGGCTCCACGCGCGTGAGGTCGACGAGCAGCGTGTCGGTGAACTGGCCGTCCACCTTCCGCTTGCCCTCGTGCCGCACCGCGCCGGAGGAGTGGTTCGCCTGGTTGTAGAAGACGAAGTCCCCGTCCGAGCGGACCTTCCCCGAGGCCAGCAACAGGGCCGAGGCGTCGGCGTCGGGCACGCCCGGGCCGGCCCGCCATCCCAGCTCGACACGCAGTCCGGTCGTCGGCACCGGAACGTTCGATCCCTTAGGCATTGACATGTCCGCCCCCATCGGGTGTCTCCGCGCACGACCGCGCCTGGTCACGTTCAGTTCATTCGGCTCGTTCAGCCGTTCTGCGCCAACCTAATCCCCCGAGCGGCGAACGCCCATCACCCGGTGCGGGAGATCAACGACCAACCCACGAGTAACCCACCTGGAACTCGGCTTTTACATGAACTGAGTGCCGGCCGCCGCCCCTTTTCGCCAAGTTCGCTCGCATTGACGATCCCACGTCACGGCCGACACGGAAAACAACCCTCTTATCGGTCTCCCCAACCAGCACATCGTGGGCTTAACTTATGTGCCATGACCTCCCCCCGCTCCACCTATGGCGGCGGTTACTACTCCGCCTCCTTCCCGGACACTCCGATCTACGACTCTCTCGTGGCCGAGCGGGGAACCCCGCAGATCGCCCCGATCCGGGTTCCCGCGGCCTATGACACGGGCAGTCACCTGCCCGCGCTGCCGTCAGCACTGCCCGCACTGCCTGCCGGACCCTCTCAGCAGGCTCCTTCGTACGCCTACCCGCAGGCCCAACAGCCCTCGCCGCTGCAACAGGCCGCGCCCTACATCCCTCAGCAGGCCGGTGCGCCGCGCGGCTACCCGGGCCAGCAGGCTCCCCAGCCGCAGCGTCCGATGTCGGGCGGTACGGGCTACGAGGCGATGCGTCCCGCCGCCCCGCGTCCCGCCCCGGCCCCGTACCAGGAGCCCTACAACAACCAGCAGTACCGCGGTTACTGAGGAAAATCGGCCGAGGTCGTCCGTGTCCGCTGGCACGATGACCTCATGTCGAAGCCGGTTCTGCACTCGATCCACGTCTATCCGCTGAAGGCGGCCGGGGGTCATGCCCTGCGCGAGGCCGTCGTGGAACCGTGGGGTCTGTCGGGTGACCGGCGCTGGGTGCTGATCGACGAGAACGACAAGGTCGTCACCCAACGTCCACAGCCGCGCATGGCGTTGTCCGCCGTCGAGCAAGGGCCCGACGGCGGCATTTTGCTGTCCGCGCCCGGCCGTGAGCCGCTCGCCGTGCGCGTGCCCGAGCCGACCGGGACGACGACGGTGGAGATCTGGAACGACAAGGTGGAGGGGGTCGCCGCCGACGCCTCGGCGCATGCCTGGTTCAGCGACTGGCTCGGTATCGGCGTGCGTCTCGTGCACCTGGACGACCCTGCCGTCCGCAGGCCCATCGACCCGGAGTTCGCCCGGCCCGGCGAGACGGTCAGCTTCGCCGACGGCTATCCCCTGCTGCTCACCACGCTGGGTTCGCTCGACGCCCTCAACGCGCTGATCGCGCAGGGCGACCGGCCCGGCGAGGGCCCGCTGCCCATGAACCGCTTCCGGCCGAACGTGGTGGTCGAGGGCACCGCCGCCTGGGCCGAGGACGACTGGTCCCGGATCGCCATCGGCGAGGTCACCTTCCGGGTCGCGAAGATGTGCGGGCGCTGCGTCGTGACCACCACCGACCAGGGCACCGCCGAGCGCGGCAGGGAGCCGCTGCGCACCCTTGCCCGCCACCGCCGATTCGGCGACAAGCTGGTCTTCGGGCAGAATCTCGTGCCGGAGTCCCCCGGCTCGGTCCGCGTGGGCGATCCGGTCAGGCTCCTGGAATAGGCCCTCGCCGTGGGAACACCGACGCCCGGCATGCCCGTTGAGCCTGTGTGAGAAGTTCATGAGAGGCCGGGCGCGAGGGGTGACTTCGCTCTCTCTTCGCCGGCACCGCGCGTGAACGACTCCGGTGGGGGTTATCACGGACGCGGAAGGGGGTCGGGACGTTGCGGGCCATCAGAGGACTCTGGCGCTGGCGGCACAACCCGCTGCGGCGTACGACGGATCTCGCCGAGGCGTGGCTCGCGCTGGGGGCGCTGCTGCTGATCCTCGTCGCGGCACCCCTGGCCGGTGTCCTGATCGGCGGGCTCGCCCAGGACGCCCTGCAGCAGTCCGTGCGCGAGCAGCGGCTGGACCGTCATCCCGTGGTCGCGATCGTCGTCAAGAAGGCGGACCGTACCCCGCTCGACCCCGATCCCGAGACGTCCTCGGGGCGTGACTCGCACACCCGTGTCATCGCCGACTGGACGGCCCCCGACGGCACCGCGCGGCGGGACACCGTCATGGCGGCCCTGAACTCCCCGCAGCGCGGCGACCACTTCACGGTCTGGACGGACCTGCACGGCCGAATAGTCGGCCGGCCACTGGACACCGCTACGGCGGCCACGCATGCGGTCCTGGCCGGGTTCGGCACGGCCGTCGCCTGCGCGGGTCTCGTCGAGGGTTCCCGGCGGCTGGTGGTGTGGCGCATGGTGCGGCGCAGGTACGACCGCCTCGACCAGGCATGGTCGCAGGCAGGCCCCGACTGGGGCAGGACGGGCACCGGCAGCTGACGGCCTCGCCGCTCCGGTCAACCGGCCGGCTCCGCGCACGCTACGGTGGACCGGCCGAGATGTTCGGCACCGTCGTGAGAGGCTGTTCTCGTTCCCCGTGCGCGGAGTTGACGCGGCCGGGTGTCGGGAAGAGCCTCTCAGGACCCGTGTACGACGAGGTGGGGGCACAGCAGCGCCATGGCACAGGGCACGGTCCAGGTGACGCACACCGGTACGTCGAGGTGGCGGCGCCGCACGGGTGAGTACGCATCGCTCGCCGCCGCCCTGGAGGCCGCGGCCGACGGTGATGTCCTCACCGTCGCCGCCGGAACCTACCGGGAGAACCTCGTCGTCCAGCGGGCGGTGACACTGCGCGGCCCCGAGGGCTCGTCCGGTTCCGTGCGCATCGCCCCGATCGACGGGGTGCCGCTCACCGTGCGCGCCTCCGCGGTGGTCCAGGACCTGCTCGTGGAGGGCCAGGACTCGGCCGCGCCCGCCCTGCTCGTCGAGGAGGGCACGCCCGAGCTGATGGACATCCGGATCGTCACCCGGTCCGCGGCCGGTATCGAGGTGCGCGGCGGCGCGCGCCCGACGGTGCGGCGCTGCACCGTGGACAACCCCGCGGGTGTCGGTATCGCCGTACTGGACGGCGGGGGCGGGGTGTTCGAGGAGTGCGAGGTCGTGGCCGCCGGACAGTCGGGCGTCTCCGTGCGCGGCGGCGCGCATCCGCGTCTGGAGCGCTGCCGGATCCACCACACCTCGGGCGCCGGCCTGTCGGCGACGGGCGAGCAGTCGGCCCTTGAGGCCATCGGCTGCGAGGTGTACGAGGTCAGGGGCAGCGGAGTACAGGTCACCGCGCGGGCCACGGCGCATCTCACCGACTGCGATGTGCACCGTACGACCGCGGACGGCATCACGCTCGACACGGACGCCGTCCTCACCCTCGCCGACTGCCGGATCCACGACATCCCGGAGAACGCGGTCGATCTGCGGTCCCGTTCGGTCCTCACCATGACCCGTTCCACCGTGCGGCAGTTCGGGCGCAACGGCCTGTCGGTCTGGGACCCGGGCACGCGCGTGGACGCCAACCAGTGCGAGATCCACGACAGTACGGGTGACTATCCGGCGGTGTGGGTCAGCGATGGCGCGACGGTCGTGCTCGACTCCTGCCGGGTCCACGACGTGCCGGACGCCCTGTTCGTCCTGGACCGAGGCTCGCGCGCGGACGTCGTCGACAGCGACATCTCGCAGGTCCGCAACACGGCCGTGTCGGTGAGCGACGGCGCGACCGCGCAGCTCGACGACTGCCGGATCCGGGACGCCGCGACGGGCGCCTGGTTCCGCGACCACGGCAGCGGCGGCACGCTGAACGGCTGCACCGTGGACGGCACTCAGACGGGCGTGATCGTCACCAAGGGCGCCGACCCCACCATCGAGCGGTGCACGGTCACCTCGCCCGCGGAGGCCGGTTTCTATGTGTCGGCGGGCGGCCGCGGCACCTTCCACGGCTGCCGCGTCACGGACAGCGGCGGCTACGGCTTCCATGTGCTCGACGGCTGCCGTACGACGCTGAAGAAGTGCCGTACGGAGCGGTGTGCGCGCGGTGGTTACGAGTTCGCGGACGCGGGCGGCGACCAGGCATCCGGCACCGGTCCCGTGGTCGAGGACTGCACGAGCGACGAGAGCGCGGGGGTCCGGCCTCCGGCGCAGGAGACCGCCGTGCAGACCACGAGTCAGTCCCCCGGTCTGCTGGGGGCGATCCCCGGGCAGCGCATCACCGAGCAGGAGCCGCTCGTCGCTCCCCAGGAGCCCGAGCAGCCCGCGCGCTCGTCGACGGCCGTGCTCGGTGAACTCGACGCGCTGGTGGGCCTGGAGAGCGTCAAGCGCGAGGTGCGGGCCCTCACCGACATGATCGAGGTGGGCCGCCGCCGCCAGGAGGCGGGTCTGAAGGCGGCCTCGGCGCGACGCCATCTGGTCTTCACCGGCTCCCCGGGCACCGGCAAGACGACGGTCGGCCGGCTGTACGGCGAGATCCTTGCCTCGCTCGGTGTCCTGGAGAAGGGGCATCTCGTCGAGGTGTCCCGGGTGGACCTGGTCGGCGAGCACATCGGCTCCACGGCCATCCGCACGCAGGAGGCCTTCGACCGGGCGCGCGGCGGTGTGCTGTTCATCGACGAGGCGTACGCCCTCTCGCCGGAGGACTCGGGGCGCGACTTCGGCCGCGAGGCCATCGACACACTTGTGAAGCTGATGGAGGACCACAGGGAGGCCGTGGTGGTGATCGTCGCGGGCTACACGGCCGAGATGGAGCGCTTCCTGACCGTCAACCCCGGTGTGGCGTCCCGCTTCTCACGGACCATCACCTTCGGCGACTACGACTCCGGGGAGCTGCTGCGGATCGTGGAGCAGCAGGCCGAGGAGCACGAGTACCGGATCGCGCCGGGTGCGGGCGAGGCGCTGGTCAAGTACTTCACCGCGATCCCGAAGGGGCCCGCGTTCGGCAACGGCCGCACGGCGCGGCAGACGTTCGAGGCGATGGTGGAGCGGCACGCGGGGCGGGTCGCCCAGCTCCCCGAACCGAGCAAGGACGACCTCACCCTCCTGTACGCGGAGGACCTCCCGGAGCTGCCCTGAGGCCCTGCCGCGCCGGCCGCCCCGCATGGGCGCTGCGTGCCTCGGCGTCTGGCCTCACATGGGCGTCGGTTCCAGCCGGGGCTCCTGGGACTCCTCGGGTCCGCTGTCCTCCCGTGGTCCCGGCACCTCCGGCCTGAGCCGTGCGAGCAGCTTCTCCCGCTCCTCGGCGAAGGCGGGGTCGGCCTGGTAGTCGGAGTGGCCGAGGATCGGCGCGGGGAGCGGGTGGTCCTCGGTGCGGCCGTACGCGAGAGGGTCCTTCAGCGCCTCACGGTCGACCTGGGGGCCGCAGTCGCCGGGCAGCCGCATGGGGCCGCCTATGGGGTCGGTGGCCCGGTGCAGGTTGCGCCAGCAGTCGACCTCGCGGTGCAGCCCACTGAGCGCGTCGGGCCCGAAGTGGGCCGGGAACCAGCGCCCGTAGAGCCGCTCCAGCGGGGAACCGTAGGTCAGCAGCGCGACCCGCCTGCGCACCGACGGCTTGAGCTGCCAGGCCGCGGCGGCCGCGAGGACGCTGCCCTGCGAGTGGCCGGAGAGGACGAGCCGCCGACCCTCGGCGGCACTGGTCCAGGTCGCCATGCGCCAGGTCAGATCGGGCACGGCGCGCTCGGCATAGCAAGGGGGCGCGAAGGGGTGCGCCGCGCGCGGCCAGAACGTACCGACGTCCCACAGGATGCCGATCGTGCGCCGGGCCGAGGCGTCCTTGTAGGCGCGGCGTCCCCAGGTGACGAACAGTATGAAGCCGACGCCGATGAGCCAGGAACCGAGCGCCTGCGCGACCTCCGCAGCTCCCTCTACGACGGCGTACGTACCGTGCGCGGCCTCGCCGGGGGTCTCGTCGGTGGTCATCGCGCCCACCAGGGCCAGGGTCCCCAGGAGCAGCGTCACGATAGAGGTGATGCCGATGATCCGGGGCGCCCGGTCGGTGAGGGCGGCCATGGCGCGCATGCGGGCGATGCGTTGGGTGCGGCCGGTGTCGGCGGGCTCGTCCTCGTAGTCGAGTTCCACCGCGGCGGTCTCGATGCGGCGCAGCTGTACGGTGCGTCTGGCCAGCCAGCCGACGAGGACGAGCACGACGATCAGCAGCGGCGGGATGACGGAGGCCTGCCAGGTCAGCAGGACGGGCGGGCCCTCGATGGTTCCGCCGGTGCCGTCCAGCCAGTCGGCGACACGCTGGGCCACCCCGCCGGACATGACCCCGCCCAGGGCGCAGGCCAGCATCGCGACGGCGGGTCCGGCCAAGCCGCGCATCGCGGTACGTGAATCGGGGTGGGCGCGGTACAGGAGGTGGGCCACCACGCCGAGCACGATCACGAGCAGGCACTGGACGAGTGCGATGCCACCGAAGATCGCGGCGCCACCGGGCAGTTGGCCCTCCGACCTCCACTCCGGGCGCGACCAGCCGGCGTACAGAAGGGTGAGGGCGAGCAGGACGAGTGAGCCGATGGGCAGCCAGCGCACCAGGGCGGCGTCGAGGTGCCGGTCCAGCCGGTGCTCGCTGCGGCCTCGGCGGCAGACCACCCACACCACGACGACCCCGCCCACCACGAGCGTCGCCTCCACGATCCGGCCGAGTGCCTCCAGGACGGGTGGCCCGCCGGGCTCGCGGTCGTATCGGGCGGCCGAGGTGCCGACCGCAGCGACGATCGTCAGCAGGCCCGCGGCGGTGTGCGCCGCGCGGAGCCTGGCCACCAGCCGGCGCCCGTACCAGAAGCCCGGGCGGCCGAGTCCGGCCCGGCCGGTCTCGTCGTCCGACTCGGGCCCGTAGTCGATCGGCGGCTGGGACTCGTACGCGCTCCAGGTGCGGTGCGAGAGATACCAGAGGAGGACGGTGAGGGCCGCCGGCACCAGGGCGGCGAGGGCGAGCCGGCGGCCGGGCAGGCTCCACCAGCCGGCGTCGGGACCGGCCGGAGAGAGGAAACCCAGCCAGGAATGCTCCTGGGCGCACCCGCCGGTACCCGCGCACTGCCAGGCGGCCAGATCGAGGGCGACCTCGCAGGCGGCGGCGACCAGCAGCACGGTGAGGGTCAGGCCCGCGAGTCGGACGAGCAGGCCGTAGAGCCGTACGGTCCGCACTCTGTTGTCCCTGACCGTGGGCCGCATCCAGTGGGCGAGGTTGACCACCATGAACGGCAGGAGCAGCAGCCACAGCGCGCGGGAGCCGTTGCCTGAGGTGAGATTGCACCAGACGTACGCCTCGGGGACCGGTTTGCCCGGGGCCTCTTCGAGCCGCTTCGCCGCCTCCTTCTCCGCTTCGACGTCGTCGGCGCGGCGAAAGACGGCGGCCGTGTCGTCGCCGGTGATCCGGACGGTGCGCGGATCGTTGAGCATCTCCTGGGGCGTCGTACCGCCGACGCCGTGGACCAGGAGTTCGAGTGCGGTGTCGGCCGTCGCGGGCCGCCGATCGGAATCGTGCGCCTCGTGCGCGTCATGCGGCGAGGCATGCCTCTGTGGACGCTCCACTGTTCTGCTTCCCCCGTGCTGCCCGTACGGCACATGTCATGTCCAGGTACAAGGATCCCGCCTCCGGGAGCGTCGCGCACCACTCGTCACGGAATCTCCCCGATCCGTGTGACAGTGACGCACGGAAGATGGCAGCGTGACGTGTGCGCGTCGCCACAGGCAGTGGCGCGACCTGCGGTGACCCGTGCGAGGATGGGGCATCCCATGGACCGGAGGTGAGGGTGAATGTCCTTGTCGGAGGGGGTTCGGGGACATGCCGGACGTGTCGAGGCGAAGGGAACCGGAGCGGACGTGAGTGAGAATCAGAACCTCCTCGCGGAGCAGCGGCGCGCTCTGATCCTCGACGAGGTCCGACGGCGCGGCGGTGTCCGCGTCAACGAACTCACCAGGAAACTCGGCGTGTCGGACATGACGGTCCGTCGCGATCTCGACGCGCTCGCCCGCCAGGGTGTGGTGGAGAAGGTGCACGGCGGAGCGGTACCGGTGGTCGAGGCGAGCACGCACGAGCCCGGCTTCGAGGCCAAGTCGGGCCTGGAGCTGACCGCCAAGGAGGACATCGCGCGGGCCGCCGCGGCGATGGTCGCACCGGGCACGGCGATCGCCCTGTCGGGCGGCACGACGACCTACGCGCTCGCCCATCAACTGCTCGACGTGCCGGATCTGACGGTGGTGACCAACTCCGTGCGGGTCGCCGATGTCTTCCACGCGGCGCAGCGCACCTCGGGACAGCGGCAGGGAGCGGCGACGGTCGTACTGACCGGTGGTGTGCGCACGCCGTCGGACTCGCTGGTGGGGCCGGTCGCGGACCAGGCGATCGCGGCGCTCCACTTCGACGTGCTGTTCCTGGGTGTGCACGGCATATCGGTGGAGGCCGGCCTGTCGACGCCGAACCTGGCGGAGGCCGAGACCAACCGGCGGCTCGTCCAGTCGGCACGGCGTGTCGTCGTGGTCGCGGACCACACCAAATGGGGCACGGTGGGCCTGAGTTCGTTCGCCGCGCTGGAGCAGATCGACACGCTGGTAACGGACGACGGGCTGCCCTCCGGGGCGCGCACGGAGATCTCCGAGCATCTGCGGCGCCTGGTGGTGGCGGGCGAGCCCGAGGACGAGAGCGAGCCGGAGGACTGACGCGGACGGCCTCACGCGGACGGACGCCTGACGGCGGCGGAGGTCCGACGGCGGCGGGGCATCGGTGGGCGGTACAGACAGCTGACGGGCCGCCAGCTATGGTGACGGTGCCTCGTCAACCGCCTCGTTGTGGGGCTGCGTTCGGATTCGTTCCCCGTCTGTTCCCGCGAGTTGTTCCCGCGAGGGGGTCCGTACATGGCACACCGACTGCGTCCGGTGGGGCTCGACTTCGTCGAGACCGCTCCCCTGCGCCTGGTCTTCGCGAGAGAGATCGCCTCGTCACCCGAGACCGTCTATCGCGCGCTGGCCGAGGACGTGGCCGGCTGGTCCGAGTGGTTCTCGGCGGTGACAGCGGCCCGCCCGACCGACGACGGGGCCGGGCGGCAGGTCCGGCTGAAGGGCGGGACACGCTTCGAGGAGACGATCCTCGCGGCCGAGCCCTCCGAGGTCTACACGTACCGCGTCGACGTGACGAACGCTCCCGGTGCCCGCGCCCTCGTGGAGGAGTGGCGCCTCACCCGGGACGGCACGGGTACGAGAGTCCAGTGGACCTGGGCCGCCGACGGAACAGCCCCGTTCCGCTTCGCGATAAAACTGGGCCGAGCGGGCCTGGGCAGGGCATTCCGCGACGCGGTGACGAAGCTGGACAGGAAACTGAGTTCAACGCACGCGCCCTGAAGGGGCGCGGGGAACTGCGCGACCAGCCACGACGCACCCGCAGACGCAGTTGCACGCGCAGCGAACCCCTCAATCCGGCCAGACCCCCGTGGCCAACAAAGACTCGATCGCCCCCGCGTACGGCTCGATGTCCAGCCCCTGACCGGCCACCCACTCGTCCGAGTAGTACTTGTCCAGATACCGATCCCCGGGGTCGCACAACAACGTGACCACGCTCCCGGTACGCCCCGCGGCCACCATCTCCGCCACGATCTTCAGCGCGCTCCACAACCCCGTACCGGTCGAGCCCCCCGCCTTGCGCCCGATGGCCGCCTCCAGTGCCCGCACGGCGGCCACGCTCGCCGCGTCCGGCACCTTCATCATCCGGTCGATGGCCCCCGGCACGAAGCTCGGTTCCATCCGCGGCCGGCCGATGCCCTCGATGCGCGACCCGCAGTCGGTGGTGACGTCCGCGTCGCCCGTGGTCCAGCCCTCGAAGAAACAGGAGTTCTCCGGATCGGCCACACAGATACGGGTGTTGTGCTGCATGTAGTGCACGTACCGGGCGATGGTCGCCGACGTACCACCCGTGCCGGCCGTGGCGACGATCCAGGCCGGTTCGGGATAGCGCTCCAACTGCAGCTGGCGGTGGATCGATTCGGCGATGTTGTTGTTGCCGCGCCAGTCGGTGGCCCGCTCCGCGTAGGTGAACTGGTCCATGTAGTGCCCGCCGGTCTCGGCCGCGAGGGCCGCCGACTCCGCGTACATCGTCCGCGGGTCGTCCACGAAGTGGCACTGGCCGCCGTGGAATTCGATCAGGCGGCACTTCTCGGGGCTGGTCGTGCGGGGCATGACGGCGATGAAGGGCACCCCGATGAGCTTCGCGAAGTACGCCTCGGAGACGGCGGTGGAGCCGCTGGACGCCTCGATGACGGGGCGGTCGCGGCGGATCCAGCCGTTGCACAGGCCGTACAGGAACAGCGAGCGGGCCAGGCGGTGCTTGAGGCTGCCGGTGGGGTGCGTGGACTCGTCCTTGAGGTAGAGGTCGACGCCCCATTCCTCGGGCAGCGGGAAGCGCAGGAGGTGGGTGTCGGCCGATCTGTTCGCGTCGGCCTGGACCTTCCGTACGGCTTCTTTGAGCCAGTGCCGGTACTCCGCGTCGCTGTGATCGACATCGAGTGTGGCCATCGGCTCATGGGTGCGGGCCTGCTGTGGGGTGGTCACGGCGGGGCTCCTTCGGTTGTGCCGACGCCGGTTCACGCGGTCGGACACCTCGATCATATGCACCTTCCGCACGCTTCTCACCTGCATAAACATACCTTTGGGCACCTCAAAGGAACCCCTGGCGCAGCCCGCTTCGGGCGGTGGGGGGCGCATTCGCGCGAGTGCGCCGGAGAGCACCCGTGACGTCGTCATGCGCACTGGTGCTCGACACCGAAGGCGGGCAGACTGCACCGCATGGGACGCCGGTCCGGGCGGGGACGCACACTGGAGCGGGATCCACCCGGGTCGCGGCGTGGCCGGACCGGAGCAGGTGCGGCCGGACAGAAGCAGACGTGGCAAGACCCAGACACAGAGGCCGAAGCGCACAAGGGGGCGGGGCACATGGCGGAGCCGGAGTTCACAGCCACGGGCGTGCGGATCGGAAAGAGGCTGCGTTCGCTCACCCGGGCCGGACAGGTCCGGATCAGCGACGGCAGGCTGGAGTTGCTCACCAGTTACGGCAGCGAGATCGACAGCGCGCCGGTGCAGGCGGTCCGGGCGTCCAAGCCCTGGTTCGCCCATGACGACCGGGCCTTGGCGGATGTCAACGGCACGCGCTATCTGCTGACACTGGGAGATCACGATCCGGCTCCGGGGGAACCGGGCCCACCGGCTGCCAGCCGGTTCATCGAGGCCGTGCGCAGGGCGGCGGGGCGCGGGCGCTGAAAGCCCTCACGTTGTCGGTCCGGTTGGCGGGGACATCGCCAGGGGCACCGCGAGTTGCGAGACCGCACCTCCTGCGTCACGCTGTTCTCACGTCACTCTGGGTTTACCGGCGATAACGCTGCGAACCAGCCCGCCGGGCACCAACCGCGGGCGGTCGTTTGCACTCAGGCCGCCCGCTGGATCCGTACTCCGTCTTCTTCCGGACCTCAATTCGGGGAGTCGCAGCCGTGATCAGCCAGCCAAGCAGGCATTGCACGGTGGAGCTCCAAGCCCTGCCGTCGCGGATCGGCCAGGTCCGCAGAATCGTATCTGCGCAATTGCGCTACTGGCATCTGGATCCCTTGATAGACCGGGCGGCGCTCGGTGTGACAGAGCTGTTGACCAACGTCCACCGGCACGCCGTACCCGACAAGCTGTGCACCGTGGAGATCGAGCTGCTGCTCGACCGGCTCACGGTCTCGGTGCACGACAACGACCCGCGCCTTCCCGAGGTGCGGGAAGCCGACTGCTCCGCGACCTGCGGACGTGGTCTCGCGATGGTCGCCGCGTTCAGCGAGAGCTGGGGTGTGCGGCCGGACGGCGAGTCGGGCAAGGTCGTGTGGTTCACCCTTCCGGCCTCCTCCGCCACGGCGGGTCTGCCGGCCTGCCCGCCGTACGGCGCGGCCGCCGAGTCGCCCGCGCGCAGTTTCGCGGAGGTGGAGCACGCCGCCGGCACGCTCAGGACCGGACACGCTCCCGCCCGGTCGGCCGTTGCCGGCTGACCGGGCGGTGACCGGGGCCTCCTCCTCCCTTCGGTGGCGAAGGCCCACTGTTCGGTCCACTCGGTGGCGGGTGCGTACCCGTCCGTCCACTCGGCGGGGGTGGCACGCCCGCCCGGCTGCTCGCCGGGGACGGGGCGCTTGCCCGGCTACTCGGTGGCGATGGCGCGCAGTACGTCCAGGCGTGCCGCCCGCCGGGCCGGGCGCAGGCCCGCGAGGGCTCCGGCCGCGACCCCCACGAGGGCCACCACGGTGAGCTGGAACGGCGGCATCGCGAAGGCGAAGGCGCTGTCGGACGCTCCGTCGGACGCCTTGACGAGCACCCAGCCGAGGAACCCGCCGAGTGCGAGGCCGCCCACCGTGCCGAACGCGGCGACCAGTACCGACTCCCAGCGGACCATGGCGCGCAGCTGCGCCCTGGTCTGCCCGACGGCCCTCAACAGGCCGAGTTCGCGGGTGCGTTCGTGGACCGCGAGGGTCAGTGTGTTGGCGATGCCGAGCAGTGCGATGAGCACCGCGAGCGCGAGGAGCGCGTAGACCAGGGTGAGCATCATGTCGATGCCGCCGGCCGAGGACTGCGCGTACTCGTCGCGGGTCTGCACCTCCGGATTGCCGTACGCCGTCGCGACCTTCTCGACCGCCGCCTTGCCGTCGGCCGCGCTCACGCCGTCCTTGAAGGTGACGGCGACGAGCGTGTCGGAGTCCTGGGTGCGGTGCGGGGCCCAGGCGTCGCGGGTGATGACGTATTCGCCCGCGAGCTCGGACTGGCCGTAGACCGCGCGGACCGTGAAGGTCTGCTTCTTGCCGTCGGTGAAGGCCAGTTGGGCGGTGTCACCGGTCCTGAGGCCCAGCTTGTCGGCCTCGTTCTCGGTGATGGCTATGCCGTCGTCGCCGAGGTTCCGCATTGAGCCCTGTACGTCGCCGAGGTCGAAGGTGCGCTCCAGCGCGACCGGGTCGGTGACGGTCAACGCCCGTCCCTCGCCGTCGACTTCGGCAACACCGCGGCCGAGTCCGACCGCCGTGTCGACCTCGGGCCGCTCGGCGATCGCGGGGGCGAGCCGCGGGCTGAGTCCACTGCCGCCCGCGCCGAACGACGGTGTGCTCACCGCGACATCGCCCGCGAAGGACCGGGACACCGTCTGGTCCATGGTCGCCTTCAGCGAGGCGCCGAAGACCGTGAACAGCGACACGACGGCGACGCCGATCATCAGCGCGCTGGCGGTGGCGGCCGTCCGCTTGGGGCTGCGCAGGGCGTTGCGCCTGGCCAGGCCGCCGGTGACGCCGCGCAGCTTGTCGAGCGGGCTGCCGAGGACGCGTACAGCGGTGGTCGACGCGACCGGGCCGAGGACCACGAAGGCGGCGAGCGCCAGGATCGCACCGCTGCCGGCGAGCCACAGGGACGGGCTGACGATGACGCCGGTCAGTGTGACGGCGACTGCCAGTGCAGCGAGAGCGGAGCCCACGACGGCACGGGTGCGGGACGCGCCTGACTGGTCGACGGCCGTCTCCCGCAGGGCTGCCAGCGGTGCGGTGCGCCCGGCGCGTACGGCGGGCAGCAGGGCCGAGCCGAGGCAGACCACGATGCCGACCGCGAGCGGCAGGATCATGGACAGCCCGCTGATGACCAAGTCGCCCTCGGGGAACGGGAATCCGATGGCCGGGAACAACGCCTGGAGCCCGGCCGCGATGCCGATGCCGCCCGCGAGTCCTGCGGCGGACGCGACCACGGCGACGACACTCGCCTCGACCAGGGTCGACGCGGTGACCTGTCGGCGTGAGGCACCGAGAGCGCGCAACAGGGCGTTCTCGCGGGTGCGTTGGGCGACGACGATCGCGAAGGTGTTGTGGATGGAGAAGGTCGCGACCAGCAGCGCCACACCGGAGAACACCAGCAGGAAGGTGGTGAAGAGCGACAAGAACTGGCCGGAGATCATGTCGGTGTTCTCCGCGGCCAGCTCCTGGCCGGTGATCGCCTCGACTCCCTTGGGCAGTACGGGAGTCAGGGCGTCGACGAGTTCCTGCTGACCGGTGCCGGGGCCGGCCCGCACCAGGATGCTCGCGGCCTCGCCGGGCTTCGCGGTCAGGTACTTCTCGGCGTCGGACCGTGTCATGCCGGTGTAGGTCACCTGGGCCATGCCGTCCTCGCCGCCGAAGGTCGCGAGGCCGACGATGGTCACCTTGACGGGGTCGGGCGTCCGCAGGGTCGTCGTGTCGCCGATCCTCAGGTCGCCCTTCTCGGCGGCGCCCCGGTTGACGACGACCTCGCCGGACTTCGACGGGGCGCGGCCTTCGGCCAGTTGGTAGGAGTTGAGCTTCGGGTCGTTGATCCAGTTGCCCGCGAGGGTGGGCGGGCCCTGGCCGCCGATGGGCTTGCCGTTCGCGCCGACGAGCTGTCCTGCACCCTGGATGTCGGGCTCGGCGGCCGCGACACCCGGGGCCTTCTCGACGGCCGTCACCAGGTCGGTGTCGACGGGCTGCCTTACGCCCTGGCTCTCGCCCGGCGTGGTGATGGTGCCGGCGCTGCGGACGACGGCGTCGGTGCCACTCGTGGCGTTGCCGAACATCGTGTCGAAGCTGGCTCGCAGGGTGTCGCCCATGACGAGGGTGCCGGCCAGGAAGGCGACGCCGAGGAGCACCGCCAGGAACGTACCGGCGAAGCGGCGCTTGTGGGCGCGCAGGGACGAGACGCTGATGCGCACGGAGGCGTTCACGACGACCGCGCTCCCTTCCGGTTGCTGTCGAAGGCGTTCATGCCGGCGGCGCTCCCTTGCTGTCGAAGGCCTTCATGCGGTCCAGGACCTTGTCGGCCGTGGGGGCTTCCATCCGGTCGACGAGGCGGCCGTCGGCGAGGAAGACGACCTCGTCGGCGTGTGCGGCGGCGACCGGGTCGTGGGTGACCATGACGACCGTGCGGTCCATCTGGCGCACGGCCCGGCCGAGGAGGTTCAGGACCTCCTCGCCCGAGCGCGAGTCGAGGTTGCCGGTGGGCTCGTCGGCGAAGACGACGTCGGGTTGGCCGGCGAACGCCCTTGCCACGGCGACGCGTTGCTGCTGGCCGCCGGAGAGCTCGGAGGGCCGGTGGTGCAGCCGGTCGCGCAGGCCGACCACGTCGACGAGCGCGTCGATCCACTCCTGCGACGAGGCGTCGCCGCGGCCGCCCGCGAGGTCCCTGGGCAGCGTGATGTTCTCCGCGACGGTCAGCGTCGGGACCAGGTTGAACGCCTGGAAGACGAAACCGATGCGGTCGCGCCGCAGCAGGGTGAGGCGGCGGTCGTCGAGGCTGCTCAGTTCGGTGTCGCCGATGAACGCGGCGCCCGAGGTGAGGGTGTCCAGACCGGCCGCGCAGTGCATCAGGGTGGACTTGCCTGAGCCCGAGGGCCCCATGATCGCGGTGAAGCGTCCGGCCCGAAAGGTGACGCTCACCCCGTCCAGGGCCCGGACGGCGGTGTCGCCGCTGCCGTACACCTTCACGGCGTCGGCGACACGTGCCGCGGTCCGCGTGGCCTTCGTGGCGGTCGCGGTGCTCATGCCGCACCGCCCTTGCCCGTACGACCGAAGCCGGTACCGCCGAAGTCCGTCCGGCCGAATTCAGTGCGTCCGAACTGCTCGTCCAGGACGGAGAGCCGACGCCAGTACTCGTCCTCGTCGATCTCGCCGGAGGCGAAGCGCCGGCCGAGCATCGCGATCGGCGAGTCGCCGGCCGGACGGACGTCCGTCGCGGTGCGGTCCATGCCGCGCCACGGGCCACGACGGCCGCGCCACACGGTACGGCGGAGGACGGTCACGACGCCGATCACGACGGCCGCCCAGATCAGCGGGAAGAGAAGGATCCACGGGCCGGGCCCGCCGTCCCAGTGCGCCAGGGTCTGCATCTGAAGTCATCTCCTCGGTGGGTGTTCCGGTGATGCTTCGAGACTCGCGCCGGGTGGGGGTCCGGGTCGTCGTACGGCCAGCGGCACCGCGCGTACCTCCGCGGGAGTAGGAACGGGGCGCTCCGCTGCTCCCTCGACTGCCCTCTCGATTCTGTACCTACTAGTATGTACAGTGATTTTATGAGCACTCCGGAGCGATTGATCGAGGCCACGCGCGAGCTGTTGTGGGAGCGGGGGTACGTGGGCACGAGCCCGAAGGCGATCCAGCAGCAGGCCGGAGCGGGGCAGGGCAGCATGTACCACCACTTCGCGGGCAAGCCCGATCTGGCGCTCGCCGCGATCCGCCGCACGGCGGAGGAGATGCGCGCTACCGCCGAGGGAGTACTCGGCGGCCCTGGTTCTCCGTACGAGCGTGTCGAGGCGTATCTGCGTCGCGAGCGCGATGTGCTGCGCGGCTGCCCGATCGGGCGGCTGACCATGGACCCGGACGTCATCGCGGACGTCGAGCTGCGTGCGCCCCTCGACGAGACGCTGGACTGGCTGCGCGAGCGGCTGGCCGGGCTCGTCGAGGAGGGTCAGGAGCGGGGCGAGTTCGCGCCCTCGCTGGACGGCGAGGAGATCGCCGCGACGATCGTCGCCACGGTCCAGGGCGGGTACGTCCTGGCCCGGGCGTCCGGCTCGACCGCCGCCTTCGACGCGGGAGTTCGCGGGCTGCTGTCGCTGCTCGCCCTCAACTCCCCTGCCAGTCTGGCTGGTTAGGCACCACCGCTCAGAACCTGTTGGAGCCGTTGGAGGCATCGATGCACGCCATGCAGTACGAGATATCCCTGCCCGCCGACTATGACATGGACATCATCCGCGGCCGCGTGGCCCGCGTCGGACACCTGCTCGACGACTGGGACGGACTCGGCCTCAAGGCCTACCTGCTGCGCGAACGCGGAGTGGACGGCTCGCAGGTCAACCAGTACGCGCCGTTCTATCTGTGGCACACGCCCGAAGGCATGAACTCCTTCCTCTGGGGGCCCGGATTCCAGGGCCTCGTGAACGACTTCGGGCGCCCTGTGGTGCAGCACTGGACGGGTCTCGCGTACGAGGACGGGAGCGCCGCCGGTGCCACGCCCGAGATCGCGGTGCGTCGGCGCGTGAGCATTCCGGAGGGAGTACCGCTTGCCGAGGTGACGGAGGAGGCGATGCGGGTGACCGGGCGGCTGGCCGCGCTGGACGGGGTCGTCGGTGCCGCTGTCGCCGTCGATCCGCATCACTGGGAGGTCGTGCACTTCTCGCTCTGGGCCCATGACTCGCCCAAGGCTGCCGGTGAGGTCTACCGGGTGCTGCATCTCTCGGCGCCGGAGCGTGACCGGCTCCGGCGGGGGCGTCAGTGGTGAACGCGACGCCCGGGGCGACAGCCGGGGCGACAGCCGGGGCGCGTCCGGTCCGTGCGGTCGGTACCGTGCGGACGGTCCTCGGGGACGTCTCCCCAACGGAGTTGGGAGTGTGCGACGCGCACGACCATCTCTTCCTCAGCAGCCCGCGACTCCCCGGTCAGGAGTTGCGTGACGCGTCCGCGGCGACGGCCGAGCTGGTGGCGTTCCGTGAGGCGGGCGGCGGAAGCGTCGTGCAGTGGACGCCGTACGGGCTGGGGCGACGGGCCGCCGATCTGCCGCTGCTTGCCCGTGCCACCGGGGTCCACATCGTGGCCGCCACCGGACTGCACCAAGCCGCCCACTACGCCCCCGAGTTGATCGACCGCCTCCGGGACGGACTCGCGGACCTCTTCGTCGCCGAACTGACGGAGGGCCTGGCCACGTCAGGAGTCCGGGCGGGGTTCATCAAGGTCGCCGGCGGCTTCCACGCCCTCGACTCGCACGCCCACTGGACGATGAGCGCGGCGGCCGAGGCGTATCACGCGACGGGGGCGCCCATCGCCGTGCACCTGGGGCTCGGTACGGGCGCGCTCGACGTACTCGACCTGCTGTGTGGGGAGTTGGGGGTGCCGCCGAACCGGGTGATCCTCGGGCACCTCAATCGTTCGCCCGACCCGGTGGTGCATCGGCAGGTCGCGGAGGCCGGTGCCTATCTGGCTTTTGACGGACCGTCACGGGCGAACCACGCGACGGACTCGCGGATGCCGGATGCCGTACGGGCCCTTGCCGAGGCCGGGTTCGGGGATCAGCTGCTGCTCGGCGGGGACACGACGACGGCCGGGGCCCGGTCGGTCGACGGTGGCTCCGGGATGCCGTATCTGCTGCGTCGGGTTCGCCCTCGGCTCGAACTCGCGCTGGGGGCCGCGTTGGTGGAGCGCGTACTGACCGTCAACCCCGGACGGGCCTTCGCTGTCGAGTGGTGAGGGCTGCGCTGTGAGTGGGTTCTTCGGGTGCGGACCGGCTGTGGCTGATCGCGCAGTTCCCCGCGCCCGCGAAGGGTTCAGACCTGGGCCAGCGCCGCGATCGGGTCGTCGAGGACCGGCTGCCACGCCAACTCGGCCGCTCCGACCAGGCTGTTGTGGTCCAGTGTGCAGGCGAGGATCGGGACGCCGCCGCTCTGGCCCCACAGGCTCCGGTCGGCCACCACTGCGCGCAGCCGCTCGGGGTCCGCGTCGAGGAGGGTGCGGTGCAGTCCGCCGAGGATGATGCGGTCCGGGTTGAGGATGTTGACCAGGCCCGCGAGACCCAGGCCGAGCCGGTCGATGAGGGCCTCGACGGCCGTGCGTACGGTCGGGTCGGCGTACTGGTTGCGGATCAGGTCGTTGGACTGCTGGAGCAGCGACACCTCGGGGCCGGGGTCGCGGCCCGCCGCCGTCAGGAACGCCAGGGGGTCCGCCTCGACGTCCAGGCAGCCCCGGCTGCCGCAGTGGCACGGGCGCCCCTCCGGATTGACGGTGAGGTGTCCGACTTCCAGCGCCAGCCCCGAACTGCCCATGTGCAGACGCCCGTCGAGGACGAGCGCGCCGCCGACTCCCCGGTGTCCGGTCGCCACACACAGCAGGTCGCGGGACCCGCGGCCCGCGCCGTGCCGGTGCTCGGCGAGTGCGGCGAGGTTGACGTCGTTGGCCGCGAACGCCGGTCCGGTGATCCCGGCCGCGCGGACGCGCTCCGCGAAGATCTCCCGTACGGGCGCGCCCGCGGGCCAGGCCAGGTGGAGGGGGTTGAGGGCGGTGCCCTCGGGTTCGGCGACGGCCGACGGTACGGCGAGGCCCGCGCCCACGCAGCGGCGTCCCGTCTCCCGGAGCAGTTCGGCGCCCGCCTCGACGACGGAGCCGAGCACCTTGGCCGGGTCGGCGTCGACGGTCTCGCAGCCGGGGGCGGTTGCGACGAGGCGGCCTCCGAGGCCGACCAGGGCGGCGCGGAAGCCGTCGGCGTGTACCTGGGCGGCGAGGGCCACGGGGCCGTCCTCGGCGAGTTCGAGCCGGTGCGAGGGGCGGCCCTGCGAGCCGGCGGCCGCGCCGGGGCGCGCGTCGACGTGGATCAGTCCGAGTGCTTCGAGTTCCGCGGCGACCGCGCCCGCCGTCGCTCGTGTGACGCCGAGTTCTGCGGTGAGTACGGCCCGCGTGGGCGCGCGTCCGGTGTGCACGAGCTCCAGGGCGGGCCCGAGCGCACCCCGCCCCCGGTCCAGGCGTGTCCTGGTGCTTCCTTCTCCCGCCGCTCTGGGGGCCGCATTGCCGCTCATGAGGGCGAGTCTCCCATGATCCGGTCGTCCCGTGGCCAGGGCAACGACCCGGACGAACCGGACGAGCCGGATGAACCCACCGGCCTAGAGGCCGCTCACCCGCAGCGTGACGTTCAGGCGGCCGGTCAGGCCCAACTCGGGCGGTGCCGTGCCCGCGTGTACACGCGGCACGCCGTGATACGCGAGCCGGGCGTCGCCGCCGAACACGAACAGGTCGCCGCTGCGCAGTTCCACGTCGGTGTAGGGGCGGGTCCGCGACTCGGTGTTGCCGAAGCGGAAGACGCAGGTGTCGCCGAGGCTCAGCGACACCACCGGAGCGTCGGACTTCTCGTCGCTGTCGCGGCGCATGCCCATGCGGGCGTCGGCGTCGTAGAAGTTGATGAGGGCGATGTCGTACGCCTCCGGCGTGGCCGCCTCCTGGCCGAGTGCGTCGACGACCGCGCGGCGGCCCAGCTCCCCCAGCCACTCGGGGAACTCCTTCACCGGCGCCCCGTCCCCGTCGACGACCGTGCGCGCATACCCGTACGGGTACCAGTGCCAGCCGAGGCAGACCTGCCGGGACGTCATCGTGCCGCCGCCCGGTGTGCGGACCGTGCGCAGCCCCGCGGGCGGGCGTGCCCAGTCGCGGCAGGCGTCGAGGAGCTCGCTCTGGCGCTCGGCGGTCAGCCAGTCCGGCAGGTGCACGGCGCCCGGCGCGATCTCCGTACGGGCCCGGGGAAACAGCTCGGCGTCCATGGCTCCCATCCTCGCGCACGCCCCTGATGGACGCCGGAAACCCCCTGAGCTGCGCCTCGGATAGCCTGGACCCAATGACCGACCGTATGACGACCCCCTCGGCCGAGCTGCAGCTGGCCCGCTTCCCCGAGGACTCCCGTGACCAGCTCCGTGCGTGGGACGCCTCCGACGAGTATCTGCTGAAGCATCTCGCGGACGGCGACCAGGCACTCGACGGCACGGTGGTCGTGGTCGGCGACCGGTGGGGCGCCCTCACGACGGCACTTCAAGCGCACCGGCCGGTGCAGATCACCGACTCGTTCCTCACCCGGGAGGCAACCCGCGCCAACCTGGCGCGCAACGGCTCGGACCAGGACTCCGTACGCCTCCTCACCACCCAGGACCCGCCCGTCGAGCGCGTCGACGTGCTGCTGGTGCGGGTACCGAAGAGCCTCGCACTCCTGGAGGACCAGCTGCTGCGCCTGGCGCCCGCCGTGCACGAGGGGACGGTCGTCATCGGCACCGGCATGGTCAAGGAGATCCACACCTCCACGCTGAAGCTGTTCGAGCGGATCATCGGCCCCACCCGGACCTCGCTGGCGGAGAAGAAGGCCCGGCTCATCTTCTGCACGCCGAATCCGGGGATCACCAGACCGGCCAACCCGTGGCCGCACAGCTACACGCTGCCCGAGGGGATCGGTCCCGCCTCCGGCCGTACGGTCGTCAACCACGCGGGCGTCTTCTGCGCCGAGCGTCTCGACATCGGCACCAGGTTCTTCCTCCAGCACCTGCCGTACGAGGGCGGGGCAGAGCGTGTGGTGGACCTGGGCTGCGGCAACGGAGTCGTCGGTACGGCGATGGCGCTGGCGCGCCCCCGGGCCGAGACGCTGTTCCTGGACGAGTCGTACCAGGCGGTGACCTCGGCGGAGGCGACCTACTGGGCGAACACCGACGACACGGTGGAGTACGGCAAGGCGGAGTTCCGGGTCGGCGACGGGCTGGAGGGCGTTCCGGACGCGAGCGTCGACCTCGTGCTGAACAATCCGCCCTTCCACTCGCACCAGGCGACATCCGACGCCACCGCCTGGCGGATGTTCACCGGGGCACGCCGGGCGCTGCGGCCGGGCGGCGAGCTGTGGGTGGTCGGCAACCGTCATCTCGGCTACCACGTGAAGCTGCGGCGTCTCTTCGGCAACAGCCAACTGGTCGCGAGCGACGCGAAGTTCGTGGTTCTGAAGGCCGTCAAGGAGTCCGCGGAGTCCTGACGGCCGTTCACAGACGTCCGGTGGGGCTCAGGCGGCGCTCGTCTCGCCGCGCAGGGCTCGCGGGGACGCTCCCAGTTCGCGGCGGCACGCCTTGTTGAAGGCCTGCAGGTCGGGGATGCCGACCGACGCGGCGACCGCCGGGATCGACAGGGTCGACGCTCGCAGCAGGTGGTGGGCGCGGTCGAGCCTGCGGCGCCGGATGTACGCGACGACGGTGCCGCCCGTGGTGGCGCGGAAGAGCCGGGTCAGGTGGTTGTGCGAGACCCCGGCGGCATGGGCCACGGCGGGCACGGTGAGCGGGGCGGCCAGGTTCGCCTCGACAAAGGCGATCGCGGCGGTGACGGCGGGGTGCGGCCCAGGCCGCTCGGCCGCAGGGGCGAGATGGGCGATGCGCCACAGAGCGGTCCAGATCTCCGCCCTGGTGCGCTCGGGCTCGCCCGGTGCGGAGGCGACCGCCTGGAGCAACAGCCCGGTCAGCATGGGGAGTTCGGGTCCGGCGTCCTGCATCACGGGCACGGTGTGCGGCGCCCCTGCGGGAGCGATGCGCAGATGCGCGTACAGGTGTTCCGAGCGGCCCCGGTAGCGGTAGCGGACCGTCGTGCCGGGCGGTACGAGGCTGACTCGGCCGGGACGGATGACGTGTGCCGTGCCGTCGACGGTCAGCTCGGCCTCGTACTGGTACAGATGCAGTTGCCACAGTTCCGGCAGCCGGAAGACGTCCGTACGGCTCGCGACGCCGTGCACGCCGACGCCCGCGTTGGCGACGACGGGCGGCTCCCCGAGGTGGATCTCCGTCTCCCGCATGGTGAAAAACTACCAGCGGTGGCGAAACGGGCCAACGCGGCGGACGGGCGCCGCTCCGTACGTTCGGAGCATGACGAATCCCGAGCATCCGCCGCCGCCCCCTCGTCCTGCCCCTCCCCCTGTCTCGCCCTCTGTCCCTCCCTCTGTCTCGCCGCTGCTGAGGTCGGGTGTCGCTCCGCTGCTGAGCTCCGTGCGGATGGCGCATTTCGTGGCCCACGGCTCGTTGCGCCTCGACGCGGTGGTGCCGGCGGAGATGAACGCCGAGGCGATCGGGTTCCTGGGGCGGGGCGTCCCGGGTGTGCCCTACGGAAGCACGGTGGCGGACGCCTACCCCGAGGGCTCCTTCGCCCGGCGGCTCCTCGACATCCCGGCCGTGGCCGGGGCCCTGCGCAGCCTCGTCGGCCCGGACCGGCGCGTCGACCACCACGCGGTGCACGTCCGCGAGCCTCGCGAGGGGGCGGCGCAGCCGCTGCACGGCGACGCGATCATCGACGTGCGCACCGATGCCTTCGACGTCCAGCTGATGTACTACCCGCAGGACGTGACCCTCGACATGGGTGGCACCCTCAGCGTGCCGGGCAGCCATCTGCGGCGTACGAACGAAACGGACACCGGCCGCTACCAGAACCTGCTCGGTCAGTCCCGGCTCGTCTGCCCGGCCGGCACCGTGGTGTTTCTGCACCACGGCCTCTGGCACGGCGGTCGGCGCAACGACAGCGACGCGGTGCGGTACATGTTCAAGATCCGCTTCAATCCGGCCGTACGTCAGCGACGGCTGTGGGACACCTCGGACCTCGACGATCCCCGGGTGGCCGAGGAGCTCATGACGACCTTCCCCTGGTACGAGCCCGCCACCGGCCGGCTGGAGATCTACAACCGTGTGCTGCTGTGGCGGTCCCTGACCGGCGACGGGTCCTTCGACCTGGAGCACTGGGTGACCCGTGTCTCCAACCGCCCTCAGGAGGAGGTCGCATAACGGTCCGTCAACAGGTTCTGGTGCTCTATCTGGGTACGTCGGCGCTCGACTCGCCTGTGGTCGGCTGGTCCGTGTACGACGGCACGGGGCGTACGTCGCCCACCACTGGGGACAGTGACGAACCCCCGTACAAATCCGGGGTGGACGCCCTGCGGGACGGCTGGCGGCTGTTCCAGGCGGCCCAGTTGATCCCGCCGTACCCGGGGAGCGAGTACGACGTGTCGTTCCTCAAGCACGAGTTCTTCTTCGAGAAGCTCGTGGACGCGGACTGAGCGTCAGCCGGCGGTGCCCAGGACTCGGATGATCCGGGTCACCGTCTCCGCCATCGCCGCCCGTCCCACGGTCAGGTACTTGCGGGAGTCGACCGCTTCGGGATGGGCGGTGAGGTAGTCCCTGATCGCGCCGGTCATCGCGATGTTCAGAGCGGTGCCGACGTTGACCTTCGTGATGCCGCCCGCGACAGCTGCCCTCAGTTCGTCGTCCGGCACACCGGACGAGCCGTGCAGCACGAGCGGCACGTCGAGGGCCTCGGCGAGCCGCTTGAGGAGGTCATGGTCGAGGGCGGCGGTGCGGGTGGTCATGGCGTGTGTGCTGCCGACGGCGACGGCCAGGGCGTCCACGCCGGAGTCGGTGACGAAGGCGCGCGCCTCGGCCGGATCGGTACGGGCGCCCGCCGCGTGGGCGTCCAGCGGCGGTTGTCCCGTCTTGCCGCCGACCTCGCCCAACTCGGCCTCGATCCACAGCCCTTGGGCGTGCGCCCAGTCGGCGGCGGCCCGGGTGGCCGCGAGGTTCTCGGCGTACGGGAGGCGGGCGGCGTCGTACATGACGGAACTGAATCCGGCGCCGGCCGCCTGTCGCAGCAGCTCGTCGCTCTGGACGTGGTCGAGGTGCAACGCGACGGGTACGGAGGCGTGTTCGGCGGCGGCGCTCGCGGCCTGGGCCAGCGGGAGCAGTCGTCCGCCGCGGAACTTCACCGCGTTCTCGCTGACTTGGAGGATGACCGGCGCGTCCGCGACCTCGGCGCCGGCGACGACGGCCTCGACGTGTTCCAGCGTGATGACGTTGAACGCCGCGACGGCGGTGCGGGACGCGACCGCCCGGGCGACCAGCTCTCCGGCTGCTGCGAGAGGCATGGACTCCCCCTTCAGGGCGTGGTGAGGATGACCGAGCGGGTGAGGTGGCGGGGCTGGTCGGGATCGAGGCCCCGGGCCGCGGCGACGGCCACGGCGAGGCGCTGGGCGCGGACGAGTTCGGCGAGCGGGTCGAGTCCGCCCCCGACCCACAACGCGCCCGTGTCACGCACCTGTTGGGCCAGCCCCTCGGGTGCCTCGCCGAGCATCCAGGTCGCGGTCCCCGCGGTGGTCACGCTGATCGGCCCGTGCCGGTACTCCATCGCCGGATAAGCCTCGGTCCACGCGAGCGAGGCCTCGCGCATCTTGAGCCCGGCCTCGTTCGCCAGCCCCACGCTCCAGCCGCGCCCGAGGAACGTGAACTGCCTGCAGTCGACGAGCCCTTCGGGCAGTGGCTCCGCCAGCGCCGTACGGGCGCCGGCGACAACGGCGTCGCCGTGCAGCCCGAGGTGGGCCCGCAGCAGGGTGAGCGCGGTGGTCGCGAACCGCGTCTGCACCACGGACTTCTCATCGGCGTAGTCGAGCACGACCACGTCATCCGCCGCCTCCATCACGGGAGTTCGCGGATCCGCGGTGATCGCGACCGTGCGCGTACGCCCGTTCAGCCTGCCGAGCAGGTCGAGCACCTCGGTGGTGGTGCCGGAGCGGGTCAGGGCGACCACCCGGTCGTACGAGCGGCCGTGCGGGAACTCGGAGGCGGCGAAGGCGTCCGTCTCACCCAGCCCCGCCTGCTCGCGCAGCACCGCGAAGGCCTGTGCCATGAACCACGACGTGCCGCAGCCGACGACGGCTGCCCGCTCCCCCGCGGCGGGCAGCACGTCTCCGTGGACCGCCGCTTCACCGGCGGCCCGCACCCAGCACTCGGGCTGGCTCTTCAGCTCGTTCTCCACGTGGCTCACGCCGCGACCTCCCAGCCATGATGATTGTTCTTGCAAGATATAGCCAGCTTTCGAGCACAATCAAGCATTCACGGGTGAACGGCTTGCGTTAGGGTCACCGAAAGATCAGGGAACGGCCGCTGCACGGATCGTTTGGATCAATACGCGGATCGACGGACGGAGAGTGCGGATGTCGCGCGACGCCCGCTGGCAGGCACTGCTGGAGCTGCTCGTGGAGCGCGGCCGACTGGACGTCGAGGAGGCGGCGGCCGAGCTGGCGGTGTCCGCGGCCACGATCCGGCGCGACTTCGACCAGCTCGCCGAGCAGCAGATGCTCGTACGAACCCGGGGCGGCGCGGTCGTGCACGGCGTCTCGTACGAGCTGCCGCTGCGCTACAAGACGGCCCGCCACGCCTCCGAGAAGCAGCGCATCGCAAAGGCGGTGGCGGACCTCGTCGTGCCCGGCGAGGCGGTCGGCCTGACCGGTGGCACGACCACCACGGAGGTGGCCCGCGCGCTGGCCGTACGCAGTGATCTCGCGTCCGGCTCGCCCGCCCTGACGATCGTCACGAACGCCCTCAACATCGCCAACGAGCTGGCGGTGCGGCCTCAGTTCAAGATCGTGCTGACCGGCGGCGTCGCCCGCCCGCAGTCGTACGAGCTCGTCGGCCCCCTCGCCGACGGGGTGCTCGGCCAGATCACCCTCGACGTGGCCGTCCTCGGCGTGGTCGCCCTCGACGTGACCCATGGCGCGGCGGCGACCGACGAGGCGGAGGCAGCGATCAACCGCCTGCTCTGCGAGCGGGCCGAACGCGTCATCGTCGCCGCCGACTCCAGCAAGCTCGGGCAGCGGGCCTTCGCCCGGATCTGCGCGGCCGAGTCCGTGAACACGCTGGTCACGGACGTGGCGGTGAGCGAGGACATGGTGCGGCGGTTCGAGGAGGCGGGCGTCACGGTCGTCGCCGTCTGAGCCGTCGGCGGACTGCACGCTCCTGGACCGGTCGGTTCGGGCCGCCGCGACCCGCCCACCCCGGAATCTGTCGGCGTCCCGCCTCCAACGCAACACCGAAGACCCTGAGCCGCACACCAACGGACACTTGCCGAACTCTCTCAACCCCGTGTGTGGCAAGGGGAGTCGCGGCATCCCTTGTCCCTGGTTAACCGTCAGGTGCCATGCTAATTTCACTGCTTGGTCAGGCAGGCGTACCGACTCATGGGGGAAAGTCGGTGGAGACGGGCGTGGCTTTCGACGAGTCCGGCGGTAGCTCCTGGCATGGGCCGGGAGTTGAGCTGCTACTGCGGCTGACCGAGGTGCTCTGCGATCTGGGCTGTATGCAAGACGCTTCCGGACGAGGGCAGTTCGCCGTACTGCTCGGAGACCAGCTGCACCAGCACATCGACCTGCGCGGCGTCAGGCTTCGTGAGGACGTAGTGACACTGGTGCGTGCCGCGTTGAGCGCACCGGGCGGGGAACGCGTACTCGTGTGGGTGGTCGATGTCTGCGAAGGGACCGAGGCGGCTGCCGACTTGAAAGCGGTGGTCGATTCCGTCACCGCGCCATCCGCCTCAATGCCGCCGCCCGGCCCGCTGTCCGGCTACGACGAGAGCACCGCGCACGCCCTTCTGAATGCTGTCGGAGAAAATGTGCCGACGACCCGATTACGGGACGCACTCGTCGAGGAGTTGCACGGTATTGATCTGCCCATCGGGCGGACCATTGAACAACTCTTCACTTATACGGTCGAGTTGAATGCCCAACCGGACGGACTGCCGCCCGCCGTACTACTGATCGACCATGCCGCCCGGCTCGTCGGGACTGCCGACCACCGCAAGGCGCTCTCCGACTGGGTCGAGGCGTGGGCACGGCACGCGGGGCTGCTGGAGCCCCTGGAACGACGCCGGACCCGGCGCACGGCGACCGAGTACGATCCCGGAATTCCTCGCTGTCTGGTCGTGGCCGTCGAACCGGCCCGCGACGGTTCCGACGAGATCGTCGTACGCCCATGGCTCAACACCGCGCCAGGCCGCTGGCAACCGCAGCCCGGCGAGCCGGTCACAACGACTCTCGATCGTCTCGGCCCCGCCGTTGAAGGTGTGCTTCGCCAGGGAGCCCGGCTGTGGGCGGTCCACCCCGAACCAAAGCAGGACGACCAGGACCATCCACTTCCGTATATCGAGTTCGTCCTTCCGTATGACCTCCTCAACCACGATGTGGCCAGGCTGAGGCTCACTACGGGAGGCGGGAACCCACTCCCGCTCGGCCTGAGGTACGGGGTGCACCTACGCAGTCTGGATCGCATGCGTACCGATGACGTGCTCGTCATCGACCAGTGGCGGGAGCGCTGGCGCACCATGCAACAGCACGGGATCTCGGTGCAGAGCTGGGGCGAGCCCGATGGCCTGCGGATCGACGACTGGCAGGTGTCGCTCGCCACGGAGCACGACCGGACGGCCGTGGTGCTGGACGCCCCCGCCGAACCGCCCGCGCTTGAGGCACTCAAGGCAGCCATCGCCGAGGGCATAGGTCTGGCGGTCTGGGATCGCAGAGGCGTTTTCCTCGATGAGCGGCGGGAAGTAGTGACCGCCGTGTTCGCGTCAGTGCCGACGCCCGCGCAGGTCCCGATGGCCGTCCACCGCCTTCGCCGAAAAGCCGAAGCCAATCCTCAAGGTCCGCTGCTTCTGGGAAGGCACATCGCCTTCTTCTGGGACGACCCCACACGACTCGTCGACATCCAGACCACCGATCCCGGCGATCTCGCCAGCGAGGAGGCTCCGGCATGACCACACACGAGCAGACGGGCGCGAACGACTGGCGGGTGTTCGAGGCCAGTGGACTCCCGCCCCGGGACCAGCCGCCGGCGCTGCCCGCGCCGCCGCCCTGGCGCCGGTTCCGCGGAACCCCGGTCCAGCCTCCACCGCCGGGCGGGGAGGAAGCCGCGCTGCGCCGTCTGGGACTCGGCGACACGATCCCCCAGCTGGGTCCCGAAGAGATCGACATCGTCAACGCCGCTCTGGTGCTGCGACGTCCGCTGCTGGTCACCGGGCCTCCCGGCATCGGCAAATCCACACTTGCGTACCTCGTCTCACGCGAGATGGGCCTGGGCCGCGTTCTGGAATGGAGCGTCGTCAGTCGCACGGTGCTGCGGGACGGTCTCTACGTCCACGACGCGATGGGACGCGCACAGGCCATCGCCGCATGGCAGGCCGGGCTGAACATGGCCGCGGATCAGAAGACGGCCGCGGCAGCCGGAACAGGCGGCGAGACCGGCGGCGGCACACGGTCCGGCGAGGCCGACGCGGAGTCACCGGCCGACAGCCGCAAGCCGCCCTCTCTGGGGGACTTCATCACCTTGGGGCCGCTGGGCACAGCACTCCTGCCCTATGAGCGCCCGCGGGTCCTCCTCATAGACGAACTGGACAAAAGCGACATCGATCTGCCGAACGACCTGTTGCACGTCCTCGAGAACGGCAGCTACGAAATCCCGGAGCTGGAACGCGCCGCGGCTCCTAGTGCACGCGTGCACACCGCCGACCCCGGAGGGCATGCCCTGGTGCAGCACGGCCGGGTCGAGTGCCGCGAGTTCCCGGTGGTGCTGATCACGAGCAACGGCGAGCGGGAGTTCCCGCCGGCCTTCCGCAGGCGCTGCCTTCCGCTGGAGATGCGTACCCCTACCCGGGAGCAGCTTCTGGCCATCGTGGAACGCCACTTGACGACCCGCCCGGAGGGCACGGAAGCCCTGGTCGACCTGTTCGTGCAGCGTGTCCAGGGCGGCGGAACACACGCACTCGATCAGTTGCTGAACGCTGTCCAGTTGACTACTGCGGGTGGTTTCCAGGCCGACGGAGAGGGGCGTAAGCTCGTTGAACTGCTGCTCCGCGATCTCGCGAAGGGCCGCTGAATGACCGGCTTTCCCAGGGAGCGTGCATCCGGCCCCGGCGACACCGACCCCACCTCGGAGGTGTCGTCGCTCTTGGCGTTCCCTGAGACCGAGACCGCGCCCCACTGGCAGGAGCTTGCTGACGCCGTCTGGCTGGCAGCTCTCTGGGCCCGGCATGGGCGCACCATCGACCCGTCGTCGAGCCCTGTGTGCGACGGCAACGCAGCCGCGCAGCGGCCTGACCACCATCCCACGGCCCTGGGCACCGGGGAACGGGACCGCCCCCGCGACGAAGGGCGGCCGACGGACACGCCGTCCGACGGCAGGGCACGCCGTGCTTCACCGGAACCGGCCGCGGATCCGGGTTCACGGCCGGGCGCACTGGACACCTCCGGGCACGATGCACTGCCCGGGCGACCGTTCACCGGGGCTCCGGAGCCACCCCCCAAGCTGTCGCTCGTCCCCGCCCCCGAAGGGCCCGACGCCATACATCTGGAGCGCCCCCTGCTGCCCTCCTCCCGCTCCGGACCGGTGAATCCGAGCCGTGGCAGTCGCACCGCCCAGCTCGCCCGGTCCCTGCACGGGCTCGCGCGTCGCGTGCCTTCCCGGCGTGCGACGGAGCTGGACGAGCGGACCACAGCGGAGCGAGGCGTCGTGGACCAGCTCTGGCTGCCCTTCCACCAGCCCGTCCGCAGTTGCGCCTTCGACTTGGTGTTACTCGTCGACGAAGCCCCCACCATGCAGATCTGGCAGGACACCGTGGCCGGCCTGGCCGAGGCCGCCGAGCAGAGCGGCGCCTTTCGGGTCGTCCGCACCGTCCGGGTAAAGGTGCCGCTCACCGGTGACCCGACACTGCGCTGGCCGACCGGACGGTCCGTCACGGACTTGGGTGAAGTACTGGACGGCAGCGGTGGCCGGCTCTTCCTGGTCGTCACCGACGGCCTGGCACACGGATGGGCCTCATCGACCGCGGACAACTTGCTCGGGCGCCTCGCGGCCGCCGGCCCCACCGCCCTGGTGCACCTCTTGACACCCCATCTGCGCCATCGTTCCTCTCTCTATCCGTACCCGGCGGTCCTGGAGTCCGGCGGCTTCGGCGCGCCCAACGCCAGGCTCAGGCATCTCGCGCCGTCCGCCGGGCCCGACCCGATGCGCCCGCTGCCCGAGACCGGCGACGGATCCGTGCCTGTTCCGGTGTTGTCGCTCAAGGCAGGCTCCATCGAGGCGTGGGCCTGTCTCGTGACCGGTGAGCGTGGAATGCGCCGGGAGTTGCCCGTGGTCCTGGCCGGCAGTCTTTTCAAAGGAACACCGGCGCCAGGGCTGCGCGCGCCTCGCATGCCTGCCGCAGCCGACCGGGCGGTGGGCGCGTTCCTCGAACTCGCCACGCCGATGGCTCGTCAGCTCGCAGCCCAACTGGCGGTTATTCCCTTCGAGTTCGACCTGGTCGAGCAGTTACGGAACCGGACCATGCCGCACACCGGTCCCGGCCATCTGGCCGAGATCATGATGGGCGGACTGATCGACTGGAGCGGCGACCGGCCGGAGTTCGCCGAAGGTGTCCGTGAGGCGCTCCTGGCGACCACGACCCGGACTCAGCTCGCCCGCACCGTGAGCGTCCTGGGTGATCTTCCAGCTGCGGGGGAGCGCGGTGTGGCTCTTCGCGCCGCGTTGCGCGATCCGGCGGGGACCATGCTCCCCGACCCGGTCGACACGGGATGGCAGCGGAGCGAGCTGGCAGTGCTCCGAGCCTTGGCGGGCCCGTACTCCGAACGCGCCAAACGTATTGATCCCCTGGGCAGGAGCAGGCCGAGAAATGCTCCCGGCACGGCAAAAGACCCATCCGGCAGCGGGTCATTCGACAGCGGTCAGGGAAGTGATCAAGCGCCGGTAGTCCCTGACCCGACTGGAGAGCCCGTGCCGATGCAGGTAACCGACGTGTCCCGCCCTGAAGCCTCGGAGGCTGAGTCCCTCATGCAGAGCACCACGACCGGATCACCTGCCGTTCTGGTGAACGTTCCCCTGCGGAACACATCGTTCGTGGGCCGCACCGAGCTGCTGCGAGCTGTGGAGCAACAGCTGGGAGACCAGGACACCGCGGCTGTGCTGCCACACGCCCTACATGGCATGGGAGGTGTAGGAAAGTCACAATTGGCGCTCGAATACATCTACCGGCACCAGCAGGACTACAAGGTGATCTGCTGGGTCCCGGCCGAGCGGGAGCCTCTCATCCTGGCGGCACTGGCAGGTCTGGCGGCCAGGCTGCGCCTCACCGGGTCAGGAGCCGAGGGCAGTGCCCCCGCCGCGAATACAGCCGCGCCCGCGGTCCTGGAGGCGCTGGGCGCCGGAGGCCAGTACGACGACTGGCTACTCGTGTTCGACAACGCCGAGAACGTCGACGTGGTGCGGAGGTACTTCCCGGCCAATGGCCCGGGGAAGATCATCGTCACCTCGCGCAACCGCGAGTGGGAGCGGGTGGCGACACCGCTGCCGGTGAACGTCTTCGAGCGTGACGAGTCGATCCAGTTGCTCCAGAAGCGCTCTCCGGATCTGTCCGCGGACGATGCCGACCGGCTCGCCGGCGCGCTGGGCGATCTCCCACTCGCCGTGGAGCAGGCCGGTGCCTGGCGTGCCGTCACCGGAATGCTCGTGGCCGACTATATCGACCTGCTGAACGAGCGCCGCCCGGAGATCCTCCAGCTCGACCCCTCCCCCGACTACCCCGTCTCCGTCGCCGCCGCCTGGGACATCTCGCTGGCACAGATCGCGGAGAACAGCCCGGGCGCGCGCCAGCTCCTCGACATCTGCGCCAGCATGGCGCCCGAGCCGGTCCCTCTTTCCATGCTGCGCGGCCGCCGTGCCATCGACATCACGCCCGAGGTCAACCCCCTGCTGAGCGACTCGGTCAAGCTGGGCAAGGCCATCCGGGAACTGAACCGCTTCTCCCTGGTAAAGCTCGACCTGCGGTTTGACACCCTGCAGATGCACCGACTGCTGCAGAACGTGCTCCTCGCCAAGCTGAACAGCGAGGAACGCGAGCGCATGCGCGAGGCCGCCCACCAACTCTTGTCGGCAGCCAAACCGGGCCACTACGCCTCGTCCGCGGAGTGGCCCGCCTACCAGACGCTTCTGCCCCACGTCCTCTCGTCGCGCGCGGTGACCAGCACGGACACGTTCGTGCGTGAGCTGGTCTACGACACAGTGCTGTTCCTGTACTTCTGGGGCGACCACGAAACCGCTGTCGACACCGCGCGGCAGACGCACACGACCTGGCTCGCGGCGTCCGGCGAGGAAAACATCCACGTCATGCGGATCTCGAAGATCCTCGCCTTCCTGCTGCGTGTCGTCGGTCAGATTCCCGAATCCATCCCGCTCAACGAAGGGGCTCTGGACGTCTCGCGCCGCACAGGTGTCGAACCGGAGGACCTCATCGACTCCATGTCCCAACTGGCGGGTGCGCTGCGCTACCTGGGTCAGTACAGGGAAGCGGAGGAGCTGGACCGGGAAGCCACCGAACAGGGTCGGATCCTGATCGGCGCGGAGGACTTCAACACGCTTCAGGCAGCGCACAACTGGGGTGTGTCGCTACGACTGTGCGGCGAGTTCGGCAAGGCTCTGAGTCTGGACCGGGAGACCGCCCAGCAGCGCGAACTGCTCCTGGGGCCGACCAGCAGCCTCACTCTGAGCACGCTCAGTGGCGTCGGGCTCGACATGCGTGAGGGGGGCGACTTTCCGGGATCCCGCGACTTCCTGGAGGACATCTACCGCAGGGCGCACGAGTCCCTGGGCCAGGACAACTTCTACACATTGGGCAGCGCCCGGAACCTGGCGGTGTGCAGGCGCCTCGACGGAGCGGTCGCCGAAGCGGCCAAACTGTCGGAGGAGACATTGCGCCGGCTGATGACCGGATACGGCCCCAACCACGGCGAAACGCTTCTGACCGCCGCCGAAGTCACCATCGACCGCCGTCTCATGGGCGACCTCGAAGGCTCACGCGAACTGGGCCAGGACACCATGCGGCGCTACGCGAACAGCCTCGGCGAAAACCACCCCAACACCTCGATGACCAAGGCGAATCTGGCCACGACCCTCCGCGCCCTGGGCCACCTCGAGGAGGCGCGGAACCTGGAGGACGACGCGGCTCTCCGGCTCACGGAGTCCCTCGGCCCGGAGCACATGACGACCCTGACCGTTGCCCTGGGCCGGGCCAGCACGGCCTACACAGCTCTGGACTTCGAACTGGCCAGGGAAATCGACGAGGCCGCTCTGCCGTCATTGGCACAGGTCGCCGGCAGGAACCACCCGCTGACCCTGGCGTGCACGACCAATCTTGCCCTGGATCTGCGAGGGCTCGGTCGCAGGTCGGAAGCGGACGAGTTGGCGGACAAGGCGGTCGAAGGCCTGAACCTCGTGGTGCGCGCCGATCACCCCTGGCTGTTGGCCGCCCGCCAACGACGCCGTATCGAATGCGACATGGCGCCTCTGCCCTTGTAAGGCGTTCGTCCACGGGGGCCGCGGCGCGCGGTCCCCGCACCTTGCCCTATCGGACGGTCGAGGATGCCTCGACCGTGGCACAGAGACTTGGAGCGGGACCACGGGGGGGCACATGCCGTCGGTCGTATTCATTCACGGAACAGGGGTACGCGAGCCGGGTTTCTCCGCGCTGACGGGTCGGTTCGCCGCAGGACTGAAGGGCCTGCGGGGCGAGGCGCGTGTGGTGCCCTACTACTGGGGAGGCCCGTACGGCGCCACGCTTGCCGCGGGCGGTGCAAGTCTGCCGCCCGAGGCGGGCACGTCCCGCGGTATCGCCGAGGCGGATCCGGACGACGACACCGCAGCCTGGGCCGCCCTGTACGCAGACCCGGACGCCGAGTTGGTCCTCGCCGCCTCCGGCGCGAAGCCGGCCGTGGAGCGGCCACCCGGTTTCGTCCCACCTGAGCAGAAGATCCAGTTGCTGCTGTCCTCGCTGACAGCCGAAGGGAGTCTGCCCGTCGCAGAGTTGGGCGACTTGGGGCCCGGCATGGCCCGCGCCGCAGCGGACTTGGCCGCCCATCCTCTCCTCGGACCCGCCGCGGCCGTCCTCCAGCCGGACGAACTCGCGATCCTCACGGCCCGGTCCCTGGTAGCCCGCGTCATGGCCGCCGCCCTCGACGACGATGTCCCGTTCGTTCCGGTCGGTGACACCCGCGACCTCGTCGTGGACCGGCTCGCACAGGCACTCGGCGCACCGCCCCAGGGTGCCGAACGCGGCCTGCGGACCATGGTGTTACGGTCGGCCGGCTCCGCCGCCTCCCGGGCCGTCCTACGCCGACGTCGTGCACTGACCCAGGCCTCCCATCCTGCGGCCGGTGACGTTCTGCGCTACCTCGCACGGGGCGAGCGGGTGCGCGCCGGCCTGCGCACCCTGGTGGCCGGACTGGAGGCCCCGGTCACTCTCGTCGGCCACAGCCTCGGCGGGATCATCGCCCTGGACACGCTCATCACAACTCCGATGCCCCAGGTCCGCCTGCTCGTGACCGCAGGCTCCCAAGGGCCCTTCCTGTACGAGTCGGGTTCACTGCCCTCCCTCGTGCACCCCGAACCGCTGCCGTCCCACGTACCCGAGTGGCTGAACCTCTACGACCGTCGCGACCTGCTCGGCTTCATCGGCGCCGGGCTCTTCCCCGGGAGAGTCACCGACATCGCCGTCGACAGCCGCCAGCCGTTCCCCGCCGCGCACAGCGCCTACTGGACCAACCCGGCCGTGTACCGGCACATCGCGGACCATCTGCCGTGACCGGACCACTGTGGCCGACACGGGGCGTGGACCCGGCCCGGGTCCACGCGCTGATCGTGGGCATCGAGACCTACGCCGCCGGGCCCGGCTGGGATCTGCCCGGGCCCGCCCGGGACGCCCTCGCCTTCCGTCGGCTGCTGCTTGCCGCCGGAGTACCCGATGCCAACCTGCGACTCCACTTGGCTCCGTTGGCCCCCTTCTCCCCCGACACCCCCTATGCCCCCGCCGACCACGCCACCCTGCGCAGCACCCTCGTGAACGGGGTCCCGTCGACAGACGGCGACATCCTGTGGGTGTGGTGGGGCGGCCACGGAATCCTCGACCGGGCAGGTCACCTACGGCTGTTCTGCACGGATGCCACCACCGCCGACAAGCTGGGCGTCGACCTGGAATCCGCCCTCGCGCGCTACAGCAGTGACGCCGTACCCGGGTTCTCCGAGCAGCTGTGGATCGTGGACGCGTGCGAGACCTTCGAAGAGGCACTGGCCTTCCGGGAACAACTACCGGCGAATTCCCTTCCCGTGGGACAGCGCAATCTGGCACACCGGCAGACGGTGCTGCGCTCGGCAGGCCGCGGCCGGGCCGCGGTCAACGACCCCGCGCGGGCCACCGGCCTCTTTTCGGAGATCCTCCTGGAGCTGTTGATGAACCATCAGTCCCAACTGCCTGCGTTCCCCGACCCGGAGGAGCTGTTTTCCGCCGTTCGGAGTCGCTTTGCAGAGCTCCGGTCAGCGGGCCGTACCTTGCAGTACCCGGAGATCCGGTTGCAGAGCCCCGCGAGGACCGAGACCCTGCCATCGGCGGAGCCGGCGGCCGGTCGTCGCCACGACCCTCACGGATCCCCGCTCTCCCCACTGAAACGCGTCGTGGACGTCCTCATGTCCTATCCGCTGATGGCCGATCCGGTCGAACGGCAGGTCGTGGTCGCGGCGTTGAGCCCACGGATCACCGGAACACTGACCCGACACCCAAAGGCCCGCACGGATGTCACCAGCATCGTCACCGCGCTGGCCCGCCGTCACCCCGGGGCACTGCGGGACCTGTTCGACGCCATGGTGTCCCTCGATGACGACCTGCAACGCGAGCGGGAACTCGCCGATGCCCTGAGGGATTTGCTGACATCGAGCGAACAGCCGCACGATCCACGCTGATCACGTGGCGTGATCGCACGGGTTTCCGATATGGACAGGGTCCGTCATGATGGTCAGAGCATGAGGCATCGCGTGCCGCCGTCGGAGAAGGGGGACGCATCTTGGACCAGCCGCCCGCTCTGTTCGATGCCAATACCGCCGAAGACAGGCAGGCGCCTGCGGTAGGCGGACGCGTCTGGGAGTCGGATCTCGCGGATCTCGCCACGGTGTCGTGCACCGCCGTGGACCGCCTTGCTCCGCTCCCATCCACTGCCCGCATGCTCCAAGAGGTCCTGCGTTCCCGCAGCGGCATCAGCGGGGGAACCAATCCGAGGGCCGAATAGCCGAGCTGAGCCGTGGCACCGCATGCCCGCACTCACCACCGGAGGACCCCGGGAATGACCAGCGAGCAGATCCGCCCTCCGCTCCGCATGCCCGATCACCTCTTCGCGGAACTCGCCGCCGGCGGCGGCTCTCCCGTGGCCGTCACCTTTCTCGAACAAGGCGAACGCGCCCGTCGGCTGCTGCTCCTGCGCACCGCGCTCTCCCACATCGGTGCGGTGCCCACTCCACTCGGCCCGTCCATGGAAGCCTGGCACGCCCTCAAAATGGTGGCCGAACAGTCGCCCGATCATGTGGAGCGGCTGCTGCTCGCTCCTCAGACCGGCGGCTGGCTCGCCCATCTGTTGCGCCGTGTGCACGACACAGCGCCAGGGCCACCCCTCTGGGCCGAGACCGGCCACCTGCACGTACTGGCGGTCACGGCCGCACTGCAGGCGGAGCTGGAAGTCGACCTCCCGGTTCCGCTGGTCGACGGGGCGCTGAACCTTCCGGGCCTCGGACTGGCCCGGCTGCCCGGGGTGCGGCAGGGTCTGTCCATCGGACGGGCCAGGACGAAGGCGGGCGAACTGGAGCTCACGACACCAGAAGACGATGCCTCCTGTGTCTGCCGACCTCGGACCATGACCGCGCGGGGGTCAGCGGCACCGCTGGACGCCGGTTACGCACCCGCACCGGGTGCGGGGCAATGGATCCCGCTGCGCGTTCTGACCCACACCGGCCCTTCGGGCACGACTGCCATCCCGCTCGACGATCTCGGCCCCTACCGTGACCTGGATGAGCCGATCGCCCCCGACCGGCTCGATCCCGACGAGGCCGCGGCCTGGCAGGAGTTACTAGAGGAGGCCTCAGGCCTCCTCACAGCCCGACGCGATCCCGGCCCCGGCCGTCTGGATCCGGCCCGGATCCGGGCCATCGTGCCGTGGGGCCGCACCAGCACCACGCCCCCGCCCCCGCCGGTCGTGGAGCTGTCGGCCTCCAGCGGTGACTCGTTCGGGTCCATGGTGATCACCCGGCCGGCCACAGGGCTCGCGCTCGCCGAGACTCTCGTCCACGAGTTCCAGCACAGCAAGCTCGCCGCACTCATCCATCTCTTGCCGCTCCTCGACGACGACCGCGAGGAGCGGTACTACGCGCCTTGGCGCAACGACCCGCGCCACCTCACCGGCCTGCTGCACGGCGCGTACGCCTTCACCGGCGTTGCCGGCTATTGGCGGGACAGAATGTCCGAGCCGCAGCACGCACACGTCGCCGCGTACTACTTCGCACTCCGCCGTGTACAGACACGTCTCGTCGTACGCACCCTGCTGACCAGTGAGCGGCTCACCGCGCCCGGGCGCCGACTCCTCAACGGCCTCGCCCAAACCTTGGACAGCTGGCTGCGCGAGCCCGTGGATCCGACGACCCTGGCCCGGGCCCGTACGGCCGCCGCGCTGCACCGCACCGAGTGGCGGCTGCGCAATGTGGTCCCGCCTCAGGAATCCGAGACCGGACGCGGCGGTTCACCTCTCCGCTTCCGTGCCGACCAATCTCCCTGGCCCGACCTGCGCACTCATGCCTTCGCCCACCGACCCGTCACCCGCCGAACCGCCGACGACCATCTGGCGGCCGGAGACCCGGCAACCGCCGTTGCCCGGTATGCCGACGCTCTCGCTCGCGACCCCGGTGAGCCTCACCTCCTGGCCGGGTGGATCGTGGCCCGCGCCGCTCTCGAAAACGGCCGTACCAACCGGCGCATGCTGGCCCGGCCGGAGCTGGCGCCACCGCTCCCCGGCCGATGACGACGGGCGACCCGGCCCATCACCTCGTCCCAACGCCAAGCGCGGGCCTCGCCGCCGGAACGGCATCCGCCCGGACTACCCCTGGAACCGGTACCGCCGCTCGGGCCGCCCCGCCGCCCCGTAGCGCAACGTCACGTCCGCGCTGCCGACGGTGTGGAAGTGTTCCAGGTAGCGGCGGGCGCTGACGCGGGAGATGCCGGCCAGGGTGGCGCATTCGGCGGCGGAGAGGGTGCCCTCGGCGGTGCGTAGGGTGCGTTCGATCAGCTCGGCGGTCTCGACGCTCATGCCCTTGGGGAGGGTGCCCCCGGCCGAGGCCGGCACGGTCGCTCCGGCCAGGACCCGGTCCACGTCGGCCTGGCCGTGCACGACGGTGGCGAGGAGGCGGCCCCGCTGGACGGCGTAGCGCTCCAGGCGGGCGCGCAGGTCCTCGAACTCGAACGGTTTGAGGAGGTAGTCGACGACGCCGTGGCGGACGGCACCGCGGACCGTGTCGGCCTCCCGGGCGGCGCTGATGACCATGACGTCGCAGTCGTGGCCGGAGGTGCGCAGCCGGGGGATGACGTCCAGACCGAAGACGTCCGGCAGGTAGAGGTCGAGCAGGACCAGGTCCGGGTGCAGTTCGTCGACGGCGTGGGCCGCCTGCTCGCCGGTGTTGGCGACGCCGACGACCCGGAACGGCTCGACGCGTTCGACGAAGGTGCGGTGGACGCGGGCCACCATGAAGTCGTCATCGACCACGAGCACGTCGATGGTGTCGGTCGCGACGGACGTGCCCGGCCCACGGGGCGTGTCCGGCGTGCCGGACGTGCCTTTCATCCCCTTCGTCCCCTTCATCGGGCCGCTCCTTCCGCCACCGCGTCGGCGAGGTGGCTGACGGTCATGCGTGCGGTGAACATGGCCCCCTCGGGGGTGTTGGTCACCGAGATCTCACCACCGTGACGCTCGCAGACCAGCCGGGTGAGCGCCAGGCCGATGCCCCGCTCGCCCTCCTGGGCCGCCTTGGTGGTGAAGCCGTGCAGGAAGACCTCCCGGGCGAGTTCCGGGGCGACGCCGGGGCCGGAGTCGCGGACCACGATCTCCACGCTGGAGGCGTCCTGCCGCAGCTCGACCTCCACCCAGGCCTCGTGGCCGTCCGCCTCACCCGCGACCCCGGCGACGGACGCGGCGTCCACGGCGTTGTCGACGAGGTTGCCCACCACGGTCGCCACATCGGCGGCGTCCTCCGGTACCAGCCGGTCGAGCGCGGTGCTGTCGGAGATCCGCAGCCGCACCTTCCGCTCGGCGGCCAATGACGCCTTCGCCATGAGCAGGGCGGCGACGGCGGTGTCGCGGACGCGGCGGCTGAGGGTGACGTCCAGCGACTGGCGGCGCTGGTTCAACGCGCGGATGTAGCACACGACTTCGTCCTCCTCACCGATCTCGATCAGCCCGGAGATGGTGTGCAGCTGGTTGGCGAACTCGTGGGCCTGCGCGCGCAGTAGCTCGGACGAGCTGCGGAAGGAGCCGATCTCCCGCTCCAGGCGGGCCAGTTCGGTGCGGTCGCGCAGGGTGGTGACCGAGCCGAGCGGGCGGCCGTCCTTGGTGACGGTCATCCGGTTCATCACCAGTACGCGGCCGTGCCGGATCACGACCTCGTCGCGCTCGTGGGGCGCGCCCTTGCGGTCGCCGACCAGGACGTCCCGCAGCCGTCCCTCGATGCCGAGTTCGGCCAGGCTCTGGCCCACGCAGTCCTCGGGAAGGTCGAGCAGGCGGCGGCCCATGTCGTTGGCCAGGGTGAGCCGGTGCTGCGGGTCGAGGGCGATCACGCCCTCGGCGATCCCGTACAGCATCGCCTCGCGGTGTTCGGCCAGTCCGGCGATCTCGCGGGGTTCCAGGCCGAGGGTCTGCCGTTTGACGCGTCTGGCCAGCAGCCAGGAGCCCACCAGGCCGAGTCCGCTGGCGATGCCCAGGTAGGCGAGCAGATACGAGGACGCGCCGTTGAGGCGTTGCCACACGGTCGGGTCGGCCTCGCCGATCATCACCGTGCCCAGGTACTGACCGAGGTTCTGCTGTGTGGCGCCGAGTACCGGCACCTGGGCCACGAGCTGGCGGCTGCCGTCCAGGGTCAGCGAGCCCGACCAGCCTCGGCCCTCGGCGGCGCCCTCACCGAGTGCCAGCCGGTCACCGATCGCCGTGGGGTTCGTGGAGCTGACGATCCGGCCGTCGGCGTCGGTCACCGTCACGGAGGTGACCCCGGACTGGGTCTGTGTGGAGTTCACCAGCGGGGCGAGGGCCTCCAGCGGCGCGGGCCGTACGAGCTGGCTGCGGACCAGGGGGTTGGCGGCCAACTGCTCGGCCAGTGCGGCGACGCGGCGGCCCTCCACGCGGTTGAAGGTCGCCTCCGACTGGGCGAGGGAGACCGCGGCGACGGCCAGCAGCACCACCACGACGATGGCGAGCTGGAGCACCAGCATCTCGCCCGCGAGGGTCTGACGGCGGAAGGTGGCGACCACGACGTACTCAATCTCTCGGGCCGACACGGCGTTGGGCGGCTCGTCTGTGGGGTCGCCCCATCATGGACCCCTCCCGTGGCCGGGAAAAGGGGTGAGCGAAAAGGGGTGAGCAGGGAGCCGGGGCGGGAGAGGCGCCGTACCATCCGTGCACGCGACCGGCGCCGGTGGCCACAAAGACCACAACCTCCGTTGGTTCCGGAAGAGAGACAGACGTTCGACGTACGGGCAACATGTGGCCCACGTCACCCTCCCCACAGGGCTTCCCCCGACCTCATCGACGTACCGACAGGTGGTGGCATTCGTGCGCCTGCGCACCCTCCTCGCCCTGTTCGGGGCCGCCGTGCTCGTGCTCGTGGGCCCGCCGTTGCTCACGGCGGGCAGCGATTCCGCGACGGGCACGCAGATCCCGGGCCTGCGCTTCATGGTCCCCAACACGCCCGGCGGCGGCTACGACATCACGGCCCGTACGGCCGCGAAGAACGCCGAGGACGCCGAACTCACGCACAACATCGAGGTGTTCAACCTTCCGGGCGCCGGCGGCACCGTCGGACTGAGCCGGCTGGTGAGCGAGCACGGCAACGGCAAGCTCGCCATGTCGATGGGCCTCGGAGTCGTGGGCGCCGTCCGCTCGAACGACGCGCCCAAGACGCTCGCCGACACCACCCCGATCGCCCGGCTCACCGAGGAGCAGGACGTCGTGGTGGTCGGCAAGGACTCCCCGTACAAGACGATCGACCAGCTCGTCGACGCCTGGAAGAAGGACCCGGGCAAGCTGCCGGTGGGCGGCGGTTCCTCGCCCGGCGGGCCCGACCATCTCGCGCCCATGCTGATGGCGAAGGCCGCCGGTATCGCCCCGAAGGACGTCAACTACGTGCCCTTCGACGGCGGTGGCGAGCTGCTCGCCTCGATCCTCGGCAACAAGGTCGCCTTCGGGGTGTCCGGTGTCGGCGAGTACCTCGACCAGATCAAGGCCGGCGAGCTCCGGATTCTCGCGGTCACCGGACCGGAGCGGGTCGACGAACTCGCCCAGGCGCCCACGCTGAAGGAGTCCGGCTACGACGTGGACTTCACCAACTGGCGGGGCATCGTGGCCCCGCCCGGTCTGTCCGACGCCGAGCGCGACAAGCTCGTACGCCTCGTCGAGGAGCTGCACGACTCGCCCGAGTGGCAGAAGTCGATGCAGCAGAACGGCTGGGACGACGCCTTCCTCACCGGGGAGAAGTTCGGTGACTTCCTCGACGCCCAGGACAAGCGCGTGGTTTCGGTACTGAAGGAGCTGGGACTGTGACGACGCCGACCACCGAAGCCTCCCCGACGCCACCGACGGACGAACGGCGCTCGTGGCTGCGCGACCACTCCGAACTGGGCGTCTGCGTCCTCCTGTTGGCGCTCGGCGCGCTGGTTCTGGGCGACGCGCTCACCATGGACGTGGAGATCACCCAGCGCGGTCCCGTCGGGCCGAAGACCGTGCCGATCGTGGTCGGCGTCGGGCTGCTCGTCATCGCCGCCCTGCTCGCCGTGGACGTACTGCGCGGCGGCCGTGGCGAGGCCGAGGGCGGTGAGGACATCGATCTGTCCGAACCGGCCGACTGGCGCACGGTGTTGCTGCTCGCCGGGGTGTTCCTGGGCGCGGCCGTCCTCATCGAGCCCGTCGGCTTCCCCGTCGCGGGCGCGCTCCTCTTCTGGGGAGCGGCCTTCGCGCTCGGCAGCCGCCGCTTCGACCGGGACCCGCTCATCGCGGCCGTGCTCTCCCTCGCCACGTACGTGATCTTCAACAATCTGCTCGGGGTACCGCTGCCCGGCGGCCCGCTGATGGGAGTGCTGTGACATGGACGCCCTCAACTCCCTGATGGACGGGTTCGGTACGGCGCTCACCCCGATCAACCTGCTGTGGGCCGCCATCGGTGTGCTGCTCGGCACGGCGATCGGTGTGCTGCCCGGTATCGGCCCCGCGATGGCGGTGGCCCTGCTGCTGCCGGTGACGTACGGCCTGAATCCGATCGGCGCGTTCATCATGTTCGCCGGCATCTACTACGGCGCGATGTTCGGCGGCTCGACCACCTCGATCCTGCTGAACACGCCGGGCGAGAGCGCGGCCGTGGTCGCGGCCATGGAGGGCAACCCGATGGCCAAGTCGGGGCGCGGCGCGCAGGCGCTCGCGGCCGCCGCCATCGGCCACTTCGCGGGCGGCCTGATCGGCACGATCCTGCTGGTCCTGCTCGCGCCGACGGTCGCCGAACTGGCGGTGGACATCGGTGCGCCCGACTACTTCGCCATCATGGTGCTGGCGTTCATCGCCGTGACGTCCGTGCTCGGCTCGTCCCGGATCCGGGGGCTGGCGTCCCTGCTGATCGGACTGACGATCGGGCTGGTCGGCCTCGACCAGATGACCGGGCAGCAGCGGCTGACCTTCGGCTCGCTCCAACTCGCCGACGGCATCGACGTGGTGATCGTGGCGGTGGGTCTCTTCGCGATCGGCGAGGCCCTGTGGGTGGCGGCGCATCTGCGGCGCAGTCCGGGCGAGCCGATCCCGGTGGGCCGGCCGTGGCTGGGCAAGGCCGATGTGCGGCGGACCTGGAAGTCGTGGCTGCGCGGACCGGTCATCGGTTTCCCGTTCGGCGCGATCCCGGCGGGCGGCGCCGAGATCCCGACCTTCCTGTCGTACGTCACGGAGAAGCGCCTGTCGAAGCACAAGGACGAGTTCGGCAAGGGCGCGATCGAGGGCGTGGCGGGGCCGGAGTCGGCGGCGTCGGCCTCCGCGGCGGGCACGCTGGTGTCCATGCTGACCCTGGGTCTGCCGACCACGGCGGTCGCGGCGGTCATGCTGGCCGCCTTCCAGCAGTACGGCATCCAGCCGGGCCCGCTCCTCTTCGAGCGCGAACCCGACCTGGTGTGGGGCCTGATCGCCTCCCTCTTCGTCGGCATGGTGCTGCTGCTCGCGCTCAACCTGCCACTGGCGCCGGTGTGGGCGAAGCTGCTGCGCATCCCGCGGCCGTACCTGTACGCGGGGATCATGTTCTTCGCGGCGGTCGGCGCGTACGCGGTCGGCGGCGAGGTCATCGACCTGGTGATCCTCCTGATCATCGGCCTGATCGGCTTCGGTATGCGGCGCTACGGGCTGCCGGTGCTCCCCGCCGTCATCGGCGTCATCCTCGGCCCGAACGCCGAACAGCAGCTCCGGCGTGCCCTGCAGATCAGCGACGGCAGCGTCACGGGCCTGGTCAACACGACCTTCTCGGTGATCGTGTACGCGGTGATCGTGCTGCTGCTGGCCTGGCCGCTCATCAAGAAGCTCGTGATACGCAAGCGGGCAGAGGTCTGATCGGTTCCCGGTGCCCTTCGGGGCGCCGGGAACCTCGTTCGCTCACTCCGGGTGGTGCCGCGTCGCCGGGGGCGCGGTCCGCCGGACACTCCAGTCGAAGGCGCCCCGGCACACCAATGTCCCCTCGGCGTCGGTGACTTCGGCACTGGTGGCGAACCGGGCCCGGTCCGCCTGTCCGTCGAGAAGCGGACGCAGTACGCGCCGAGCCTCGTCGGTGAGACGGCAGGTGGCCACGAGCCGCCCGCGCGCCGGGGCGAGGAACTCCAGGGATGCGGCCGCCCCCAAGGGCACGACACCCTGAAAGTCCTCGGGCCGCGCCGCGGCGGCGATGATCGCTCCAAGCCCGGCCGCGTCCACCAGGGCGACGAGGCCGCTGGAGTGCAGCGACCCGATGACGTTCGTCAGCCCCTCGGGGGTGTCCGCGGCGATCTCGGCCACGCCGTCGGCGGCCCGGAGCACCTCGACGCCCACGGTCCGATGCGCCGGTATCGGTTCCAGCAGCGAGCGCGCCAGTGGCGTCATGTCCATCGCCGCAGCGTGGCACTTCCCGCTTACGCCCGGGTGTCCCCAGGGTGCCCAGTGCGTGCGGCGTGCGCGCTCCGCCGGCAACCGTCGGGAACTCCAGGGCCTTGGCATCCGACCCACTGCAACAACAACCCCCGGCCCCAAGACCGATCACCGAGCCCTTCACATCGGATCTATCTTTGACTCATCACCATCATTGACGCCCTGAGCGGCCAGATCTACCCTTCGACAGGCAATAGATCCGATGAATCCCTTCGAGGATTGGATTGGCATGCCCCCATCAAACCCATCGAGACGCACCGTTCTCGCCGCCGGAGGCTTACTGGCCGGAGGCGCCGCCTGGGCGACGACCACATCGACGTCCTCCGCTGCCGCCTCCGCCGCGTCGCCCACGGACGGCTGGAGCAAGACCGCGTTCACCTACGGCATGCAGAAGCCGTGGAACCTGGACCTGGGTGACCGGTACAGCAACAGCGGCGGCGTCCACCGCATGTGGGTGTACGACACCGACGAGCCCATGTCGCAGGGCAGTTCCACCGACCCGCGCACCGAGATGCGCTGGCGGCAGGAGTACACCTCCGGACAGCACATGTGGGATGCCGACGTGTACCTCCCGTCGGGCACGAACGGTGCGACCTTCGTGCAGATCCTCCGTGTGATCCACCCGTCGGGCACACCGGCGACGGACTTCATGCTCAACGCCTACAGCGCGAGCGGCGGCACGGTGAGGGCGTACGACAGCACGGTCCTCAGGACGAACGCCTTCAACACGTGGTTCAACGTCAAACTGGAGCACAACGCCTCCGGTGGCGGCGTCAAGGTCTACTTCGACGACGAGCTGGTCCTGACGACCGCGGACCGGGGGCCGGCCACCCGCCACTTCAAGAACGGTGTCTACCACCACGGCAGCGGCCGGGCCGAGGCACGCTTCCGCAACCTCACGTACTGGACTCGGTGAGCCGTGTCGCATCTTGGAGGCACCCGCAATGACCTCTAGAAGAGTCGTGCTCGGTTCGGTGCTGGGCGGCACGGCCGCCGCCGCACTGCCCTCGGCCGCCGAGGCGGCACCCGCCCCGGTCCCGGACGCCGTCGACGAGGACCTCAACGCCGGTTCCATCGGCGGCCGTTGGACGCTCCGCAACCGTATGGGCTCGGACGGCGCGTGGACCGACTTCCTGCGCCGGCAGGACCTGGTGTGGCACAGGATGCCCACCCTGTGGCACGAGGGGCCCTTCCTCGGTGACGGCCGACTGGGCAGCATGGTCTACAAGGAGCCGGGCGCCAACAGCGTCCGCTTCACCGTCCAGCACGGCGAAGTACAGGACCACCGGCCCGAGTTCGGCAGCGGCTGGGGCACCTGCCGACTGCCCGTGGGACATCTGACCCTCGATCCGGTCGGCACCATCGGCACGGTCGACTGGCGCCTGAGCCTGTGGAACGCCGAACTCACCGGCACCATCACCACCGACAAGGGCACCCTGACCCTCTCCGCCCTCATCCACGACGGAATCCTCGCCGCACGCGTCACGGCCGACGGCGACGAGGAGGTCCGCTGGACGTTCCACCCCGAGGAGGCCATCAGCCCCCGGAAGATCAGCGAGGCACCGCCGACGGGTTACGTCGCCAACCCGCCCTGGACCACGCGCACCACCGGTGACGTCGAGCAGGTGCTCCAGCCGCTCGTGGGCGGCGGCCAGACCGCGACCGCCTACCGCCGCACCGCCGACACCCTGTTGCTCAATGTCGCCCACAGCCACCCCTCCGACACCCGGGCCGGGGAGGCGTCGCTCAGGAAGATCCAGCGTGCGGCTCCCTACGCAACGCTCCGCAGGCAGCACACCCGCTGGTGGCACGCGTTCTACCGCAAGAGCTTCGTCTCGATCCCCGACCAACGGCTGCAGAGCTTCCACTGGATCCAGCTCTACAAGATCGCGTCGGCCAGCCGCGAGGGCGGCCCCCCGATGGCCACGTGTGGGCCCTGGCTCGAACCCACCCCCTGGCCCGCCGTGTGGTGGAACCTCAACATCCAGCTGGAGTACTGGCTGATCCACGGCTCCAACCACCTCGAACTCGACTCGCTCGCCAGCACCCTGAGGCAGAACCAGGAGCAGCTGATCGCGAACGTGCCCGCCGCGTACCGGGCGGACAGCGCCGGAGTCGGCCGCAGCTCCGACATGTTCGCCAACCGCGGTGTCCCCGTGCCGGGCAGCGGGGGCGAGGCGGGCAATCTGACCTGGGCCCTGCACAACGTATGGCTGAGCTACCGCCACAGCATGGACGAGGACCTGCTGCGCGACACGGTGTACCCGCTGCTGCGCCGCGCGATCAACTACTACCTGCACTTCCTCCAGCCCGCCGACGACGGCAAGCTGCATCTGCCGTCGACGCTGTCCCCGGAGTATCCGGTGGTCCCGCCGAAGGACACCAACTACGATCTGGCGCTGATCCGTTGGGGCTGCGGCACGCTGCTGGAGGCGTCCGAGCGCCTGGGTGTCGACGACCCGCTCGTACCGCGCTGGCGGGAGGTGCTGGCCAGGCTGACGCCCTACCCCGTGGACGCCAACGGCTACATGATCGGCGCGGACACGCCGTACGCGCAGTCCCACCGCCACTACTCGCATCTGCTGATGGTCTATCCGCTGTATCTCGTGAACTGGGACCAGCCTGAGCAGCGCGAGCTGATCGAGAAGTCGGTCGTCCACTGGCACGCGCTGACCGGCTCCCACCGCGGCTACAGCTATACGGGCGCCGCGTCGCTGTACGCGATGATGGGCCGCGGCGACACGGCACTCTCGTACCTGAAGAAGTTCTTCGACACCAGCACGCGCTATCCGTGCCGGGCCAACACCCACTACACGGAGGCCGGGCCGGTCATCGAGACACCGCTGTCGGCGTCCCAGTCCCTGCACGACATGCTCTGCCAGAGCTGGGACGGCGTCGTACGGGTCTTTCCCGCCGTGCCCGACTCCTGGGCCGATGTCACCCTGCACGACTTCCGCACCCAGGGAGCCTTCCTGGTCAGCGCGGTCCGCAGCGGCGGCGTCACCCGCTTCGTACGCGTGCGGAGTCTGGCGGGCGAACCGCTGCGCCTGCGGCACGGTCTGACCGGCGGGCGGGTCACCGCGGTCCTTGACGACGGCAGACCGGCGCGCACCCACACGGCGGACGACGGCACTCTCGCCGTCGAACTGCCCAAGGGACGCGAGGTGTTGTTGTACGCGGGTGAGCGACCCGACCTCGTCATCGCCCCGGTCACCCCGAGTGAGCCGGGAGAGCCCTGGGGACTGCCGTAGCCGGGGTGGCGTAACCGGGTCGGCGTGGCCGGGCGGCCACAAACCAGGAGCAACACCGCTGCCCGGTCACGCCGGTACCCCGCAGGTGGACCGCGATCCCCTCCCGCCGCGGACCGTCGCTCAATGTCCGCGGAACGCCTCTTCCAGCCACCAGGCTCCCCGGTCCGCGACCACCTTGGCGTCGATGAGGAGGGGCGCGGAGCGTGGCCCGGCGAGCCAGTCCTCGACGGCCTTCAGATCCGCCCGCGTGCGTACGGTCAGCGCCTCGAAGCCGTAGCCACGCGCCACGGCGGCGATGTCTGTCGGCGGGAACTCGACGGTGTCCAGCGGATGTCCGTCCGGCCCGAAGTGGTGGACCTCCGCCCCGTAGGCATCGTCGTTGTAGACGACGACCACCATGGGCAGTCCGAGCCTGCGTACGGTGTCGAACTCCGCGGCTCCCATCATCGCGCCGCCGTCCCCGAGCGCGGCCACGGGAAGCCGGTCCGGCCGTGCCAGTGCCGCGCCGATCGCGGTCGCGAGGCCCAGTCCGATCGACTGGAACGCCTGGGTGAAGCACAGGCCGTTCTCGTCCGGCACCGACAGATACATGCTCGGGTAGCCCATGAAGTTCCCCGAGTCCACGCCGATCACCCGTTCCGCGGGGAGGATGTCGTCGAGCGCGATGCTCAGTGTGCGCGGGTCGATCCGCTCGCGGCTGCTCGTGTCGTCGTACGGCACGTCCCGCCAGCGCACGCGTGCGGCGATGGCCGCGCCGATGTCGGCGGTCCGAAAGCCCGGTCGGGCCTGTCGCTCTTGTTGGGTCTGCTGCCCTTCCTGAGGCCCCCGGTTCGTGTCGCCCGTCTCCAGCACGCGCCGTGCCGTGAGTTCCACGTCTCCGGTGACTCCGAGGTGCACCTCCCGATGCGCGCCGAGGGCCGAGGCGTCGTCGTCGACCTGTACGACGGTGGTGTCCGGGCCGATCAGCCGACCGTGCCGCATGGTCCACATGTTCAGCGCGCAGCCCCAGCCGACGATCAGGTCGGCTTCCTGGATGAGTTCGGCCGCCAGCGGCGACGCGAAACCTCCGGACACGTCGAGCGACCATGGATCGCCGTGGAACAGGCCGCAGGCGACAGCCGAGGTGGCCAGCAGCGCGCCATGGTGTTCGGCGAGCGCCGCCAGGGCGTCCCGGGAGCCTGTCGAGCGCGCTCCCCGGCCGGCCACGAAGACCGGTCGCCTGGACATCTCCAACACCCGCGCCAGCGCCTCCACTTCGGCGAACTCCGGTTCCACCGGCGCCCGTTCGGGCGGCACGACGGCGAGGACCGACTCACCGTCAGGTACGTCAAGGGCCTGTACACCCAGTGGAAGGTTGAGCAGCACGGTCCGCCGCTCGCACACTGCCCGCCGAACGGCGTCGAGGGCCTGTGTGACGGCCTCCTCCGCCGAGGTCACGCGCGCCGTGACCGCGCCCACCGAACGCGCCAACGCCTCCTGGTCGACGTAGAAGTTGGACCGCGGCTCGGTCACCTCGGCCGCCAGCACGAGCAGTGGCGTACGGCTCTTGGCCGCCTCGGCGATGCCGGTCATGGCGTTCGTCAGGCCGGGTCCCTGATGAACGCTCAGCGCGGCCACGGTTCCGCTCACCCGGGCGTACGCGTCTGCCATGGTCGCCGCGCCGCCTTCATGACGTGCGGCCACGAACCGCGAACCCGCCGCGACCATGGCATTGGTGAGATGGAAGTTTCCCGAGCCGACGACGCCGAAGACCTGACCGACCCCGGCCGCGTGCAGCGCCCGTCCGACGGCCTCGGCGACCTTCACGAACGTTCCACCAGGGCGAGCACCCGCGCGGGAGACCCGGACCCCGTGACGATCGGCAGCGGCCCCGCGACGACGACGGAGCCGGTCGCGGGCAGCGCGGCCAGGTTCTGCAACTGGGTCAGCCCGTATTTGTCGCTGCCCATGAGGTACGAGTGACACGGGAAGGCCGGGTCGAAGGAGTGCGCCCCGCCGGCGTCGGTGCCAACCGTCTCGACCCCGAGGCCGATGACGGGCGACTCCTGAGCCACCCAACGGGCGCACTCCGACGACAGGCCGGGGGTGTGCGGGCCGTTCTCGTCCGCGTTCAGGAACGGCTCCTGCGCATGCGAGCGCGCGTCCCAGCCGGTGCGTACCAACAGCCAGCCGCCGTCGGGCAGCGGCCCGTGCTCCGCCTCCCACGCCTTCACGTGGTCGACCTCCACGAGGAAGTCGGGGTTCTCCCGCGCCTCCGCGGTGAAGTCCAGCACGGCGGCGGGCGCGACCAGCCGGTTCACCGGTACGGACGCCACGTCGGCGAGGTCCTTCCCGGTCACCCAGTGGTTCGGGGCGTCGAAGTGGGTACCGGTGTGCTCGCCGCTGCGGAAGTTGTTCCAGTACCAGGCCGGCCCCCGGTCGTCGTACCTGCTGATCTCGTCCAGCTCGAACACCGCCGTCTGGCCGAACTCGGGCGGCAGCTGGAGCACCGGTGTCGACGACGACAGCGGTGCCGTCAGGTCGACGACTTCGATCGCCCCGCTCCGCAGCGCGGACACCAGTGAGGCGAGGACGGACGGCTCGGGCATGAAGACCTCCATGAGGCAGCGCGGAACTGACAGCATGGCACCGGACATGACGATTGCGGTTCCGTGGTACTCACAGTCCGGTTGAGTCGGTCGACGGTGACGGGCGGGGGCACGATGTTCGGAGGGCGTACGGTCGCGATGGCGGTCTCGGTGATCGCGGTCGGGGTACTGGGGCTGACCGGCTGCACGTCGGGGTCGGACGGCGGTTCGGAACAGTCGCCGGACGCGGCGGGAACGGCAGGCACGTCGGGTACGGCGGTCAGCACCGCGCCTCCTTCCTCCAGTTCGCCGCCGGTCTCACCCACGGCCTCCCCTTCCGACCCTTCCGAGTCCGCTTCGGCTTCTTCGGGGTCCGGTTCAGCTTCGAGGAGCCCGTCGCCGGTGCCCGTCACCGGGCCCAAGCAGAAGCTGGTGACCATGACGGTCACCGGCGGCTTCGCGGGGGTCAACCAGAAGGTGGTTCTCCGGGGCGACGGCAGCGTCCTCGCCGAGGACAAAGGTGACCCCGTGGTGCGCCGTACGAGCGCGGCCCAGTTCACCGAACTGCGCACGCTGCTCGGCGATCCGGAGCTCGCCGATGTCCCCGAGTTCACGATCGACACGGGGGCGGCCGACATGTTCCAGTACGCGCTGCAGTTCAACGGCCGCACGGTCATGACGGACCGCTCCGCCGACCAGCCCGCCCTCGACCGTCTCATCGACGCGCTCAGCGAATGGCTGCCGGGGAACTGAGCTCGCAGACCGAGCGAGGCAGGGGTCTTCCCGGCTGTGCGCGGAGGGTTTCCGCGGCGGGGCGAGTGTGGGCCTGCCCTGCGTGACCCTCACGAACTGACGGGCGGACGCCTCGGGCCCGGCTCAGCTGTGGAATCAGTTGTGGAACTCGCCGGCCCGTACGTGCCGCATCACGCTGCTCGTCACCCGGTACCGGCCGTTCGGCACGGAGGGCGCCTTGGTGACATGCACCGCGAGCGGTCCGGCCCATTCGTAGCCCCGGTTCTCGCCGTGCCGGAGCAGGCTCTCGGTGAGCGCCTGGTCGACGCGACCGCCGTTCCGTTCGAGTTCCTGATGGACGGACTCGGGCAGTTCGACACCGTAGGCGTTGGGGACGACGACCAGGCTCTCGCTGCACACGACGGCCTGGTCGTCGCACTCCCGGCGCAGGGCGGCGACCAGTTCGACCGGTTCCTTGTGGCGGAACTGCGCGAGCAGCGACGCTCCGAAGCGCTCCAGCGCCCGCTCCAGACCGGTGAGTCCGCTCTCGCCCTCGGGCTGCTTCGGCACCGGGTCGCTGTTCGCGGTCTCGCGAGGTTTCTCTTCGGGGACGGTCACGGCGGGCGGGACTCCTTGGTCGGGTGAGTTCGTATCGATGTGCTCCATTCGTCTTCAGATTCCCCGTAAGCGGAGAACGAGTCGTCCCCGGCGCAACCGGTCAGCTACTGGCCGGTGTCCAGCGGATCTGGGTGCTGCACAGGGACACCACGACCGCCGCCGCCGCGACCACCCCCAGCCCCCACACCAGGCTGCTGGCGTTCGCCACGAAGCCGATGAACGGCGGGCCCGCCAGCAGGCCCGTCGTGCCCGTGGCGGCGACGAGGGCCAGTGCATCCGAGCCCTGTTTGGCGGCGGCCACGTACACGCACGGGGTCACGGCCGCGCAGCCCAGTCCGACGCAGGCGAATCCGATGAGGGCGGGCACCACTCCCCCGCTCACCAGGGCGAAGGCCAGCCCGGCGGCGGCCAGCGCGCTGCCGAGGAGAACTACCCGTCCGTCGCCCCAGCGGCTGCGCCAGCCGTCCGCGAAGAGGCGGGCCACCACCATCATTCCCGAGACGACGGCGATGCCCATGGGGGCCAGTTCCGCCGACGCCTTGGCCACGTCCTTCATGTAGAGGGCGGACCAGTCCGTCATGGCGCCCTCGGTCACGGTGCCGAACGCCATGGCGCAGCACATCCACAGCGTCATACGGGACGGCAGGTTCCATCTGCCGCGGGTCTTCTGCTCCTTCGCCTCGGCAGGCGCGTCCTCGGCGAGAAGGCCGGGGCGTGCGGCGGCGGTCAGCAGGACGAGGATTACGGCCGCCACGCCGAAATGGGCCGCGATCGAGGAGGTCGCCGCGTTCATGCCGGAGGCGAGGAGCGCGGCGAGCAGTGAACCGCCACTGAAGGTCGCGTGCAGTCTGGCCATGGTGTTGCGTTCGTGCCGTGCCTCAAGGGCCGCGCCCTGCGCGTTCATGGCGACGTTCAGGCATCCCACGAAGATGCCGTCGACTCCCATGACCAGCAGGGCGACCGGATAGTTGGGCGCCACGGCCAGCGCCAGGAGCAGGAGGGTCAGGCAGAGGGACGACAGGAGGGCGAGCCGCGCCGAACCCAGCCGTTTCATGAGCACCGGGACCACGGGGAACGACGCCACCGCGCCGATCCCCGCCGCCATCAGCAGCACACCCACCTCGGCCGCGGTCAGGCCGAGGTCCGTCTTGATGGCGGGGATGCGCGCGGCCCAGGTGGCGTACTGGAAGCCGAGGACGCAGAACAGTGCGGCGATCGCCAACTGGCTGCGAAGGAAGGGGTCATGGACACGGGACACGCGCATCAGCTCGCTTCGTGGGGACGGAGGGGCCGCGCGGCACCACGCCGGTCGGCTCAGGCTGTGCACCCGGGTCGGTCGGCACCGCCTTGGACATGTAGACGGCGTCCGCGCCATAGCCGTCGGGCGAGATTCCCGGGTGTGCGGTGTAGCCGCGGGCCGACCAGAACGTGTCGCTGCGGCCGACGGCGATCAGCGAGATCCGTTCGTACCCGCGCGACCGAGCCGTCAGGGTGAAGTGGTGGAGAAGGCGCTGCCCCAGTCCCCGGCCCCGAAGGCCCTCCTCGACAACGATGTCGTGCAAGTGGAGATTGCTCGTTGCGGGCGTGGACAGCGACGGGACCACCGCCTCCTCGGTCCGCTCCAGGTCCGGGTAGCGGAGGGCCGGATAGGGCAGTGCCAGCAGGTAGCCGGCCGGCCCGGATCCGACGTCCAGGACGAAGCACGTGCCCGGCGAGATCTCCGCCCGCGACCGGAGCGCCGCGCGGCCCTCCGACAGGCCGAGCGCGGTGTAGGCGCGGGACTCGATCGCCACGATGCCGTCCCAGTCGGCCTCGGTGATGTGGCGTATGTGTACGACGTCTCTCACGGGCGGTCCGCCCTCGTCCAGGTGTACGGGAGCGGATCGAAACCGTTGAAGCCCTGGGTCATGTAACTGATCGCGTAGGCGCCGCTGGACATCACCCAGACCGGATCACCCGACGCCAGGTCCTTCGGTACGTGGACAAGGCCGCCGTGTTCATGGAGGTAGGCGTCGTCGCTGTCGCAGGTGGGACCCGCCACGACGGCGGGAACGCACTCGGCGTCGGGGTGGGTGGGAAACACGAGCCGGTACTGCAGCGCGTCCATCTCGTAGAGCCCGTTGAACTTGCCGCAGCTCAGATAGAGCCAGTGCTGCCGTTCGCCGTCCGGTCCCCGCCGCTCGGCGAGCCGGGCCACATGGGCCCGGATGGCTCCCTGGTCGGCGACCAGATGACGCCCCGGCTCCATGACGAACCGGAGGTGGTCGCCGTGAACGCCCTTCAGGTACCGCATTCCCTCGCGGATCACGGCGAAGATCTTGTCCATCGGCGGATCCAGGGGCATGCCGAACCTGTCGAGGTATCCGAGTGCCGGAAGACCGCCGCCGAGGTTGACATGGTCCAGGGTCATCCCGCGCCGCCCCAGGGCGGTCAGGACGTCCGCCAGGGACTCGACTGCGCTGTGCCAGGCGTCGGCCGTCATCTGCTGGGAACCGACGTGCACGGACAGGCCCGAGGGTGTCAGGCCCTGTTCCCGTGCCGCCTCAAGCACCTGTACGGCGTCGGCGGGTGAGCAGCCGAACTTGTTGCTGAGGCCCCACAGCGCCCCTTCACCGCTGGTCGTCAGCCTGCAGAACACCCGGGCGCCCGGGGCATGGGTGGCGATGGCCGCCACGTCCTCCAGGCTGTCGGTCGCGAAGTCCCTGACGCCGAGGCGATGGGCGTCGGCGATGTCCCGGTCGGACTTGACGGTGTTGCCGTAGTGCACGCGGTCGAGCGGCACCCCCGCCCGCAGCGCCTGCTCCAGTTCCCGCGGGCTCGCCCCGTCCACTCCGGCGCCGTTCGCCGCCAGGCACGCGAGCACCTCGTCCACCGGACAGGCCTTCATCGCGAACCGCACGAGGACTCCGGGCAGTTCGCGTCGCAGCGTGTCGTAGCGGTCCTCGATGCCGGTCAGGTCGAAGACGATCCGGTCCTCGTCGGCGGCAGCCAGCGCGGCGAGCAGGGCCGCGGACTCATGTGTCGCCGGCTCAGGTGTTGTCGACTTGCGCGTCGTGGCCGCCTTCACCCCGGCCGCCCCGGTGAGGTGTGTACGGGGGTGAGCCTGGCCGCGCGCACCAATGGGCCCCACGCCTCGGTCAGGAGGGCGAAGTCCTCCATGTCGCTGCGGGCCTCGTCGAGGAGCCGTTCGCGGCGCGTGGCCAGAAGGTCGGCGAACTCGGCGTAGGCGCCGCCCAGTTTGCGGTACGCGGTGTCGAGGGCGTCCAGCCGCTGGACGTTCTCGGTGCGGTCGAGCCGCGTGCTCTCGCTCACCAGCCGGGCGACGACGGACGCGCGCACCTGTCCCCGCTCGTCGGTCAGCTCCGGTCCGGCCTGGGCCATCCCGTCGTAGACGACGTTGAAGTAGAGCATCGACAGCAGGAACTTGACGTAGCGCATCTGGTACGCCGTGAAGCCCGCGTCCGTTCTGCGTTCGCCGGTGTAGAAGTTCACGATGTTCCGGTTGTGCAGCACACCGGGCAGGGCGGCGTCGTGGACCAGATGGATCAGGAAGTAGTCGCTGCCGATGGTGTCGTTGGCGGGTGGCAGAGGCACGTGTTCGTGCACCCCGTGGAAGCTGATGTTGCACATGTCCACACGCATGGGGTCGACCAGGGCGAGCGTCGAGTGGTCCCGGACGAATGGGTCCGTGCCCGCGCCGCGGAAGGACTCGTCGACGAGTTCCCTCTTCTGCTCGGCCGACCAGTGGGCGGGTGCCCACAGGCTGACCAGGTCGTAGTAGACGTCGGGGTCGATCCGGAGGATCTCGCCGATGTCCACGGAGAGTTCGCCCACGAAGGAGCTGCCCACCATGGCGACCCGCTTGTCCGCGTGTGGTGCGGCCAGCGCGTTCTCGGTGACGTCGTGCGCGGCGTCGGCCGCGCGTCTGCCGAGCGAGGTGAGTTCGTGATGGATGGGGAAGACGGTCTCGCCGTTCACGGTCTGGTACCGGCTGTCGGAGTCCCTGCGGTGCACGGACTCGCAGCCGAGCGCGGCGCCGATGAGGAACGCCCGGTTGGTGCAGGCACCGTAGGAGAGGCCGGCGGGGAGCATCAGTTCCAGCAGGAGGTCGGGCTTCGTGGCCGCGGCCCGGCCGATCGCCCGCTGGAGGAAGTCCCGCTGCCGTACCTCGTCGAGGTGGTGTACGACGATCCGCGGGTCGACGGGGAGTCGGCGCACGGTCTCGGCGTGTTCCGCGTAGGCGGGTGTGTCGCAGGAGTCCAGGATCAGCAGGTGCACCTCGGTGTCGAAGTGCTCGGCGGCGTAGACCGCTTCCTCACCGATGGCCTCGATCGTTGCGGAACACGGCCTGTTGGTGGGAAGGGTCAGACATATTCTGCGCATGCCGCTTCTCCGACCGGCTCGTTCAGTTCCGGACCGTTCCAGGACGCGAGGCCGAGCAACTTGGCGCCCAGGTCGCTGAGTTCGGCCCTGCCGTACCGAAGGGACTCGTGCCGCACGGCGTCGCCGAGCAGGGTCGCGTTCCAGTCCGGTGTGCTGAGGGTGCGCCACGATTCGACCCGTGAGTCCCTGAGGGTCTTGTGGGTCTCCAGCGCCGGCATCATCGACAGGTACTGCACCGCCCGCACGCCGTTGCGGGTGGAGGTGTTGGGGGCCACTCCGTGTGCCAGGAGGCCGTTGAAGATCAGCAGGTCGCCGGCCTCCAGTTCCGGTCGTACGACGGGAAATTCGGCCTTGTCGATCCTGGGCCGGATCGGGTCGCGGCCGTCCGGCTGGAGTGCCTTCCACCGGTCCAGCTGCCGGAACAGTTCGGGGCAGCACTGGAAGCCGCCGAGTTCCGGACTGGTGTCGTTGAGCGCGATGATGCCCTGGACCCGCTGCGGCGGTATGCCGAGCGTGGTGTCGACGTCCCAGTGCAGCTCGATGTCGAAGCCCTCGTCCGTGCTCGGTATCAGGGCACGGTCGCGGTTCTTGATGTTGGGCGGGTTCAGGTTGAGCCGGTCGAGGGTGACCCACAGCTCTTCGCAGTCCCATACGTCGACGAAGGCGTCGTAGACCCGCTGCGCCTGGCGGCTGTCCCAGAGGAGTTGGTGCTGGTAGGCCTCGACGAACCCGTAGATGTGCAGGTCACGGTCCAGGTCCGAGCGGTACTCGCGGTCCTCGTACCAGGTGTCCGGGCGCTCGGGGTCGAGTCCTTGGAAGTCCCAGGTGAAGTCCAGCAGACTCCGGGCCGCCGAGGCGGGGATGGCCTGCTTCACCACGACGTAACCGTAGGTCTGCCATAAGGCCAGGTCTTCCTCGGACAGCACCCTGAGCGGGACGGTCTTCTTCAGGTCGCGCAGCGGGGTCTGCGCCAGATAGGTCTCGCCGTCCGAACTGAAGTAGGGGACGCGAGACGGGGCTCGGTGGAGATAGTCGTCAGGCATGGGCGTGCAGTGCTCCGGACCTCGGGGTTCCCCGTCGACGGAGGTGTCGACGGGACAGGAACGCGGTCACCGGTGGTTCGCGGCACGTGAATCGCGTGGATCCGGACGGGCGGCGGGCTGCGCAGCCCGCTTCCGGACGCGCACCGGCGCTGTACGACGACGCCTGAAGCAGCGCACGTCGTACGGCATGAAGAGAGCCGGCCGGCCTGCAGGGTCACTGCATCGGGTGCCGCGCCAGCCCCCCTCGAACTCGCGTGGCACTAACCTGGACTAGACCAACCGCCCTGTCAAACATGGTCGTTGAGTGCGTGTCGCACCCAAATCGCCTGCGCCGACGCCCGGTTGAGGGCATCCAGGACACGGGCCACCTGGCACAACAGCCCCAGGCAACGCCCGCGCCACGACACAACCCGCCTCTTGACACGAGCGGTTAGCCTGAGCGGAAACTCATTGGTCTGTACCAAGCTGTGTCGTGGTGTCGATGCGCCGTCGTCGGCGGCACCGACGCGCGGGCCCTACCCGAAAGGCGAACGCACTCGATGGTCTCCAGCAAGCACAGCAAGGAGTTGCGGCGGCTGGCGCTCTCCGTCCTGCAGCCGGGGTTCGTGGGCACCGAGGCACCGGACTGGGTTCTGCGCGAGATCGGCGACGGACTGGCGTCCGTCGTGCTCTTCTCCCGCAACATCGTCTCGCTGGACCAGGTCGCCCGGCTGACCGGCCAACTCCGCGCGGAAAACCCCGAGTTGATCATCGCCATCGACGAGGAGGCCGGCGACGTCACCCGGATCGAGTCCGCGACCGGCTCCACCCGGCCGGGCAACTTCGCCCTCGGAACCGTCGACGACACCGAACTCACCGAGTCCGTCGCCGCCGGCCTCGGCCGCCAGCTGCGCGCCATCGGCGTGAGCCTGGACTACGCGCCCAGCGCGGACGTCAACTCCAACCCCGACAACCCGATCATCGGGGTCAGGTCCTTCGGCGTGGACCCGAAGGTGGTGTCCCGGCACACCGCCGCGTGGATCCGGGGGCTCCAGTCGGCCGGGGTCGCCGCCTGCGCCAAGCACTTCCCCGGCCACGGCGACGTGGCCGTCGACTCCCACCACGGCCTGCCCACGTACGGCGCCGACCGCGAGGAGATCGCCGCCCAGGCCCTGCCGCCGTTCCGGGCCGCCCTGGACGCGGGTGTCCGCGCGGTGATGAGCGGCCACCTCCTGGTGCCCGCGTACGATCCCGAACTGCCCGCCACTCTCAGCCCGAGCATCCTGGGCGACCTGCTCCGCGGGGAGCTCGGGTTCGATGGGATGACGGTCACCGACGCCATCGAGATGGGTGCCGTCGCCGACCGTTACGGGATCGACGGCGCCACGGTGAAGGCGGTCGCCGCCGGTGCCGACGCGGTCTGTGTCGGCGGTGAGAACGCCGAGGAGGCCATCGTCGGCCTGCTCGCCGGCGCTCTCGCCGACGCCGTGGCCTCCGGCGACCTCACCCGGGAGCGCCTGGAGGAAGCGGCCGGGCGCGTACGGGCGTTCGCCGACTGGTCGGCCGGCCTGGTGCAGGCCGACGCCGTCGACGCGATCAGCAGCGACATCGGCTTCACGGCGGCCCGCCGCGCCATCCGGCTGGCCGGAGCGGCACGGGAGGCCCTGCCGCTGTCCGCCGCGCCGCACGTGGTGGAGTTCGTGGCCACCACCAACCTGGCCATCGGCAAGGAGACCCCTTGGGGTGTCGCCGCCCCGCTGAGCGAGCGGCTGCCCGGCACGACCACCGTCCGGGTGCGGCACCAGGAGTTGGACTCACGGACCGCCGCCATGAGCGCCCTGAAGACCTGCGCGCTCGAACCGGCCGCCGGGCGCCCCTTGGTCGTCGTCGTCAGGGACGCCTCCCGGCACGAGTGGATGGCCCGTGCCCTCGCGGACCTCATCGCGGCGCGTCCCGACGCGATCGTCGTGGAGATGGGTCTGCCGAGTGCCGCTGTTCCGGGGGCGGTACAGATCTTCACCCATGGCGCCACGGCCGCGTCCGGGGTGGCCGCCGCGGAGGTGCTGGTGGGGGCGCGGTAGGCCGTTGGACGGGGCTGGTGGGCCGGCCGGCTTGGGGACCGGCCTCGCCCTCAGCCCGTTGCCACCGTCGTCGCCGCTGACCGGAAGGGGCGGAAGAACTCGCGCAACTCCTCCGCGTACAGCTCGGGCTCCTCGAAGGGTGCGAAGTGCCCGCCGCGCGGGGGTTCGGTCACTCGTACGGCGTTCGTGGTGCGTTCGAGCCAGGCCCTCGGTGGGCGCACGACGTCGCCGCGGAAGAGCGAGAACCCGGACGGCACCTCGACCCGGCGGGCGAGCTGCTCGGGCGGGATGGCCGCGTTCGCGTTGTACATGCGCATCGACGAACCGATCGTCCCCGTGAGCCAGTAGAGCGTGACGTTCGTGAGGATCTCGTCCTTGGTGAACGCCCGCTCGACGTCGCCGTCGCAGTCGCTCCACGCCCGGAGCTTCTCGACGATCCACGCGGCGAGCCCGGCCGGTGAGTCGGTGAGCCCAACGGCGGCGGTCTGGGGCTTCGTGCGGTGCATGGCGGCGTAGGCACCCTCGGTCGCGCTCCAGGCCCCGACGCCGTCCATCCAGGCGCGTTCCTCGGGCGCGAGGTCCGCCGGGTCGCCGGTGAACACGGGCAGGCCTCCGTCCATGCGGTGGACGGCCACGACCCGGTCGGGGTGGTCGAGCGCGAGGTAGCGGCTCACATGGCTGCCGATGTCCCCGCCCGCCGCACCGAACCGCTCGTAACCGAGGACGCCCATGAGCTCGGCCCACAGTCCGGCGACGGCGATGGAGTCGAGCGGCGGGCCCGTGGGGCGGTCGGAGTACCCGTAGCCCGGCACGTCGGGAACGACCACGTCGAACGCGTCGGCGGGGTCGGCGCCGTGCGCGCCGGGGTCGGTGAGGAGCGGGACGACCTTCGAGTAGCGCCAGAACGAGTCCGGCCAGCCGTGGCTGAGGACGAGCGGCAGCACGGGCCCGGTCGGCGCGACGGCCCGGGCGTGTACGAAGTGGATGCCCAGGCCGCCGACCGGGACGCGGAAGCGGGGCAGCCGGGCGAGCGCCGCCTCCTGGGCCGGCCAGTCGAACCCGTCCGCCCAGTAGGCGATCAGCTCGCGGAGGTAGGCGATGTCGGTGCCGAGCGACCACCCGGCGTCCTCGGGAGCGTCCGGCCAGCGCGTCGCGCGCAGTCGCGCACGGAGGTCCTCCAGCACCGCGGGATCGGTGTGCGGTGCGAACGGCTCGGGGCGGGGCGAAGCGTCCGACATGGGACGCACCCTACAAGTCGCACCCCGGCGTGTTCGCGCTGCCTCGGCCGGGTACGGGGTCACGGTGGCCCCGAAACCCGCTTCCTCGGGACTCCGACGACGCCGGACACGGCGGCCTTGAGAATGCGGCGGAAGGTGGGGCATTCCATATGGCTCGGCGCGGGACAGGCGGCGGCGTGCCGCAGGGAATCGCGCAGGACGCCGAGTTCGCGGATCGTCCTGTCCAGCTCCTCCGCCTTGGCCGTGAGCATCTGCCGGTCGATGCTCGGCTGTCCGTCGGGCGCGATCATGCGCGCGATCTCGTCGAGCGAGAACCCGGCGGTCCGCCCCAACGCGATCAGCGCCAGGCGCTCCAGTACGCCGGGATCGTACTGACGGCGCAGGCCCCGTCTGCCGGTCGGGGCGATCAGCCCCTTCTCCTCGTAGAACCGCAGCGTCGAGGCGGGGACCCCGGCGCGGTGCGCCACCTCGGAGATGTCCAGGTCTGTCATTCTCTTGACCTCAAGTCGACTTGAAGTAGCACGCTTTCACCCAGGCCCGTTGAAGGCAAGCAGAGGAGACGAACATGGACGCCACACGCAGGACCGAGGATGAGCAGGCGGCACGCTGGAACGGGCCCGCCGCCAGTGCCTGGGTCGAGGCCCAACCACTGGTGGACGGCGTGCTCAAGCCCTTCGAGGACCTCCTCGTCGAAGCGCTGGCCGCCGATCAGGAAGGCCCTGCACTCGGTGACGGGGGCAGCGTGCTCGACGTCGGCTGCGGCACGGGCACGACCACGCTGGCAGTGGCGCGGCGGCTCGGTGCGGCGGGTCACATCGTCGGCGTCGACATCTCCGGGCCGATGCTCACCGCGGCCCGGGCGAGGGCCGAGCAGGCGGACGTACCGGCGTCCTTCATCCACGCCGACGCGCAGGAGTACACGTTCGAACCCGCCACCTTCGACGCCGTCATCTCGCGTTTCGGCGTCATGTTCTTCAACGACTCGGTCCGGGCCTTCGCGAACCTGCGGCGTGCCGCGAAGGACGGGGCCGTGCTCCGGTTCATCGCGTGGCGCGGCCCGGCGGAGAATCCGTTCATGACGACGGCGGAACGCGCCGCGGCACCGCTCCTTCCGAACCTTCCCGCCCGCCGGCCGGACGGGCCGGGGCAGTTCGCCTTCGCGGACGCCGACAGGGTCCGGCGCATCCTGGCGGAGGCCGGTTGGACCGGGATCGACATCCAGCCGAAGGACGTGACCTGCACGCTCCCCGAGAGCGAGTTGATCCGCTACTTCACCCGGTTCGGTCCCGTCGGCCAGATGCTGGGCGAGGCGGACGAGCAGACCCGCACGCAGGTCGTCGAAACGGTCCGTGCCGCCTTCGACCCCTTTGTGGAGGGCCCGGAAGTCCGCTTCAGCGCAGGCTGTTGGGTGGTCGGCGCCCGAGCGTCGTCCGCGTGAACGAGGTGGCCGAAGAACCGGCCCGGGTCAGCGCTTGGCGAACTGGACCCGGGTCGGCTGAACGGCGTCGGCCGTCAACGCGATCCCATTGAGCGTGAGTTGCTCCCCGAAGATGTCCGTGACCCTGATCGCGCCGCCGCACCCGCTGCCGTCGTCGGAGATGAAGTAGTTGTATTCGGTGCGCGACAGCAGCCGCCAGCCGCTGCCCGCGCGTACTTCGAGCCGGGCCACCGGATTGCGGTGTCCGATGACCTGGATGCCGCACCAGTAGCGGCTGGACCCTGTCTTGTACCGGATCGAGACCGTGTCCGCGGCGCCGGGGCTCGACAGCGACCAGGTGATCGGGATCTTGCCGGCCGAGGGCTGGGCGAGTTCGGCGAAGGCCTCCGCGCTGAGGTCGATCTGGCCGGGCGCGCAGTCCCCCGGGCACTCGTTGGTGATGCGAACCGTGACGGAGGCCCCGTTGGCCGCGCGAACGAGTACGTACGCCCCGCACGCCTTGGCGGTTTCGTAGTCGGTACTGTTCATCGCCCCGGTCATGACGTCACCGCTCGCGTCGTACATGCAGGCGCCCGAACCGTCCGAGTCGTAGAACGTGGCGACGCCTCGGTACGTGGCACCGGGCCGTATGCGTCCCGCCAACGGGGCGGCGGCGGACCCGGCTCGCGAGGTGTCCGCGGCCGAAGGCTTCGCCGACGTGGCGGTCGCGCGGGCGGACTCCTTCCGCGGAGTGCTCTTGGCCGACGGCTTCACCGACGCTTCGGTCGCACTGGCGGACGCGCTCGGAGACACCGTCGCGGGCGGGACATCCGCCTGGGTGCCGGCGGCTGGCTTGGCCTCGGCGCCCCCGGTGCCGGCCTCGTGGTCGACCAGCAGCCCCACGATCAAGGAGACGACTATGAGCGCCCCGGCCGCCGCGACGAACAGCCACCGTCTGTGCACCGGACCTCCTCGACTGCCGCAACCTGTTGCCGCGGGCGCAGGGTCAGCGATCGTCGCAGACCCGGGAACACGGCGGCAAGCCCGAGTTTGCGGGGTGGCTGACGGTCGCGGTGATGGTCGTCGCGGGCTTGGCCCTGGTCTCGACGGCTTCCTGCCCGTCGCTCCCGTTGGCCGCGACGAGAGCGCCCGCGATGAACAGTCCCGAGCCGCCGATCCACACCAGTACGCGCTTGTGAAGCGGGCGGGATGCGTGGACGGCGTGCGGGAGATGTGGCTGTTCCGTGACGCCCGGCGTGGTCTGCCGTGTATGACGCCGGACATCAACACTGCCCCTTCGGGCAGGACACCGTGCCTCGATGACCGGTGACGTCCGGTCGCGGGGACCGTTAGCGTCCGAACGTGAGCCTGAACATTTCGCCGACACCACGCCCAGCCGCACTACCTCAGCGCAGCCAGCCCGGCACGTGACCGAGGAGAGGGAAGGCGCGGCAGCCGTCCGCGAGGCGGCGGGCACGGCTGAACGAGCTGGTGCCGAAGAGGCGTTCAGTCCGCAGCCACGGCCGCGGCGCCGTGGGCCCGGCCCCTTCGCCCTGATCGTGGCGCCCAGTCTGGTGGCGCTGATCGGGGTCTCGGGATATCTGGCCATGACCGGCGGGCTCTCCCCCGGCCAGTCCCAGGGGCCGGATCCGGCACAGACGTCCGTCGCCAACGTCGATGCCTCCTACGTCCCGTGGCTGCGCAAGGCGGCCGAGGCCTGCACGGTCGTCACCCCCTCCCTGCTCGCCGCCCAGATCGACCAGCTCTCCGGGTGGAGCAACGACAGCGCCAGCCTGTCGCAGCAGGGAATCGCGGGCTTCACGGACGCCCAATGGCGGACCTGGGGCGAGGACGACAACGCCAACGGCCGTTCCTCGCCGCGCGATCCGGAGGACGCCATCATGGCCCTCGGCCGGCAGGACTGCTCTCTCGCCGAGCAGGTGACCGACCTCAGGACCGAGGGAACCGTCAGCGGCAACCTCGTGGACCTCACGCTCGCCGCCTACACGGTCGGGACGGACACCGTGAAGCGGGCGGGCCGCGTGCCCGCCGACGCAAGCACGTTCCTCAAGCAGGTCAAGGCACGGCTTCCGCGGTACGAGGCGCTCGTCCGCCGGACCCCCGACCAGAACGGCGGCGGCCAGAACGCCAGCGCCGTACTGACACCTCCCGTCAGCACACTCACGGTCACCTCGTCCTTCGGATCGCGTACGCATCCGCTCACCGGGGTCACCAAGCTCCACACGGGAGTTGACTTCGGCACACCCCAAGGGGCACAGGTGTCTGCCGCGCGTGACGGCCGGATCGAGTTCGCGGGCACGACCGCGGCGTACGGCATCCGTGTGGTGATCGACCACGGCACGATCGGCGGCAAGCGGCTGCAGACGACCTACAGTCACCTGTCGGCCCTCCAGGTCACGACGGGCCAGACCGTGACCGCCGGCACACCGGTCGGGCTCGTCGGCTCCACCGGCCTGTCCACGGGACCCCACCTGCACTTCGAGGTCCTCCTCGACGGCCAGTACATGGACCCGTTGCCCTGGCTCAGCACCGCCCGCTGACCAGGGCACGAGGGGCGACCGCGGCAACTGTCCGCCGCGGTCGCCCCCGTGTGTGCGTGGCTCAGCCGATGCGGTGCACCCGCTGGGTGGTCAGCTCATAGCGGGCGCCGACGATGGCCAGCGCCCCCGAGTCCACCTTGGCGGCGAGGTCGGGCTCCGCCGCGAGCCGTGACCGTATGAGCCGTATGTTGGCGTCGATCGTGGCGTCGACGCGCGCGTCACCCTCCTGGCTGCGATCGATGGCCGGGCTGATCTGGTCGGCCAAGTACTGGATGTGGGCGGGCAGTTCCTCGCCCGACTCATCCGCCTGGACCGTGGCCTTCACTGCCCCGCACGACTGGTGGCCGAGCACCATGAGCAGCGGGATCCCCAGTTCGAGCACCCCGTAGGCGAGGCTGCCGAGCACGGCCTCGTCGAGGACCTGGCCCGCGCTGCGTACGGTCATCAGGTCGCCGAGGCCCTGGTCGAAGACCAGCTCCGGGGGCACCCGGGAGTCGATGCAGCCGAGCACGAGGGCGAAGGGGTGCTGAGCCGTCGTCAGCGCCTGCCGGACGGCGGGAGACTCGTCGGGATGCTGCTGGCGGAAGGTGCGCCAGCGGTGGTTGCCCGCCGCCAGCTCCCGCAGGGCCTCTTCGGCCGTGGTGGGCCGCTTGCGCGCGGCGGCGGTGGAGGGTGCGGCGGCCGCGGGTGCGGCGCCGACGGCCAGGCCGGCGCCGAGGACCGCGGTCCCGGTGAGCGCGGCGCGGAGGAGGGAGCGCCGGGCGGGGGGTGTCGCGCCGGAGAGCGGGGCGACGGATGCCGTCTGCGAAGGGCGGACAGCTCTGTGGGGTGCTGGGTCAGAGATCACGAACGGGAACGTACGTCCGGCTCAACAGCCCTCTGTTCGGGTTGCCGAATCATGGACGAGCATTGATGAATCATGATCAGCCGTTGAACCGTTCTTGGGAACCCCGAGGGGAATCCTTGGCCAGAGCTCGCATGCCGTTACCGAGCAAGACATCTTCAGTTTCCTATATGATTTTGCGGACGTTCAGGCTTCCCAGGAAGTACAGGAACCACACCCTCCGAGGCTGCCCCACAGTCGGAACGAGCCACGACATGCCAGCGTAAACCTCTCTTTACGCCATCGTCCCGTGCCGCAAGTCTTGACGCGTCAGCGTTCCTGCCCCACGATCGCCGCATCGATTTCCTATCTGATTCCTCAGGGGTGGGGCATGCGCTTCCCAACCAGATCCGTCCTGCCCGGAGTTGTCGCAGCCGTGGTGCTGGCCGCGGGGACAGCGGCGTGCACCTACAAGAACTCGGGTGCTCCGGCAGGCGGTCAGGCCGCGCCGGACTCACGGACGGGCGGCGGGGCCGAACTCGTGGACGGCTCCCGGACCAAGGTCGCCCTCGTGCCCGGCGGCGCCCACCCGTACTTCCAGCCCTGGAAGTCGGCGGTCACCACCGCGCGCAAGACCTACGGCCTCGGGGCCGTCACCTTCGACGAGACGGCGGAGTGGGACCAGCAGAAGCAGAACAACCTGCTGTCCACGCTGGCGGCGCGCGGCTACAACTCCTTCGGGGTGTTCGGTGTCTCCCCCACCGACATCAACTCGACCTTCGCGGACCTGAGATCGCAGGGCTTCCCCGTGGCGTCCCTGGGTTCCTGCCCCGCCGGTGACAAGGACGAGGCCGACTTCTGCCTCTCCACGGACGTCGAACTCGCCGCGTACAAGGCCACGAAGGCGGCGATCGAGGCCATGGGCGGCCGCGGCACGCTGGTCCACCTGACCGGCAACAACGTCGACGCCAACACGCAGTTGCGCATCAAGGGTGTCGCCCGGGCCGTGGGGGAGACGGGCGGGAAGGTACGTCTCCTGCAGACCGTCACCGACATCGACACGGACCTGCAGACCGCGCAGAAGGCGGTGTCCGACCTGATGGCGGCCAAGGGCGACAGGATCACGGGCATCGTCGCCACCGCCTACAACCCGGCCGTCGCCGCCGCCGACGCCGTCAGCACGTCCGGATCGAAGGCGAAGGTCATCGCCATCGACGACGACGCCAAGATCCTGAGCGGCATCGAGCAGGGCACGGTCACGGCCACCGTGGTGCAGAACCCGGTCGGTCAGGCCGAGGTCGGAACGTGGGCCCTGGCGCTGCTGCAGACGAAGCAGTGCACCGTGCGCGAACCCGGGGTGGAGGTGGACTCCGGTTCGTTCGTCGTCGACAAGGCGAACGTCTCCGCCTACGACAAGGCCCGGCAGAAGAGGACCGCGCAGCTCAAGACGGAGTTCGCCGACAAGATCCTCTCGTGCGGCTGACCGGCTCCCCCGACGACAGACCCACGGGACCTCGACGAAACCTCGGCCGACCGACAACGGACCACGACAGAAATCGGATTCGCTGGATGAGCATCATCACGACCGCGACCGCCCGGCTGGCCGACATAGCCGTCGAGCAGGACCGTACCGACGCGGTGCAGTCCTTCGTCAAACAGGAGACGGTCCTGGTCGGCCTGGAGACGGCGGACGGCGTCACGGGAACCGGCTACACCTACACGATCGGCACCGGCGGCACATCCGTACTGGCCCTGCTGCGCGACCATCTGCTGCCCGCCCTCGTCGGGCAGGACTCCCGCAACGTCGAGGCGCTGTGGCAGCGGCTGTTCGCCCTGACCCGGGCGACCACCACCGGAGCCATCACCTCGCTCGCCCTCGCCGCCGTGGACACCGCCCTGTGGGACGTGCGGTGCAAGCGGGCGGGCGAGCCGCTGTGGCGGCTGGCCGGCGGACACCGCCGGGAAGTTCCGGTCTACGACACCGAGGGCGGCTGGCTGCACCTGAGCGCCGAGGAGTTGGTGAAGGGCGCCCTGCGGGCCCAGGAGGCGGGGTGGGCAGGTGTCAAGATCAAGGTGGGCCGACCGTATCCCGCCGAGGACGCGGAACGGCTGCGCGCGGTACGCGAGGCCGTGGGCCCCTCGCTGCACATCATGACCGACGCCAACCAGTCCCAGACGGCGTCCTCCGTCCTGCGGCTGGCGGCCGCGCTGGAGCCGTACGACCCGTACTGGCTGGAGGAGCCGCTGCCCGCGGACGACATCAGCGGGCACGCCCGTCTCGCGGGTGCGACCCGGATTCCCGTCGCCGTCGGGGAGTCCATGTACTCGCTCATGCAGTTCCGCAGTTATCTGGAGGCCGGCGCCGCCTCCGTCGTGCAGGTCGACGCCGCCCGGATCGGTGGCATCACACCGTGGCTGAAGGTCGCGCACCTGGCCGAGAGCCACAACGTCATGGTCTGCCCGCACTTCCTGATGGAACTGCATGTCAGCCTCGCCGCCGCGGTGCCGAACGGCCAATACGTCGAGTACATCCCGCAGTTGCGCGCCGTGACCCGGACCGAGTTGACCATCCGCGACGGCATGGCCGTGGCACCTGACGTGCCGGGCATCGGCATCGACTGGGACCTGGACGCCCTTGACGACCGGAGGGTGGCATGACGACCTCCATCAGCCCGCCGGACACCGTCCCGGAGGAGAAGGCGGCAGGTCACCGCATGCCGTTCTGGGTCAACCAGCGGCTCGGCCTGCTCGTGCTGGTCATCGCGCTCAGTGTCCTGTTCGGTGTGCTGCGACCGGCGTTCACCGACCAGCGCCTGGTGCTCTTTCCGCTCCTGCGGGACGTCGCCACGCTGACCGTGGTGGCGCTCGCGCAGATGGTGGCCCTGTCCGTGGGGCACATGAATCTCGCGGTCGGGCGGATGGCGGCCTTCGGGGCCATGTTCGCGGGCCTCGGGTACGACCGGCTCGGTCTGCCGATGCCCGCCGGGCTGCTGCTGTGCCTGACCGCCGGTGCCGCCATCGGCGCCGTCACCGGCTGGCTCATCGCCCGTACCGGCGTGAGTTCCTTCGTCGTCACGCTGGCGATGGACTTCGCCCTGCTGGGGCTGGTGTCCCTGCTGTACTCGGCACTCACCGAGGACGCCGCCTTCACCACCCGGCCGTCCGGAATCGACGAACTGCGGTCCTACTCGCTCGCCGACATCTGCGCGGGGCCCATCTGCGGCTCACCCGCCATACCGCAGATCGCTCAGTTCACCGTGCTCGCCATGGCCGGCCTCGGTTTTCTGTACGGGTGCACCCGCATCGGCAGGGAGCTGCTGCTCACCGGTGCGAACCCGGCGGCCGCGGAGCTGTCCGGCATTCCCACCGGGCGCCGTGTCCTGCTCGCCCACACCCTCTCCGGGCTGCTCGCCGCGCTCGCCGGATTCATGGCCGCCGCCGGCACGGGAACGTTCCGCGCCTCCATCGGCAACGACTTCATGCTGCCCTCCTTCCTGGGTGCGGTGCTCGGCGGCACCCTGCTCACCGGCGGGGTGGTGTCCGTGCTGGGCACGCTGCTCGGCACCGCCCTGGTCGGCGTGATCCGCAAGGGCCTCGACCTGCTCGGCGTCGGCCTGGAAAGCCTGAACATCTACCTCGGCTGTGTCCTCCTGCTCGCCCTGTCGGCCGACCGGATACGCACCGTGGTGTCCTATCGCAAGGTGGTGCGCTCCACATGAGCCGCATGAGTCGCATGAATGACATGAGCCGCCCGGGGGCGATCCGCGAGCAGTGGGGCCGGACCACACCGGCACTGCGGCGGTTCTCCCGTTCCACGACGGCGATGCTGCTGTGTGTGGTCGTGGCGGGATACGTGGCGCTGGGTGCGGCCTCGTCGGGCGCCTTCTTCGAAGGCCCCTCGGTGCGCGTGTTCCTCCAGTACCTGGCCACCCCCATCCTCATCGGCCTGGCGCAGATGGTGGCGCTGTGCGTGGGGCAGCTCAATCTCGCCGTCGGCGCCCTGGGTGGCTTCACCGCCTGTCTGACGGGCGTCCTCATGGCCGACCACGGGGTGCCCGCCGCGGTCGCCGTGATCGTGGGCCTGCTGACGGCGACGGCTGTCGGCCTGGTGACCGGCGTTGTCATCGTGGCCACCCAGATCAACGGGTTCATCGTCACCCTCGCCACGATGACGATCCTCCTGGGCGCGCAGTACCGGCTCACCGGCACCCGTACCGTCGACGGCTACTCCCCCGCGCTGCGCGACCTCGGCACGGCGGCGCCGCTGAACATTCCCCTCGTGTTCGTCACCGCGCTCGTCGCGGCGGCTCTGCTGGCCGCCTTCATGTACCGCACGGTCGCGGGCAGGCGGCTCCTCGCCGCGGGCGGCAACCCTCTCGCAGCCCGGCTGTCCGGTATCTCCACCGACCGGCAGATCGTGGCCGCGCACACGCTGTCCGGGCTGCTGATCGGCGTGGCCGCCGTGACGGCCACCGCCTCGCTGCCCGGCGTCAACCGCAGCGTCGGCGGTGACTGGCTGCTGCCGAGCTTCGCCGCGCCCATCATCGGGGGCGTGGCACTCACCGGCGGTTCCATCGCCGTGTTCGGGACCGTCCTCGCCGCCTTCGTGACGCGGCTGATCGATGCCGCACGGGCACAGTTCTCGCTGGACCCGAGCTGGGTGAACCTCCTGATCGGGCTGGTCGTGCTCGGTACGGTCGCCGGTGGCCGCCTGCACCAGAGTCGCCTGGGGAGGACCGGTGGCACGGCACCCCCACCGGCGGAGGGCGGCAAACGACCGCCCGCCGTCCTGCCGCAGCCGGGAGGTGCCCGTTGAGTACGGTCCTTCTCGAATGCCACGACCTGGTCAAGGTCTTCCCCGGTGTGCGGGCGCTGGACGGTGTCGGGCTGCGGCTGACCGCGGGCACCGTGCACGCGCTACTCGGTGAGAACGGCGCGGGCAAGTCCACCCTGATCAAGGTCCTCACCGGAGTGCACTCCCCCGACGGCGGCCGGCTCACCTGGTGCGGCGAACCAGTCCACCTGCGCTCGCCGTTGGAGGCAACCCGTACCGGCATCGGTGTCGTCCACCAGGAGCGCAATCTGATCCCAGGCTTCTCGGTGGCGGAGAACATCACCCTGCAGAAGCCTCCCTCGAACCGGGGGCTCGTCGACCGCGAGGCGATGACCGAACCGGCCCTGGCCTGCCTCGCGGAACTCGGTGTCGACCTCGATCCGCATCAGCCGGTGCGTGAACTGTCCGTCGCACAGCAGCAGTTGGTGGAGACGGCCAAGGCCCTCTACACCGAGAGCCGGGTGCTGCTCCTCGACGAACCCACTGCGTCCCTCTCCCCGCAGGAGACTGAGCGGCTGTTCGAGGTGATCCGGCGGCTGGCCGCCCGCGGTGCCTGTGTCGTCTTCGTCAGCCACAAGCTGGAGGAGGTCTTCGCCGTCTGTGACACCGTCACCGTGCTGCGCGACGGAAAGTCGGTGCTGGAGTCCGCGCCGCTGGCCGACCACACCCACGACGACATCGTCGGCCTCATGGTGGGCCGCGCCCACGCGGCGACCGAGATGCGCCCCCGCACGGTGGACCGGTCCGCCGCGCCGGTGCTCGCGCTGGACGCGGTCTCCACGGCCGGCGGGCACCGTGACATCAGTCTGGAGGTGCGGCCCGGGGAGATCGTGGGCCTGTACGGACTGGTCGGCGCGGGGCGGAGCGAACTGGTCAAGGCGGTGCTCGGCCTGGACCGCGTCACGGGCGGCGAGGTCCGCGTGCACGGCAGGCCGGCCCGGATCACCTCGCCCCGCCAGGCCCTGCACGAGTTCGGCATCGGCTACGTCACCGAGAACCGCAAGGAGGAGGGCGTCTTCCTGGAACAGCCCATCGTCCGCAACATCACGGTGACGGTGTGGAGGCGGCTGGCCAGGGCCCTCGGGTTCGTCTCGGCACGCGAGGAGCGTGACGTGGCCCAGGACCTCGTCGAGCGGCTCGGCATCCGCATCGCGGGGCTCGGGCAGAACGCCGGTGAGCTGTCAGGCGGAAACCAGCAGAAGGTCAGCCTCGCCAAGTGGCTCGCCGCCGACACCCGGCTGCTCGTCATCGACGAACCGACGGTGGGCGTCGACGTCCGCACCAAGCACGCCTTCCACGAACTGATCTGGGACCTGGCCCGCGACGGCCTGCCCATCCTCCTGATCAGCAGCGACCTCGCCGAAATGGTCACCCTCGCCGACCGGATCGTCGTCATGACGGACCACCGCGTCCGCGGCGAGGTCGCCAACGACCGCGACTACGACCGCATGAGCGGCCGGGTCATCCGCCTGATCCACGACCGGGAAGACTCCACCACAGACGCGAAGGTGGGAGTGACCGACTAGGGGCCCGAACTCCAGTCACCGCGGCGGCCGTTCGTCCTGCCCGTCTTCGCGCGTCTACCGGATCGAGGACGCGGGAGCGGGCTCGTCGCCCACGTCGCGCTGACGTTCCATGCTGCGTGTGAGGTGCTCCGTCATCGCCTCGGCCGCGCGCTCGGGATTGCGGCGCAGAACCGCGCGTACGATCCGTTCGTGCTCCGCGACGGTCGGGCCGCCCGCGCCGACGACCTTGCTGAGCCGGAAGATGTGCAGGTGCGCGTGGAGCCGCTCCACCGCGTCCGCCAGCAGCGGCCGGTGCGCGGCCTGTCCAATCGCTTCGTGGAAGCGCTGGTCGAGGGCGGCGAAGTCGCGGTAGGACGCGTACCGTCCGTTCGGGCTCGGTTGGACCTGCATCTCCTCGACGATCCGCTCCAGGCCGTCGAGTTGCGCCTCGGTGGCGTTCGCGGCAGCGAGAGCGGCCGCCCTGGGCTCCAGCAGCAGGCGCATCTCGAAGAGTTCCTCAAGGCCCTGACGGGTCAGCAACTCCGTGGCCCGATATCCGGAGAGGGCGCGCTTCACCACGAGGCCGTCGGACTCCAGGCGGGCCAGCGCCTCCCGGACGGGGGTCGGTGAGACCTTGAGCGCTCGGGCCAGCGACTCGATGCCCACGCGTGCGCCGGGGGCGATCTCGTGGTCCATGACCATCGCCTTGATGCGTTCGTAGACGCTGTCCGACAGCGCCTGCCGGACGGGCGGCACACTCCGCTCGTCGCCCTCGTCCGGGACACCGGCCGCGGAAGGGCTGTGCGGCGGCATCCCGGCTCCTCCTCAAGACTCGGCGTATCCCTCACAGTTTAAGCCGGTGGCGACGAAGCACACCGGCAGTGCGTCAGGAAGCGCTGTCGCGCACGTCCAGGTGGGCCCACAGGTCCTCGACCGGCGGATCCCCGGCAGTCTCCTCCGCGGCGGCCGCCGCGGCCGCCTCCTCCTCGGCACGCTTCGAGAAGGCCACGGCACGGCGGGCCTTGGCGATGACCTCGGCCTGCTCCGCACCGAACCTCGCGGAATCGAGCCGGGCGTTGAAAGCGGTCAGCACATCGGGGTTCATCACCTCCAGCGCGGCACGCAACTCGGCGAGCGTCTGGGGGCCCTCGGCGAATTCGAGCTGGTAGGGATCCTCAAGCTGGTACAGATCCGAATCGGCCTGCGGGCTCGGCTCGTGCGGTAGCGCGGACATGTGCGTGACCTCCGGTCTTGATGGCTCCACGGTACGCGGTTGATGTACCCCTCCGTGCAGGGGTACGGACGATCAACAGCCCCTGGCGGCCGGTTGACCCTGAGGCACGAGAAGAGAGCGGAGCGTGACCATCACAGGAGATCCCGTCACGAAAACGCCTCGCAGCGCCGGAGGTGGCGAAGAACACGTCCGGGCGGGATACGCTCCCCGCCCGCCGGGACACCGCTTCGACTCGGCGCGACCGGCACGCCATCAGACTTCCGCCAAATCCCTTGCGGCACAACCCTGTTGGGCCTGTCGGCGAGTGCGCGAAACCTCGGAGAAAGATCAAGTATGTACGTGATCGTGTGACGATGTCGCATTCCATACCGGGCGCCGCATTCGGTATCGCCACTGGCGTTCACCGCGTGCGGGCACATACTCAGTCATGCGCTGCTGCTTCTCCGCTCCCCTCGCGGCCATGTCGGCCCTGCCCTCTCCCTGTGAAGTCCTACGATCCGGCGCCCTCCTCGCCCCCACGCTGCTGCGGGCCGCCGCCGGGGCCCTCCACGGGTCCGGACGCAGGAGCCACACCCACCACCCCGACAGCCTGGCCGCCGTCCACCTGGAACTGGTCACCCTGACCGAGGACCGCGCGATCATCACCTGGTACACCGGAGTGCCCGGCACCAACGACGGGCTGGGCCACATGCTCCCCGCCGTCACGGAGGGTGAGGTCGTGTACGGCACCCATCCCTCCCGGCTGGACCGCACCGCGGCGGAGGACCGGCCCACGGCACACCACCATGTCGAGCTGACGGACCTGGAGCCTGGGCAGACGTACTACTACCAGGCCCGCTCGCGGGGCACGGCGGCCACGCCCACGCCGCTGCACCTCATCCGCGGCAACGCCGTCGGCACCAACCGTTACGGGCTCGGTTCGAGCAGGGGTCCGTACTCCTTCACCACGCCGCAGCCCCCGCCGGGGCGGCATCTGCTGTCGATAGCGCTCTGCAACGACTTCCACATCGGGGAGACCACCGCCGGTCTGATGGCCGGCCTGCCCCTGCTGCGTGGTGTGGCGCAGGAGCCGGGGCTGGCGCCGTATCCGGAGATCATGAGCCGGGCCCTGGTCGAGGAGGCCCGGCGGCGCGGGGCGGATCTGCTGCTGGCCGCGGGGGACATCTCGGCCGGGGGCGCGCCGCGGGACCTGGCGGAGGCCAAGCGGATCCTGGACGGCTTCGGCAGCCACGGACAGGACTACTTCGTCGTACGCGGAAACCACGACCGGCCCCGGCACCGCGACGCCGGAGACGCCTTCCGCGAGGGGTTCCTCGGCGGCGCGGGGCCCGCGTACTTCGCCCGCGACCTCGGCGGGTTGCGGATCATCGGGCTCGACACCTACGAGAAGGACGGCAACGGCGCCGACGCCGGCGGGCTGGGTGACGAGCAACTGTCCTGGTTCCGCTCCCGGTTGAAGGAGCGCGGCGACCAGCCCACCGTCGTGTTCGGCCACCATCCGCTGACCGTGCGGGACTCCCTCTTCCCCGTGGGCGGCGGGCAGCGTCTCGGCCGCCGACAGGCCCGCTCCATCCTCGACGCCTACGCCTCCGCGCCCGGTGTCTTCCTCCATCACGCGGGCCACACCCACCGCAACAAGCGAACCGTCCTGCCGCAGGCGCCGCACGTCACGCTGCAGGAGGTCAGCGCGGCCAAGGACTATCCCGGCGGCTTCTGTCTGCTCCGGATCCACTCCGGCGGCTTCGCCCTCAACCACTACAAGACCAGCGGCGCCCAGGCCCGTGAATGGGGCGAGCGCAGCCGCCGGGTGGCCGGGGGGCTGTGGCCGCACCACGCCCTGGGCCGCGCGGTCGGCGACCGCAACAGCATGACCGCCCACGACCTGTCCGGCGTCAGCCCTCTCAGCCTTCCGGCCACGGCAGCGGCGGGCTCCCGTCCCGGCCCGGGCGCCGCCACCTCATAACCGCCACGTCATAAGCGCCGCCTCACAACCGACGCCTCATGCAGGTTCCGGAAACCCGGCCGGGCCCGTCGAAACCGGCACGGGAAAGATCAGCCGCAGTTTCTGCACCCTTCTGTTCCGGCGGAACATGAGCCAGGCGAGGGTCGGCGGGCAGATGTGGTCGGCGGCGTGGTCGGTGACATCGTGTGTGACATCCATTTCCCAGATGGTGATGTCACGGCTGGCCACCACATGGCGCAGGCTCTGGCGCACCCCGAATTCCAGGGTCTGCCGCATGACGGGGACGGGATGGGTGTGTTCTCCCGGCCTGCTGAGCGGGCCGACCAGTTCGCTCTCCACCGGCCACAACTCGGAGATCTCCTGGGGCAGTTGGCCGCGCTCGGATGCCTGCAGGGTCTCCACGGCCTCGTGCCGGCTGTCCTCGGTGAGCGCGGCGGAGTCGTCGTGCGTCTGCGTGGCGGTCGACAGCAGCACCTGGGCCATTTTCCCCCTGGCCTGGTTGAGCCGGCTGCGCACCGTGCCGACCGGTACCTCGCAGACATCGGCGATCTCCTGGTAGGAGGTGACGCCGCTGAAGTGCCGCAGCATCAGCACCAGCCGGAGCTTCGGCGGCAGTTCGTCCACCGCGTCCCAGATCCAGTCCCGCATCGCGTGCTGCTCGATGAGCTGCTCCGGATGCGAGGTCTCGTCGTCGCGAAGCCGCAGGTGGTCGAGCCCGTCCAGGCCGGGCGTCTCCCGGGTGTCACGCAGGCGCGTGCGGGAGGCGTTGCGCACGATCGCGCGCAGCCACGCTCCCACGGCCGCCGGATCCCGTACGTCGCCGATGCGCCGCAGCGCGGTCAGCGCGGCGTCCTGTACCGCGTCCTCCGCGTCGGGGCCGTAGCCGAGCAGGCTCAGCGCCACCGCGCGCATCGGCGCCTGGTGGCGGGCCAGCAGGAGTCCCAGGGCTCCGGTCTCGCCGGCCTGGGCCCTGCGGGTGAGTTCCTCATCCGTGGGCGGGTCGAGGGGCAACATGAGCTGAACGCCTCCGTGCGGACGAATCACGATCCGTGTGGTGCTCGGGAGATGGGGTCCCATTTTTTCCACTCGACACTGTGCGTGGGGTGGGACTTGGGCAAAATCTCGAGATCCGGCAGCCAGCTTCCGTGGAAGCCGGCCGGGACGGGGTACGGCAGTTCCACCACGGCCTGGACGGAGAGGTCCGTGGCGTCGAGGACGACCAGTTCCCCCGCCCGGCCGTCGTCGTTCGAGACGAGCGAGAGGAGCCAGCCCTCGTCCTCGCCCTCACCGTCCGCCGCCGGTACGAAGACCGCCTCGCCGGCATGGCGGCTGCCGGGTGTTTCGTGGGCGTGACTGGTCTGGCGTGTCAGGTCGTGCTTGGCGATGCCGTCACCGGAGACGGTGTACAGGTAGCGGTTCGGGCGCCCGGTGAGGGTCTCGTTGTGGGTGGGGAACTCGGCCGCGCGGTCGTCCAGTTGGGACTCGGTGACGCGGCCGGTGGCCGGGTCCAGTGTCCAGCGGTGCAGGACGGCGAGGGACTGCGAACGGCCCGGCTCCATCGCACCGGCCACGCCACTGGGGCCCGCGGGTCCGCCGATGTCCGTCCAGGCACTCTGGAAAGCGGCGTGGCCGTAGCGCACCGCGTCCAGCACGATGCGCCCCCGCGGGTCCTCGTAGGCGTTGCCGACGTGGAAGACGTAGCAGGGGTCGACGTCGTACCACCTCACGTCGGTGCTGCCGGGCGTGCGGGACATGACCCCGAGGCGCGCGCCGTACCCCTCGTCCCACTGGTAGGGCATGCCGCCGCGCCCGGCGAAGGCGGGGTCGAAGACGACGGGCAGGTCCATCCACAGGATGTGGTGCTCGGTGATGGCGAAGTCGTGCATCATCGTCGGGCCCGGCACGTCGATCCGCCGGCTGTCGAGCAACTGCCCCTCCGCGGTGACCCGGTGGTAGGTGAGACAGGGCGGGGCGCACCCGGTCCCGAACAGGTGCAGTTCGCCGGTGACCGGGTCCTCCTTGGGGTGGGCGGTCATCGAGGTGGTCAGCCGCCCGCCGAAGTCGTACGGCCCGACGGTCTCCAGTGCGGGAGAGACCCAGTAGGGAAGGCCCACCTCGCACAGCGCCAGCACGGTGTCGGCGTGCCGGATCACATGGGTGTTGGCGGGCGTCACGGTGAGGTCGACGGTGGCGTTCCCGCGGATGAACGGATGTCCCTCCAGCTTCCGTGTACGGATCCACCGGTTGCGGTACCACTCGGCGCGTCCGCCCCTCAGCCGGATGCCGTGGAGCATGCCGTGACCGGTGAACCAGTGCCCGTTGTCCTGGCCGGGCAGCGGGTTGGGGCCGTTGCGCAGGTAGCGGCCGTCCAGGTCGGGCGGCAGGGAGCCCCGTACGGTGAGATCGGCCGCGCTGTGCTCCTCCGGGACCGGGGCGAAGCGGCCCTGGAGATACAGGGGAAGAGCTGTCTGGTCGGTCATTCCGCTCTCCTTGGGGGTGATGCGGGCCGCGGTCTCGGTCATGTCCGTGACGATGCCCGGGTGGCTGGTCATCGCCCTGCGTGGGGACGGACCTGTCAGGGAACTGCCGTGACCTGCGCCTGGGCCTGCAGTCGCGCCTGGGCCCGGGCGGGATGGACCTTCGTGAAGACGGCGGGGCCGGCGAGGCCGGCGACGTGGGCGGCGATACCGGCCCAGGCCGGGGCGTCGACCGCGCCGCAGACGGCCAGGCCGACGCCGATGAAGGTGAAGCCGGCGCCCCAGGCCGTGGTGATGTGGTTGTTGACCCGGACGAACTCCGGCATGTCCCAGTACTCGCGGGGTGTCTGACGCCGGGCGATGCCCAGCGTGAAGGGGCGGCGGATCGCCAGGCCGCCCCAGGCGGTGGCGGCCAGCCAGCCGAAGGAGAGGACGTCGGTGTGGTCCGCCAGGACCGAGTCCGGGTCGGTGACGGCGACGGCGCCGACCACCACGAAGTACACGATGGCGCTGATCTCCAGGACCAGGGCATCGGGTTCGACACCGCGGCGGCGGTCCTGCAGCAGGAGCAGCAGCCCCGTGACGAGTCCTCCGACCGCACCCCAGCGCCAGTCGAAGGACGACACGACGCCGGAGACGATCCAAGGGATGAATCCGCGCAAATAGCCCATTGAACGTTCCTTGGTGAATGAAGTGGATGACTGCGGAGGAGTGGTGTTCCGCAGCCACTCGGTGGCCGGACGCCGACTAGACGCACGGCGAACGCCGAAGTTCGAACTTCGGCGTGTGGCAGTCATCACACTCGTTCTGGGATGCGCTGTGAAAGGGACGGGCGCCCCCCCGGCTGGTGCCCTAGGTCGTGGCGGTCGCCGGGAGGTCGGGGCGGATCGGGTGGGCGCCTGATGCGGCCGGGAGGGTGAGGACCATGGTGAGGCCGCCGCCGGGGGTGTCCTCGGCGGTGAGGGTGCCGCGCATCGCCTCGGCGAAGCCCCGGGCGACCGCGAGGCCGAGGCCCACTCCGGCGCCGCGCGGGGCGTCGCCGTAGCGCTGGAAGGGTTCGAATATGCGGTCCTTGGCCGGGTCAGGGACGCCCGGGCCGCGGTCCACCACCCGGACCTCCACGCGGTCGGCCATGGCACTCGCCGACACCAGGACCCGCTCCTCGGCGGGGCTGTACTTCACCGCGTTCTCGACGAGATTGGCGACCGACCGCTCCAGCAGGCCGGGGTCGACGGCGACCATCGGCAGCGTCTCGGGGATGTCCAGTTCCACGCTGTCCTCGGGGACTCCGCCGAGCGCCATCGGGACCACCTCGTCGAGGTCGATCTCGCGGATCAGCGGGGTGACCGTGCCGGTCTGGAGCCGGGACATGTCCAGCAGATTGCCCACGAGGTTGTCCAGGCGGTCCGCGCCCTCCTCTATGCCTTCGAGCAGCTCCGCCTGGTCCTCCTCGGACCAGGCCACGTCCTCCGAACGGAGCGAGGAGACCGCGGCCTTGATGCCCGCGAGCGGCGTGCGCAGATCATGGCTGACGGCGGCGAGGAGGGCGGTGCGGATGCGGTTGCCCTCGGCCAGCGTGCGTGACTGGTCGGCCTGGGACTGCAGCCGCTGGCGGTCCAGGACCACCGCGGCCTGCGCGGCGAACGCGGCGAGCACCCGCCGGTCCTCCGCCGGCAGCACCCGCCCCGACAGCGCGAGAGCCATGTGGTCACTGACCGGCATGTCGACGTCCGCGTTCTCGGGGCTCTGACAGGGCTGCGGTCCCACACTGCCCGCGCACGTCCACGGCTCGACGTCACTGGCCCGTTCCAGCAGGGCGACCGACTCCATGCCGAAGGTCTCCCGGACCCGCTCCAGCAGCGCCTCCAGGCTGGTCTCCCCGCGCAGCACACTGCCCGCCAGGACCGAGAGGATCTCCGACTCGGCCCGCAGCCGGGCCGCCTGATGCGTACGCCGGGCCGCGAGGTCCACCACGGAGGCGACCGACACGGCGACACCCACGAAGATGGCGATGGCGACGATGTTTTTGGGGTCGGCGATCGTCAGGGTGTGCACGGGCGGGGTGAAGTACCAGTTCAGCAGCAGGGAGCCCACCACGGCCGAGGCCAGCGCCGGGTAGAGGCCGCCGAGCAGGGCCGCGGCCACCGTCATGGTCAGGAACAGCAGCATGTCGTTGGCCAGGCCGACCGAGGGCGTGACGCTGGTGAGCAGCAGCGTCAGGAGGGCCGGTCCGACCACACCCACCAGCCAGCCCCAGATGACCCGGGACCGGCCGAGCCGCGCGCTCCGGGCGACGGGCAGACCGCGCCCCTTGCCCGCCTCGTCGTGGGTGATCAGGTGGACGTCGAGGTCGGGCCCCGATTCCCGGGCGACCGTGGCTCCGACGCCCGGTCCGAAGACGTACTGCCATCCCTTGCGACGCGACACCCCGAGGACGATCTGTGTGGCGTTCACCCCGCGAGCGAAGTCCAGGAGCGCCGTCGGTACGTCCTCCCCTATGACGTGGTGGAAGGTGCCGCCCAGGTCCTCCACGAGGGTGCGCTGGACGGCGAGTTCCTTCGGGGAGGCAGAGGTCAGGCCGTCGCTGCGGGCGATGTAGACGGCCAGCACCTCGCCGCCGGCGCCCTTCTCCGCCAGCCGGGAGGCACGGCGGATGAGCGTACGGCCCTCGGGTCCGCCGGTGAGGCCGACGACGATCCGCTCGCGGGAGCCCCAGATCTTCGAGACCCGGTGCTCGTTGCGGTACTCGGTCAGGTACTCGTCCACCCGGTCCGCCACCCACAGCAGCGCCAGCTCGCGCAGGGCGGTGAGGTTGCCGGGGCGGAAGTAGTTGGACAGTGCCGCGTCGACCTTGTCCGGCTTGTAGATGTTGCCGTGTGCCATCCGGCGGCGCAGCGCCTGCGGGGACATGTCGACGAGCTCGATCTGGTCGGCCCGCCGTACGACCTCGTCCGGGACGGTCTCCTGCTGCCGTACGCCGGTGATGGACTCGACGACGTCGCCCAGCGACTCCAGGTGCTGGATGTTGACGGTCGTGATCACGTCGATGCCGGCGGCGAGGAGTTCCTCGACGTCCTGCCAGCGCTTGGTGTTGCGCGAGCCGGGGATGTTGGTGTGGGGCAGCTCGTCGACGAGGGCCACCTGGGGGTGCCGGGTGAGCACCGCGTCCACGTCCATCTCGGTGAAGACCGTGCCCCGGTACTCCAGTTCCCTGCGGGGTATCTGCTCCAGGCCGTGCAGCATCACTTCCGTGCGCGGCCGGTTGTGGTGCTCCACGAACGCGACCACGCAGTCGGTGCCCCGCTCGACACGGCGGTGTGCCTCGGAGAGCATCGCGTAGGTCTTGCCGACGCCCGGCGCCGCACCGAGGTAGATCCGAAGCTTGCCGCGTGCCATCTTCTCGTCTCTTCGTCTCTACGGGCGGGGGTGTTGGAGTGCCGGGGCAGGTGCGTCGGGGTGCAGGAGGCGGGTGTCCGAAGCGGCGCTTCAGCCTTCGAAGCGATATCCCATGCCGGGTTCGGTGATGAGGTAGCGGGGGTGGGAGGGGTCCGTCTCCAGTTTGCGGCGCAGTTGCGCCATGTAGACCCGGAGATAGTTGGTCTTGTTGCTCTGGGAGACGCCCCACACCTCCTGGAGCAGGTGCTTCTGTGTGATGAGACGCCCGGGGCTGGTGACCAGGATCTCCAGCAGATGCCATTCGGTCGGCGTGAGGCGTATGTCTTGGCCGGCCCGGGTGGCCTTCTTGGCCAGCAGGTCGATGGTGAAGTCGTCCGTCGTGACCATGGCGGTTTCCTGGGCGAGCGGGGCGGTCTCGGTACGGCGGACGGCGGCCCGCAGACGGGCGAGCAGTTCGTCCATGCTGAACGGCTTGGTGACGTAGTCGTCGGCGCCCGCGTCGAGCGCGGCCACCTTCTCGTCGGAGGCCCGGCGGGCGGACAGCACCAGGATCGGTACGCGGGTCCAGCCGCGCAAGGCCCTGATGACGTCCACACCGTCCATGTCCGGCAGGCCCAGGTCGAGGACGACCACGTCGGGCTGGCGCGTGGCGGCGAGACGGAGTGCGGTGGCGCCGTCGGGTGCCGGGTCCACTCCGTACTGGCGGGCCTGCAGGTTGATCACGAGGGCCCGGACGAGCTGAGGGTCGTCCTCCACCACCAGTACCCGGGTCATCGGTGTAAGCCTTTCCTGTCTCGCGGAGGGCCGAGGCCGTGCGGAACGAGCTTCATGGCCGCGGGAGTCGACGAGACGAGGTGCCGCCCCGTCCGCCGACTCCCGCGTGGTGCGCGTAAGGCCATCAGCTCTTCGCCACGAGTTCCTTGAGCGCGATGTTGAGTTCGAGGACGTTGACCGTGGGCTCTCCGATGAAGCCGAGCGTACGGCCGTCGGTGTGTTCGTCAACCAGTTTCTGGACCTCGGCGACGGGCAGCCCGTTCTTCTCCGCGACCCGGTGGACCTGGATGTCGGCGTACGCCGGGGAGATGTCCGGGTCCAGGCCGGAGCCGGAGGAGGTGACCGCGTCCGGCGGCACGCTCTTGACCGTGTAGCCGTTCACGGAGTTGTCCTTGATGACGGCGTCCTTGGCGGCGACGACCCATTGGCAGAGGGTGGCTTCCTCGGCCTTCGCCGGGTCCGTCGGGCAGACACCGTTGACCGCGCCGTTGTCTCCGGAGCGGTTGGTGGCGCCGGACAGGATCAGCTTGTACTGGGTGTTGACGCTGTTGGTGCCCAGGCCGTTCTGCGGACGCCCCTGGAACCACTTCAGGTCCGCGTCCGGGGTCTCCTGGCCCTTCTTCAGCGGCAGGTTGTACGCCTGACCGATGAGCGAGGAGCCGACGACCTTGCCGTTCGACGTGATCTCCGAGCCGTTCGCCTTGTCGTTGAAGAGGCCCTGTGCCACACCCGTGATGGCCAGCGGATACAGAATGCCCGTCACCACGGTGAGCACCAGAAGCGCGCGCAGGCCGGCCCAGAGCAACCGAGCAGTGTTCGATACCGAGTTGTTCATAGCCGATCAGCCGATTCCGGGGATGAGGGAGATGATCAGGTCGATGATCTTGATGCCGATGAAGGGCGCGATCAGCCCACCCAGACCGTAGATGCCGAGATTGCGCCGCAGCAGCCTGTCCGCGCTCACCGGCCGGTACTGCACACCGCGCAGGGCGAGCGGCACCAGCGCGATGATGATCAGCGCGTTGAAGATGACCGCGGACAGGATCGCGGAGTCCGGCGAGGACAGGGCCATGATGTTGAGCTTGTCCAGGCCCGGGTAGACCGCCGCGAAGAGCGCCGGGATGATCGCGAAGTACTTCGCGACGTCGTTGGCGATCGAGAACGTCGTCAACGCGCCCCGGGTGATGAGGAGTTGCTTGCCGATCTCGACGATCTCGATGAGCTTGGTCGGGTTCGAGTCGAGGTCGACCATGTTGCCGGCCTCCTTCGCGGCCGACGTACCCGTGTTCATCGCCACGCCGACGTCCGCCTGGGCCAGCGCGGGAGCGTCGTTCGTGCCGTCGCCGGTCATCGCGACGAGCTTGCCGCCCGCCTGCTCCCGCTTGATGAGGGCCATCTTGTCCTCGGGAGTGGCCTCCGCGAGGAAGTCGTCCACGCCGGCCTCGTCCGCGATCGCCTTGGCGGTCAGCGGGTTGTCGCCGGTGATCATGACCGTCTTGATGCCCATGCGCCGCAGTTCGTCGAACCGTTCGCGCATGCCGTCCTTGACGACGTCCTTGAGGTGGATGACGCCCAGCACCCGGGCGCCCTCGGTGTCCTCGATCGCGACGAGCAGCGGAGTGCCGCCCGCCTCGGAGATCCGGTTGGCCAGGGTGTCGGCGTCCTCGGACACCTCGCCGCCCTGCTCCCGGACCCAGGCCATGACCGAACCGGCCGCGCCCTTGCGGATCTTGCGTCCGTCGACGTCCACGCCCGACATGCGGGTCTGGGCGGTGAAGGCGATCCACTCGGCGCCGGTCAGCTCGCCCTGGCTCCGCTCGCGCAGCCCGTACTTCTCCTTCGCCAGGACGACGATGGAGCGGCCCTCGGGCGTCTCGTCGGCCAGCGAGGAGAGCTGGGCGGCGTCGGCCAGGACGGCGTCGGTGGTGCCGGTCACCGGTACGAACTCGGCGGCCTGCCGGTTGCCGAGCGTGATGGTGCCGGTCTTGTCGAGCAGCAGGGTCGACACGTCACCGGCGGCCTCGACCGCCCGGCCGGACATGGCCAGGACGTTCCGCTGCACCAGCCGGTCCATGCCCGCGATGCCGATCGCGGAGAGCAGCGCGCCGATCGTGGTCGGGATCAGACAAACCAGCAGGGCCACCAGGACGACCATCGTGAGGTGCGTGCCCGCGTAGTCCGCGAACGGCGGCAGCGTGGCGACGGCCAGCAGGAAGACGATCGTCAGCGAGGCGAGCAGGATGTTCAGCGCGATCTCGTTGGGCGTCTTCTGCCGCGCGGCGCCCTCGACCAGGGCAATCATGCGGTCGATGAAGGTCTCGCCCGGCTTCGTCGTGATCTTGATGACGATGCGGTCGGACAACACCTTCGTACCGCCGGTGACCGCGGACCGGTCACCGCCGGACTCGCGGATGACCGGGGCCGACTCACCGGTGATGGCCGACTCGTCCACGGACGCGACGCCCTCGACGACGTCACCGTCGCCGGGGATGATGTCGCCCGCCTCGCAGACAACCAGGTCGCCGATGCGCAGTTCGGTGCCGGGCACCTGCTCCTCGGAGCCGCCGTCCTTGGAAAGGCGGCGCGCGACGGTGTCGGTCTTGGCCTTGCGCAGGGTGTCGGCCTGCGCCTTGCCGCGGCCCTCGGCCACCGCCTCCGCCAGGTTGGCGAAGATGACGGTGAGCCAGAGCCAGGCACTGATCGCCCAGCCGAACCAGTCGCCGGGGTCCTTGAAGGAGAACACGGTCGTCAGGACCGAGCCCACCAGCACCACGAACATCACGGGGGACTTGATCATCACCCGCGGGTCGAGCTTGCGGCAGGCGTCCGGCAGCGACTTCAGCAGCTGCTTCGGGTCGAACAGACCCGCGCCGACGCGTCCTTCGTCCTTGTGACCGGTCGGCACATCGCTGTGCGGCGCCCGAGTGGGAGTAGTCGTGGACACGGTGTCCTCTTGCTTCTCTATGCGGGTGGTCATGACGCCAGCCCCTCGGCCAGCGGCCCCAGCGCGAGCGCCGGGAAGTAGGTCAGACCGGTGATGATGAGAATCGCGCCCACCAACAGCCCGGTGAACAGCGGCTTCTCGGTGCGCAGCGTGCCCGCGGTCGCGGGCACCGGCTTCTGCTCGGCGAGCGAGCCGGCCAGGGCGAGCACGAACACCATCGGCAGGAAGCGGCCGAGCAGCATCGCCAGACCCAGCGTGCTGTTGAACCACTGCGTGTCCGCGTTCAGACCCGCGAAGGCCGAACCGTTGTTGTTCGAGGCCGAGGTGTAGGCGTACAGGATCTCGGAGAAGCCGTGCGCCCCGCTGTTCGTCATCGAGTTGCCCGGGGTCGGCAGGGCCATCGCCGCGGCGGTGAAGACGAGCACCAGCGCCGGGGTGATGAGGATGTAGCAGGCGGCGAACTTGATCTCGCGGGTGCCGATCTTCTTGCCCAGGTACTCGGGCGTACGGCCGACCATGAGGCCCGCGATGAACACCGCGATGATCGCCATGATCAGCATGCCGTAGAGGCCGGATCCGGTACCACCGGGCGCGATCTCGCCGAGCTGCATGCCGAGCATGGTGATGCCGCCGCCGAGTCCGGTGAACGAGGAGTGGAACGAGTCCACCGCACCGGTCGAGGTGAGTGTCGTGGCCACCGCGAAGATCGACGAGGCGCCGACTCCGAAGCGGGTCTCCTTGCCCTCCAGAGCGCCGCCCGCGACATCGAACGCAGGGCCGTGGTGCGCGAACTCGGTCCACATCATCAGCGCCGTGAAGCCGATCCAGATGGTGACCATCGTGGCGAGGATCGCGTAGCCCTGCCTGAGCGAGCCGACCATCCGGCCGAAGGTCCGGGTAAGCGCGAACGGGATCAGCAGGATCAGGAAGATCTCGAAGAGGTTGGAGAACGCGTTGGGGTTCTCGAAGGGGTGGGCGGAGTTGGCGTTGAAGTAACCGCCGCCGTTGGTGCCCAGCTCCTTGATGGCTTCCTGGGAGGCGACCGCGCCGCCGTTCCACTGCTGCGTGCCGCCGGTGAACTGGCCTACCTCGTGGATGCCGGAGAAGTTCTGGATAGCGCCGCACGCGACGAGCACGATCGCGGCGATCACCGAGATCGGCAGCAGGATGCGGATGGTGCCGCGGACCAGATCGGACCAGAAGTTGCCGAGCTCACCGGTGCGCGAGCGCGCGAAGCCGCGGACGAGCGCGACGGCCACGGCGATACCGACCGAGGCGGACAGGAAGTTCTGCACCGCCAGGCCGCCGGTCTGTACGACGTGGCCCATGGCCTGCTCGCCGTAGTACGACTGCCAGTTGGTGTTCGAGACGAACGACGCGGCGGTGTTGAACGCCTGGTCCGGGTCGATCGAGGAGAAGCCGAGCGAGCCGGGCAGGCTGCCCTGGAAGCGCTGCAGCAGGTACAGGAACAGCACACTCACCGCGGAGAAGGCGAGGACACCGCGCAGGTAGGCGGGCCAGCGCATCTCCGTGTTGGGGTTGGCGCCGATGCCCTTGTAGATCCACTTCTCGACACGAAGATGCTTGTCCGAGGAGTAGACCTTGGCCATGTAGTCGCCGAGGGGACGGTAGGCGAGAGCCAGGGCCGCTATCAGGGCGACCATCTGGAGCACACCGGCAAGCACTGGACTCATTTGCTTCTCAGAACCTCTCCGGGAAGATCAGGGCGAGGACGAGATAGCCCAGCAGGGCGACGGCCACGATCAGGCCGACGATGTTCTCGGCGGTCACAGCTTCGTCACCCCCTTGGCGACGAGAGCCACCAGCGCGAACACCGCGATCGTGGTGACGACGAAGGCCACGTCGGCCATCGCTAACTCCTAGATGAGGTTCGGATCGAACGGACGATTAGAGGAAAGCGCCTCCCTGGCCGGATTCGAGCGCCGTTGACGGCTCCCATACGCAGGTTCGTACGGCTTTGACGGAACCCATACGGCGGGCTGATCCATCTGCGTGAACCAAACCCCTCGGACGCCTGAAGACCCCGCCTCCGGCATGCGGGAGGCGGGATCAGATACGGAACCGCAGCCGGCAGATCACCGCGTCCGTCTCCTTCCGGACGGCATGGGCGACCACGGCACCCCGCTGGTTCTGCAGCAGCCGCTGCCACAGCCGGTCCGGCTCGACCTCGGGGATCAGCACGGTGACGCGGGTGCCGGGCTCGGCGGCGGCGGTCTCGCCCACGTACGCGGCTATCGGACGGCCCAGGGCACGGCGCTCGGAGGTGAGCCGGATCAGCGGCATCCCGGGGTCCCAGCGCTCCCAGTCGCGCTCCAGGGCGTACAGCTGGGCGCGGTCCTCGGGGTCGGGGTGGCAGACGGTCACCGCGCGCACCTCGTCGCCGAGCGAGGCGGCGGCGTTCAGGGCCTCGACGGTCAGCCGGGACAGGTTCGACACGGGCACGATCACCACGGAGCGCTCGCGGTGCGGCTGCTCGGGGATGCGGCCCAGGCCCAGGCGCTCGCCGATCCGGGCGTACGCGCGGTGCACGGCCGTGAAGGCCGCCACCAGCAGCGGCAGGGCGATGACGATCAGCCAGGCGCCCTCCTCGAACTTGGTCGCCGTCACGACGACGGCCGACACACCGGTCAGCACGCCGCCGAAGCCGTTCAGCAGTGCCTTTCCGCGCCAGCCCCTCCCCCGCTCCTGCCGCCAGTGCCGGACCATGCCGACCTGGGCGATCGTGAAGCCGACGAACACGCCGATGGCGAAGAGCGGCACGAGGGTGTTGGTGTCACCGCCGGAGAACACCAGCAGCGCGGCCGAGACCAGGGACAGCGCGAGCACTCCGTGCCGGTGGACCTGGCGGTCGGCCTTGAGGGCGAAGACGTGCGGCAGGTAGTTGTCACGGGCCAGCAGCTTCAGCAGGACCGGGAGCCCGCCGAAGGACGTGTTCGCGGAGAGGGCCAGCAGGATCATGGTCGCGAACTGGATGACGTAGAAGGCCCAGTTGTGGCCGAGCGAGGCGTCGGCCAGCTGGGCGAGGACGGTGACGCCCTCGACCGGCTGGAGGTGGAAACGGGAGATCAGCACGGACAGGCCGATCAGCATCACGCCGAGCACCGCGCCCAGCGCCACCTCCGCGCGCTGGGCCCGCTTCACGCGAGGGACGCGGAAGGACGGCACGGCGTTGGCGATCGCCTCCACACCGGTGAGTGCGGAACAGCCCGAGGCGAAAGCTTTCAGCAGAAGCAGCGCACCGACCGTGGTGGCGTTCTCGGAGAGCACGGAGGCATGGCCCGCGGCGGCCTCGGTACTCACCGGCGCGGACCGGAACAGCCCGACGCCGATCAGGACCAGGATCGAGACGACGAAGACCGCGGTCGGCACGATGAAGACACGGGCCGACTCGACGATCCCTCGCAGGTTCACCGCCGTGATCAGCACCAGCACGACCAGGCACAGCAACAGCCGGTCGCCGTACAGCTCAGGAAAGGCCGAGGTCAGAGCGGCGACACCGGCGGTGACCGCGACGGCGACGTTGAGTACGTAGTCCAGGACCAGCGAGGCCGCCGCCACCAGGCTCGTCCGCGCGCCCAGATGGGTCTTCGCGACGGCGTACGACCCGCCGCCGTCCGGGAACGCGGCGATCACCTGCCGGTACGAGGCCACCAGCACCGCGAGCAGTCCGGCGATCGCCAGCGTGACCGGCAGGGTGAAGCCGAGTCCGTGCGCGCCCGCCGCGGCCAGTACGAGGACGATCGCCTCGGGGCCGTACGCCACCGACGCCATCGCGTCCAGCGAGAGGGCGGCCAGGCCGGTGACGGCGGTGAGCCGGTGCCGCTCGCCGGTATCGGGCGGCTCCTCGACGGCGGGGGCCTCGCCCGGCTCGGTGGTCAGGACAGACATGGGACACGTACTCCTTCACGCATGGAAAGCCCGCGCACGCGGGGAGGCGATGCGCGGGTGCGCCCAGGTTCTGTCCGGTCCCGGCCGCGTCCGACCGTTCCTTGCGGCTTCTTCGCGCCAAAGCCTCCAATCTTGACGTGGTCCTGACGGCCCGGTGATCCGCCCGTGCCGTTTCCGGGGATCAACTCCCCTGGATCAGCCGTCCTTCGACGGCCCGGCCGTGTCGAGTGCCGCGCCTGTCTGGTCGGCGAGGGTGACCGCGACGAGGCGGGCCTGGAGCGGCGGCACGGGACCCGGGCCGGGGGTGAGCATGAAGCGGCCGAGGTAGTGGCCGTTGCCGTAGGTGCGGAGTTCGATCTCGCCGTCCGGCCAGCCGTCGATGTCGACGTCCCGGTGCCGGCGGCCGACCGCGATGCTCCCGTCCTGTTCCAGGCGGGGCGGCCGGCCCATGAGGGTGCCGTACTCGAAGCGGCAGGCACGCAGGGCGAGCACTTCGGTCAGCTGGCCCCGGACGTGGTCGACCACGGTGTCCGAGGACTTGGCGGACTGGGCGAGTTCGGCGGTCTCGTGGATGCGACGGAGGTGGTCGGCGTCGGTCACAGTGATCACTTCCAGGCGGCGGGCACGGGCCGCGAGCTGGGACACGATCAGGCCGACGACCAGCAGAAGTACCGCGGTCTCGACATCGGCGGAGGTGTCGATGTCGAACGTCTGGTAGGGACGGGTGAGGAAGAAGTCGAACCAGGCCGCCGCCGACAGTGCCGCGAGCGCGCCCGCCACGCGGTTCCCGAGGGCGGCGACCGCGACAACGGCCACGACGAGGATCAGCGCGGCGTTCGTACGGGACAGGTCGGTGCGGAAGGGCACGAGTACGAGTGCCACCAGGAACGGTCCCGCGAGGCCTGCCAGCAGGGCGAGCCGGTCCCGGAGCGGATAGCCGGTCATCACACCGTCACCTCCTGCGTTCACACCGGCGCCCGAGAACCCGGGCACTCGTACGCCGCTTTCGGAGCTCATGAGCCGTCTCCTGTCCTCTGCGTATCACTGGCGCGCCGCACCTGCTCGGCGAAGGGCAGGGACAGCACCATGGTCAGACCCCCGCCCGGGGTGTCCTCCGGGGTGAGGGTGCCGTTCATCGCCTCGGTCAGGCCCCGCGAGAGCGCCAGGCCGAGGCCCAGGCCCGTCGTGTTGTCGGTGTCGCCGAGGCGCTGGAAGGGTTCGAAGAGCCGGTCCCGGTCGGTGGACGGGAGCCCGGGGCCGCGGTCGACGACGCGCAGCTCGACGCGGCCCGCGTGGGCGCTGGCGCTGAGCAGCACCTTGCGCCCTGCCGGACTGTGCCGGGCGGCGTTGCCTGCCAGGTTGGCGATCACCCGTTCGAGCAGAGGCGGGTCGGCCAGCACTGCGGGCACTTCCTCCAGGTCCCCCACCTCGACCGCCGGGGTGTCGGCGAGCGCCGCGGGGAGGACCTCCTCCAGGGCGGTGGCGCGCAGGTCGAGGGTGAGTGCGCCGGCCTGGAGGCGGCTGAGGTCGAGGAGGTTCTCGATCAGCCGGTTCAGCCTGGCCATGGACTCGTCGGCGGTGGCGAGGAGTTCGTCCCGGTCCTCGTCGGAGAACTCCACGTCCCGGCTGCGGAGCGAGGAGACGGCTGCCCAGCCCGCGGCGAGCGGGGTGCGCAGATCATGGCCGACCGCCCGCAGAAGCGCCGTACGCATACGGTCGGCCGCCTTGACCGGTTCGACCTCGGCGGCGGCCTGGGCGAGCCGGGACCGCTCGACCGCCGAACCGACATGGGCGGCGAAGGCGGCCAGCACGCGCCGTTCGGAGGACGGGAGGATGCGGCCGCGCAGGACCAGGAAGGCGCCGGGGCCCGCCGGCACCGCCGTCACGCCGTCCTCCGCGGGCGGCTCGTCCACCAGCTCCGCGGAGTCCATGCCGAAGGTCTCGCGGGTCCGTTCCACCAGGGCGGGTATGGTCGCGCCGCCCCGCACGATGGTGCCGGCGAGCGAGGACATGGTCTCCGCCTCGGCGGTGGCGCGGGCCGAGCGTCTCGACAGCCGCAGCGAGCGGTCCACGACCGCGGCCACCGTGGCGGCCACCACCGCGAAGACCGCCAGGGCCAGCAGCGCGTTGGGATCGTCGAGCGTGAACTGCCCGATGGGCGGGATGAACCAGTAGTTGAGCAGCAACGACGCCGTGACGGACGCGATCACCGCGGACGCGACCCCTCCTATGCAGGCCACCCCCACCACGGTGAGCAGGAAGAGGAGGGCCTCGCTGGTGAGGTTGAGCTTGTCCCTGGCCAAGTCCGGGTTCAGCAGGAGGGTGAGCGCCACCGGCAGCAGCAGACCGGCGACCGGGCCCGCGATCCTGCGTACGGTCGAGAGGGTGCGCCTGCGTGAGGGCAGCAGTGTGCCGCGCCCGGCGCGCTCGTGCGTGACCATGTGGATGTCGATGTCGGCGGAGAGCTCGACGACCGTCTCGCCGGTGCCGCGTCCGGTGGCGAACCGTTCGAGGCGGCCGCGGCGACTGGTGCCGAGGACGAGCTGGGTGGCGTTCTCGGCGCGGGCGAACTCCACCAGTGCGGTGGCGACGTCGTCGCCGATCACGGAGTGGTAGCTGCCGCCGAGGTCCTCGATCAGCCGCCGCTGCCGGGCCAGGGAGGCGTGCGAGGCGCCCGCGGCGAGACCGTCGCTGCGGGTCACGTGTACGGCGAGGAGGTCACCGCCCGCCGACCGGTCCGCGACGCGGGCGGCCCGCCGGATCAGTGTGTCCCCCTCCGGCCCGCCGGTCAGCGCCACGACGACCCGCTCCCGGGTCTCCCACACCCCGCCGATGTCGTGCTCCGAGCGATAGGACTGCAGCGCCTCGTCGACGCGGTCGGCGACCCACAGCAGGGCGAGCTGACGCAGCGCGGTCAGATTGCCGGGCCGGAAGTAGTCGGCGAGAGCCGCGTCGACCTTCTCCGGCGCGTAGATGTTGCCGTGCGCCATCCGCCGCCGCAGTCCTTCGGGCGGGATGTCCACCAGCTCGATCTGATGGGCCCGTCGTACGACCTCGTCGGGCACCGTCTCGTGCTGCGGTACGCGCGTGATCTTCTCGACGACGTCGTTGAGCGACTCGAGATGCTGGATGTTGAGGGCCGTGATGACATCGATCCCCGCCGCGAGCAGTTCCTCGATGTCCTGCCGGCGCTTGGGGTTGCGGCCGCCTCCGGGGACGTTGCTGTGGGCGAACTCGTCGACGATCGCGACCTCCGGGCGCCGGGCCAGAACGGCTGCGAGGTCCATCTCCTCGAACTCCCCGCCCCGGTAGGCGCACGAGGCCCGCTCGACGACCTCCAGGCCGTCGAGCATCCGTTCCGTGCCGGGCCGCCCGTGGCACTCGACGAACCCCACCACGACATCGGCGCCGCGCGACGCCCTGCGCCGCGCCTCGTCGAGCATGCGGTAGGTCTTCCCCACGCCCGGGGCGGCTCCCAAGTACACCTTGAGACGTCCGGGGCGCACTGGGCGTACGTCACCCGCACCGGTCCCTGCCTCGCTTGCGCCGGTCCGTACGTCACTCCTGTTGGCCCGTACGTCACTCATCGCAGCCGACGTGCTCCGCTCACTGGCGATCAACTCCCCGAGGGGGAACGGTTACTTCCCCTACCGAACCGCTTGTCCAGGGCGCGCGGAGCACTCCTTGACGCATCCTTGTCGCCGGTCACAAGGACGTTGACACCGCCTTGACGGGGGCTGGGCCGATCGGGCTACTCCAGCTGTGCCCGAATGAGCGCGTCGATCCGCCGCCATGCCGGGGACGAGGCGTTGACCGTGCCCTGGACGAGAGCGGGGATCTCGGAGTCCGTGTCCAGCCCGGGGAGTTCGTCCGGTCCGTAGCGTTCGCGGGTCGCTTCGACGGCCCGGCGGGCGAGGTCGTCGATGCGGGGATCGTCGGCGTCGAGGTCGTACGCGTGGTCGTAGTCCAGGAAGATCTGCCGCAGCGCCGGGTCGGCCAGGATCTCGGCCTGGTCGTGGAAGAGCTCGATCGCGCGGTCCGGGTGGGTGGCGAACACGAGGATCCACAGGTCGCGTTGCAGATCCACCCAACGAGGCGTGAATCCCCAGCGGGCCAGGTCCTCCAGATGCGCGCCCACCTCGGCGGGCAGCGGCGCCAGATCCCCCGCGGCGAGCCGGCGCAGGCGCCCCTGCGTTGCCCGCAGGCCACGGATGCGGTCGGTGAGCCCGTCGTCGATCTCGCGCAGCGCCTGCCGGAACTCCTCGTCGCTCGCCGATCTCAGGTCCCGGATACGGGCCAGGGGGACGCCTGCTTCGGCGAGTGTCCGGATCTTGATCAGGTCGATGACGTCGTTCGCGCCGTACCGCCGGTAGCCGGACGCGTCGCGGTCGGGCTCGGGGAGCAGGCCCTTGTCGTGGTAGACGCGGACGGTCTTGACCGACACCCCGACGAACCCGGCCAGCTGCCCGATGGTGATCACCCGGCCATCGTGCCACTTGACCCTGCCCCTGGGGCGGGGTTGCAGCATGGCCTCATGGCGAACATGAACATCGATCGGGAGACCCTGCGCGAGCTGGCCGACGCGGGCAACGAGACCGCTCTGGACCGGCTGGCCGACCTTGCCGACTCGGCCGGCGACCTCGGGGAACTGAGCGAACTGCTGGACGAGGGATCCATGCACGCGGGGTTCCTGCTCACCCGACGCGCGAAGGCGACCGGAGACCTGCGCGAACTGCAACGGATCTCCGACGCCGGGTACGAAGAGGCCGGCAACGAACTGGACCGACTGCTGAAGGCACCGGGCGACGGGCAGCGGGACCGCTGATCCCCCGGGCCGCCACGGCGACGCGATGACGCTGGGTGTCCGCGGCCGACGGGCGCGCCCCGCGCGCCCCTCGAATGGCCCAGTCCACTCCCCCGTAGCCAGGACGTCGTCATCCTGATGTGCCGCCGTCGATCGCACGGCTTCTCTTAACGGAAGCTTGACGCCCACGGGGGCCTCAGCCGTGGGCCTGTGCGTCACTCTCTGCATACGCTGGTGCCGCCGTCCGCGTGATGGCCGGAAACCGCACGCCGAGCCGGACATCAGGAGCACGCCGATGGCCACCACCGAACACCCTCCGCCCAGTCGCCTGCGCGCCTGGATGCTGGAGGGGCTGTCCGACATGGGCAAGGGTCGGCAGGCAGCGCCGCGGCCCGCCGAGACGAAGCCCGTGCACAAGGGACAGCGCTGGTGGCGGGTGATGTGCCTGACCGGCGTCGACTACTTCTCCACGCTCGGCTACCAGCCGGGCATCGCGGCTCTCGCCGCCGGGCTGCTGTCACCGGTGGCCACCATCGTGCTGGTCGTCGTCACGCTGGCGGGCGCGCTGCCGGTGTACCGGCGGGTTGCCGAGGAGAGCCCCCACGGCGAGGGCTCGATCGCCATGCTGGAGCGGCTGCTGACCTTCTGGAAGGGCAAGCTGTTCGTCCTGACCCTGCTCGGTTTCGCCGCGACCGACTTCCTGATCACCATCACCCTCTCGGCCGCCGACGCCTCCACCCACCTGGTGGAGAACCCGCATCTGGCCGACGCGCTGCACGACAAACAGGTGCTGATCACGCTGGTGCTCATCGCACTGCTCGGCGCGGTCTTCCTCAAGGGCTTCCTGGAGGCGATCGGTGTCGCCGTCGCACTGGTGGGCCTCTATCTGGCGCTCAACGTCGTGGTCGTGGCGACCGGGCTCTGGCACGTGGCCACCGAGGGGCATGTGATCAGCGACTGGTCCACCGCCCTGACCGCCGAACACGGAAACGTTTTTGCCATGGTGGGCGTCGCACTGCTGGTCTTCCCCAAGCTGGCGCTCGGCCTGTCCGGCTTCGAGACCGGCGTGGCGGTCATGCCGCACGTCGAGGGCGACCCCGGCGACACCGAGGAGAACCCCAAGGGCCGTATCCGCGGCACGAAGAAGCTGCTGACCACGGCCGCGCTCATCATGAGCGTGTTCCTGATCGCGACCAGCTTCATCACCACGCTGCTCATACCGGAGAAGGAGTTCGAGTCGGGCGGCGAGGCCAACGGCCGCGCGCTCGCCTATCTGGCGCACGAGTACCTGGGCAACGCCTTCGGCACGCTCTACGACGTGTCCACCATCGCCATCCTCTGGTTCGCCGGCGCCTCGGCCATGGCCGGGCTGCTCAACCTCATGCCCCGTTACCTGCCCCGCTACGGCATGGCCCCGCACTGGGCACGCGCCGTCCGCCCGATGGTGATCGTCTTCACGCTGATCGGTTTCCTGGTCACGTGGATCTTCGACGCGGACGTGGACGCGCAGGGCGGCGCGTACGCGACCGGTGTCCTGGTCCTCATCAGCTCGGCCGCGATCGCGGTGACCATCGCCGCCCGCAAGGCCGGCCAGCGCAACTGGACCATCGCCTTCGCCGTGATCTCGGCGGTCTTCCTCTACGTCACCGTCGCGAACGTCATCGAGCGCCCGGACGGCGTGAAGATCGGTGCCTGCTTCATCGCCGGCATCATCCTCGTCTCCCTCCTCTCGCGGCTCGCCCGTGCCTTCGAACTCCGCGTCACCAGCGTGACCATGGACTCCATGGCCCAGCGGTTCGTACGGGACATCGCCAGCCGCCGGATCCGGTTCATCGCCAACGAACCCGACAACCGCGACCTCACCGAGTACCGCGAGAAGATCGAGCAGATCCGCGCGGACAACGACGTCCCGGCCCAGGAGGACTTCGTCTTCGTCGAGGTGACGGTCCTGGACCCGTCGGAGTTCGAGGCCGGCCTGACCGTACGCGGCGAGGTCCTGCACGGCCGCTACCGCGTCCTCACCCTGGAGTCGTCCTCCGTCCCCAACGCCCTGGCCGCCCTCGTCCTGCACGTCCGCGACACCACCGGCTGCATACCGCACATCTACTTCGAGTGGACCGAGGGCAACCCGTTCACCAACTTCCTCCGCTTCTTCCTCTTCGGCCAGGGCGAGGTCGCCCCCGTCACCCGGGAGGTCCTCCGCGAGGCGGAACCGGACCGGGCACGACGGCCGCGGGTGCACGTCGGCTGACGGACCGACGTCCGGTGCAGAACTGTTCGGCGCAGCACCGGCTGAGGCCGGTCAGCCGTTGCGGTACAGCGCCGTGAGCAGTTCGATCGCCGCCTGGGTGGCGGGGTGCGGATCGTCCCGCCACCAGGCGAGGCGTACGGCGATGGGTTCGGCGTCGCGGACCGGCCGGTAGACGATGCCGGGCCTGGGGTACTGGTGGGCGGTCGATTCCGCCGTCAGGCCGATACAGCGCCCGCTGGAGATCACGGTGAGCCAGTCGTCGACGTCGGACGTCTCCTCGGTCTCCGGGCGGGCGTCCGGCGGCCAGAGTTCGGCGGTCGTGGTGCCGGTCCGGCGGTCGATCAGCAGCGTGCGCCCGCCGAGATCCGCGAGCCGCACCGAGCGCCGCCCGGCCAGGGGATCGTCGGCGGCCAGGGCGCACAGGCGCCGCTCAAGGCCGACGATGGCGGAGTCGAACCGCCGGTCCTCCTCCAACGGCCTGCGTACGACCGCGAGATCGCACGCTCCTTCCGCCAGACCGGCGGTGGCGGAGTTGACGCGGACCAGCCTCAGGTCGGTCTCGGGCTGCACCTTGGCCCAGCGGCGCTGGAAGGCCGACGTGTGACGGCCGAGCGCCGACCAGGCGTACCCGATCCGCAGACGGGTGTGACCCGACCTGGCCTCCTGGACCAGATCGGCGACCTCGCCGAGCACATGCCGGGCGTGTGCCACCACGCGCAGTCCCGCCGGGGTCGGTGCCATCTCCCGGGAAGTGCGGCGCAACAGCCGTACGCCCAGGGCGCGTTCGAGCGAGGCCAGGGTCCGGGACACGGCCGCCTGGGAAACGCCGAGCGCGATGGCCGCGTCGGTGAAGCTGCCCTCGTCGACGATCGCGACGAGACAGCGCAACTGCCGTAGCTCCACATCCATGACTGCAGCGTATAGATGTTTCGCCGGGTGCATTTTGCGCATGCGCTGTCATGTCACACGCTCGAAGCATGCGAGCCGTACCCGAGCCCGGCACCACCGCCTCCGTACACCCCACAGTCCCGCCAGCCCCGCCAGCCCCGGCGGCACCCCCGCGCCTGGCGGACCCGGATCTCCCGGACCCTCGGCCGACCGGGCGTTCACGGCAGCTCGCCGGTGTGGCCACGATGATCGGCAGTGGCCTGTCCACCCAGACCGGCGCCGCGATCGGGTCCCTCGCCTTCCCCGTGCTCGGTCCTGTCGGGGTCGTCGCGGTCCGCCAGTACGTCGCCGCGGTCGTCCTGCTGGCCGTCGGCCGGCCGCGGCTGCGGACCTTCACCTGGTGGCAGTGGCGGCCGGTGCTGCTGCTTGCCCTGGTCTTCGGGACGATGAACCTGTCCCTGTACAGCGCCATCGACCGCATCGGCCTGGGACTGGCGGTGACCTTGGAGTTCCTGGGCCCGCTCGCCATCGCACTGACTGCCGCGCGCCGCCGCGTGGACATCTGCGCCGCGGTCGTCGCCGCCGCGGGCGTGGTGACGCTGATGCGCCCCCAGCCCTCGACCGACTACGCCGGGATGGCCCTGGGCCTGCTCGCCGCCGCCTGCTGGGCGTCGTACATCCTCCTCAACCGCACCGTCGGCCAACGTGTCCCCGGTGCGCAGGGTTCGGCCGCCGCGTCGGGTGTCTCCGCGCTGATGTTCCTGCCGGTCGGCGTCGTCCTGGTGCTCCGGCACCCGCCGACCGCCGAGGCCGTCGGTTACGCCGTCGCCGCGGGGGTGCTCTCCTCGGCAGTGCCGTACCTGGCGGACATGTTGACCCTGCGCCGCGTACCCGCCCAGGCCTTCGGGCTGTTCATGAGCGTCAACCCCGTCCTCGCCGCCGTGGTCGGCCTGCTCGGCCTCGGCCAGGACCTGGGCTGGACGGAGTGGGCGAGCATCGGGGCGATCGTCGCCGCCAACGCCCTCAGCATCGCCACTCGGCGCACCTGACGTGTTCGCGCCTCGGGCGGAGACCGAGCCCGCGGACGTCGCACAACCCGCAACTCGAAGCCGGGTAGCCTCTGTTCACGTCGAGCGGAAGCTCGTGGACCACCGGCTCGTGACCCTTCGTGGCGGTGAGTGGGGCGGAGTGCCGACCGAGGGGAGACAGTCAGATGACGAAGCCGTCGACAGGCGACTTCGATGCCACCTCCGGTGGGGTTGGCGACAGAATCGGCCGGTATCGACTGCTCAGAACCCTCGGCGCGGGCGGCATGGGCCGGGTCTGTCTGGCCCGTTCGGAGGGCGGGCGCACGGTCGCGGTCAAGCTCATCAAGCCGGAGCTGGCCGCCGAACCCGAGTTCCGCGAGCGCTTCCGGCTGGAGGTGGCGGCGGCCCGCAGGGTGAGCGACCGCTGGACGGCACCGGTCCTCGACGCGGACACCGAGGCCGAGACGCCGTGGGTGGCCACCGGCTACATCGCGGGTCCCTCGCTGGAACACATCGTCTCGCCCCAGGGACACGGCCCCCTCCCCGCCGCTTCCGTACGCACCCTCGCCCATGGACTCGCCAGCGCCCTGCTAGACATTCACGGCGCGGGCCTGGTCCACCGGGACCTCAAGCCCTCCAACGTCCTGATCACCATCGACGGCCCCCGGGTCATCGACTTCGGCATCGCGCGGGCGCTGGACGCGGTACCGGGGTCGACCCCGACCAGCTCGGGCGTGCTGGTCGGCTCGCCCCGCTTCATGTCGCCCGAGCAGTTGAGGGACGAGCCGGTGGGCCCTGCCGCCGATGTCTTCTGCATGGGCACGGTACTTGCGTACGCGGCGACCGGGCAGACGCCGTTCGGCGGTGGCGGTTCCGGCGGGGTGCACGCCGTGATGTTCCGCATCGCGCAGGAGGAGCCGGACCTGACGGGGATCGAGGAACCGGTACGGGGCCTGATCGCCGACTGTCTCGCCAAGGACCCGGCGGCCAGGCCGACTCCGGAGGAGGTGGTCGCACGGATGCAACCGGTGGGGACCGGCGCCTCGTCGCCGCCGTGGCTGCCTGCCCGGATCATCGCCGAACTGGGGCGCAGTGCCGTCCAGTTGCTCGACACGGACACGCCGCCGCACGCGAGCGCGATGGCGGCACCGGCACCGGCCGCTTTCGTATCGTCGCCCGCGTCGCCCGCACCGGCCACGCCCGCGCCCACGTCCGCGACTTCGACCGCCGCCTCGCTCGTGACCTGGGAGGAACCGCCCTCGTCGGAGCAGTCGGAACGGTCGGAGTGGGGAACCCAGGTCGTGCCGAAGCCGGACCACGGGCGCACGGAGCCGGCTCCTTCGCCGCGCCCTCGCCCAACGGGCAGGCGCCGACGGGCCGCGCTCGCGCTGGCGGTCGCCGCCGTGGTGGCAGGAGGCGTGTACGCCGCGTGGGCCGCCGACCTCCCGCTGCCGTACGGGGGCTCGGAATCCGCCTCCGCCTCCGACTCCGGTGACAACAACGGCGTGACGTCCGACGTGCCCAAGGAGTTCGTGGGCATCTGGGCGGGCGAAGTCGAGCGGGACGGGAAGCCGACCGATCAGTTCCGCCGGTTCGTCGTCTCGTCGGGGCAGGTGGGCGAGGTCGTCGCCACCAGCATCAGCCTCGGCGCGACCTACGAGTGCAAGAGCGACGGCAAGCTCGCGGCCAAGCCGTCCGGCGGCGGTACGTCGCTACGGCTGGACACCAAGGTCGTCAGCAGCGTCCCCGCGGGCTCGTGCTCGGCCCTCGGCGACCATGTCCTCTCCCGGACCGACGATGACTCCCTCCGCTGGGAGGCGGCGGGGCGCACCGCCGAACTGCACAGGATCGAGGGACCGGAGAAGCTGCCCGAAGAACTGCTCGGCACCTGGCAGCGTCCACTGGCCAACGGTGGCACGCAGCGCATGACCATCGAGCGGACGCCGGTCGGCAGCCCGGCCGCCACACTGGTCTCGGACGGCGGCGGCGAGCACTGCGAGGCCGACATGAACCTGGTCTCCGTAGGGGACGCGGACGGTCCGGCACGCTTCGCCCCACCGGCGATCGACCAGTCCGCCTCCTCCGGCCCCTGCCTCCGCGGCGGCTCCTCCACGCTGAGCACCGAGGGCGACAGGCTCGTACGGGAACTGGCCGACGGGCGACGGCTCACGTATACGCGGGTGTGAGGGGCCTGCTCGGGTCTGCTACTCGGGTCTGAGGGGCGACCTGGATGGCCGACGCCACGTACGGCCCGGCATCCGGGCCCGGCGTGGCTCAGCGGCCCACGTCCATGCGCTGCGTGCCGATGACCGACAGCAGTCGCAGCGCCTCCTCGGAGGGTGAGCCGGTGGCGGCGGTGTAGATCACGACCTGCTGGTCGCGGTCGGTGATGTCGAGGGCGTCGCAGTTGACGGTGACCGGGCCGACCAGCGGGTGCTGGAAGGTCTTGCACAGTGTGGGCTCGGCGCTGACGTCGTGGGAGGCCCACAGCCGGGTGAACTCCTGGCTTCCGGCGAGGAGTTCCGCCACCAGCCCGGTCACCTCGGGGTCTTCGGGATAGCGGGCGGCGGTGGCGCGCAGCCGCTGCGTCGCGTTGCGGGCGAACGCGTCCGCGTCCGACACTCCGTACAACCGCCGCCCCTGCGGGTGCGGTCCGAGGAAGACACGGCGTACGAGGTTGCGGTCGCGCCGTGGACGGGCGGAGAAGTCCTCCATGAGGGCGGCCGCCAGATCGTTCCAGGCGATCACCTCGAATGTCGCGGACGTCACGATGGCGGCGGCCTGCGGCAGCCGGCTCAGCAGGTCGAGGATGCTCTGCCGCACCTCGCGCGAGGGCCCGGGCGGCGGGCCGGGCGGTGCGCCTGCGAGGTGGTGGAGGTGGTCGCGCTCGGCGTCCGACAGACGCAGGGCCCGGGCCAGCCCCGCCAGCACCTCGCGCGACGGGCGCGGGCCGCGGGCCTGCTCCAGGCGTGTGTAGTACTCGGCCGAGATGAACGCCAGCTGCGCCACCTCCTCGCGGCGCAGTCCCGGCGTGCGGCGGCGCGGTCCGGCGGGCAGCCCCACGTCGGCGGGGGTGATCCGCTCGCGCCTGCTGCGCAGGAAGGCCGCCAGTTCTCTTCTGTCCACACCCCCAGTGTGCGCGGGTGGTCCGGGCCCATCCAGGTACCGCCGGTGCCTGGATGGGCTCCGCGGACCGGCGCAGGCTCGCTGCCATGGACAACACACGAACCGCCGACACATCCACCGCCCCTGCCGCCCTTGGCCTGCTGGACGGCAAGGTCGCCTTCATCACCGGCGCCGGTCGCGGTATCGGCGCGGCCGCCGCGCGGCTGTTCGCCCGAGAGGGCGCCCGGGTACTGCTCGCGGCCCGGACGGAGGCCCAGCTGAAGGCGGTGACCGAGGAGGTCCGGGCGGCGGGCGGCATCGCCGACTACGTGGTGTGCGACCTGGCCGACTCGGCCGCCGTACGCGCCGCCGTGGACCGCGCCGTGGACCTGTACGGCCGTCTCGACATCGCCTTCAACAACGCCGGTACGTTCGTGCCGCCCGGCCCGATGGACCAGGTGACCGAGGCCGACTTCGACCACGTCTACGCCGTGAACCTCAAGGGCCCGTGGGTGGCGATGGCCGCCGAGGTCGCCGCCATCCGGGCCACCGCCGGGACGGGGGCCATCGTCAACAATTCGTCGGTCGGCAGCCTGATGGGCAATCCCGAACTGCCCGCGTACGGTGCGATGAAGCGAGCGGTCAACAGCCTCACCGAGTCGGCTGCCATCACGTACGGCCCGGAAGGAATCCGAGTCAACGCCATCGCCCCGGGCAACACGCTGACCGAGATGATCCGCACCTGGGAAACGGAATCGCCCGGCCTCCAGGAGCGGCTCCAGGCGCACACTCCGCTGCGCCGCGCGGCCGACCCCGACGAGATCGCCCAGGCCGCCGCCTGGCTGCTCAGCGACCGCTCCTCGTTCGTGACCGGCACGGTCCTGCGGGTCGACGGCGGCGCACGAGCCTGAACCGGGGCTGCCGCCCCACCTGGGCACGCCTGAGTGCCTGGGCACGCCTGAGTGCCACCTGGGCACGCCTGAGTTTGACCCCTGGTCAGGGCTTCAGTGGTGGCTCGGCGAGGCCCTGGGTGGTCGTGGCGGTGTGCTGGTGACCGCCGACGCCGTGGCCGGTTGCCGCAGCAGTTGTTCGACGAGGCGTTCCTTGGCCAGGGCGAGGTGGCGCCGGTAGGTGCCGTAGGGCACCCCCAGCCGTCGGGCGGCGGCCTTGTGGGTGCGGGAGGCCTCGATGTAGGTGGCGGTGAGAGCCTCGTGCGCCTTGACGCCCGCGGGGTCGGTCTGCAGCGCGTCGAGGGCGGAGACGATGGCGCCGCGCAGGTCCGCGACCGGGTCGGGTGAGCCCGGCGGCACCAGATGCGAGTGCACCAGGACGCTGGTCGCGAATTCGCGGGGGGTGTGCCAGGTGCGCAGCGCCTCGAGCACGCCTTCCTCGAACGCGGCCCGCGGCAACCGGCCGCCCAGGCCACCCGCGGAGGCGGTCGCGGGCCATGTCGCTACGGGCGTGAGCGCTGCGCGAGCCCGGTGTTGCACCCATTGCTCCACTGTTTGCCGTCGCCAGTCCCGGCCGAAGACGTGCTGTCGCCTCCCGTCGACGTCCACGGCCGCGACCTCCGGCATCCCGGCCTCGGCGAGGTAGCGCCCCCATCGGTCGGCGTCTTCGAAGACGGTGAAGGTCACCGCGCGTCCGTGGGTTCTCATCTCCTCGCCGATGGTGCGCCGGCTGGTGAGCTCCATCAGGGGCGAGGGCCGCTGGTGCCCGCCGGGCTGCACCGCGAAGCGGCGGATGCCCAGGTGCTCGCCCGGCCCCAGGGGAGCGGCCGCCTCCACAAGGTCCCAGACTGCTGCGATCACCGGGTCCTCGGCGCGGTCCTCGGGCAGTGGTGCGTCCAGCCGCAGAATGGCCATGAACGACGCGGGTGCGCAGGAGCCCGCATAGCGATGGACGCGGAAGGCCTCCGGTTGGCGGCGCACCCAGTGCGCGACCGCTGCCGCCGACGCCGGGCCCTCCGCTTCCTCGGCCATGCGCAGCACGCCGGGCACGTCTTCGGCCCGGAGCGGAGTGTCCTCGATGTGCGGGTGCGTCCGGTAGTTGTATAAGTCCTCCGGTCCGCCCTGGTCGCGGAAGAGGAACATCCACTCCGCGACCCGCAGCAGCGCGTCCTCCTCGGCGGCGCCGCGCACGGACTGGAGGCCCGCGAGCGATATGCGGGCGCGGACGTCGTCGTAGCGCTCGGGGTCCCGCCAGCGCAGGTCGGCTTCGAGGGTCGCCCGCACCGCGTCGTGCGGGTGCAGTCCTTCGGGTGTGGCCTCGATGTAGGGCAGCTGACGCAGCCAGGAGAACAGCGTGCCGGTGTCCTCGTCACCCAGCACTGCGCGCAGCAGGGGCTCGCGGGTGACGTAGGCCTGCGCGACCACCTCGATGGCGCGCCGGTGGACGGCGCTGGGCAGGTCGCCCACCAGCCGTTCGACCAGGGTCGTCAGGACGTCGCCGGTCGGCTTCCACGGCGCGCCGGGGGCGGCCGGGGGAACGGAGGCGGCCAGCGAAAGGGCGAGCGGGCTGCCTCCGGCGAACGCGACGAAGGCGCCGCGCTGCTCGGCGGGGACCCCCCGGGCGGCGAGCAGGGAGTGGGACTGGGCGGCATCGAGCGGCCGCACGGCCAGTGCGGTGAAGAGCTGCGCCCACCCAGGGTCCAGCGACCATTCGGCGTCGGGGGCGACCCTGCTGGCCACCACCACGATCGCCCGGTCGGCGAGCCGCAGCAGGAAGGTCTCGCGCAGCCACGCCTCAAGCGGCTGACACTGCTCGAAGGTGTCGATGAGCAGCACCGCACCGGGTTCGGCACACGCCGGGGCCGCGAGCTCCTCGAACCGGCGCGGATCGGCGTCGAGGAACCGTCCGTCCACGTGCACCACGCGGCGGCCGGTGAGTTCGGCCTGCCGGGCGGCGTAGCGCACCAGCGAGGACTTGCCGATGCCGCCGGGACCGTACATGTACGCCACGAGCGGAGCGTCCGCCGCGCCCGACAGCATCCGGTCGAGCACCGCCCGCTCCGGCTCCCTGCCCACCAGCGCACCGGCTCTAGCCCGCGCCAGCCGGCCCGCCAGGCCCGCCGCTCCCAATCCAAGCTCCCCTTTGGTTTCCGTCATGCCTCCGCGGTGCCTCCGCGATGCCTCCGCGGTCGGACGGCTTCCTTCCGACGAGCGCCGCGTTCTTCACCGGCGACTGCCCGCGGCCGTCTGGCCGTCTGGCCGTCTGGCCGTCTGGCCGTCTGGCCGTCCGGCCGTCCGGCCGTCCGGCCGTCCGGCCGTCCGAGCACATCATGACCCAGGTCGAACAGCCCGCGAACCTCGGCCGGTTGACCCGATCCTGCCCCCCGGCTGATCACACTCGTCCCGATCCGCTGCGGCCTCCGGGGCTCCGACGCCTGTCGAGTCCTTATGCTCCGTCTTTGCGGCGGCGAGGCGCGGCCGAGCGAGGCGGCGTCGAGCGCATGTGGTCGCGCACCGGCGCCAGCAGGCCTGCCAGAGCCTTGGCGTCGTCGCGCGAAAGCGGCTCGAACAGGAGGCCGCTGACCACCTCGACGTGACCCGGCAGCACCCTCGCAAGCAGCTCGCGCCCGGCATCGGTGATGGTGACCGTGATGCTCCGCTCGTCGTCCGGCGAGGGAGCGCGGACGACCAGGCCCTCCTTTTCGAGCAGACCTACCTGGTAGGTCAGGCCACTGCGGCTGTAGACGACGCCGTCGGCCAGGTCGGTCATGCGGTGGCTGCCCGTCGGCGAGTCTCCGAGGCGGGCCAGCAGTTGGAACTGCACATAGCTGAGATCACCGGTCTCGCGCAGCTGCTGCTCGACCGCGTGCCGGAGCAGGCTGGTCACCTCGACGAGGTCGAAGTAGGCGCCGAGCTGCACGGGGTCGAGCGACGGCGGCGAATCAGACATGACCGGAGTCTACTGCTTCGAATTCGAAGAGTGTGGCGTGCAGCCGTACCAGCCTCATTGACCCGATGCCGTGAACTCGTGAGCGCACGGCGTGGGCAGTGTTGGGCCCGACTGAGCAGCGCAGAGCATGGAGATCGGGCAGTGGAGCGGCACAGGGTTACGGAAAGGAGGACGGCGCCGCCGCCCACGGATCCCGAGGACCGGCCATGAGCATCCCCCACCTCGCACAACGTGAGGACCAGCAGCAACTCGAGTGGATCGGCGGTGGTGTCTTCAGCGTCCTGCTCGACGCCGAGGCGACGGGCGGGCAGCTGACCGTCGGGCGCTTCGACGTCAGCAAGGGCGAGGCGCCGCCGTTCCACGTGCACAACAACGAGGACGAGGTCTTCCTGCTTCTGTCCGGTTCGGCGCTGGTGTGGGCCGGTGACGAGGAGCACGAGTTACGGGAGGGCGGCATCGTCTTCCTGCCCCGGCGCATCCCGCACGGCTACCGCATCACTTCGGAGAAGGCGGACCTACTGCTCATCTCGACGCCCGGTGGGCTGGAGAAGATGTTCCGCCACGCGGGCCGTGACCTCCGTGAGTCACGCCCGGAGGGCTTCGAGATCCCCTCGCAGCTGCTCGCCGAAGCCGCGGAACTCTCCGGCAACGTCATCCTCGGCCCTCCCCGGTGACGGCACCACGGCCCGGCCGCAGGGAAGAAGCCATGAACACGAGGCCGGGATGAGCACCGCCGCGTGGAGTCCGGCGTCCTTGGCGGTCGTGAGCGCCGGTGCCAACCGTCCGCATCCGACTCGCCTGCCGCCCTCGGGGACAGAGCCCTCTCCAGCATGCCGGTGCTACTGGCGCTCGACAGCGACTCCCGCCGGCAGCGACGCGGCACGGCTGCGTGCCTGTATCGACCAGGCCGCCGCCGAACTCGCCGCGGCGATGCACGCACACCGGCACTGACCGACAGCACTTGCTTCGAATTCGAAGCAGAGGTATCGTCATCAACAGTTGCTTCGAATTCGAAGTAACTTGGATCGCAGCGAAGGTGAGAACCGAAATGAAGGCAGTACGTTTCCACGAGTACGGCGAGCCCGGCGTCCTGCGCTATGAGGACGTGGAGCAGCCCGTCCCCGGGGCCGGTGAGGTCCGGATCCGCGTCGCCGCGACGTCGTTCAACCCCGTCGACGGCAACATCCGCGGCGGCTTCATGCGTGGCCCCATCCCGGTGGTGCTGCCGCACACCCCCGGCATCGACGTCTCGGGCACGGTCGACGCGCTGGGCGAGGGCGTGGACGGCACAGTGGTCGGCGACGACGTGATCGGCTTCCTGCCGATGGACGGGAACGGCGCCGCCGCGGAGTACGTCCTCGCGCCGGCCGAGGTCCTGACGCCGGCGCCCAAGAGCGTCCCGCTGGCCGACGCCGCCGCACTGCCGATCGTGGGCCTCACCGCGTGGCAGGCGCTGTTCGACCACGCCAAGCTGACGGCCGGGCAACGCGTACTGATCAACGGCGCCGGCGGAGCGGTCGGCGGCTACGCCGTGCAACTGGCCAAGGGAGCCGACGCCCACGTGATCGCCACGGCCGGCCCGCGCAGCCGCGAGGCGGTCGAGTCGGCCGGCGCCGATGAGGTCATCGACCACACCACCACCGAGGTGACCGCGGCAGTGACCGAGCCGGTCGACATCGTGCTCAACCTCGCGCCGGTCGACCCGGCCGAGCTGGCCGCGCTCGTCACACTGGTCCGTCCGGGCGGGGTCGTGGTGAACACGACGGTGTGGATGCCCGCGCCCGCCGACGAGGAGCGCGGTGTGCGCGGCATCGACCTGTTCGTCCGCAGCGACGCCGACCAGCTGTCACGGCTGGTAGCACTGATCGACCGCGGGGAGCTGCGCGTCGACATCGCCGAGCGGGTGCCGCTGGCCGAGCTGCCGGCGCTCCACGCCCGGGCCGCCGAAGGCGCGGTGCACGGCAAGGTCATCGTCGTCCCGCCTGCCGCCTGACGCCGGTCCTCCACCGAGAGGAAGAAAGGGCAAGGCGGCGAATTCACCGAGCACAGATCCTCGCCCTGCCCGGCTGTCACTCCGTGTCGAAGTCCGTCCCCCGGGAGACTTCGTCCCACTCGGTGAGTTCGGCCCGCACGGAGTCCAGGTGTGCGGTCAGGAAGTCGACCGCGTCCGCGCCGAGGGCGAGGCGGAGCGGGGGCTTCTCGGCCTCCAGGGCCAGCCGGATCGCCGCCGCGGCCTTCGCCGGGTCGCCGGGCTGGCTGCCGCCGCTGCCCTGCACCATCTGCCGGGTCGCGCCGACCTTCTCCAGGTACGCCGGGTTCTCCTCGGAGAAGTACGCCGCGCCCTTGCCGAACAGGTTGGTACGGAACGCGCCGGGCTCCACGATCAGCACCTTGATGCCGAACGGCGCCACCTCGTCGGCCAGGCCCTCCGACAGTTGCTCCAGCGCCGCCTTGGTCGCGCTGTACGCGGAGAACCCGGCGAAGGACAGCTGCCCGCCGAAGCTGCTGATGTTCACGACCGATCCACTGCCCCGCTCCCTCATCTGCGGGAGCAGCGCCCGGGTCAGCCGCGCAGGGCCGAACACATGCAGCTCGAACAGGTCGCGCAGCTCCCGGTCGGTGGTCTCCTCGAACGCCCCGACCTGGGTGCGGCCGGCGCTGTTCACCAGCACGTCCACCCTGCCGTAGCGTGCCAGGACGTCGGCGGCCACCACATCGATCCGCTCGCCGTCGGTGACGTCCAGGCTGATCGCCTCGACACGGTCCGGGTACGCGGCGACCAGGTCGTCCAGCGCCTCGGTTCCCCGGGCGGTGCCGATCACCGTGTCGCCGGCGGCGACCGCGGCCTCCGCGATGGCCCGCCCGAAACCGCTGCTCGCACCGGTGACCAGCCAGACCTTGGTGTTGTCGCTCATCTTCGTCCTCCCTCGTCAACTGCCGTGTCAACTGCCGTTCGGGGCTCTTCCGCCCACAGGATCAATCCTTCGCCAGGTATCAGGGCGGCGTCCAAGACCCCTTGTGATAGCCATGAGTTATGGACGTCCATGGGCGTGATCTGCGCTACTTCACCTCGGTCGCCGAGGAACTGAGCTTCACCCGCGCCGCCGAGCGGCTGTTCGTCTCCCAGCCCGCGCTGAGCAAGCAGATTCGGATGCTGGAGAAGCAACTCGGCGTGGTCCTGTTCGAACGGGACCGGCGGACAGTGCGGTTGACCGCGGTGGGGGAAGCCCTGTTGCCGCACGCCCGAGCGGTGCTGGCCGCCTGGCAGAACGCGGAGGCGGCGGTGGAGGAGACGAAGACCGCCGAGCGGCGCACTCTGGTGATCGGCATGTCCACCAGTCCGGGCCGTGGGCTGCTGCCCGCTCTGCGGACCCGCCTTGTCTCCCGGTATCCGGACGCGCAGCCTGTCCTGCACCAGGTCAACTGGGCGGATCCCACTGCCGGGTTGGCGGATGGATCCAGCGATGTCGCCTTCGTCTGGCTGCCGCTGCCGGACGATGACCGTTACCAGTACGCGGTGGTGGCCCGCGAACCCCGGCTGGTCGCGCTGCCGGACGGACACCCCCTGGCGGCGCGGGCCGCGTCCGACCCCGAGGGAAAGGTCGACTTCACCGACCTGCTCGAGGAGCCCTTCCTCGCCCTCCCCCCGGAGGCCGGCCCGCTGCGGGACTACTGGCTCGCCCTGGACGCCCGGGACGGTCGACAACCGCGGATCGGTGGGGTGGTGGCCAGCGCCGAGGAGACCCACGAGGCAGTCGCCGGCGGCCAGGGAGTGGCGCTGCTGGCCACCGGAAACGCCCCACTGATCGTCCGCGACGAGGTGATCGCCGTGCCGGTCAGGGGCATTTCCCCCTCCCAACTGGCGGTGGCCGCCTGCCAGGACGACAACCGGACGCTGGTTCTCGCCTACCTTGCCGCTGCGCGAGAGGTCGGCGCCACAACCTGTTGATCAGACATCTGGATGTGCCCTGCCAGGAGGTTGGCCCAGGCTGTAACAGCGATCCTCTGGTGGAGACGCCCCGGACGAACCGTCGTTGGAAGAACGCGAAAACGATCAGCTGACGTCCCCGAAGCGATCTCGGGATCGCCGGCTTGGCATCTCTTGCCCGGCAGATCATGTACGCGCCCGGAATTGTGGCTTCCACCACGGCGAAGATCGTCTTGACCTGGTGAGATCGCCGGATGCTCGGTTTCCTCCTCCGTCTCCTGCCCTTCTGGGTCCGCGAACCCCTCCTCATCGCGGTCGGGTCCGTTCTCGGCGTACGCATCATGTATCTCGCCGTCCACGATCACGATCGGGTCGCGGCCGGTCTCGGCGTGGTGTTCCTCGTGTTCACCGCGATACGCGTCCACGCGGTGATCCGGGCCCTGCGCGCACGCCGGAACCCGAGTCCGGCAGCCTCCGCGGACGGGGCCGCGGTCGATGCTGTCGCCCAAGCCCAAGCCCAGGCCCAGGCCCATGCCCAGGCCCAAGTCGGAACGGGGCCAAGTCCCGCCCCGGGCACTCCAGAGAAGGACCACAACGCATGGGGCCAGGCCGTTGCGGCCTTGGCCGTGTTCGGTGCACTCGCGGCCGCGGTGTGGGTGGCCCCACGCGTGATGCCGTCCGACGTCAACACCCCGCAGCCCGCCTCGTGTTCGAGCGGGGAGCACGAGGAACTGCCGAAGGCCTACAAGCAGACGCCAGAGCCTGTGACCGGTGAAGAGCTGTGCAAGGCGCTCAACCGGCCGGACCTGGCCACGCTCCTGGGAACGCCCGGAGAGATCGCGATCTCCGCTTCCGGCACCAACAACACCGCTCCGTTGACTGATGAAAAGGTCGCCCAACCGGAGGCCGAGGTCACGTTCGACACGTACACCGTGAATGTCTCGGCCACTTACAACCATCTGTCGACCGACCAGTACGCGAAGCTGATGAAGTTCGGGGATGAGACGGACATCAAGACGCTTGCGGTTGTCGGTCGTCCCGCGGTCTTCTCCTCGGCTCACACCATGCAGTTCGAGATCGATCTCCGGAGTGGCGGATCCGGCGGACCGGTCGAACAAGGTCCCCTGGCCAGGACACTGACCGTGGCCCTGGACTCCAAGGACCGGGGCGGATACTGCGATATTGCCGTGTGGAGCAAGTCAGGAGCCCTCCCCGACGACAGTGTTCTCCTCGACATCGCTGGAAGGGTTCTTCCGACAATCCCCGAACGGCCTGTCCGATGAGACGCCGGGTCCGATGACGGAGAGAAGCTGTAGTTTCTCGTAGCTTTCGCTGCCGGGGACCGCGGTGTGGACGAGAAGGAAGTGCGACTGCTCGGGGTCGAGAAGTGTCTGGCAGGTCAGTTCCAGGACGCCGAGCTCAGGGTGAACGTAGCGTTTGACGCCGTTGTAGTGGATGCCGATTTCGTGGTCTTTCCAGACGGTGCGGAATTCCTCGCTGTGGGCGAGCAGGAGGTCCATGAGGTGGGCGGCCCGTGATCCGGGCCCGCGGAGTGTGACCATCTTGCGTAGCCCGGCGGCGAAGACGCGGGAGTGGTGCGCGTGGTCGTCGGGGTGGTAGATGGCCCGGGTGGCCGGGTCGGTGAACCACCGGTATCCGATGCTGCGGGCCGGGCCTGTGTACCGGGTGGTGTCGCCGGTGAGTGCGACGCCGAGCGGGGTCTGCCGGAGTGTCTCGCCGAGTTCGGTGACGATCTCGGCGGGGGTGTCGGTGAGCCGGTCGAAGATGCGGAGCAGGCCGGGACTGATGTGTTCGCTGATCGGGCCTCTCGCGGGTGGGTTGTGCCCGGCGAGGCGGAACAGGTGGTCGCGTTCGTCGAGGGACAGATGCAGACCCTGCGCGATCGAGGCGATCATCTGCTCGGACGGATGCGGTCCGCGTTCCCGCTCCAGCCGGCTGTAGTAGTCGGTAGAGATGTGGCAGAGCGTGGCGACTTCTTCGCGGCGCAGACCGGCGGTTCTACGACGCAACCCGCGCGGGAGACCGACGTCTTCAGGCTGCAGTGACTCCCGATGGCGGCGCAGGAACTCGGCGAGCCCGGCTCGATCGATCACAGCTGCTTCCTCCCTGGCTTCAGTGCTCTTTCATCCTGCCAGCGGCGCCGGACGGCTGCCTCGGACTGTTGATCCCCCCTTCCGGCCGCGGCGGACCGGGCCAGGCCCGCCTGGGATCGACAGGCCGTGGATATCTCCGTGGACCAGCCACAGCCTGAGATCACATCCGCATTCCACCTGCCAGAGAACCCCTGGAGCAGCACATGTCACGTACGCGACCGGACATCACCGTTACCGACCTCTCCGGGAAGCTCGCCGTCGTCACCGGTGCCAGCGACGGTGTCGGCCTCGGCCTGGCGGGCCGCCTCGCCGCCGCCGGTGCCGAGGTCGTCATGCCCGTACGCAACCCTCGCAAGGGCGAAGCGGCGGTCGCGAGGATCAAGCAGCGGCACCCGGAAGCGGCCCTGTCCCTGCGGGAACTCGACCTGTCGTCGCTGGACTCGGTCGCCGCGCTGGGAGCCACGCTGCGCGGCGAGAACCGTCCGATCCACATCCTCATCAACAACGCCGGCGTGATGACTCCGCCGGACCGGCAGACCACCGCCGACGGCTTTGAGCTGCAGTTCGGCAGCAACCACCTCGGTCACTTCGCTCTCGTCGCCCACCTGCTGCCCCTGCTCCGCGCCGGCCGCGCCCGCGTGACCTCACAGCTCAGCATCAGCGCGAACGAGAACGCCATCAACTGGGACGACCTGAACTGGGAACGGTCCTACCACGGCCGCCGGGCGTACAGCCAGTCCAAGATCGCGCTCGGCCTGTTCGGACTCGAACTGGACCGGCGCAGCCAAGCCGCAGGCTGGGGTATCACCAGCAACCTCGCCCACCCCGGCATCGCCCCCACCAGCCTCCTGGCCGCGCGCCCCGAGGTCGGCCGGGCACGAGACACCGCCGGCGTACGCCTCATCCGCGCACTGTCCCGCCGCGGCATCCTCACCGGGACCGTCGAGACCGCGCTGCTTCCGGCCCTGTTGGCCGCCACCTCGCCGGACGCACACGGCGCCCGCCTGTACGGCCCCAGCGGCCTCGGGCACTTGTCGGGCGCCCCCGCCGAACAGGCCCTCTACTCCCGGCTTCACAGCGAGGACGACGCGACACGCATCTGGCAGATCTCCGAGAACCTCACCCACGCCTCCTTCCCGGCCGACGAGGGCGCCCGCCCGGCCCTGGGATCAACAGGCCCTGGCAACCGTCGACCGCAGTAAGTGGGCGGCACCTGAAGCCGGTCGGCCCGAGAGTGAGGGGTACTGCCGTTACCCGGCACGGCACGCCCTGCCACCCCGCCAGTCACGCTGATTGAATCAGCCCGACCACGCGGCAACCCCTGAACCGCAGGACGCCCATCGCCGGACGAGCATGGGCGTCATCCGAGCCACGCACGTGGACCGGACGCCGCCGGACGAAGTGCCCAGGTGCTCGTCTCGGACGTGCTCCGCTTCGGCCACTCGATGGGGCCGACCCCGTCCTCAGGCCCGTACGGGCCGGGACAAGACCTCACCGGGGCAACAGGGTCTGCTTCCTGGCCACCGACGGTGACGCAACCAAGGGTGCTCGCAACAGACGACCACGAGGGACGTAACCCATGCACGAACAGGACAGCGCGCCGCACGGCAACTCGGCCGGCCACGGCCGTCGCGGCTTCCTGAGCGCGGCCGCGCTCGCAGCGACCTCGCTGATGGCCGTGACGGGAGCCGCGCCGGCACAGGCGGCATCGCCCGCCACGAGCACCGGAGCAGGCACGCGCCGCCGTAACCAGGTGACCGCAGCCATCACGCAGACCGGTCACCGCAGGCTCGGGTCCTTGAAGGTCTCCGGCATCGGCCTCGGCACGCAGACCATGCCGGGCAACCTCTACGGTCCCGTCACCAGCCGCAAGGACATGGTCGCCCTCATCCGCACAGCCGTCGACCAGGGCGTGACGTTCTTCGACACGGCCGAGGCGTACGGGCCGTTCGAGTCGGAGCGGATCGTCGGCGACGCCCTGCGGCCCGTCCGCGACGACGTGGTGATCGCGTCCAAGTTCGGCTGGGACATCGACCCGGACACCGGCGCCCGGAACGGCCTGAACAGCCGCCCCGACCACATCCGCCGAGCCGTCGACGGCATGCTGAAGCGCCTCAGGACCGACCACATCGACCTGCTCTACCAGCACCGCGTCGACCCCACCGTCCCGATCGAGGACGTCGCGGACACGGTGAAGGACCTCATCCGTCAGGGCAAGGTGCTGCACTGGGGCCTCTCCGAGCCGGGCCTGGGGACCGTCCGCCGGGCCCACGCGATCCAGCCGCTCACCGCGATCCAGAACGAGTACTCCACTCTCTGGCGCGGACCCGAGGAGCAGGTCCTGCCACTCTGCGAGGAACTCGGCATCGGCTTCGTGTGCTGGGCGCCGCTGGGCATGGGCTTCACGACCGGCACGATGAGTCCGTACACCCGGTTCGCGGAGGGCGACCGCCGGACCGCGTTCCCCCGCAACAGCCGGGACAACCTGGCCGCCAACATGCCGCTGGTGCAGCTGCTCCAGGACTGGGCCGTTCGCAAGGGTGCCACGCCCGCCCAGATCGACCTCGCCTGGCTGCTGGCCCAGAAGCCGTGGATCGTACCGATACCCAGCACCACCAGGCTCTCCCACCTCCTGGAGAACATCGGCGCCGAAGAAGTCAGGTTCACCCGCGACGAACTCCAGGAGCTCAACGCAGCCGTCGCCCGCATCACCATCCACGGCGACCGCCTTCCGCCGGAGGCCCTCGCGATGACGGGTGTCGAAGCACCGACCCGCTGACCGACGCCCACGTGGACCGGTGGTCCACGTGGGCCTGATGGCGGCCTCGGCCGGGCCGGGCCGATGCTGACGGACGTTACGGATACGTTCCGAACTCTTGACGGCCGCCTTATGACTGCGTAGACATGACAGCGCAGTCAGACAACCGCGTCTGACAGTATTGGGCTCGATCGTGCAGCCATCGGGAGACGCAATGACGCGAGGGACTGGGCGGGACGGGAGCCCCGGTGCGGCGCGCAGCGTGGACGTGGCCCGGCTGGCCGGGGTCTCGCAGAAGACGGTGTCGCGGGTCTTCAACGACGAGCCGTACGTCTCCACCGAGGTGCGCCGGCGCGTCCTCGAAGCCGCCGAACAGCTCGGCTACCGGCGCAACAACGCCGCCCGGGCACTGGCCTCCGGACGAACCCGCTCGATCGGCGTGGTGACGCTGGGCACGGCCCTGTACGGTCCCGCCTCACTGCTGATGGGGGTGGAGCGGGTCGTCCGGGACACGGGCTACGCGCTCCGCGTGGTCAACACGATGGAAGGCGACCCCGCGGGCGTCGCCGGCGCCGTCGGCTCACTCCTCGACCAGGGCGTGGACGGGATCGTCATCTCCGAGCCGATCGAGGAGGAGGGAAGCGAAGGAGACCTGTCCGTCCATGTCGGTGTGCCGGTCCTGGTCCTCGGCGCGCCACCGCCCTTCACCGCCTCCACGGTGCTGACCGGGGCGGGCGGCGCCGATCTGATGGCCCGGGCGGCCGTCGAACACCTGCTGGACCTGGGGCATGTGACGGTCCATCATCTCGCCGGTCCCCAGCGGTGGTTCGCCGCCAAGGACCGTCTTGAAGGATGGCGGGCGACCCTGGCCGCACACGGCAGGGACGAACCGCCGGTCATCGAGGGCGACTGGTCGGCCGCGTCCGGCTACGCGGCGGGCCGGGAACTGGCCACCGACCCCGAGGTGACGGCGGTGTTCGCCGCCAACGACGACATGGCCATCGGTCTGATCCGGGCTCTGGCGGAGGCCGGCCGGCGGGTGCCGGAGGACGTCAGCGTCGTCGGTTTCGACGACATCCCGGTCGCCGCCTATGTGACTCCCCCGCTGACCACGGTGCGGCAGCCGTTCGACACCGTGGCGCAGGAGGGTCTCAAACGGCTCGTGCACGCCATCGAGAACCCGCAGGCAGAGGCGCTGCCGGCGAGCGATCCACCGGTCGACCTCGTCGTCCGTGCCTCGACGCAGCCCCCGCCACCCCGGACGCCCCCGGGACGTCGGCGACGTACCGCCTCCCGATCCCGCGAAGGCACGTACAGCCCCCCGCATACGAAGGGAGGCTCGCCCACCCACCACTGAACAGCGCCGATCAGTCCGGCCTCAGAGCCCGGACCCGGCGGGTGATTCCAGGGGCGAGCCGCCGTACCGGCCACTGTTCGACCCCGTCCGACCCGACCGCGTCACCGCCGCCGCGGACGACCCCGCAGTGCGGCCAACACGCGAACTCCGCTTCACCCAGCGGCTCTTGAGCCGCCTAGCCTCAGCGCTCCCCGCCTGTCCCGCACACATCGGTGTGCCGCACACCGGCCGCGCGGCCACGCTCCCCGAACCTGTCGGCTCCGACGTCCAGTTCGTCGCGCCCACCCCTCTTCCTCGTCATCCCCTTTCCGCACGCCCTCCCCCGGCGTGCCGGCCCCTTCGCCATCGGCGGGAGTTCACCATGCCCACATCCGGCTCCTCCTCCATGAACCGTCGGCTCTTCCTCACCGCGACGGGAGCGCTGTCGCTGAGCGCCGCACTGTCCGCCTGCGGCGGCGACAGCGACGGCACCAGCGGAACCTCCGCCAAGCCGGTCGGCCAGGCCGACATCGACAAGGCGATGCGGACGCCGACCGAGCTGACGTTCTGGACCTGGGTTCCGAACATCGACAAGGAGGTCGCGCTCTTCGAGAAGAAGTACCCGGCCGTCAAGGTCAAGGTCGTCAACGCCGGCCAGGGCACGCCCCAGTACACCAAGCTGCGCACCGCGCTCAAGGCGGGCAGCGGCGCGCCGGACATGGTGCAGATCGAGTTCCAGGCCATCCCTACCTTCACCATCACCGACAGCCTGCTCGACCTGCGCCCGTACGGCGCCTCCGCGCTCAAGTCCACGTTCGTCGACTGGACTTGGGGCCAGGTGAGCGGCAGCGGCGGCGAGGTCTGGGCGATTCCGCAGGACACCGGCCCGATGGGCATGCTGTACCGCAAGGACATCTTCGACCAGCACGGCATCGAAGTCCCCACGACCTGGGACGAGTTCGCCGCGGCGGCCCGCAAGCTCCACAAGGCCGACCCTGACGTCTACCTCACCAACCTCGCCGCCAACCAAGTGGCCGCCTGGCACGGCCTGTTGTGGCAGGCCGGCGCGAAGCCGTACGTGACCTCCGGCAAGAGCGACATCACCGTCAGCGTCGACGACGCCGTCTCCAGGAAGCTCGGCGACTACTGGGGCGCCCTCGCCAAGGAGGGCGTGATCGGCGTCGAGCCCGACTTCACCGACGGGTGGTACGCCGCGCTCAACAAGGGCAAGTACGCCACCTGGCTCACCGGCGCCTGGGGCCCGGCCTTCCTCTCCGGCTCCGCCAAGGCCACCGCGGGCAAGTGGCGCGCGGCCCCGCTCCCGCAGTGGGACGCCGCCAAGCCCAGCTCGGGCAACTGGGGCGGCTCGACCACCGCGGTCATCCGCTCCAGCAAGAACCCGATCCAGGCGGCGCTGTTCGCACAGTTCCTCAACAGCGACCCCGCCAGCGCCAAGATGTTCGCCACCGAGCAGTTCTTCTTCCCGGCGACCAAGGCCCTGCTCGCCGAGGCGAGTTTCCTCGGGGACACGCCCGCCTTCTACGGCGGCCAGAAGGTCAACGAGGTCTTCGCGGACATCAGTTCACAGGTAAACCCCTCCTTCCAGTGGCCGCCGTTCCTCGACCGGGTCGCCACGGACTGGACGGAGACCGTCGGCAAGTCCCTCGCCGACAAGTCCGACACCGTCCGCGCGCTGGGTGCGTGGCAGTCGCGCATCACGACCTTCGCCAAGGGTCAGGGCTTCACGGTCGAGGGAGGCTGACGATGGCCACCACAGCGGTCACCCGCACGAACCCTACGAAGTCCCCTCCCCGTCGGAGTCACGGCACGGCGGGCGCCCTGTTCATCGCCCCGTTCATGGTGCTGTTCGTGCTGCTCTTCCTCGCCCCGCTCGGCTACGCCGCCTATCTGAGCCTGTTCCAGGAGAAGCTCATCGGCGGCTCGTCGTTCGTCGGCCTGGACAACTACGTGACGGCGCTGAAGGACCCGCTTCTCCGCAAGGGCATCGGCCGTGTCGCGCTGTTCTTCGTCATCCAGGTTCCCGTGATGCTGCTCCTCGCCCTGTTCTTCGCGCTCGCGCTGGACAGCGGTCTGCTGCGGCTGTCGCGGGTGATCCGGCTCGGCATCTTCGTCCCGTACGCCGTCCCGAGCGTGATCGCCACCCTCATGTGGGGTTACCTCTACGGCCCCGACTTCGGCCCCTTCGCCCAGATCAGCCGCGATCTCCACCTGCCGGCCCCGCACTTCCTCAGCGACAGCTGGATGCTCGGCAGCCTCGCGAACATCGTGACCTGGGAGTTCGTCGGCTACAACATGATCATCCTGTACGCGGCCCTGCGCACCATCCCCGCCGAGCTGTACGAGGCGGCCGCCATGGACGGTGCCGGCGCCTGGCGGATCGCCTGGTCCGTCAAACTCCCCGCGCTGCGCCCGGCGTTGACGCTCACCCTGCTCTTCTCGGTGATCGGCAGCTTCCAGCTGTTCAACGAACCGAGCCTGCTGATGAAGGTCGCCCCGGACGTCATCAACAGCTCGTACACCGCCAACCTCTACGCCTACTCGGTCGCCTTCATCAGCCAGCAGACCAACTACGCGGCCACCGTGTCCTTCATCCTCGGTCTGGTCATCGTGATCGTGTCGTACGCCTTCCTGCTCACCGCGAACCGCAGGAGGACCTCATGACCACCGTGACGCCCAACGCGTCCACAGCCGCCACCACCTCGGCGGCAAAGCGGCTTCCCGCCGAGGCCCGGTCCCGGCGCCGCTCGCCCGCCCGCCGCCGCAGCACCCCGCTCACCATCGCCATGCTGGCCGCCCTCGCGTACTTCCTGCTGCCGCTCTTCTGGCTGCTGGTCGCCTCGACGAAGAGCACCCAGGACCTGTTCAACAGCTTCGGCCTCTGGTTCTCGGACGCCCCGCAGCTGCTGTCGAACATCAAGGCCACCTTCACCCAGGACGACGGCGTCTTCGGACGCTGGCTGCTCAACACGGTCATGTACGCCGGGGTGAGCGCACTCGGCGCCGCACTCCTCGCGGCCGCCGCCGGGTACGGGTTCGCCAAGTACCGGTTCCGCGGTCATGGCGCCGCCTTCAACCTCGTGCTCGGCGCCATCATGATCCCCACGACCGCGCTGGCGATCCCCACCTACCTTCTCTTCGCCGAGGCGGGTCTGGTCAACACCCCCTGGGCCGTCATCCTGCCCTCCCTCATCAGCCCCTTCGGCCTCTATCTCATGCGCATCTACGCCGAGGACGCCGTCCCGGACAGCCTCATCGAGGCCGCCCGCGTGGACGGCGCCGGAGAGTTCCGCATCTTCTGCACCATCGCGCTGCGGCTCCTGGCCCCCGGCCTGGTGACGGTCATCCTCTTCACGCTCGTCGCCACCTGGAACAACTACTTCCTGCCGCTGATCATGCTCAACGACCCGAACCTGTACCCGATCACGGTCGGCCTGTCCCGCTGGGCCGACCAGGCCCAGAACGGCGGCGCCGGAGCCAGCAGCGACATGCTCGCCCTCGTCGTGACCGGCTCCCTGATCTCGATCGTCCCGCTCGTCCTGGCCTTCCTGATGCTCCAGCGGTACTGGCAGAGCGGCCTGGCCACCGGCGGCGTCAAGCAGTAACACCCGCACGCGCCCTGCCCCCAACTCCCCCTGATCCCCGGAGGTTTGTCCATGGCGGACCTGCCCGCCCGCGTCCTCTTCGGCGCCGCGTACTACCACGAGTACCGGCCTCCCTACGGCACCGAACGCCCCGACGAGCGCCTCAAGACCGACCTCGACCTCATGGCCGACGCCCACCTCAGCGTCATCCGCGTCGGTGAGTCCGTCTGGTCGACCTGGGAGCCCGAGAACGGGCGCTTCGATCTCGACTGGCTCCAGCCCGTCCTCGACGGCGCCCACGAGCGCGGCATCTCGGTCGTCCTCGGCACCCCGACGTACGCCGTCCCGCCGTGGCTGGCCCGCCAGTACCCGGAGATCACTGGTGAGCGGCATACCGGCGAACGCATCGGCTGGGGCGCCCGCCAGGAGGTCGACTTCACCCACCCCGCCTTCCGCTTCCACGCCGAGCGGGTCATCCGCAAAACGGTCGCCCGGTACGCCGGCCATCCCGCGGTCATCGGCTTCCAGGTCGACAACGAACCCGGCAACGAACTCCTGCACAACCACGGGGTGTTCGAGCGCTTCGTCGACCACCTGCGCGCGAGGTACGGCGATGTGGAGACACTCAACCGCGAGTGGGGCCTGGTGTATTGGTCGCACAGGCTGTCGACCTGGGCCGACCTGTGGACGCCCGACGGCAACGTCCAGCCCCAGTACGACGTCGCCTGGCGGGAGTTCCAGGCCCGCCAGGTCACCGAGTTCATCGGCTGGCAGGCCGACATCGTTCGTGAGTACGCCGGCCCCGAGCAGTTCGTCACCACCTGCATCTCCTACAAGCGGCCCGCGGTGGAGGACGACGAGCTGACGGACCGCCTCGACATCGCCACGGGCAACGCGTACTACGGCATGCAGGACGATCTGCTGCTGCCCGACCCCACACCGGACGACCACGAGCAGAGCTGGCAGACCACCGGTGTGTGGGCGCTGTACCAGACCGCCGACTGGATGTTCTCCTCCCGCCAGGAGCCCTTCCTCGTCACCGAGACCAACGCCGGCTCCATCGGCATGCCGTGGGACAACCGCCCCGCCTACGACGGCCAGTGGCGACAGGCCGCCTGGGCGCTCGTCGCACGCGGCGCCCGCATGATCGAGTACTGGCACTGGCACACGCTGCACTTCGGCGCCGAGACCTACTGGGGCGGCATCCTGCCCCACACCGGCCGGCCCGGTCGCACCTACGCCGAACTCGCCCGCCTGGGCTCGGAGTTCGAGGCAGCCGGTCCACTCGTCGCCGGGCTCGAACCGGACGCCGACATCACGATGGTCTACTCGACGCCGAGCAAGTGGCTCATGCAGAAGTACCCGCCGCTCGCGGCCCCCGACGGCGAACCCGACCCCACCGCCTACCACCGCATCTTCGACCCGTTCTACCGGGGCGCCTTCGACGCCGGCCGCCAGGTGCGTATCGTCCACGCCCGCCAGCTGCACGACCCGCGCGGCGAACGGGAGGGCCTGCCACCGGAGGAGGCTGTGCGCCGCCACCCCGTCCTCGTCCCGGCGCTGTACATCGCCGCCGACTCCCAACTCGACTGGCTTGCGGCCTACGCGGAAGCAGGCGGCCACCTGGTCCTCGGCCCGCGCACCGGCTACGCCGACCACGAGGCCAGGGCCCGGCATGAACCGGCCCCCGGACGACTCGTGGAAGCGGCAGGTGTCCAGTACGACGAGTTCAGCAACCTGGGGAGCGACATCCCCGTACGCACCTCGCCGGACAGCCGGTTGAAGCTGCCGCAGGACGCGACGGCGACGCGCTGGGTCGACGGCCTGACCGTCACCGACGCCGAGGTGCTCGCCACCTACGACCACCCGCACTTCGGCCGCTGGCCCGCGGTCACCACCCGCCGCCACGGCGCCGGCCACGTCACCACCGTCGGCACCGTCCCCGGCCGCGACCTCGCCCGGGCACTGGCCGCCTGGGTGGCACCGTCCTCCCGCAGCGCGTGGCAGGACCTCCCGGGCACCGTCACCGCCACGACCGGCACCTCCCCCGACGGCCGTCGCGTCCACATCGTCCACAACTGGAGCTGGGAGCCCGCGAGCGTCCCCACCCCGGTGAACCTCTCCGATGCCCTGACCGGCACGTCCCTCCCCGCGGGCACGGCGCTGGACCTCGGCGCCTGGGACGTCCGCATACTCGTCTCCCCGAAGGAGGGGCTGTGCAAATAAGAGCTGTGCGAAGAAGAACAGTGAAGGCGCTGGGTACGTTCGTCGCGGCGTCCGCGATGCTGGCGATCCCCATGACCGGCGCGCAGGCGTACAACCCGACGGGCGGGATCCTCTACCAGCTGGGCAACGAGCCGTGTCTGAAGGGGCGGGGCAACTGCGCGGTCTACCCGAAGTCGGCGCAGCTGCCGGGCGGACGTCTGGTCGCGTCGTTCGAGAAGTCCACGGTGGTGTCGGCGACGGGCAGCGCCGACAGACAGACCCTCCCCGTGTACAAGAGCGACGACCACGGAACGTCATGGCAGTCGTTGTCCGAGGTCAAGGCTCCCGCGTATCTCTCCAGCGACCCCAAGTACGCGAAGTACACCAGCAATTGGACGAACCCGTACCTCTACACGCTTCCCCAGGACGTCGGGACCCTGAAGCAGGGGACCCTGCTTCTCGCGAGCGTAGTGTCCGGCGACGACTACTACTACAAGGAGCGCAAGGCGGCCGACCCGAACTGGACGCCGTCCAACGACGGCGACCGCAAGGACCTGGCGATCGCCCTGTACTCCAGCACCGACGAAGGCGCGTCGTGGAAGGTCCTCAACGTCGTCGCGACGGGTGGCTGGCAGGGTGGCAGCGCGGGCGCGGTCGGCCAGAACATCGCCGCCGCCAACACGAACAAGCAGGTGGACCCCCTCTGGGAGCCGTACCTGATGGTCTACAAGGGCAAGCTCGTCTGTTACTACTCCGACGAGAACGACTACACCGGCTTCGACGCGGCCACCGGCGTGCCGACATTGGACCCGGCGAACGACACCGCCCCGGATTCGCACGGTCAGATCCTCGTCCACAAGACCTGGGACGGCAGCAGCGCCCAGTGGAGCGCCCCCGTCGTCGACCTCGCCGGACTGACCCAGAACATGGGCGGCGGCAAGACGGAGATCGGCGGCGGCCGGCCGGGCATGACGAACGTCGTGCGAACGGCGGACGGCAAGTGGATGCTCCCGTTCGAGTACTGGGGCGGGGGAGCCAACACCCGGTACGTGATCGCCGACAGCCCGCTGGAGTTCTACCGCGGCTCCGCCACCGGCACGGACGTCGCCTCGCTGCCGGTCGCCGCAGGCTCCCGCCCGCTCACGAGGGGCGGCAGTCCGGTCGTCATCAAACTGCCCGGCGGGCGCCTGGTCTACAACGCGGCGGGCAGCGGCAATGTCTGGGTCAACGAGAGCGGACGCAGCGACGGCACGTGGAAGGAGTACCAGACGACCTCGCCGGCCGGCTACAGCCGCAACCTGCAGTACGTCGAGGGCACGGGGCGCATCGCGATCCTCAACAACCAGGGCACCTCGACGATCGCCTACGCCGAGGTCGACCTCGGCCACTCCGCCGGCGCCTACTACCAGTTGGTGAACCGCAGGACCGACCAGGTGATCGGTACCGGGAACAGGACCAACGACGCGAACATCGGCAACGGAGACGTTCCCGACGTCGTGCTGGAGGAGCCCGGCTCGGCGGCGAACCCGGACACCCAGTACTGGCACGCGGTGACCGAGCCGAACGGCGGCACGAGCCTGCTGAACAAGTCGGGCGGCCGCGCGGCGGCCATCTGGACCGGTAACGCGACGGCCGGCCAACGGATCGGCCAGTGGGTCGACAACAGCGCCACCGGCAGTTGGAACCTGGTCAGGACCAGCGACGGGTTCTACAAGCTGCAGTCGGTCAAGAACACCAGCCTGTACTTGACCGGCGCCTCCGACGGAGCCCCACTGACCTTGCAGAACGCGGCCACAGACGGCTCCCAGGACTGGGAACTCGTCCAGTAGCCCCCCGCCGTCTCCACCGACGGCACCCCGTACGAGGACTCTCGGGGGCGCGCAACTCCTCGTACGGGTCACCGCCGGGTCAGGGCTGGATCAGGACCTTCAGGGCGGTCCGGTCGGCCATGGCACGGTAGCCGTCCGGTACGCCGTCGAAGCCGACCGTGTGGTCGAAGACCCGGCCGGGATCGACCGTGCCGTCGAGGATGTCGGGCAGCAGCTCCTCGATATAGGCACGGGCCGGGGCCGCGCCGCCGGTGACCGTGATGTTGCCCATCATCGACTCGAAGCCGAGCGGGATCTCGGTGTACTGCGCGACACCGAGCCGGCTGATCACACCCCCATGGCGGACGATGCTCAGTGCCGTGTCCATCGCCTGCGTGGCGCCGACGGCCTCGATCACCGCATGCGTGCCGTCTCCGCCGGTCAACTCCCGCACCCGCTCGATGCCTTCCTCGCCGCGCTCGGCGACGACGTCGGTGGCACCGAAGTCGCGGCCCAGGTCGGTGCGGACCGTGTGCCTGCCCATGAGGATGATCCGCTCGGCGCCGAGCCGCTTGGCGGCCAGCACCGCGCACAGCCCGACCGCGCCGTCGCCGATGACGGTGACCGACTTGCCGGGGGCGACCCGGGACGTCACGACTCCGTGGTGGCCGGTGCAGTACACGTCGGACAGGGTCAGCAGGGACGGCAGCAGAGCCGAGTCCTCGGCGACCGGCAGCTTCACCAGTGTGCCCTGCGCCTGCGGCACGCGGACGGCCTCGCCCTGGCCCCCGTCCACACCGTTCGGGCCCCACTGGCCGCCGTGACGGCAGGAGGTCTGCAGTCCTTCGGTACAGAAGTCACAGGTGTTGTCCGCCCAGACGAAGGGCGCGACCACCAGATCACCGGACGCCAGCCCGGCCACCTCCGAGCCGACGTCCTCGACCACGCCGAGGAACTCGTGGCCCATGCGCCGGCCCTCCTCGGAGGCGGACATCGACCCGTACGGCCACAGGTCGCTGCCACAGACACAGGAGCGCACGACGCGTACGACGGCGTCGGTGGGGTTCTGGATCTTCGGGTCGGGGACGTTCTCCACGCGCACATCTCCGGCGCCGTACATCAGTGTTGCTCGCATGAGACTTCTCCCAGCTGTGTTGCTCGGAATGGGGCGTTGTGTCGATCGCAGGCGGGTCCGTGGCTCAGCGGGTGCCGCTGCGAGGGGCGTTGTACTCCTCGTCCGAGACCTTTTCGAGCCACTCGGTCTCGGGGCTGCCGTCGCCGGTGCCTTCCCACATCGCCAGATGCTCGCCGGTACGCACCGGGGCTTCTGACGGACATCCCCGATGCCATCGACTCTTCCCGTATCGCGCGCCGCGTGGCAGGTCGGGCTGTGCCGGGGAGCGGTACTCCGGGGTGTGACAGGGCCCCCCACGCATATGCCGCAGAGGTTGCGCGGCCCGCAGACTGGAAGACATGAACAGCGAGCAGAACGGCGTGGGCACCGAGCTGGGGCGTTTCCTGCGCGCCCGCCGGGCCCGGGTGACCCCGGAGGCGGTCGGCCTGACGGCTGGTTCCGGCCCGCGCCGTACGCCCGGACTGCGCCGCGAGGAACTGGCCACGCTGGCCGGAATCAGCATCGACTACTACGTCCGTCTGGAACGCGGCAAGGAGACCCGGCCCAGCGCGTCGGTGGTCGATTCCCTCGCCCGAGCCCTCCTGCTGGAGGACGACGAGCTGGAGCACCTGCGCAGCCTGGCCGCCCGCGCCGCGCGCAGTGCGCCCGAGCCGCCCGCCGCGCCCAGCCGCACCGTCCGGCCCGGTGTGAGACTGCTCCTGGAGAGCCTGCGCCCCCACCCCGCGTACGTCGTCAGTCGTACCGACGACCTGCTCGCGGCCAACCCCGGCGGCCTGCGGCTCCTCCCCGGCATCGAGGACTGGCCGGCCAGGGAGCGCAACATCGCCCGTTACCTCTTCCTCCACCCCGCCTCGCGTGACCTGTTCCACGACTGGAACACCCAGGTCCGCGGCTGCGTGGCCCGGCTGCGCGCCCTGGCCGGCACCGATCCCGACGCTCCCGACCTCATCCGGCTCGCCGGTGAACTCCTCCTCAAGAGCCCGGAGTTCACCCGTCTGTGGGAGCGCTACGACATCAAGGGTCCCTCCTACGGCCGCAAGACCTTCCACCATCCCGAGGTCGGGGACCTCACCACGGGGTACCAGTCCATGGAGCTGGAAGGGACCCCCGGGCACCGCATGGTGACCTACCACGCCGAACCCGGCACCGCAGATCACGACGCGATGGTCCTGCTGGACCTGCTCGGGCAGGAGCAACTCGCAAAGCGGACGCCGGCACACGATGACCGGTCGGCGGCCGCGGAGGACGATCCCGCCTCCCCCTGGACCGACCTTCTCTAGGCTCTAGGCCCTTCAACCGATCGTTCCGCGGTCGGTGCGGTGTCGCTGTCAGACCCTCATGTCCGGATGCGCGGCGGGCTCGGGTGCGGTCAGGTCGAGCAGGAGCATGGCGTCGTGGTCCGGGGTGCCGGGTTCGGCGGTGTAGACGCCGAGGCGCTGGCCGGGCGTCTCTTCGAGGTGCATGCTCTGGCCGCTGAGGGTGAGGACGCCGACCTGGGGGTGATGGAAGGTCTTCTGGGTCTTCTTGCGGCCGACGACGTCGTAGCGCTCCCACAGCTTGGCGAAGTCGGGGCTCTTGAGCAGGAGTTCGCCCACCAGATGAGTGAGGTCGGGGGCGTCCGGGTCGATGCCGGACTGGGCGCGCAGCCGTGCGACACAGCCGCGGACCTGGTAGTCCCAGTCGGGAAAGAGGATGGGCGCGGTGGGGTGCAGGAAGAGGTAGCGGGCGATGTTGCGCTGGGTGGCGGGCCAGTCGGAGAGGCCCGCGAACAGGGCGAGGCCGCCCGGGTTCCAGGCCAGCAGGTCCATGCCGCGGCTGATGACGTAGGCGGGACTCGGCCGCAGCGTCTCCAGAAGCAGCTTCAGATGCGGGCGCACGGTGCGGCTCGGCGGCGAGGGTTCGCGGGCGTACTGCGCGGCGCGGGCGGCGAGCTCGCGCAGGTGCTGGTGCTCGGTGTCGTCGAGACGCAGGGCACGGGCGAGGGCATCGAGGACGGCAGGGCTGGGGCGGGTCTCCTTGCCGCGTTCCAGGCGTACGTAGTAGTCGATGCTGATGCCGGCGAGCGTGGCCAGTTCCTCGCGACGCAGGCCCGGGGTGCGGCGCAGTCCGGCGCCCACGGTGAGGCCGACCTGGTCGGGGCTCGTCTGGGTGCGTCGCGCGCGCAGGAACCGGCCCAGCTCACCGCCGCCACCCCTGTCGGTGCTCTGATCGGATGCCATGCCATCAGTGTCACACCGCGCTGACCTGGGTGGCAGGCGCGTGGGGGGCCCTGTCATTACCCCGAACGCCGCTCCCCGGCACAGCTCGACCTGCCGGCCGGGCCGGAAAGGCGCGATGCTCGAAGAACCCGCGAAACGTAAGGAACGCCCCATGCAGACCATCACCCTCAACAACGGCGTCGAGATGCCCGTCCTCGGCTTCGGCGTCTACCAGATCCCGCCGGAGCAGACCGAGCAGGCCGTCACCGACGCCCTCGCCGCCGGCTACCGGCTGCTCGACACCGCCGCCGCGTACGGCAACGAGGAGGCCGTCGGCCGGGCGATCAAGAACAGCGGCATCCCGCGCGACGAGCTGTTCGTCACCACCAAGCTGTGGGTCCAGGACGCGCCCGCCGAGGAGAACACCAAGCGCGCCTTCGAGACGTCGCTGGCCAAGCTCGGCCTGGACCATCTCGACCTGTACCTGATGCACCAGCCCTTCGGGGACGTGTACGGCCAGTGGCGCGCGATGGAGTCCCTCCACCGCGAGGGCCGCGCCAAGGCGATCGGCGTCGCCAACTTCTACCCCGACCGGCTCCTCGACCTCGTCCTCAACAACGAGGTCACCCCGGCGGTCGACCAGATCGAGACCCACCCGTTCTTCCAGCGCACCGCCGACCAGGAGCTCATGCGCGAGCACGGGGTCCAGATCCAGTCGTGGGGCGGGTTCGCCGAAGGCAAGAACGACATCTTCACCCACCCCGTCCTGAGCGGGATCGGCGCGAAGCACGGCAAGTCCGTGGCACAGGTCGTGCTCCGCTGGCTGACCCAGCGTGGCGTCGTCGCGATCCCCAAGTCGGTCCGCGCCGAGCGCATGGCGGAGAACATCGACATCTTCGACTTCGAGCTCACCGACGACCAGATGGCGGCCATCGCCACCCTGGAGACCGGGGCGACGCTGTTCTTCGACCACCGCGACCCGGCGATGGTCAGCTGGCTCAGCGCACGGCGCCTTGACGGCTGACCCGGGCAGCGGGCAGCGGGCAGCACCATGACAAGGGACGGATTCGGCACCTGGAAGGGCGGAGCCCCCGCGCCGGGGCGACGCGCACTCCTCCGCGGCGTACTTCTGGGAGGAGGCACCATCATGACCGGCGTCCAGATCGCGGGCTGTTCCCCGTCGAAGTCGAGCGAGGCGGCGCCGGAGGCCGGTGAGCAGCGTGGGGCGACGTCCTCGCCCAGGAAGAGGGTCCTGCTGGCCTACTTCTCCCGGCCGGGCGAGAACTACTTCAACGGCGGACGCACCCGCCTCAGGATCGGAAACACGGAAGTCCTCGCCCGCATGATCCGCGAGCACATCGAGTGCGACGTGCACCGCATCGAACCCGTCGACCCCTACTCCGACGACTACGACGAGACGGTCGCCCGCAACGTCCGCGAACAGAACGCCGATGCCCGGCCGGCCATCGCCGACCCCCTGTCCTCGATCGACCGCTACAACGTGGTGCTACTGGGCAGCCCCATCTGGAACGTCCGAGCACCCATGATCATGTCGGCCTTCGCCGAGAAGCACGACTTCCGCGGCAAGACGGTCCATCCCGTCACGACGCACGCGATGAGCGGACTGGGCACCACCCGGCGCGACTACGCGGCGGTCTGCCCGGGCGCGACCATCGGAGAAGGGCTGGCGATACGGGGCGAGGAAGTCGGGAAGGCCGACGCCGAGGTCCGCTCTTGGCTACGACGCATCGGCGCTCTCCAGGCCTGAATCGTGTCCGAGGACCGGCACACCCTATGGACACACGCGCCGGAACAGCAGACATGGCTGGCCGCGAACCAGCCGAGCAATGGAATTCAGGTCCGCGCGACACCAGTCCCCAGTCGGTCGCCCGGGGCGCCGCTCTGCACATTCCGTCGGGCCGGTCAGCCCCGGGTAGGCGCCAGAAGCCCGCGACGACTGCCACGGGCATCCGCTACGCACCGCTGGGCGCCACCGACCACAGAGGCGTTTCCCTGCGGCACCCCAAGCCCCTGCCGGCCAGGCAGCTGTCAACTCCCTTGCCCAGCCACCGGCTCCCACCTAGCCTGACTTTGTGCCGCTAATAAACAAATCCCGATCGCACAGTGTCGTGCCGGGCAACGACCTCACCGGACTCCGCATCGTCCTCACCGTCTTCTTCGCCCTCGACGGCTTCATCTTCGCCGGCTGGGTCGTCCGTATCCCCGCCATCAAAGAGCAGACCAACGCCTCCGCCAGCGCCCTGGGCCTCGCCCTTCTCGGCGTCTCCGCCGGCGCTGTGGTCACGATGATGTTCACCGGCCGGCTCTGCCGCCGCTACGGCAGCCACCCCGTCACCGTCGCCTGCGGCATCCTCCTCTCCCTCAGCGTCGCGCTGCCACCCCTCACCCACTCCACCTGGGCACTCGGCGCGGTCCTGCTGGTCTTCGGCGCCGCGTACGGCGGGATCAACGTCGCCTTCAACAGCGCCGCCGTCGACCTGGTGGCCGCGCTGCGGCGACCGATCATGCCCAGTTTCCACGCGGCCTTCAGCCTGGGCGGAATGATCGGCGCCGGCCTCGGCGGACTGGTCGCGGGCTCGCTGTCGCCGACCCGGCATCTGCTCGGCCTGACCGTGATCGGCCTGCTGGTGACCGCTGTCGCGGGACGCGCCCTGCTGCGGTACGAATCCCCCGTACCGCGGCCGACGCCCGGACGGCCCGAGGAGCGTGCACCCCGGCGACCGGACGCCCGTACGCGCCGACTGGTCGTCGTCTTCGGTCTGATCGCCCTCTGCACGGCCTACGGAGAGGGGGCCCTGGCCGACTGGGGCACACTGCACCTGGAGCAGGACCTGCACGCGCACCCGGGCATCGCCGCCGCGGGTTACTCGTGTTTCGCGCTCGCCATGACGATCGGCCGACTCTGCGGGACCACGCTCCTGGAGCGGCTCGGGCGGACCCGGACGGTGGTCGCGGGCGGCGCCATGGCCGCCGCCGGCATGCTCGTCGGATCGCTCGCCCCCTCCGTGTGGGCGGCCCTGCTCGGCTTCGCCGTCACCGGCATCGGCCTCGCCAACATCTTCCCCATCGCCGTCGAACGGGCCGGCGCCCTGGCCGGCCCCAGCGGCGTCGCCGTCGCCTCCACGTTCGGCTACGGCGGCATGCTCCTCGGGCCGCCCGCCATCGGTTTCATGGCCGACTGGTTCTCCCTGCCCATCGCCCTCACCAGTGTGGCGACCCTGGCCGCGGTGGCCGCCGTCATCGGGTACGGGACACGGCGGGCGACGGCCGACTGACGGCATCGCCGGAGCCGCCCCCGGGTGAGACACCGCCCGCCGAGGCACAGCGCCGCGCGCCCGACACCGTCACGGCGCAGCACGCCACTCCACGCCACGGCAGGGCCAGGCAGGGCACAGTGGTACCCGACGCACCATACGGATCAGGAAAGTTGATGTCATGACCGACAAGCTCACCGTCACTGTCCTCGGCACCGGGATCATGGGCGCCGCGATGGCCCGCAACCTCGTCCGCGCCGGACACACCGTCCGGGCCTGGAACCGCTCCCGCGACAAGGCCGAACCCCTCGCCGCCGACGGCGCGCACGTCGCCGACACCCCCGCGGAGGCGGTCGAGGGCGCCGATGTCGTCCTCACGATGCTGTACGACGGTCCCGCCGCGCTGGATGTGATGCGGCAGGCCGCACCCGCCCTGCGCGCCGGCACCGCGTGGGTGCAGTCGACGACCGCCGGGATCGAGGCCGTCGGCGAGCTGGCCGACTTCGCCCGCGAGAAGGGCCTGGTCTTCTACGACGCACCCGTTCTCGGCACCCGACAGCCCGCCGAGGCCGGTCAGTTGCTCGTCCTGGCCGCCGGTCCGGGCGACGGCAGGGAGGCCGTGACGCCGGTCTTCGACGCCGTCGGCGCCCGTACGGTGTGGACCGGTGAGGACGGCGCGGCGGGCAGCGCGACACGCCTCAAGCTCGTGGCCAACAGCTGGGTCCTCGCCGTCACCAACGCGACCGGTGAGGTGCTGGCCCTGGCCAAGGCCCTGGACGTGGAGCCGCAGAGCTTCTTCGACGCCATCGCGGGCGGCCCGCTCGACATGGGCTACCTGCGCGCCAAGGCCGGACTCATCCTCAACGACGAGCTGACACCGGCCGCCTTCGCCGTGGGCACCGCCGGCAAGGACGCCCGGCTCATCGTGGAGGCCGGCGAGCGGCACGGACTCCGTCTCGACGTCGCCGCCGCGAGCGCCGACCGCTTCGCCCGCGCCGCCGCCCAGGGCCACGCCGACGAGGACATGGCCGCCGTCTACTTCGCGAGCTTCGACGAGAAGGACGCGAACACCGGGGGCTGACAGCGGAGTTGGACACACCGGCTCATACCGAGTCGCGTACGACGACCCGCCCCGACGTCGTCGGCACCATCGGCTCGGTGCTCAGCCGTCCCGCCGCGAACATCGTGGCCCTCGACCAGCACACCGCCTGCTGTCCCTCCTGAAGCCCGCTCCATCCGGCACACTCCCCTTCATGGAGACTGCCGAGTTCATTCGAAGCCTGGACCGGGAAGGCGGGCTGCTGGCCGAGGCCGCGGAGGAGGCCGGGGCCGACGCCAACGTGCCCACCTGCCCGGACTGGCAGGTGCGGGACCTGTTGCGGCACACCGGCATGGTGCACCGCTGGGCCACGGCGTTCGTGGCCGAGGGGCACACCTCGTACCACCCCGACGGCGGCCTGCCCGAGCTGGACGGTTCGGCGTTGCTGACCTGGTTCCGGGACGGACACCGCAGGCTTGTCGAGACGCTCGCCACCGCTCCTCCCGACGTGGAGTGCTGGAGCTTCCTGCCCGCCCCTTCACCGCTCGCCTTCTGGGCACGGCGGCAGGCCCACGAGACGACCGTGCACCGGGTCGACGCGGAGTCCGCACGCGGCGGCACGCCGACCGCGGTCCCCGTGGCCTTCGCGGCCGACGGCATCGACGAACTGCTGCTCGGCTTCCACGCCCGCAGCAGGAGCAGGGTACGGACGGACGAGCCGCGGGTGCTGAGGGTACGGGCCTCGGACTCGGACGCCGTGTGGAGCGTACGGCTGTCGGCCGAGCCCCCGGCGGCCGAGCGGGGCGAACTGACGGACGCGGACTGCGAGTTGGCGGGGACGACTGCCCAGCTCTACCTGGCGCTGTGGAACCGCGGCCCGTTCCCGAGCGTGACGGGAGACTCGTCGATCGCGACGCTGTGGCGGCGGAAGTCCGCGGTCACCTGGAACTGACCGGCACGCGACGACACAAGCGACGGGCGGACGGCCGACTGCCTCAACGACCCACCCGCCCCAGCCAGTTCACCCCGCGGAGCCACCCGCCAGCATCCGCCCCAGCACCGCCCGCTGCACCGGCAGTACCTCGCCGTGCAGCGCGCGTCCCTTCGGTGTGAGGGCGACCCGGACGCCTCGCCGGTCCTCCGGGCACATGCAGCGCTCCACGAGGCCGTCCTTCTCCAGGCGGCCGATCAGCCGGGACAGCGCGCTCTGGCTCAGATGGACCCGCTCGGCGATCTCCTGGACGCGGTACGAGCTGTCGCCGCCGTCGGCCGGCGCGGACGCGGCCAGTACGTCGAGGACCTCGAAGTCACTTGCGCCCAGGCCGTGTTGGTGCAGGCTCCGGTCCAGTTCGCACAGTGTGCGCGCATGCACCGCGAGGATGTCGCGCCACTGGTCCACGAGGCCCTGCTCGGCCTTCTCGACAGCCGCCATGGCCCGCACCCTAGCAAAAAACCGCCTTTGTTGCGCACGCATTAAATGCTCTTGCATTGAATGCACGCGCATGTACTGTGTGGCGCATGACCTCTCCGCTCACCACCTCCGCGGCGCCGTCCCCGGCTGTTCGCTGGACGCCTCGCCTGTGGGGCACCCTCCTGGTGCTCTGCGCCGCGATGTTCCTGGACGCGCTGGACGTGTCGATGGTCGGCGTCGCCCTGCCGTCCATCGGTTCCGAACTCGATCTCTCCACCTCGACCCTGCAGTGGATCGTCAGCGGCTACATCCTGGGCTACGGCGGCCTGTTGCTCCTCGGCGGACGTGCCGCCGACCTCCTCGGCCGCCGCCAGGTCTTCCTGGTGGCACTCGCCGTCTTCGCGCTCGCCTCGCTGCTCGGCGGGCTCGTCGACTCGGGCCCGCTGCTCATCGCGAGCCGGTTCATCAAGGGCCTGAGCGCCGCGTTCACGGCTCCCGCGGGCCTGTCGATCATCACCACGACGTTCCCGGAGGGCCCGCTGCGCAACCGCGCGCTCTCCATCTACGTCACCTGTGCCGCGACCGGTTTCTCGATGGGCCTCGTCCTGTCCGGGCTGCTCACCGAGGCCAGTTGGCGCCTCACCATGCTGCTGCCCGCGCCCATCGCGGTCATCGCCCTGATAGCCGGTCTCAAGCTCATCCCGCGCAGCGAGCGCGACCGCACCCACCGCGGCTACGACATACCGGGCGCCATCCTCGGCACCGCCTCGATGCTGCTGCTCGTCTTCACCGTCGTCCAGGCACCCGAGGTGGGCTGGGCCTCGGCCCGTACGCTGCTGTCGTTCCTCGCGGTGGCCGTCCTGCTGACCGTGTTCGTACGCGTCGAGCAGCGCAGCCCCAGCCCGCTGATCCGGCTCGGCGTACTGCGCTCCGGCAACCAGATCCGGGCGCAGCTGGGCGCGATGGCGTTCTTCGGCTCGTACGTCAGCTTCCAGTTCCTGGTCACGATCTACATGCAGTCGCTGCTCGGCTGGTCGGCACTGCACACCGCGCTCGCCTTCCTGCCCGCGGGCGCGCTGGTGGCGCTGTCCTCGACGAAGATGGGCGCGATCGTCGACCGGTTCGGCACGCCACGGCTCATCGTGGCCGGCTTCGCCCTGATGGTCGTCGGCTACGCCCTGTTCCTGCGGGTCGACCTGGACCCCGTGTACGCGGCGGTGATCCTGCCGTCGATGCTGCTGATCGGCGCGGCCTGCGCGCTGGTCTTCCCCTCGCTCAACATCCAGGCCACCAACGGTGTGGACGACCACGAGCAGGGCATGGTTTCGGGTCTGCTCAACACCTCGGTGCAGGTCGGCGGTGCGATCTTCCTCGCGATCGTGACGGCCGTCGTGACCGCGAACTCCTCCGGGAGTTCCTCGCCCCAGGCCGTCCTCGACAGCTACCGCCCGGGTCTCGCCGTCATCACCGCGATCGCCGTGGTGGGCCTGCTCATCACGGCCACCGGACTGCGCGGGCAGCGCACTCGGACTCGGCAGACGACGATCCTGGTCGCCAAGTCCGAGGACGTACGGGACGACGAGCGGGAGCGGGCGGACGAGCGGGTGGCGGCCCGCGACTGACCCCGGCCCGCGACCGGCTCCTCTCTCGGTCCGGCTCTCTCTCGGACCGAACTTCTCTCGGACCGGCTCCTCCGTCTCGACGGTATGCGCCCGGCGGGCTTCCCTGCCCGCCGGGCGCGCCTTTCCTTGCCCCGCCGGGCGCTCCCCTGTGAGACTGCCGGTATGGGACAGACCAGGGGGCGGCGGACTCAGTCCGAGCGGGACGAGATGACCGTCGAGATCGGATACGCGTTGTTCAGTGCCGCGTTCGCCGCGGCGGTGGCGTTCGGGGCGCTGGCCGGACCGGCGCTGCTCTTCGACCTGCCGGTCACCATCGAGAAGGTCCAGCTCGCGGCCGGCACCTCACTCGCCGCGGTGCTCTTCATCTTCCGGGTGGCCAGTGTGCTGGTCCGGTTCCGGCAGGCGGCTCAGCCCAGCCAGCCCGGCCGCACCAGCCCCGACTCGTAGGCGAGCACGACCAGTTGGGCCCGGTCACGGGCGCCCAGCTTCACCATGGTCCGGCTGACGTGGGTCTTCGCGGTCAGCGGGCTGACCACCAGTCGGCGCGCGATCTCGTCGTTCGACAGCCCGATGCCGACCAGCGCCATCACCTCCCGCTCCCGCTCGGTGAGTTCGGCGAGCGCGCCTGCGGCCGCGGGCTCCTTGGAGCGGGCCGCGAACTCGGCGATCAGCCGCCGGGTCACACCCGGCGACAGCAGCGCGTCGCCCCCCACCACCGCCCGCACCGCGCGCAGGAGTTCCTCCGGCTCGGTGTCCTTGACCAGGAAGCCGGACGCTCCGGAGCGAATGGCCTCGAAGACGTACTCGTCCAGCTCGAAGGTGGTGAGCATGACGACCCTGACGTCGTTCAGGCCGTCGTCATCGGTGATACGGCGGGTCGCGGCGAGGCCGTCGAGCAGGGGCATGCGGATGTCCATCAGGACGACGTCGGGCCGCAGTTCGCGCACCGCGCGCAGCGCCTCCTCGCCGTCGGCGGCCTCTCCGGCCACCTCGATGTCCGGCTGAGCGTCGAGGAGCGCCTTGAAGCCTGCACGGACCAGTGACTGGTCGTCGGCGAGCAGTACGCGGATCACCGGTCCTCCTTGAGCTTGAGGGATTTCTCGGGCCGGTCGGACGTCCCGGCCGGCGCCCCTGACGCCCCGCCCGAGCTCTTGAGCGGCAGCAGGGCCAGCACCCGGAAGCCTCCGTCCTCGCGCGGTCCGGCCTCGATCGTGCCACCCAGGGCCGCGGCCCGCTCCCGCATTCCGGCCAGTCCGTTGCCGCTGCCGCCCGCGTCCTCGCCGGTCGCGGGTCCGTCGTCGTCGATACGGAGCGTCAACGCGTCGCGCGCGTAATCGACCCGCACGCGCGCGTGCCGCGATCCGGAGTGCCGTACGACGTTGGTGAGTGCCTCCTGGATGACGCGGAAGGCGGCGAGGTCGGCACCCGGCGGCAGGGCCCTGCGCTCGCCCCCGCTCTCGAGGTCGACCGTCAGTCCGGCGCCCGCCGCCTGCTCGACGAGCTCGGGGAGCCGGTCGAGGCCCGGCGCCGGCGCGCGCGGCGCGTCTCCGGGCGTGCGGAGCGTGTCGAGTACCTGGCGCACCTCCCCCAGTGCCTCCTTGCTCGCGGCCTTGATGGTGGTGAGCGCGGTGCGCGCCTGTTCCGGGTCGGAGTCGAGCAGCGCGAGGCCGACGCCCGCCTGGACGTTGATGACGGAGATGCTGTGCGCCAGGACGTCGTGCAGTTCCCGGGCGATCCGCAGCCGCTCCTCGTCGGCGCGCCGCTTGGCCGCCTGCCGGCGTTCCGCCCGGTCCCGGTCCCACTGTTCACGGCGTACCCGGGCGAGTTCGGAGACCGCGAGGATGGCGGCCATCCAGGCCGCGATGGCGACCTCCTCGCCCCACGAGGAGACCGGGTCGCCCTTCGGCGGCAGCCACCGGTAGAGCCAGTGGCCGACCAGGAGGTGGACCACCCACAGCGTGCCGAGCGCGGTCCAGGCCGCCCAGCGCTGCCCGGCCACGATCGCGCTGAAGCAGGCGAGCGCGACCGTGAGGAAGATCGGCCCGTACGGATATCCGGCGCTGAAGTAGACGAGGGCCGTGGCCGCGGTGCCGAACACCACGGCCACGGGATACCGCTGCCGCCACAGGAGCAGAGCGGCGCCCCCGAAGAGAAGGAGCCGCGCGAGGACGTCGAGCTGTTCCCGGTCGGGCTGCTGCTCCGCGGCGAAGGTGCTGCCGACCATGACGAACACGGTGAGGAGCAGCGTCGAACGCCACGGCCACCGCGGACGGCCGCCGCCCTCTTCTTCCTCGTCGCGGCGGTTCCACCACGGAGGGCCGTGCCGCCGGCCCCAAGGCGGGCCGCCCCCGGCCCAGGGGGGTCCGCCCCACCGGCGTGTGCGCTGCTCTTCCATGCCTGCCACGCTAGACGCCGCCGGTCGCCGGAGGCGTCAGCCGAGCGTGGTGATCACACGTACTCCCGGCGGAGTACCTGCTCCGGCTCCGGCTCGGCGGCCTCCCTGATCCGGAAGCGGCGCAGCGGCCTCGGTGCCCACCAGTTCGCGCGCCCCGCGAGCCGCATCGTGACCGGCAGCAGGACCACCCGGATGAGGGTCGCGTCGACGAGGATCGTCAGGGCCGTGCCGATGCCCAGCTCCTTCAGGAAGACGACGCCTCCGGTGGCGTACGACAGGAAGGACAGCGCGAGGATGCCGGCCGCCGCCGTGATCAGCGGGGCGCTGCGCCGGATGCCCTCGGCGACCGCGCGAACAGTGTCACCGGTGCGGTCGTGCTCCTCCTTGATGCGGGACAGCAGGAACACCTCGTAGTCCATCGAGAGGCCGTACGCCACGCAGAACATCAGCACCGGGATGCTCGGCTCGATCGAGCCGGTCGGCGTGAAGCCGAGCACTCCGGAGAGGTTGCCGTCCTGGAAGACCCACACCAGGCAGCCGAACATCACGGCCAGGCTGAGCAGGTTCAGGACGGTCGCCTTCAGCGGGAGCAGCACACTGCCGGTCATCAGGAAGAGGATCAGGTACGTCGCCCCGAGGACGAGCCCGGCGGCGAGCGGCAGCCGGTCGAGGAGCGTGGCGCGGAAGTCGGTGGTCTCGCCCGGGTAGCCGCCGACCAGTGCGCCGTCGGGGGCGGGTGTGTCCCGGACGCGTTCGACGAGCGCGGGTACGTCCCCGCGCATCGCCTCCTGAGTGGGCACAAGCGCCAGCCGTACGCGGCCGTCGGGCGCGGTCAGCCGGTCCTGGCCCGGCGCTCCCGTCCGCTGCCCGTCGCGGTAGGTGCCGGAGGGGGCGTCGACCTGGAACACGCCCTGGATTGAGGAGAGTTGGGCCGCGTACGCGCGCGTGGCAGCCGTGGTCGTGGGCTCTTCAACGGGCGCACCCGTGAGTGGTTTCGGGCTCGGTTTCGTGAGGACGACCTGGATGGTGTCGGTCGCCTCGGCGGGGAATTCCTCGTGCACGATCTCGGAGGTGGTGCGCGAGGAGGTCCCCTCGGGGAGAGTCCGCTCGTCGGGGAGTCCGAAGCGCAGCCCCAGGAGGGGCGAGGCGGCGAGGAGCAGGACGGTGAGCACTCCGGCGCCGGCGAGCAGCGGGCGGCGCATGGCCGCGAGTGCCGTGCGGTGCCAGAAGCCGGACGACGTGTGTGCGGCGGGCCGTTCGACCCGGTGGCCCCAGCGGGCCAGGGCAGCCGGCAGGAACACCACCGCTCCGGCCACCGCCGTCACCACGACAAGGACACCGGCGTACGCGAACGAGCTGAGGAAGAAGAACGGGAACACCAGCAGCGCGCACAGCGACACCGCCACCGTCACTCCGCTGAACACCACCGTGCGCCCCGCGATCGCGGTCGCCCGCACGACGGCGTCGGGCCCCGGGCGTCCGGCCGCGCGTTCCTCGCGGTAGCGGCTGATCACGAACAGGCTGTAGTCGACGCCGAGTCCGAGGCCCAGGACGAGGGCGAGGTTCGCCGCGAACGTCGACACCTCGGTGAACTGCGCGATCGCACGCAGCCCGGCGAGGGTGCCGAGTACGGACAGCAGACCGACCGCGATGGTCAACAGGGCAGCCGTCGTGCGCCGGTAGACCAGGACGAGAAGGAGCAGGACGGCCGGCAGTGCGAAGAGTTCGGCACGCAGGAAGTCGGTGCGGGCCTGTTCGCCGACCTGGCGTGAGATCTCCTCCTGACCGCCGACCTGGACGGTGAGTTCGTCGGTCGTTCGCGTCAACCGCGGTGAGAGCGTGGCGAGTTGTCCGCGTGCTTCCGTGGCGCTGCCTTCGAGCCGGACGAGGACGAGCGCGCGACGGCCGTCGGTGCCGCGCAGGGCGAGGCTGTCGGCGTCCCAGTACGAGGTGACGTCGGTGACCAGGGGCAGCCGCTCCACCTCCCGGGCCAGCGCGCGGGCCGCCTCCCGGGTGCGGGCACTGTCCACGTCGCCGTCGCGTGCCGTGACGAGCAGCGCCAGGTTGGGGTTGCCGGTGCCGAACTCCTCACGCAGTACGTCCCCCGCGCGCACCGACTCCGTGCCGGGCGAGCTCCAGCGCGCGAGGTCCAAGTCCTGCTGGGCGCCGGCCCCGTAGGCGGCGAGACCGAGGAGGACGAGGAGTACGCCGATCAGGACGGCACCGCTGCGCCGCACCGCCAGACGGCCGAGCCGGGTGAGCATCGTGGTGTGGCCTTTCTCCGGGGATCCGTAGCGGCCACGGTCGTCGGCCCCGCTGACCGTCCGCTGGAAGATCCACTGGAACGCGGGTGCCGGGATACTCTCGACGCATGGGTGAGGGGACACCGAAGGGCTTGCGCGAGAGCGGTTCGGCCGAGGGGGCGCCCGACCGCCTCCGTTTCGAACTGCTCGGCCCGCTCAGGGCGTTGCGCGACGGAGTCGAGGTGCCGCTGGGCCCGCCGAAGCAGCGCGCGGTACTCGCCGTACTGCTCCTCCAGGAGGGTCGCTCCATCTCGTACGACGCTCTGGTCGAGGCCGTGTGGGGAGGCGCCCCGCCCCTGCACGTACGCAACCTCGTGCAGAAGTACGTGTCCGGGTTGCGCCGAGCCCTGGGCGGCGCAGCGGAGTTGGTGTGGACGGGCAGCGGCTACCGGCTGACCGGCGCGGAAGCCGACGACCTGCGCGAGCGGCGGCGCTGGGTGGACGAGGCGCTCGCGGCGCGCGACGCGGGTGAGCTGCGGCGAGCGGGTGAACTGGTCGGGCGCGCCGAGGAGTTGTGGCGCGGCGAGTTCGCGGAGGGCCTGCGGGCGCCCTGTCTGGCGGCGGAACGGCTGCGCTGGGCCGAGAAACGGCTCACGGTGCTGGAGGCCCGGCTGGCCGGCGAGATCGAACTCGGCAGGTCCTTCGAGTACGTCCATGAGCTGGTCCGGCTCGTCGCCGCGCACCCGCTGCGGGAACGGCTCGTAGAACTGCTGATGCTCGCGCTGTACCGGACGGGCCGTTCCTCGGACGCGCTGACCGCCTACGAGGCCGCACGGCAGCGGCTCGCCGAGGCACTGGGCGCGGACCCGGGGCCTCCGCTGCGGTCACTGCACGCGCGGATGCTCCGTCAGGATCCCGCCCTGTTGCCCCGGCCGCCCGTGCCGGTGTCCTGAGGGAACACGAGGCCCACACCATGGCCGAGTTGGGCGACGGCGTGCCGGAAGAACGGCTCGCGGTCCTCCACGACCCGGTTGAACTGCCCGAACAGCTCGAAGCCGACGAGTCCGTAGAGCTGCGCCCAGGCCGCGACGAGTGCGGTGACCACCGCGGGCGGCAGGTCCGGGGCCAGATCCTCGGCCAGCCTCCGGGACTCGGGACCGAGTTCGGCGGGCAGCGGAGGAAGGGCCACCCCGGCGCCCTGGTGTGCGTCCCGGACGATGCCGATGAGGAGCAGCCCGACGCGGGACGCCGCGGGCACGGTGGTAAGGGGTGCCGTGTATCCGGGCACGGGCGATCCGTAGATCAGCGCGTACTCGTGTGGGTGCCCCAGCGCCCACTCGCGCACCGCCTCGCACACCGCGGTCCAACGGCGGATCGGCCCGGCGTCGGCCACCTTGGCGTGCGCCGCCTCGGCGGCGGCGCCGAGCGAGTCGTAGGCGTCGATGATGAGCGCGGTCAGCAGGTCGTCGCGGCTGGGGAAGTAGCGGTACAGCGCGGAGGAGACCATGCCGAGCTCGCGGGCCACGGCCCGCAGGGAGAGCTTGGCCGCGCCGTCCTCGGCGAGTTGTCTGCGCGCCTCGTCCTTGATGGCCGCGGTGACCTCGATCCTGGCTCGGGCGCGGACTCCTTTAGCGGTACTCATGCGCGCCAGTGTTCCATATTTTCAGAGCAGTGCACACAAACGAGAGCGGCGCACACATACAAGAGCGGCGCACTTAAAAGAGAGCAGCGAGCCATTTCGAGAGCACTGCTCTTGATTTGGATCACCGATCTCGTGCACACTGCTCTCAAGCGAGAGCAGTGCTCACACTTTCCGCCTCGGGAGGAAGTCACCATGACCACGTCCACGCACGTGAAGAAGCCCGGCTGGTTCACCGTGAACGTGCTCAACCGGACCATCGCCTGGATGACCCGCCGCGGCCTCAGCGTCTGGGGCTCCCGGGTCCTGGCCGTCCGCGGCCGCAAGAGCGGCGAGTGGCGCACCACCCCCGTCAACCTGCTGACCTTCGACGGCGGCCGGCAGTACCTCGTCGCCCCGCGCGGCCACGTCCAGTGGACGCACAACATGCGGGTCGCGGGCGGCGGCGAGCTGCACCTCGGCAAGAAGGTGGAGGTGTTCACCGCCGTGGAGGTCGCCGACGACGACAAGGTCCCGCTGCTGCGCGCCTACCTCAAGCGCTGGAAGGCCGAGGTCGGCGTGTTCTTCAACGGCGTCGGCCCCGACTCCTCCAACGAGGAGCTGCGGCGCATCGCCCCCGACCACCCGGTCTTCCGGATCACGGTCAAGAGCTGAGCGCCTCAGGTCACCGGTCCAGCGCGGTCAGCGCACGCCCCGCCATCGGATGCGACCGCACCATCTCGCCGAGCGAGGTGGATCCACGGGTTATGCCCGTGAACGCCTTCCAGGCGGGCCGGAAACCCGTGAGCGCGGCATGGAACATGCCGGGCCGCCGCTGGAAGATCGTGAGCATGCTCTTGCCGACGCTCATCTCGACGCCGAGACCCGCCTTGATCGCGAAGGCGTAGTTCAGCGCCTGCCGTCGCGTGTCCACGGCGTCGTGCGCCTCCGCGATCCGCACCGCCCACTCACCCGCGAGCCGCCCCGAGCGCAGCGCGAAGGAGATGCCCTCGCGGGTCCACGGTTCCAGGAGCCCCGCGGCGTCCCCGCACACCAGTACCCGCCCCCGCGACAGCGGCGAGTCGTCGGCGCGGCAGCGCGTCAGATGCCCGGACGAGATGCTCGGCTCGAAACCGGCGAGGCCGAGCCGGGCGATGAAGTCCTCCAAGTACCGCTTGGTGGCGGCGCCTTCACCGCGCGCCGAGATCACTCCGACGGTGAGTGTGTCCCCCTTGGGGAACACCCAGCCGTAACTGCCGGGAAGGGGGCCCCAGTCGATGAGGACCCGCCCCTTCCAGTCCTCCGCGACCGTCTCCGGCACCGGGATTTCCGCCTCCAGGCCCAGGTCGACCTGGTCGAGCTTCACCCCGACGTGTGCCCCTATCCGGCTGGCACTGCCGTCCGCGCCGACCACGGACCGGGCCAGCACCGTCTCGCCGTCCTGGAGGACGACGGCCACCGTGCGCCGGTCGGGGACGGCCGAGCCGTGCTGCTCCACCCGCGAGACCGTGACGCCCGTACGCAGTTCGGCGCCCGCCTTCTGGGCGTGCTCGACGAGCTGCTGGTCGAACTCGGGCCGGTTGATGAGCCCGAAGAGCATCTGCTTGGAGCGACGGGTGCGCGTGAACCTGCCGTCGAGCGAGAACGTGACCGCGTGCACCCGGTCCTGGAACGGCAGCTCGAATCCGGGCGGCAGCGCGTCACGGCTCGGTCCGATGATGCCGCCGCCGCACGTTTTGTAGCGGGGCAGCTCCGCTTTCTCCAGCAACAGGACGCGGCGCCCCGCGACCGCTGCCGCATAGGCGGCCGAGGCGCCCGCGGGCCCCCCGCCGACCACGACGACGTCCCACACCCGCTGTGCGTCGTCCGATGAGTTCTCGCTGCTCACGATGGTCTGCTGCTCCGATCCAGCCGCCTGCCGCACCTGCTCCACGCATCCTACGGCGACGCCCGGCCAGGACCACTGTGGGAGGATCTGCAGCTAATGCAGCGCGCACACCCGTATGCGCGCATCGCAGACGTACCCATCCTTACAACGTCGCACCCACGAGGAGCGTGCCCATGTCGTCGAATCCGGTCGCCGAGACCGTCGCCTCGTTGATGCCGAGGGCGAAGGCGGAGCTCACCGAGCTGGTGGCCTTCAAGTCGGTGGCGGACTTCGACCAGTTCCCCAGGAGCGAGAGCGAGGGCGCCGCGAACTGGGTGGCCGACGCACTGCGCGCCGAGGGCTTCCAGGACGTCGCGCTGCTCGACACCCCCGACGGCACACAGTCGGTGTACGGCAGCCTGCCGGGCCCCGAAGGCGCGAAGACCGTCCTCCTGTACGCCCACTACGACGTGCAGCCGCCGCTCGACGAGGCCGGCTGGGTGACCCCGCCCTTCGAGCTGACGGAGCGGGACGGCCGCTGGTACGGCCGCGGGTCCGCCGACTGCAAGGGCGGCCTGGTCATGCACCTGCTGGCGCTGCGCGCGCTCAAGGCCGACGGCGGGGTCCCGGTCAACGTCAAGGTCATCGTGGAGGGTTCCGAGGAGCAGGGCACGGGCGGCCTGGAGCGGTACGCCGAGGAGCACCCCGAGCTGCTGGCCGCCGACACGATCGTCATCGGTGACGCGGGCAACTTCCGGGTCGGCGTCCCCACGGTGACGACCGCGCTGCGCGGCATGACCCTCGTCCGTGTCCGGGTCGACACCCTCGAAGGCAACCTGCACTCCGGCCAGTTCGGCGGGGCGGCCCCCGACGCGCTGGGCGCGCTGATCCGCGTACTGGACTCGCTGCGTGCCGAGGACGGCTCGACGACGGTCGACGGGCTCACGGGCACCTCGCGCTGGGACGGCCTGCAGTACGACGAGGCGCAGTTCCGCAAGGACGCGAAGGTGCTCGACGGTGTGGAGCTGATCGGCTCGGGCACGGTCGCCGACCGCATCTGGGCGCGGCCGGCCGTGACCGTGCTCGGCATCGACTGCCCGCCGGTGGTCGGCGCCACCCCGTCCGTGCAGGCGGGCGCCCGCGCGCTGGTCAGCCTGCGGGTGCCGCCGGGCGTGGACACGGTCGAGGCGACCAAGCTGCTCCAGGCCCATCTGGAGGCGCACACCCCGTGGGGCGCGCGCGTGCAGCTCGAACAGATCGGCCAGGGTCAGCCGTTCCGCGCCGACACGACCAGTCCCGCGTACGCGGCGATGGCGCAGGCGATGAGCGACGCGTACGACGGGGCGGAGATGCAGTACGCCGGTCAGGGCGGCTCCATCCCGCTGTGCAACACCCTCGCGTCGCTCTATCCGCAGGCGGAGATCCTGCTCATCGGACTGAGCGAGCCGGAGGCACAGATCCACGCCGTGAACGAGAGCGTGTCGCCCGAGGAGCTGGAGCGGCTGTCCGTCGCCGAGGCACTGTTCCTGCGCAACTACGCGGCGAACTGAGCGAGTTGGCCGAGGGGCCTGCCACACAACACAACCGGCACGCCCCTCGACCCTCGTACGCCGCTCGGCCCTCGTACGACCCTCAGCCCTCGTACGACCCTCAGCCCTCGGCCCTCGTACGACCAGCACGCCTCGACCGTCGCCGGGGCAACTACCCCTTGGGCACCCCGGCCTCCAAATACAGGGCGGCTCCCCGCTCCCGTGCGCGCAGTGCCCAGCGCAGGCGCTCGTAGCGGACGGGTGGCAGCAGTTCGGCCGCCTCCTCCTCGGTGACGAAGCGCCAGGCGCGCAGTTCGGGGCCCGGCAGCAGCATCCGCCGGGCCTCGTCGCTGTCGAGCCGGCCGCCGTCGTAGAGGAGACGCAGTCCGCCGTAGGCGGGGGGAACCGGGGGCTCCCAGTCGACGACCAACAGGCTGGGTACGTCGGCGAGTTGGATGCCCGTCTCCTCGGCGACCTCGCGGACGCCCGCCCGCGCGGGTGCCTCGCCGGACTCGACGACGCCGCCCGGGAACTCCCAGCCGGCCTTGTAGGTCGGGTCGACGAGCAGCACCCGGTCCTGCTCGTCGAAGAGGAGTACGCCCGCGGCGACGGTCTCCGAGGTGGGCTCGGGGGTCTGCACGATGTCGCAGACGGGGACGGATCCACTGCTCACGGCCCCGGCGATGCGCACGGCGGCCTCGTAGGGGGTGAGCGCGCTGGTGTCGACCGGGTGGGCGTCGGCGGTGAGCCAGCCGGCGAGGGCGGCGAGGTACGGCTCGATGTGGTCGTAGGACCACTGCCGCACCCGTATCTCCCCGTCGGGGAGGTCCGGCGGGACCTCCCGGTCGGCTATTCGCTCGCGCAGGATCGTTTCCGCCGGGGCGAGAAGCACATGGCGTACCGCGATCCTGCGGGATGCGAGTCCGCCGAAGATCTCGTCACGGTAGTCCTGGCGGAGCAGCGTCATGGGGACCACGAGTACGCCCCCGAGTTCGGCGAGCATCGCGGCCGCGGTGTCGACCACGAGCCGTCGCCAGATCGGCAGGTCCTGAAAGTCGCCGACCTCGGCGAGGCGCTTGGCGGGCAGGAGCTGCGTCAGCCCGGCACCGATGAGCTCGGGGTCGAAGAGTGTGCTGTTCGGGATCAGGTCGATCAGTTCCCGTGCGGTGGTGGTCTTCCCCGCACCGAACGCACCGTTGATCCAAACGATCACGGTTCCCCCTCTGCTGTTGGCCCCCTGAGGCTTGCCCGCTCCACCCTGCCACGGAAACCAGGCCCTGAAGAGGTCGCGTTCGACGGGCCGGACGCATACGAAAGCCCGGCCCTCGACGGGCCGGGCTGATGGTCGGGACGGTCCTGACTCGCGGGTCAGTCCCGCTGCTCCTGGGGCTCGTCGTCCGTGGCCAGACTGCCTTCGCTGATCGTCTGGTCGAGGCTGCTGAGCGTGTTCTGTACGTCGAGGCTGCCGAGGGCGTCGCCGCCCTCCGCGGAGTGGGACGGCGTGACGGCCGCAACCACGAAGCCGGCGGCGAGGGAGGCGATGGCGAGCATGCTGCGCTTCTTCATGCCCGGTTCAACTGCCGACTCGCCCATGGGTCACGGTCGGCCTTTCCGCCGTCCCACGGCACGAACCCGCCACGCAGGAGATTTCGCCGGGACATCCGATGTCCCGTCCCACTTCCGGAAGCCACAAGCCCCTTCACCCATGACTGCCCCGCACTCCCTCCCCCGGACCGCAAATCAACACAACCGCACGCGGGGCTTGAATCCCACTCCCTAGTGGGAGCTTCGTCTAGGGTTTTGACGGGATATCGAACAAACGTTACCGCACCTCTTCCACCACAGTGCGACAGGTCCTACCGTAAGCGCGCACGGATGACGCGAACATGAAGACATCCAACCTTTCGCGAGTACGGAGGACGTAACGATGCGTCACTTTCTCACCCGCACGACTCGCCGAAGAGTGGTCGGAGCACTCACCGCAGGGCTGCTCGGCACCTTGGGGCTGACCGGACCGGCCCCGGCCGCCGACGCCGGAACACCGGCCGGAGCATCGGCCGGAGCTCTGGCGGCACCGGCGGCACCGGCCGCAGCCGCCCCGGACGACGGTCTCGCCCTCACCCCGCCCATGGGCTTCAACAACTGGAACTCCACGCACTGCCGTGCGGAGTTCAACGAGGAGATGGTCAAGGGAATCGCGGACATCTTCGTGGCCAAGGGTCTCAAGGAGGCCGGCTACGAGTACGTCAACCTCGACGACTGCTGGGCGCTGCCCACCCGTGACGCGAACGGCAAGCTGGTGCCCGACCCGGTCCGCTTCCCGGGCGGGATCAAGGCGGTCGCGGACTACGTGCACGCCAAGGGGCTCAAGCTCGGCATCTACACCAGCGCGGGCACCAAGACGTGCAACGACGCGGGCTTCCCGGGCGCGCTCGGCCACGAGTTCAGCGACGCCCAGCAGTTCGCGGACTGGGGTGTCGACTACCTGAAGTACGACAACTGCAACAACCAGGGCGTGGACGCCAAGCAGCGCTACACGACGATGCGTGACGCCCTGAAGGCCGCCTCCGAGACGACCGGCCGTCCCATCGTCTACAGCATCTGCGAGTGGGGCGAGAACAAGCCCTGGGAGTGGGCGGCCGACGTCGGCCAACTGTGGCGTACGACCGGGGACATCAGCGACAACTGGGGCTCGATGCTCTCGATCATGAAGCAGAACCTGCCGCTCGCGCAGTACGCGGGTCCCGGGCGCTGGAACGACCCCGACATGCTGGAGGTCGGCAACGGCGGCATGACGGACACCGAGTACCGCACGCACTTCTCGATGTGGTCGATCATGGCCGCGCCGCTGCTCATCGGCTCGGACCTGCGCTCCGTTCCCGAGGAGACCTTCGACATCCTCGGCAACAAGGAGGTCATCGCGGTCGACCAGGACCCGCTCGGCAAGCAGGGCGCGGTGCTCTCCTCCGAGGGCGGCCGCTGGGTCGTCGCCAAGGAGATGAAGGACGGCAGCCGCACGGTCGCCCTCTTCAACGAGACCGGCAGCGCCCAGCGCATCGCCACGACCGCGAAGGCCGTCGGACTGCCCGAGGCGGACGCCTACACACTGCGCGACCTGTGGCAGCACAAGAGCTACAACACGGCGGGCGCGATCTCGGCGACCGTCCCGGCACACGGCACGGTCCTCGTACGCGTATCGACGGACGGCCGCTGGGCCAAGAACCCGCCCGCCGTCGAACTCGGCCTGGACGGCAGCACGTTGATCGAGACGGGCAAGCCGGCCGCCCTCACCACCTCGGTCACCGACCTGGGCCGCACACCCGCGAAGCGCGTCTCCGTCTCCGTGAGCGGACCCCAGGGCTGGAAGGTGAAGGCCAAGTCGCCGACCACGACAGGCTCACTCCCGACCGGCAGGGCGCTGCGCACCAAGTGGACGGTGACCGCGCCCGCCGGCACGCCCACGGGGTCGTACGAGCTGAAGCTGAAGGCCACTTACCGCTCGCCGAGCGGGGTGCGGGCCGAGAGCGTGCTGCCGCTGACGGCGTCCGTCGTGACGGCCCCGCCCTCCGGCGCGTCGAACCTCGGTGATCTCCCCTGGCTCTCGACGACCAACGGCTGGGGGCCCGTCGAGCGCAACACCAGCAACGGCGAGAGCGACGCGGGAGACGGCACCCCGATCACGATCAACGGCGTCGTGTACGCCACGGGGCTCGGCGTCCATGCCGAGAGCACCGTCGAGTACTACACGGGCAAGGCCTGCGAGACCGTGACCGCGAAGGTCGGCGTGGACGACGAGGAGGGCACCGACGGGTCCGTCGCCTTCGAGATCTGGGCCGACGGCACGAAGGTTGCCTCGAGCGGCGTCCTGACCAACGCCCAGCCCGCACAGGCCCTTTCGGCCGACGTGAGCGGCGCCCAGGTGATCCGCCTGGTCGTCACGGACGGCGGAGACGGCATCACCTCGGACCACGGCGACTGGGCAGACACCCAACTCACCTGCTGACACCAGCGGTCCGGCAGGGCCCGACCACGCAGCTCCCCGCGCCCTTGAGTACCTTCTTTCCAGGGGCGCGGGGAACTGCGCAATCTTTATCTTTGGGGGCGCAGGGGAACGGCGCATTCTTTGGGGGCGCAGGGAACTGCGCATCCTTTGGGGGCGCGGGGAACGGCGCATTCTTTGGGGGCGCGGGGAACTGCGCGACAAGCCCCCACCGGCCGGCACCCAACAACGCTCGTATCGAATCGCCACCCGAGCGGCGAAGAGGCGGCTCAGCCGCCCACCACGGCCGTGGTGGCGCTCGGCTGCCGGCTGAGCGCAGCCGCCGCCGCGCCCACAAGCCCAGCGTCCGTCCCCATCTGCGCCGGCGTCACAGTGAGCCGCTGCACGAACGACAACGTGGCGTAGTCCCGCAACGCGGCACGCAGCGGCGTGAACAGGACGTCGCCCGCCTTCCCCACTCCCCCGCCGATCACCGCGATGTCGATCTCCACCAGCGTCGCCGTCGCCGCGATCCCGGCGGCCAGGGCCCGGGCGGCACGCTCGAAGGACGCCACCGCGACCGGGTCACCGGCGCGGGCGGCGGCGGCCACGGCGGCCGCCGAGTCGTCGCCCTCGGCCCCGGGCTTCCAGCCGCCCTCGATGGCGCGGCGCGCGATGTTCGGGCCGCTCGCGATGCGCTCGACACAGCCGCGGGAACCGCACGGGCACGGGTCGCCGTTGAGCTCCACGCTGATGTGGCCGATGTGACCGGCGTTGCCGGTGGGCCCGGGGTGCAGCTGTCCGCCCAGGACGAGGCCGCCTCCGACGCCGGTCGAGACGACCATGCAGAGCGCGTTGTCGTGTCCGCGGGCCGCACCCTGCCAGTGCTCGGCCGCGGTGATCGCCACGCCGTCGCCGATCAGCTCGACGGGCAGCCCGGCCGTGGCCGCCTGGACCCGCTCGACCAGGGGGTAGTCGCGCCAGCCGGGCACGTTCACGGGGCTCACGGTGCCCGCGGAGGCGTCCACCGGGCCCGCACTGCCGATGCCGATGGCCGTGGCGCGGCTCCACAGGGGCGAGACGGTCAGCTCGCCGAGCACGGCGTGGACGGCCGCCATGACGGTCTCGCCGCCCTCCTGAGCGGGCGTCGGCCGCTGGGCGCGCAGCAGGATCCGGCCGTGGCCGTCCACCAGCGCTCCGGCGATCTTGGTGCCGCCGATGTCGAGCGCGGCCACGAGGTCGGTGTGCATCAGTGTCTGATCTCCCGTTTGGATCCCATTTGGACCATGAGAAAAGGGCAGGCCGGTCTCGGCGTGAGGAAGGGTGGGCCGGAGATTGCGATGGACAGTCTCTCCCGCATCTGACAACGTTGTCCAGGCTCTATGCTCGACGCCACACCCCGATCTGGCGACCAACCGAGCATCCTCAGGACCGACGCAGCCCCATGGACTACAGGACAGGACAGCGCATCGTGGCCGAGACCGCCCGCCGAACCGAGAGCCGCTACGGCAACCGTCCCACGATGAAGGACGTCGCGGCGCGTGCCGGGGTCGGTCTGAAGACGGTATCGCGTGTAGTCAACGGCGAGCCAGGAGTCACCCCGGACACCGAGCGCCGGGTACAGGAGGCGATCGACGCGCTGGGCTTCAGGCGCAACGACAGCGCGCGGGTGCTCCGCAAGGGGCGTACGGCGAGCATCGGTCTCGTACTGGAGGATCTGGCGGACCCGTTCTACGGCCCGCTGAGCCGGGCGGTGGAGGAAGTGGCCCGCGCCCATGGCGCCCTGTTGATCAACGGCTCCAGCGCCGAGGACCCGGACCGCGAGCAGGAGCTGGTCCTCGCGCTGTGCGCGCGCCGCGTGGACGGGCTCGTGATCATCCCGGCCGGTGACGACCACCGCTATCTGGAGCCCGAGATAAAGGCGGGTGTCGCCACGGTCTTCGTGGACCGCCCCGCCGGACAGATCGACGCGGACGTCGTCCTCTCCGACAGCTTCGGCGGTGCGCGCGACGGCGTCGCCCACCTCATCGCGCACGGCCACCGCCGGATCGGGTTCATCGGTGACATGCCGCGCATCCACACCTCCGCCGAGCGTCTGCGCGGCTATCGCGCCGCCATGGAGGACGCCGGCATTCCGGTGGAGGACGCCTGGATGTCCCTGGGCGTCACCGACCCGCAGCGGGTGCGCAAGGCGGCCGAGGACATGCTCTCCGGCCCCTCCCCCGTCACGGCGATCTTCGCGGGCAACAACCGTGTGACGGTCACGGCCGTACGTGTCATCGCCGAGGGCTCCCGCCCCGTTGCCCTGGTCGGCTTCGACGACATAGAGCTCGCGGACCTCCTCCAGCCCGGGGTCACCGTCGTCGCCCAGGACGCGGCGCAGCTCGGGCGCACCGCCGCGGAACGCCTCTTCCGTCAGCTCGACGGCTCGCTCGTCCTTCCCGAACGCATCGAACTCCCGACGCGTCTGATCACTCGCGGCTCGGGCGAACTGCCGCCCTCGGACTGACCCATGACGGCACAGGACCCGTACGCGGACCGCACGCTGGAAGCTCTTGGCCTGGCCGAGGCGCCGCGCGACCATCCGCTGGCCTATCCGGGCGCCTGGCCCAGGGAATCAGGACTCCTGGACGGGGACCGGCTGTTGCCCCTCACCCGCCACACGTTCCCGGACCGCGTCCCGGTCCTCGCGGTCGGCTCCAACGCCTGCCCCGCGCAACTCCGGCACAAGATGCGGGAGTACGAGCTGTCGTCCCCGCTCCCGCTGGTCAAGGCGCGGGTCACCGGGCTGGAGGTGGGCGTCTCGGCGCACGTCAGCGCGATGGGGTACGTGTCCGCGTCGCCCTTTCACGCGCCCGGGCACACCCGCGAGCTGTTCCTCACCTGGCTGGACCCGGCACAGCTCGCGGCGGTCGACGCGAGCGAGGGCGTCATGGCGCCGGCGGGGGCGTACGACCGTGTGTCGCTGCCCGCCGCCGACGTCCGGATCGAGCTGGAGTCGGGCGCCACACTCGACGGGGCCCACCTCTACGTCAACCGGCGCGGAATCCTCCACGACGGTACGGGGGCGCCGCTGAGGCATCCCGGCGAGCGGCCGCTGCTCACCCAACTCCTCGGCCGGTCACCGCGGTTGCGGGACCTGTTCGGCGCCACGCCCGAGGAGTTCTGCGCCAAGGCGCGCGGCGATCTGCGGCTGTGCACCGCGGGCACCCGGCTCTTCGCCGAGGAGGGGTGGACGACGGCCTCCGGACTGGAGAAGTACCTGCCGGGTCAGCAGACCGGCAGCCCCGGAACCGGCGCGTCGTTGTCGCCGCCCTTGATGTAGACGTCGCTGACGAAGACGTTCGTGTTGCCGCTGTCGTCGTCGGTCTTCGCCCACCAGACGTTCGTCCACTCGCCGTAGGTCTCGCGGCGGCCGAGGTTCTGCTGGCAGTAGAAGTAGTTGGTGCCCGCGTTGAGGGTGCCCGCCTCGGCGCCGGACGCGGTGTAGGACGTGGACGTCTTCCAGACCTCGCAGTTGTACTTGCCGCCGCCGATGGCGTGGCAGACCGGGGCGGGAGTGGGGTCCTCGCCTCCACCGGTCGTGCCGCCGTCCGAACCGCCGCCCGTGGTGCCGCCCTCGCTGGGCCTGGGCGAGGCGGCGGGTGCCTTGTCCGTGGGCTTGGTGTCCTCGGTGTGCTCCGGCTTCTCGCTCGGCTTCACGGACTCCTTGTTGTCGCCCTGTTCCGTGGGCTCGGTGTCGTCCGACAGGTCGATCGAGCCGCGGCTCGCGCCCTCGGACGGGGTGGCGCCGCCGCCCTGGGAAACCTTGGGCCCGGCGGTGGGCTTCGACTCGTCGCCGCCGTTCATGAGGGCGACGGTGACGCCGGTCGCGGCCAGCACGACGGTGACCGCCGCTGCGGCGAGAAGGACCCGGCCCTTGCGGCGCCGGGGGCCCGCCGGAACGGCGGGCTGAGCCATCGACTCGGGCGGCCCGAAGCCCGGTCCGGGCGTCGGGGCCGGTATGGAGGAAGCCGCGGCCGACGGCATGCCGTGACCGCCTGCCTGCTGAGAACCGGGTGCTGTCGGGCCCGCGTCCGGGAAGCCGGGCCCGTAACCGCCTGCCGCGGAGGCCGAGGCAGGTGTCGAGGCGCCCGTCCCGTCCGTCGCCGGACCTGCGGGCCCCGGCCGGCCTTCTCCGGCTCCGGGGGATCCGGTCCCGGTACCGACGCCCGCGGCGCCGAACGCGGCTGCTCCTGTACCCGAGTCCGCGGCCCCGGTCCCGCTCGGTTCCGGGGCGCCGAAGCCCGCGTGGCCCGCCGCCGGTGCGCCGGGCGCGGAGCCGCCGAAGGAGCCGGCCTCCGCCCTGTCCTCGCCCGCGGGCCCGAAGCCCGCGCCGGCCGACTCGGGTGGGCCGAAGCCCGGCGGCACCGCCGGCACGCTCCGCTCGGTCGCTTCGCGCGGCCGGGGCGTGGGCGGTCGCAGGCCCGTGGTCGCCGAGTCCGGGCCGGTGGTGGCGTCCGCCACCCCTTGCAGCAGGCGGCTCGCCTCGTCGGCGTCCGGGCGGGACTCCGGCTGCTTGTGCATCAGTTGCCGCAGAACAGGGCCGAGCGGTCCGGCGCGCTGCGGCTCCGGCAGCGGTTCGACCACGATCGCCGTGAGGGTGGACCACGTCGACGTACGCCGGAACGGCGAGGCTCCCTCGACGGCCGCGTACAGCGTGGCGCCCAGGGCCCAGATGTCGGAGGCGGGGCCCGGTTCGTGGCCCTGCGCCCGCTCAGGTGCCAGGTAGTCCAGAGAGCCGACCAGTTCGCCGCTGCGGGTGAGATGGGTGGCGGAGCCGTCGCCCGGGTCGTCCATCGTGGCGATGCCGAAGTCGGTGAGGACGACCCGGCCGGAGCGGTCGAGCAGGATGTTGCCGGGCTTCACGTCACGGTGGAGCACTCCGACGCGGTGGGCCGCGGAGAGCGCGTCCATGACCTTCGCGCCGATTCCGGCCACCTCGCGTGCGTCGAGGGTGCCGCGCTCGCGCAGGACGTCGTCCAGGGACGGTCCGTCCACCAGTTCCATGACGATCAGCGGCCGGCCGTCGACCTCCGCCACATCGTGCACGGCGACGACTCCGGGGTGGCGCACGCGGGCCGCCGCGCGCGCCTCGCGCTGCATGCGCAGCCCCAGGTCGGCCAGTTCGGGCGCGCCCGCGTCCGAGTACGTACGGAGTTCCTTGACCGCGACCTCGCGGCCGAGGACCTCGTCGAGTGCCCGCCAGACGACGCCCATGCCGCCGCGGCCCAGTTGGGCGACGACGCGGTAGCGTCCGACGAGGAGCCGGCCGATCCCGTCGGGCTGGTCGGGCCCGTCCGGTCGGTCCTTCTCCCCTGGTTGCTGGTTTTCCCCCGAAGACACCGCTGCCCCGTTCCTGAGTCACACCAATGAGTGGCATCCAGAGTACGGGGCGGAAGTGACAGCCGGGGCGGGGGCGCTGTCGCTGTGACTTGGTCGCTACGTGCGGGGTGCCACGGTGTGCGGGGTGCCCCGGGCCGTCTTGAACCTGCGGGCCGGTTGTGGCTTGTCGCGCAGTTCCCCGCGCCCCTCAAGAGCGCACTACTTGGCCGAGATTGTCAGGTCCGCTCGCCTCGGGGTTGCGAAAGTCTCCAGGTCGGCTCGGGTCAGGCCCGCCGCTCGGGCCACCTCCGCGATGTCGAGGGCGCCGCAGTCGAGGCCGCGGAGGAGGTAGCCGCTGAGGGCCTTGGCGGTGGCGGGCTCGTCCATGACGTCGCCGCCGGCGTGGTTGGCGTACCGGGCGAGACGTCCCGCAGCCTGCTCGAAGCCCTCGCGGTAGAACGCGAACACGGCCGCGTAGCGCGTCGGGATGTGGCCGGGGTGCATGTCCCAGCCCTGGTAGTAGGCGCGGGCGAGGGCGCGGCGGGTGAGGCCGTAGTGCAGCCGCCAGGCGTCGTGGACCTTGGGCGTCGGGCCGACCGGCAGGACGTTCGTGGAGCCGTCCGAGACGCGGACGCCGGTGCCCGCGGCCGCGACCTGCATGATCGCCTTGGCGTGGTCGGCGGCCGGGTGGTCGCTGGCCTGGTAGGCGGCGGAGACGCCGAGGCAGGCGCTGTAGTCGAAGGTGCCGTAGTGCAGGCCCGTGGCCCGCCCCTCCGCCGCCTGGATCATGCGGGCGACGGTCGCGGTGCCGTCGGTGGCGAGGATGGACTGGCTGGTCTCGATCTGGATCTCGAAGCCGATCCGGCCCTGCTCCAGGCCGCGCGCCTTCTCGAACTCCTCCAGGAGCCGCACCATGGCCGTGACCTGTTCGGGATAGGTCACCTTGGGGAGGGTCAGCACGAGCCCGTCGGGCAGGCCGCCCGCCTCCATCAGGCCGGTCAGGAAGATGTCGAGGGTGCGGATGCCACGGTCGCGGACCGGCGCCTCCATGCACTTCATGCGGATGCCCATGTACGGGGCCGCCGTGCGGTTCTCGTACGCCTGCGACACCAGCCGTGCCGCGCGGGCCGCCGCCTCGTCCTCCTCGGCGTCCGGGCGCGGGCCGTAGCCGTCCTCGAAGTCGACGCGGAGGTCCTCGATGGGTTCGCGCTCCAGCTTGGCTCGTACACGGTCGTACACGGGCGCTGCGAGGTCGTCGGAGAGGCCGAGGACCGCGGCGAAGGAGGCGGCGTCGGGCGCGTGTTCGTCGAGGGCCGCGAGGGCCTGGTCGCCCCAGGAACGGATGGTGTCGGCGGCGAAGACGTCACCGGGGACGTACACGGTGTGGACGGGCTGGCGGGTGCCGGGGTCGCCGGGGTAGCAGCGCTCCAACTCGGCGTCGACCGGGGCGAGGGAGGCGCTGATCTCCTCGCTGACCGCGCCCGCGAGGCTCGTCGCCACTTTCTCCTGCTGGCCCTGACCCATTCCACGCCCTCCCGTTTTCCGCTTCACGGAATCAAATATCCGTAGAGCGAAGTTATCCGCGGACCTTCCCGCCGGTCAACACCCTCCGTCCACCCGGGCCACCCCGAGGGATCTCGCTCCGACCGCCTCCGATACCCTGCCGGGCCACGTCCAGATTCGTTCCCGGGCCATGGCCGGATCCCTTCCCCGGCCGTCCGGGATTCGCACCGCGGCCGCCCCTGAATTCCCTCAGGGGCCGTCCCCGGGACTTCCTTCGGGGTCCATCCCGGGATCTCGACATGTTCACGCCGAGCTTCGAGACTGCGATGCGCACGACTCGCCCGCTGTCCGCAGCAGACCCGGTGTCCCCCACGGGAACCGGCATCGGCCACAGAAGGAGCCACCCGTGCCCCATCGCAGTCGAGTCACGCGCCGCCTGGGCCTCAAGACCGCGCTCGCCGCGGCGGTCACGCTGCCTCTGTCCAGTACAGCACTGTCGACCTCATCCGCCGCCGCCGCGAACCGAATACCGAGGAGCCGCCGGATGGAGGTCATGTCGTTCAATCTGCGGTACGCGAGCACCGCCGAGCCCAACAGCTGGGCCGTCCGCCGCCCCGTGATGCGCGAACTCCTGCGCCAGGAGCAGCCGCACGTCATGGGTGTCCAGGAGGGTCTCTACCAGCAGGTACGCGACATCGAGGCCGACCTCGGCACGCACTACGACTGGATCGGCACGGGCCGCGCGGGCGGCAGCCGCGACGAGTTCATGGCGGTCTACTACGACACCCGCAGACTCGCCCCGGTCGAGTACGACCACTTCTGGCTCTCCGACACCCCCAACGTGATCGGCTCGAACACCTGGGGCGGCGGGTCCATACGCATGGTGACCTGGGTCCGCTTCCGTGACCTGGGCGACGGGGACCGGCAGTTCTACTTCCTCAACACCCACCTCGACAACGCGAGCCAGAACGCACGCGCGCGTGCGGCGTCCCTGATCGCCGCACGGATCGCCGGGCTCGACCGGACCCTGCCGCTGCTGGTGACCGGCGACTTCAACGTCGCCGCCCACAAGAACGCCGTCTACGACACGATGCTGGCCGCCGGACTCACCGACACCTGGGACACCGCGGCCGAGCGGAGCGCGCTGTACGCCACCTTCCACGGCTACCGGCCCCTGACGCCGGACGGCGACCGCATCGACTGGATACTCGCCACGCCCGGCGTGACCTCGCACCGGGCGTCGATCAACACCTTCGCCGTGGGCGGACAGTTCCCGAGCGACCATCTGCCCGTACAGGCGTCGCTGACCCTGGCATGAGACGAGGCCCCGGTGACCGTGACGGTCACCGGGGCCTCGTAGGTCACGAGGTACCCGCGAAACGCCTGCGGGGCACCCCTGAAGCCGATCAGCCCTTGCGGGTGTTGATCTCCTCGGTGAGCTGCGGGACGACCTCGAAGAGGTCGCCGACCACGCCGTAGTCGACCAGGTCGAAGATCGGCGCCTCGGCGTCCTTGTTGACCGCGACGATCGTCTTCGAGGTCTGCATACCGGCGCGGTGCTGGATCGCGCCGGAGATGCCGGAGGCGATGTACAGCTGCGGGGAGACCGACTTGCCGGTCTGGCCGACCTGGTTGGTGTGCGGGTACCAGCCGGCGTCCACCGCGGCACGCGAGGCGCCGACGGCCGCGCCGAGCGAGTCGGCGAGGGCCTCGATGATCCCGAAGTTCTCGGCGCCGTTGACACCGCGGCCGCCGGAGACCACGATCGCGGCCTCGGTCAGCTCGGGGCGGCCCGTCGACTCGCGCGGGGTGCGGCCGGTGACCTTGGTGCCGGTCGCCTTGTCCGAGAAGGAGACCGCGAGGGCCTCGACGGCACCGGCGGCCGGGGCGGCCTCCACGGCGGCCGAGTTCGGCTTGACCGTGATGACCGGGGTGCCCTTGGAGATGCGGGACTTGGTGGTGAAGGAGGCGGCGAACGCGGACTGCGTGGCCACCGGGCCCTCGTCGCCGGCCTCCAGGTCGACGGCGTCGGTGATGATGCCCGAGCCGATGCGGACCGCGAGACGGGCGGCGATCTCCTTGCCCTCGGCGGAGGACGGCACGAGCACGGCGGCCGGGGAGACGGCCTCGTACGCTGCCTGGAGCGCGTCCACCTTCGGGACGACCAGGTAGTCGGCGTACTCCGCGGCGTCGTGCGTGAGGACCTTGACCGCGCCGTGCTCGGCGAGTGCGGCGGCGGTGTCGGCGGCGCCGGGGCCCAGCGCGACGGCGACGGGCTCGCCGATGCGGCGGGCCAGCGTCAGCAGCTCAAGGGTGGGCTTGCGGACGGCACCGTCCACGTGGTCGACATAGACGAGAACTTCAGCCATGGGAATGCTCTCCTGCTTGCGAAAGATGAGGGGCGGTCGGCGGATGGAGGTTCAGCGAGCCTCGAACGGGCTCTAGATGAACTTCTGGCCCGCGAGGAACTCGGCGAGCTGCTTGCCGCCCTCGCCCTCGTCCTTGACGATCGTGCCGGCGGTGCGTGCCGGGCGCTCGGTGGCGGAGTCGACCTTGGTCCAGGAGCCTTCGAGACCGACCTCGTCCGTCTCGATCTCCAGGTCCTCCAGGTCCCAGGACTGCACCGGCTTCTTCTTGGCGGCCATGATGCCCTTGAAGGACGGGTAACGCGCCTCGCCCGACTGGTCGGTGACCGACACGACGGCCGGCAGGGAGGCCTCCAGCTGCTCGGAGGCGGTGTCGCCGTCACGGCGGCCCTTGACCACGCCGTCCTCGACGGAGACCTCGGAGAGCAGCGTGACCTGCGGGACACCCAGCCGCTCGGCGAGCAGCGCCGGGACGACACCGGCGGTGCCGTCGGTGGACGCCATGCCGGAGATGACCAGGTCGTAGCCGGCCTTCTCGATGGCCTTGGCCAGCACGAGCGACGTACCGATGATGTCGGTGCCGTGCAGGTCGTCGTCCTCGACGTGGATCGCCTTGTCGGCGCCCATGGACAGCGCCTTGCGCAGGGCGTCCTTGGCGTCCTCGGGGCCGACGGTCAGCACGGTGATCTCCGCGTCGTCGGCCTCGTCGGCGATCTGCAGGGCCTGCTCGACCGCGTACTCGTCGAGCTCCGACAGCAGGCCGTCCACGTCGTCACGGTCGACGGTCAGGTCATCGGCGAAGTGCCGGTCGCCAGTGGCGTCGGGCACGTACTTCACGGTGACAACGATCCTCAAGCTCACGCCGGCTCTCCTACTGCATCGTCTTTTTTCTGGGCTGCCTGCTTAGGGGCAGCATAGGCGCCTGAAGCGGCCGTTCCCGGTGGGGGCGACCCGCGCTCCGGGCGAAATATTACTCGCCAGTACGCACATCTACGCTCCCGCAGGTGGTTCCCTCTAAGCAAGCGCTTTGAACTGTGACCTTCGCAACGCAGCGTAATCGGAACTCGACGCTCCCGCAGGCGAGGTGGGCCGTACGGCCCGACGCGTCATTCCCGCAGCCCCTTGAAGTCGCCCTGGTGGTACAGGAGTGGGCGGCCGGCGCCGGCGGGGTCCCCGAGGACCACCTCGGCCAGCACGATGCGGTGGTCCCCGGCCGGCACACGGGCCACGACCCGGCAGACGAGCCAGGCGAGGACGTCGTCCAGCACGGGGACGCCCTCGGGGCCCTCCCGCCAGGCGGTGGGCGCGCCGAAGCGGTCAGCGCCGCTGCGGGCGAAGGTGGCCGCCAGTTCGCGCTGGTGCTCGCCGAGTATGTGGACGCCGACGTGGTCCCTCTCGGCGATCGCCGGCCAGCTGGACGCGCCGGTGCCGACACCGAAGGAGACCAGCGGGGGCTCGGCGGACACCGAGGTGAGCGAGGTGGCGGTGAAGCCCACGGGGCCCTCGCCGCCCTGGGCCGTGATCACGGCGACTCCGGCCGCATGGCGCCGGAAGACGGAGCGCAGGAGGTCCGGGGAGGCGAGTTCGGGAGAGGTGAGCCGAGGGGTTCCGAGATCGGGCGTGGCCGTCATGGAGTTGTCCTTCTGCGGGAGGCGACGAGCAGGTCCTGGGCTGGTCAACAGCCCGGACAGTGCGCGCTCGCGCAGCGGGCGGCAGCCGCGGTCCGAGGGCGTTCGCGCTCGACGAGAAGGAGTTCCATGGGCATACGGTCAGGCTGACGATAGGTGGTGCGTGCAGTCAAGTGCGTCCCGGCATATGGGAGATGCGTCACCGGTGCCCTCCAGCCTTGTCCAGCTTCACAGGTCAGGGTGTTCCGACCGCCTCGCCGAGCGCGGCGATCACGTCCGCCTTGCGCGGCTGTCCCGTCGCGCGCCGGACCACGCGTCCGTCCGCGTCGAGGACGAGCACGGTCGGCGTCTTGAGAATGTCGAGTTCCCGTACGAGGTCGAGGTGGTCCTCGGCGTCGATCTCGACGTGCGTCACGCCCGGGACCAGTCCGGCGACCTCGCCGAGGACCCTGCGGGTCGCCCTGCAAGGCGCACAGAAGGCGCTGGAGAACTGGACGAGCGTGGCGCGCTCACCGAGGTCCTCGCCCAACTCGGCCGCGCCCAGCCGTTTTCCGCCGTCCCGCCCGCGCACTCTGACTCTCCCGCTCCGCCGTCGGTTCAGCACTCCGAAGGCGCTCGCCGCCACGAGCACCACCACGCACACCACGATTCCGGCCATCCTCGGCTTCAGCATTCACGAGACTGCAAAGATTCCCGTGTCAACGGATCGTTTTCCATGCGGAATGCTTGATCCATGGACATCGATGCAAGAGGGCCGCGTTTCGGAGCGGCCGTGACGGCCGTCGTACTGGCGGTCGTACTGATCACCGGCAGCGCCTGGCTGCTGGCCTGGCAGACACTGGCGTTCGCGCTCGGCGCCGCCGGTGGCGTGGCGCGTTCCCCGTACGGCTGGCTGTTCCGCAAGGCGGTGCGTCCGCGGATCGGGCCGCCGACGGAGTTCGAGGCGCCGGAGCCGCCACGGTTCGCACAGGCGGTCGGTTTCGCGTTCGCGGCGCTGGGTTTGATCGGCTACGGAGTGGGGCCCGAGTGGCTGGGGCTCGCGGCGACCGGGGCGGCGCTCGCGGCGGCGTTTCTGAACGCGGCGTTCGGGTACTGCCTCGGGTGTGAGATGTACCTGCTCGTACGTCGACTCACGGTTCGCGCAGAGTAAAGGCGGCTTAAAACTCCGAGGTGGATCAAGGGGTGACGTGACGAGGATCTCGCCCTGGCGCGGCACGAACACTGGCCACTCGTCCGTTCTTGGGGCACGATCTGCGCAATGCCGTAAACCTACGGCAGCGTAACTTCCCGCCGGGAGCCCCCTTCCCAGGCAGACCAGAGAGAAGGGTCCCTTCCGTCCATGGCTGAGCTTGCCTACCGTCCCGCCATCGGTCTCGCCCAGACTTTGTTCAAGGCCTGGGACCTGAAGATCGACCTCAAGGGAACGGAGAACATCCCGCGCTCGGGCGGTGCGGTGCTGGTGAGCAACCACATCAGCTATCTCGACTTCATCTTCGACGGTCTGGCAGCCCTGCCGCAGAAGCGTCTGGTCCGCTTCATGGCGAAGGAGTCGGTCTTCCGGCACAAGATCTCCGGCCCGCTGATGCGCAACATGAAGCACATCCCGGTGGACCGCAAGAACGGCGAGGCGGCGTACGCCCACGCGCTCGACTCGCTGCGCTCCGGCGAGATCGTAGGCGTCTTCCCCGAGGCCACGATCTCCCAGTCGTTCACGCTGAAGAGCTTCAAGTCGGGTGCCGCGCGCATGGCCCAGGAGGCCGGCGTCCCGCTGATCCCGATGGCGGTGTGGGGCACGCAGCGGCTGTGGACCAAGGGCCACCCGCGCCACTTCAAGCGCAGCCACTTCCCGATCACCATCCGCGTCGGCGAGGCCATAGAGGCCTCGCGCGACAAGTACGCGGGCGCGATCACCCGCCAGCTGCGCGAGCGCGTGCAGGAGCTCCTGGAAGCCGCGCAGCGCGCCTACCCCGTACGCCCCAAGGGCCCCAACGACACCTGGTGGATGCCGGCCCACCTCGGCGGCACGGCCCCCACCCCCGAAGAGGTCAAGGCCGCCGAGGCCCTCTGAGAGGCCGGTTGCGTCGAGCCGCTACCGAGGCGCGTGCACAGTGATCCGCGCCCCCGGGCTGAACTTCTCCAGCAGTTCGGCGAGTTCGGCTCCCGCGGCCTCCACGTCGGCGACCGGCATCGGTGTGAGGCTCTCCAGGAGGAAGACCGCCGAGGCCGACTCCTCGGTGAGGCGGGTGCGCGGGCCCTGGCGCCAGTTCCAGCGGCGGCAGGTCACGCCCCTCTCGTCGCACCACACCACCTCGCCGGCGTCGGGGTGCTCGACGGTCTCCTCCCCCGCCGCGACGGTGACGAACTCCTCGTCGCCCGTGGCGCGCACGAGACGCATCCCGCCCTGGATGTGGTCGAGGTCCTCCCCGCCGACGGGGATCAGATGGGCGACGCTGATCGCGTTGTAGAGATCGACCAGCACGTTGATCCGGGGCAGCCCGGCGTCCGAGAGGGCCCTCTTCGCCAGCGCCTCCGCCGAGTTGCGCGTACGCGAGGGCTTGGAGCCGAACGCCGTGTAGACCTCGCGCCAGGCGGCCATGTGCGGGTCCTCGTGCGGGGCGCGCCCGTCGAGGCGGGCCGCGAGACGGCGGGCCGCGTCGTCGAGGAGCTCCGAGGTGGCGTCCGTACTGGGCCCGTTGACGAGGCCGTACGCCTCGATGGCGAGGTGCGTGAAACCGGGTGCGAGGGCGCGGACCTCGTCGGACACGGTGAGCGGGAGTGTCATCGTCTGCCTTGCCTGCCTTGCCTCAGAGTGCGGTGGGGAGGGTCCTCCACAGGTGCGGCCGGTCGGGGGCTGCCTTGAGGGCGCTCAGGACGACCGGATGAGGTTCAGCGTACAGTACTGGATAGTCCATCTCATTGGACTGCGGGTCGACGGGGAAGGCCAGCCGTTCGCCGTCGAGCGAGAACCGGGCATCCACGCCCGGTTTGTTGCCGCGGCAGTCCTGCCGGTGCCAGGCCCCGTTGAACCGCACGGCGACCAGACCGTGCACGACGTGCCCGCTTCCGTCGTCGTGGAGAAGCGACTGGTAACAGAAGGCGGTGGGGATGTCCTCGGCCCGCAGGAGCGCGGCGAGCGCGTGCGCCTTGGCGTGGCAGATGCCGGTGCGCAGCTCCAGGACGTCGGACGCGCGCCAGGTGACGCGCGGGTCGCCCGCGTCCTGGGAGTGCGGGACGGTGTCGCGCACGAACTCGTACGCGGCGCGCGCATACTCATACGAGTCCGCCACCCCCTCGGCGAGACGGGCAGCCGTCTCCCGCACGAGTGGATGGTGATGGTCGACCACCTCGCCAGCAGCCAAGTATGCGGACAGGTCGGGGGTGTTCTGGATCAGCTCCATGCCCGCAGAGCATAGGAATGCGATCACCCGAGAGTCAATTACTTTTCAAGTGACCGCATACCTATGCACGCCGACACTGGGGAGCTAGCGGGCCATTTCCTCCTTGAGCGCCGCCACGAAGCCGTCGACATCGTCCTCGGTCGTGTCGAAGGCGCACATCCAGCGGACGTCGCCCGCGGCCTCGTCCCAGAAGTAGAAGCGGTAGCGCTTCTGCAAGCGCTCGCTCACGTCGTGGGGCAGCCGTGCGAAGACGGCGTTGGCCTGCACGGGGTGGAGGATCTCGACGCCGTGGACCGCGCGGACGCCCTCGGCGAGGCGCTGGGCCATCTCGTTCGCGTGGCGGGCGTTGCGCAGCCACAGGTCCTTGGCGAGCAGCGCCTCCAACTGCACCGAGACGAAGCGCATCTTGGAGGCGAGCTGCATCGACAGCTTGCGCAGGTGCTTCATGTGGCTGACGGCGTCCTGGTTGAGGACGACCACGGCTTCGCCGAACAGCGCGCCGTTCTTCGTGCCGCCGAAGGACAGGACGTCCACGCCGACCGCGTTGGTGAACGCCCGCATCGGGACGTCAAGGGAGGCGGCCGCGTTGGCTATCCGGGCACCGTCGAGGTGGACCTTCATGCCGTGCGCGTGGGCGTGCTCGCAGATCGCGCGGACCTCGTCGGGCGTGTAGACGGTGCCCAGCTCGGTGTTCTGGGTGATCGAGACGACCTGCGGCATCGCACGGTGCTCGTCGTCCCAGCCGTACGCCTGCCGGTCGATCAGCTCAGGGGTGAGCTTGCCGTCGGGCGTGGGCACCGTGAGGAGCTTGAGCCCGCCCATGCGCTCGGGGGCGCCGCCCTCGTCGACGTTGATGTGCGCGCTCTCCGCACAGATCACCGCGCCCCAGCGGTCCGTGAGCGCCTGGAGCGCCACGACGTTCGCGCCGGTGCCGTTGAAGACGGGGAACGCCTCGGCACTCGCGCCGAAGTGGCCCCGGATCACCTGCTGGAGGTGATCGGTGTAGTCGTCCTCGCCGTACGCGATCTGGTGCCCGCCGTTGGCCAGGGCCAGGGCGGCGAGCACCTCGGGGTGGGCCCCCGCGTAGTTGTCACTGGCGAATCCGCGGATCTCCGGGTCGTGACGCCGCCGGGCGTCGGTCTTCGGAGGGTTCACCGCTTCTCGGTCAGCCACAGACGCTTTCCGTTCACTTCGGAGGCGGGCCGCTCCCAGACGTCGGTGATGGCCTCGGCCAGCTCCTTGACGTCCGTGAAGCCCGCGAACTTCGCGTTCGGGCGCTCGGCGCGCATCGCGTCGTGCACCAACGCCTTCACCACCAGGATGGCAGCCGCCGACGTCGCCCCGTCCGCGCCCTCGGCGACTCCGGCCTTGCGGAAGAAGTCGCCCATGGCCAGCGTCCATGCCTCGGCCGCGGCCTTGGCGGCGGAGTAGGCGGCGTTGCCCGCGGTGGGCTTGCTGGCGCCCGCGGCGCTGATCAGGACGTACCGGCCGCGGTCGCTGCGCTGCAGTGCCTCGTGGAAGGCGAGGGAAGTGTGCTGCACGGTCCGGATCAGCAGCATCTCCAGGAAGTCCCAGTCGTCGAGGCTGGTCCTGGTGAAGGTCTCGCTGCCGCGCCAGCCGCCCACGAGGTGGACCAGGCCGTCGACCCGCCCGAAGTCCTTCTCGATGCGGGCGGCCCAGTCGTGGCTGGACTGCAGGTCGAGCAGGTCGACCGTGTCGCCGACGACCGTGGAGCCGCCGTGCGCGTAGCGGGCAGCGTCCACCGCCTCCGCGAGCCGCTCGGGATCGTTGTCCGAGCCGACGACGGTCGCTCCCGCCTCGGCGAGCCGCAGGAGCGCCGCCCGGCCGGCGGGTCCGCCCGCGCCGGCCACCGCGATCACCGCACCGCTGAGAGCCCCATTCCCCATGATCTTCGCCTCCTGAGCAGTGTTCTTGGCGCGGTCGCTCACGCGGCCACCCGCTCGGCACTCTCCGCCGTGATGCCCTTGGTGGAGGCGATCACGTTCTTCAGCTTCTTGGAGAGGGCCTCATAGAACATGCTCAGGGGAAACTCGTCCGGAAGCACGTCGTCCACGAGCTTTCGCGGCGGCTGGTTCAGATCGAGGGCGTCCGGGCCCTTGGCCCAGCGGGATCCCGGGTGCGGGGCGAGGTACTGGGACACCATGTCGTACGCGGCGAACCAGTGGACCAGCTTCGGCCGGTCGATGCCGTCGCGGTACAGCTTCTCGATCTCGGCGCACAGCTGGTTGGTGACCTGCGGGGCGCGCTGCCAGTCGATGTGCAGCTTGTTGTCGGTCCAGCGGACGACGTCGTGCTTGTGCAGGTAGGCGAAGAGCAGCTGGCCGCCGAGCCCGTCGTAGTTGCGGACGCGGTCGCCGGTCACGGGGAAGCGGAACAGGCGGTCGAACAGCACTGCGTACTGCACGTCACGGCCCTGCGGGAAGCCGTCGGCCTCCAGTTTCACGGCCTCCTTGAAGGCGGTGAGGTCGCAGCGCAGCTCCTCCAGGCCGTACATCCAGAACGGCTGGCGCTGCTTGATCATGAAGGGGTCGAAGGGCAGGTCGCCGTGGCTGTGGGTGCGGTCGTGGACCATGTCCCACAGGACGAAGGCCTGCTCGCAGCGCGCCTGGTCGCCGACCATCTCGCGGATGTCGTCGGGCAGTTCGAGGCCGAGCGTGCCGACGGCGGCCTCGGTGACCTTGCGGAAGCGGGCGGCCTCGCGGTCGCAGAAGATACCGCCCCAGGAGAATCGTTCCGGCGCCTCGCGCACGGCGATGGTCTCCGGGAAGAGGACGGCCGAGTTGGTGTCGTATCCGGCCGTGAAGTCCTCGAAGGTGATGCCGCAGAACATCGGGTTGTCGTAGCGGGTGCGCTCAAGATCGGCCAGCCACTCGGGCCAGACCATGCGCAGGACGACCGCTTCGAAGTTGCGGTCCGGATTGCCGTTCTGCGTGTACATCGGGAAGACGACCAGGTGCTGGAGCCCGTCCTCGCGGTGTGCGGCGGGCTGGAAGGCCAGCAGGGAGTCGAGGAAGTCGGGGACCTGGAAGCCGCCCTCCGCCCAGCGGTGCAGGTCCTTGACCAGCGCCTCGTGGTAGGCGGTGTCGTGTGGAAGGAGCGGGGAGAGTTCCTCGACCGCGTCGATGACCCGGCGCACGGTGAGACCGGCTTCGGCCTGATCCGGGGCGCCCTCGGCGTCGAAGTCGACCGAACCGTCCTTGGACTGCCATGGCCGGATCCGCTCCACGGCATCCTTGAGCACGGGCCAAGCCGGGTGCTCCACCACCCTGTCCTGCGGAGGAGCCTGCTCCTCCGTACCCACCTGCACAAGAATTTCCGTCATGACCCATCCTCCACGGGAGAACCTCGCGTATGGACACCGTATGCGTGCAGGGTTCTCCGCCACAAGTGGAGACTCGGGAGATTATCCTGCCTCCCCTCGTCTTCACCGCTCTTTTTCCTGCCGGATGCCACGGCGACGAATACTTCCGCCGATTGCTGGGTAGCCGCCGAAGTTCGGTCAACCCGCTCGGGACTCGCCCACGCAGGAGTGAGGCGGGAGGAGCCCGGCACGGCCTGTTCTCGCCGCTGGAAGGCCTCATTGGCCGCTGCCGGAGCGGGTTCAACGCCGGGCCGGGCGATTAGGCTGCGGCCTTGCCGCGTGGGCACGGGAACGCGGCAGCCGAGCCGCCGTCGACGGAAGCGGAGTCAGCCTTGAACTTTCTCACCATCGGGCACCGCGGAATCATGGGTGTCGAACCCGAGAACACCCTCCGCTCCTTCATCGCCGCCCAGCAGGCCGGCCTCGACCTGATCGAACTCGATCTGCATCTGAGCAAGGACGGCGCGCTCGTCGTCATGCACGACGCCGACGTGGACCGTACGACCGACGGCTCGGGGCCGATCGCCGAGAAGACCCTCGCCGAGCTGCGGGTGCTGGACGCCGGCCGCGGTGAGCGGATCCCGGTCTTCGAGGAGGTCCTGGACGCCGTCACGGCCCCGCTGCAGGCCGAGATCAAGGACGTGGCCGCGGCCCGGGCGCTGGCGGAGGTGATGAACCGGCGCGATCTGGTCGGCAGGGTCGAGGTCCTGTCGTTCCACGACGAGGCCATCGCCGAGACCGCGCGGCTCGTCCCCGGCGTCCGCACGGCGCTGGTCGCCAGCCGCTATGGCATCGATGTCGTCGAGCGGGCGACCGCGGTCGGCGCCACGAGTCTCGTGCTGAACATCCGGCGGCTGACCCTGGAGGTCGTCGAGCGCGCCCGCAAGGCGGACCTGCGGATCATCGGCTGGGTCGTGAACACCCAGGACCATCTGCGCCTCGTACGCGCCCTCGAACTGGACGGCGCGACCACCGACTATCCGGAGATCAAGCGCACGGGCCGCTTCACGGCGTAACGGCCGGACCGCGAGGCGGAACGATTATGCGAGCGGCTTCACCAGGAGCTCGAACCGCAGATCGTCGCGCTGCGGGATGCCGAACCGCTCGTCGCCGTACGGGAAGGGAGTCATCTCTCCCGTACGGCGGTAACCGCGCCGCTCGTACCAGGCGATGAGGTCCTCCCGTACGGAGATCACGGTCATGTGCATCTCCTTGACATCCCAGGTCTCACGCGCGAACCGCTCCGCCTCGGCGATGATCACCTTGCCGAGGCCGGCGCCCTGGAGGGCGGGGCTGACCGCGAACATGCCGAAGTAGGCGTGGTCACCCCGGTGTTCGAGCTGACAGCAGGCGACCACCGTGCCGTCGCGCTCGACGGTCAGCAGGCGGCTGTCGGGAGACTTGATGACCGCGCGCACGCCCTCCGGGTCGGTCCGCTGACCCTCCAGGATGTCCGCCTCGGTCGTCCACCCGGTGCGGCTGGAGTCTCCCCGGTAGGCCGACTCGATCAGCACGACGAGGGCGTCCACGTCGGCGTCGGTGGCGTCGCGGAACGTCAGTCCGGTGGCGGCGGTGTCCATGGAGCGGTTCTCCGATCTCGGGCGCGGCTCGGGCACCGCCGAGCGTAGCCGTCCCACTAGGCTGCGGGCACATGGTGCATGTACTGAGCAGCCGGACCTTGCTCCGCCCCACCGACCCCGAGCGTTCCCGCGCCTTCTACGGCGAGAAGCTGGGCCTGCCGGTCTACCGCGAGTTCGGTACGGGTCCCGAGCGCGGCACCGTCTACTTCCTCGGCGGCGGTTTCCTGGAGGTCGCGGGCCGCTCCGAGGAACCCCCCTCCCCCGCCGTCAAGTTGTGGCTCCAGGTCGCGGACGTCACAGCGGCGTACGAGGAACTTCTGGCCGCGGGCGTCGAGGTGCGCCGGCCTCCGGTGAAGGAGCCGTGGGGGCTCATCGAGATGTGGCTCGCGGATCCGGACGGAACCGAGATCGTGGTGGTGGAGGTGCCGGCGGACCATCCGCTGCGGTACCGGCCCTGAGCGGAGGCGCTGCGCGGAGGTGAGCGGAGGCGCTGCGCGGAGGCACCGCGCGGACCGCCCTTGGCGTCACTCCCAGCACAGGCAGAACGGGTGGCCGGCCGGGTCCGCGTAGACGCGGAACCTGCGGCTGCCGCCCTCGTCGTCCAGGTCGAGCGGGGTGGCTCCGAGGGCGAGTACCTGCGGCTCGGCCGCGTCGATGTCCGGCACGAGGAAATCCAGGTGCAGTTGCTGGGAGTTGCCGTCGGCGCGCGGCCAGTCCGGCGGGCGGTGGTCCGGGGCGCGTTGGAAGGAGATGCGGTGGCCGCCGGGCGCGTAGAGGTCGTACCAGTCGTCGTCGTACTGCTTGACCTCGCCGCCGAGCACGCCCGCGTAGAACTCCGCGAGGGCGGGTGGGTCCGGGCAGTCCAGGGCTACCAGGGTGTACGTGGCGATGGCCATGATCGTCCCTTCGGTCGTTCGCCCAGAGGTCCCTTCGGGGGGGCCTTCAGAGGCTCCTCAGAGGTCCTTCAGCGCGGGAAGCAGTTTCTTCTCGGCCCAGTCCAGGAAGGGGAGTTGGTGGTCGCCGCCGATCTGGACCAGGGCTACCTCGGTGAAGCCCGCGGTGACGTAGGGGCGTACAGCCTCGACGAAGGTGCCGACGTCGTCGCCGCACGGGATCGCCTTCGCGACGTCCTCGGGCCGGACGTGCTGGGTGGCCGTGTCGAAGCTCGCCGGGCCGGGCAGTTCGGAGTTGACCGGCCAGCCGCCCAGTGACCAGCGGAACTGTTCGTGGGCCCGCCGGACCGCGGCGTCCTTGTCGGGGTCGTAGCAGACGGGCAGCTGGCCCACCTTGGGCTTGCCGTTGCCGCCGTGCCGTTCGAAGGAGTCGACCAGTTCGGCCTTCGGCTCGGTGGCGATCAACAGGTCGGCGAGGCGGCCGGCGAGGGCGCAGGAGCGTTCGCCCGAGACGGCGATGCCGATCGGGGTCGGCTCGTCCGGCAGGTCGAAGAGCCGGGCGTTCTCCACGTCGAAGTGCGGGCCGTGGTGGTTGACGTTCTTGCCGTCGAAGAGCGCGCGGATGATCTCCACGGCCTCTTCCAGCATCTCCAGGCGTACGTGCGCGGCGGGCCAGCCGCCGCCCACCACATGTTCGTTGAGGTTCTCGCCGGAACCGAGTCCAAGCCGGAAACGGCCCTCGGCGAGCAGTTGTGTGGTGGCGGCCTTCTGGGCGACGACCGCCGGGTGGTAGCGGGTCGTCGGGCAGGTCACGTACGTCATGAGGGGGATCGTGGAGGTGGCCTGCGCCGCGGCGCCGAGGACGCTCCACGCGTACGGGGCGTGCCCCTGCTCCTCCAGCCAGGGGAAGTAGTGGTCGGACGTGACGGAGAAGTCGAATCCGGCCCGTTCCGCGGCCACCACGTGTTGTACGAGGTCACGGGGGCCGGCCTGCTCGGTCATCATCGTGTATCCGATGTGCGTCATGTGTTCCGAGTGGCCGGTCGGGGGTACCCGAAACGTGCCCCCGCCGGGCGGCGCCAGGAGTTGTGCCGCGCGACGGTTCAGTCCCCGGACGACCCCGGACGAGCGGAGGAAGGGAAGCCATGCCCAGGCCGCAGATCAAGGACGAGACGACCTACCAGGCGCTGCGCCGCGAGGGCGCGGGCAAGGAGAAGGCCGCTCGGATCGCCAACAGTCCGAAATCCTCCTCGCGCAAGGGCGGCAGGAGCGGCTCGTACGAGGACCGGTCGAAGCAGGATCTGTACGAGCAGGCGAAGAAGGTCGGCGTCGAGGGCCGCTCGTCGATGTCGAAGGACGAGCTGATCAAGGCTCTGCGGAACCGCTGACCGCCGAACGGCCGAACTGCCCCTGACCAGGCTCGGGCGATGCCCGCGGCGAGCGCGTGATCCCGGGGTTCCTGGGGGCTCTGCACGAGGGCGCACGGAGGCGTCGAGGAGTTGCGGCGCCTCATACGGGCAGAACGCTCCTCATGACACCGCGACTCTCCGTGACAGCCCGCACCGCGGGGCCCGGCGTCCTGCCGCCCCTTCGTCCGATTCCCCTCGGTGGCACGGGTCCCGAGGATGTCGTCGTCGACCGTGAAGGCCGCGTGATCACAGGCGTGGCCGACGGCCGCATCCTCCGTTTCCGGCCGCGCGGTCCCGCCCGTGTGGAGCAGATCGCCCGGACGGGAGGGCGTCCACTGGGGCTCGAAGTCCTGCCGGACGGGCGTTTGCTGGTCTGCGACGCGGAGCGCGGGCTGCTGCGGGTCACGCCGGAGGCCGACTCAGGGGCCGGGTCCTCTCCACCTTCTGACCTTTCACCTTCTGCCCCTTCCCCTTCCTCTTCTTCTTCAGCAGGGAGGGTCGAAGTTCTGGTCGACCGGGTGGCGGGTGAGCCGTTGCGGTTCTGCAGCAACGCGGCCGCGGCGGCGGACGGCACGGTGTACTTCACGGCCTCCAGCAGGCGTTTCGGGCTTCACGAGTGGCTCGGCGACCTGATCGAGCGGACGGCGACCGGGCGGCTGCTGCGGCTCCCGCCCGGCGGGGGCGAGCCCGAAGTCCTGCTGGACGACCTGGACTTCGCGAACGGAGTCGTGCTGGCCGAGGACGAGTCCTGGGTCGCCGTGGCCGAGACAGGCGCGTACCGCCTCACCCGGCTGTGGCTGTCCGGGCCGCGGACCGGACAGCGCGACACCTTGATCGAGAACCTCCCCGGCTTCCCGGACAACCTCTCCCGTGGCTCGGACGGCACGGTGTGGGTCGCCCTGGCGGGCCCGCGGCAGCGGCCCCTCGACTGGCTGCGCCGGGCGCCCGCGGGCGTACGACGGGCGGCGTGGCGAGCGGTCCGGCCCCTGCCGGTAAGCCCTCGTCCCGTCGCCCGGGTGCTGGGCATCGGCCCGGGCGGCCGTGTCCGCCACGACCTCAGGCGCCGCCGGGCGGGCTACCGGATGGTGACCAGCGTGCACGAGCACGACGGCATGCTGATCCTAGGCAGCCTGCTGGAGAAGGGCATCGTCGTGTGCGAGCTGCCGGGGCGGGCGTGAGGACGGCGGAACGGAACAGGGGCGGGCTGCCCGAGCCCCTCAGCGGTGGTCCAGCCGCTGAGTGATGGTCCAGCCCCTCAGTGGTGGCCGAGCCCGCCGCTGCCGAAGCCGCCGCTGCTGTTGCGGCCCCAGATCGACCGCGTCTGGTCCTTGGCGCGGCGCGAGGACACGTTGCCGTGCAGCTCGTGCGGGGTGAGGACGCTGCCGTTGTGCGGCATCTCGTCGGGCTCGCGCATCTCGCTGATCTCATGGACCGCGCCGCCCGCGGGCAGGTGAGGGTGGTCCTCGGGGCGAGGTGGACCGGGTTCCCGGGCGCGCACCCGCATCCCCCACCACACCGCGACGACCAGCATCGCCGTGATCAGAAGTCCCACCACGAAGGGGGCCGCGCCGGCCACGACTTCGTGGGGGATGGCTATCTCCCTGCCGAAGGTGTCCATAAAGGCATAGTACCCACCTATAAACACCCAAACAGGGCCTGACCGGTATTCCCGCACCTGTGTGCCGAGGGCCGCCAAGGGTACGGGGAGGGGATGCGTATGGGTGTACTGGATGTCGGCTCGAACACGGTAAGACTCGTCATCGCGGAGACGGACGGGGCCGTTCCGCTCCCCGTGCACACGGCCAAGCGCCGGCTGAGGCTCTCCGACCATGTCGAGCGGGGTGGTCATCTGCCGGAGGAACAGGTGAACCGGCTGGTGGAGGCGGTGGCGGAGGCCCGGGTGGAAGGTAGTCGATGGGGGGTGACCCAGCCCTTCGCCTTCGCCACGGCGATCGTGCGGGACGCCCCGAACCGCCCCGAGATCCTGGATCGGGTCACCGCGGAGGCGGGTGTACCGCTGCATGTGCTGCCCGGCGAGGTCGAGGCGGAGCTGACGTTCCTGGCGGCGCGGCGCTGGATGGGCTGGCGCGCGGGGCCGCTGGCCATGCTGGACATCGGGGGCGGCACGCTGGAGGTGGCGTTCGGCCGGAGCAAGCTGCCGGACTTCGCGATCTCGCTGCCGCTGGGGGCCAGCCGGCTGACCCGCGAGTTCTTCCGCGGCCAGGACCCGCCGTCGCTTCGCCGGGCCAAGCTGCTGCGTCGGCACGTGCGGCATCAGCTGCGTGACGTCGCGGCCCGTATCCGCTGGGAGGCGCCGCGTACGACGGTCGCCACCTCGCGTACGCTCCAGCAGCTGGGCCGGCTGTGCGGCGCGGCCCCGGGCCGGTCGGGGCCCTTCACTCCGCGCGGCATCACCCGTACCGACCTCCGCGTGGCCGTCGAGCGGCTGGCCGTGCTGCCCGCCGCCGATCGTGCCCTCCTGCCGGGTATCTCCCCCGCGCGTGCCGGTCAGTCGCTGGCCGGGGCGATCGTCGCGCACACCACGATGAAGCTGATGGGCATCGACGAGATGACCCTCTGCCCCTGGGCGCTGCGCGAAGGGGTCCTGCTCCGCTGTATCGAGGACGGCAACGCCGACTGGTGGGACGGTACGGCCCCCAGCCTCCGCGACCAGGGGGCCGTACCGACGCGGGTGCTCCGCCCTGTCGGGGGCGCGGACGTGAGCTCCACGGTGTCCGCCGCCGCGTCATCCGCTCAACTCTCCACCCGATCAGGGCAGTTCACCTGATGACGAGTACCGACGGTCAGGTCCCGTCCTGGTCCTGGTCGTGGTCCTAGGACACCGTGCAGGCCGTTCCGTTGAGGGTGAAGGCGGTGGGTGCGGTGTTGCTGCCGGACCAGGAGCCGTTGAAGCCGAAGGTGACCGACGCACCGGGCGCGATCGCCGCGTTGTAGGTGGCGTTGGCCGCGGAGACCGCGGAGCCCGACTGGGTGACGGTGGCGTTCCAGGCCTGCGTCACGCTCTGCCCGGCGGGCCAACTCCACGCCAGGGTCCAGCCGTTGACGGCGGCGGTGCTCCTGTTCCTGATGGTCACCTGCGCGGTGAAGCCGGTGTTCCACTGGCTCTGCACGGCGTACGTCACCGCGCAGGCGCCCGCCGGTGGATTCGTACCGCCGTCGGTCCAGCCGAGTGCCTCGGCGATGCCGTAATAGGCGGGCTTCGGCTGGAAGTTCTCGTCGTACGGGGTCGCCGCGCCGTAGCCGGGGAACACGTCGGGGATCCACGAGTCGGAGTCGGTGAAGCCCCAGACGGTGACGCCCTCACAGCGCGACACGGCGACGCAGGCGGCGGTGACGGCCTTGTACTCGGCCTTCTGCTGGGCGAGTTGGGCACTGGTCGGCGGGACCGTCGTGCGGATGTCGAGCTCGGTGATCGCGGCATCCACGCCGAGGTCGGCGAAGCGCCGGATGTTGGCCTGCAACGTCGACGGCAGCTGGCCGAGGATCAGATGGGCCTGCAGTCCGACGCCGTCGATCGGGACGCCCTGCTCCTTGAGGGACTTGACCAGGTTGTAGAGGGCGGTGCTCTTCGCGTTGACGCCTTCGACGTTGTAGTCGTTGACGTACAGCTTCGCGGCCGGGTCGGCGGCGCGGGCCGCCCGCAGCGCGTCGGCGATGTACGAGTCACCGATCGCCGTCTGGAACACCGACTGGCGGCGGGTGCCGTCCTCGTTGAACGGCTCGTTGACCACGTCCCAGTGGTCGATGCGGCCCTTGTAGCGGCCGGCCTCGGTGGCGATGTGGTCGGTCATGACGGTGCGCAGACTGTCGGCGTTCCAGCTGCCGTTGCTGACCCAGCTCGGCAGTTGGCTGTGCCAGACCAGGGTGTGGCCGCGGACCTGCTGCGCGTGCGCCTCGGCGTAGTTCACGACGGCGTCGGCGCCCGACCAGTTGAAGCTGCCGCGGGTCGGTTCGACCGAGCCCCACTTCATCTCGTTGCCCGGCGTGATCGAGTCGAACTGCTCGCCGACGATCGTGCCGTACGTGCCGGTCAGCTTGGAGGCCGTGACGGCCGTCCCGTAGTAGATGCCCTTGGCGGCGGCGAGGTCCCGCAACACGGGCGCGGCGGCGGCCTGTTGGCCCGAGCTGTCGGCCCGTCCTGAACCGTCGGCCTGCCCGGACCCGCCCGCCGTATGACCGGAGACGGCTCCCCCGATCACGAGCGACGCCGCGGCCAGGGTCACCGACGCGGCTCTGCGTAAGCTCTGGAGCTTCATGGACGTCCCTCTCATGATGGCTTCACGTCGATCCCGGAATTTCCGGAAGACTTCTGCAAAGTTTCGAGAGTGCGCCCGGAACGGTAGAGGCGTACGTGGTAACCGTCAACGGAGGAGGGGCAGTTGACCGTGGGGGACGCCGGGGAGAGTGCGATGCGGGAGGGTCGGGGCAAGGTCACGATCACGGAGATCGCGCGGGAGGCCGGTGTCTCCGTACCGACCGTGTCCCGGGTGGTCAACGGCCGGTCGGACGTGGCGCCCGGGACCCGGGCCCGGGTCGAGGACCTGCTGCACCGGCACGGCTACCGCAGACGGCCGGCGGCCACCCCCCGCACCCGTGCCGCCCTGCTCGACCTGGTCTTCAACGACCTCGACAGCCCCTGGGCCGTGGAGATCATCCGCGGTGTGGAGGAGGTCGCGCACGCCGCGGGCATCGGCACGGTCGTCTCGGCGATCCACAACCGCTCGGGCGACGCGCGCCAGTGGATGACGAACCTGCGGGCCCGCGCCTCGGACGGCGTCGTCCTGGTGACCTCCGTCCTGGAACCGGTGCTGCACGAGGAGCTGCGCCGCCTCGGCGTACCCCTCGTGGTGATCGACCCGGCGGGCTCCCCCGCGCTGGACGTGCCGACGGTCGGGGCGACGAACTGGGCGGGCGGGATGGCCGCCACCGAGCACCTGTTGCGGCTCGGCCATCGCAGGATCGGGTTCGTCGCGGGTCCGCCCCGGCTGCTCTGCTCCCGGGCCCGCCTCGACGGCTACCGCGCGGCCCTGGACCGTGCCGGGATCGCCGTCGACGCGTCGCTGATGGTGCCCGGCGACTTCTACCAGGAGTCCGGCTTCACGGGCTGCAACACCCTTCTCGGCCTCACCGAGCCGCCCACGGCGCTCTTCGCCGCGAGCGACCAGATGGCGATGGGCGCGGTCGAGGCACTGCGGCGGAGGGGGCTTCGCGTCCCGGAGGACATGAGCGTGGTGGGTTTCGACGACCTTCCGGAAGTCCGCTGGTCGGCTCCTCCGCTCACCACGGTCCGCCAGCCCCTCGCCGAGATGGGCAAACTCGCGGTCCGTACGGTCCTGAAGCTCACCCGGGGCGAGGAACTCGACTCGCCCCGGGTGGAGTTGGCGACCGAACTCGTCGTGCGGTCGAGCACGGCACCGGTGCCGGCCGGGCGGCGCGGTGGCGCGTGAGGGTGCCCTGAGGGGCGTCCTACGGAAGGTGCTCCCACCCGCGGTCCGTGCGCGTCAGCTCGTGGAACCCGGCGCCGGTCAGCCTGCCGATCGCTTCCGCGGCGCCGGCGGCCTCGTACGCGAAGAGCCTCCGTACTCCTGAGAGCCGCAGCCAGTGGGCGGCCTGGGCGAGGAGCCAGTTCTCCAGGCCGTCCACCGGGTGCTCGATGTGGAGGTTGCCGATGTCGGCGAGGCCGCCGCTGCGTGCGTGACGTTCGGGGCGGTCCAGGGCGGTGTCGACCTCGATGAAGCCGAGTACGCGCCCGTCGGCGTGGGCCGTGAAGCGGGTGCCGCACTCGCCGAGCGTGCGGTCGACGGAGACTCCCGGCAGGGGTGTGAACGACGGCAGATCGGCCACGTCGGCGATCAGGATGACCTCGGTGTCTCCCGTGTGCCGGAACCCGGCCCGTTCGTAGGCGGCACGGATGTGCGGCCAGGGCCGTGGCAGGCCGTAGACGACGGGTGCGGGGAGAGATCCGTCGGCGTAGCGGAGGCGGACGTTCCAGCGGGCCAGCTGGGCCAGACAGGCCGCCATCAGCAGATCGGAGGCCTGGTCGGAGTCCGGCCAGAAGGAGGCGGGCGGATGGCAGACGAACCAGTCGATCGCGCCGGCGTCGCGGAAGCTCTCGCCGACCTCGGTGTCGGCGCGGTAGCGCAGGAGATGCGCGCCGGCCACCACGTACCGCCGCTGCTCGGCGACGAGCGTGATCCGCTCGGCCACCCAGGGGTCGGTGATGAACTCGTCCGGCTGCCGTGTCATACCGCTGAGCACGGTGTTCACGGAGACGGAGACACCGGGGACGACAGCGGCTACATGCGCGTTGACGAGTTCGGTGAGCTGGTCGCGGTCGTCGCGGTGGAAGGGACGCACCGTGAGCGCGGGCATGCGGAGACCTCCGGATCGGGTACGTGAGGAGGCCGCCATGAGGTGCGGTACGCGGGCGAGAGTACGCCTCACCGGGTGGCGCCGCCATGTGGTTTTCCGTCGGCTCGCCGGGGCCCGTGGCCAGGACTAGCGTGCGAGGAGGGGCCTGTCACGCTCCTGACGTGCTCACGCAGGAGAGTGACCTGCTCAAGCCAGAAGGCTCGAAAGCCGGAAAGAAGGTCGGCCATGAAACTGGACAAGGCGGTGCCCGGCGGGCCCTGCTGGACCGAGCTGGGGACCAGTGACCTGGAGGCGGCCAAGCGGTTCTACTCCGATGTCTTCGGCTGGCGCCCGGAGACGGATCCGCGCGTGGAGGCGGGCGGCTACACGCTCGCGCACCTCGGCGACGCGGCGGTCGCCGCCCTGACCCCGCTGTTCCAGGAGTCGCAGCCGGTCGCCTGGAACGTGTCGTTCGCGGTGCCAGACGCCGACGCGACCGTGCGGGCGGTACGGGAGGCGGGCGGCTCGGTCGTCATGGAGCCGATGGACGTCTTCGACCTGGGGCGTTTCGCGGTGGTGGCCGACCCGGGCGGCGCGGTGTTCCAGCTCTGGCAGGCGCGCTCCTTCGCCGGCGCCGGGCTGTTCAACGCCCCCGGCGCGCTCGGCTGGGTCGAGCTGATGACACGTACCCCCGGCCTGGTCACCGCGTTCTACACGACGGTGTTCGGCTGGACCGTCAACGCCTCGGAGCACTACACGCAGTGGGGCATCGGCGGCGCCGACTTCGGCGGCATGGTGGAGATGGGCGACAAGTTCCCGCACGAGGTGCCCTCGCACTGGCTGCCGTACTTCGCCGTCGAGGACGTCGAGGCCACCGCCGAGGCGAGTACACAGGCGGGCGGCGGCGTCCTCATGGAACCGACATCGGTCCCCGAGGGCCCGCGCATCGCGGTGCTCCGGGACCCGCAGGGCGCGGTGTTCGGCGTCTACCGGGCGGGCGACGAGGGCTAGGGAACCGTCGGTCAGGGCTTGACGCCGCCGAGGTGTCAGCCGCGCGGGGCGCGCAGCCTGCCCTCCAGCTGGACCAGCAACTCGCCCAGCAGCGCGGCGAGTTCCCGCTGCACGGTGCCGTCGACCCCGGACAGGACCGCGGTCTCGTACGAGAGCTGGTCGGGCAGGATGGAGTCGACCAGGTCGCGTCCGGCGTCCGTGAGGCGCACATGGGCGACGCGTCGGTCGCGGGTGTCGCCCCGGCGCTCGACCAGGCCTCGCTCGGTCAGCTGCTTGAGCCGCTTGGTGACGGCGGCGCCGGAGGAGAAGGTCTCGCGGGCCAGCTCGCCGGGGGTCAGTTCGAGGCCGGTACGGCGCAGGGCGCCGAGGAGATCGAACTCGGGGCGGGTGAGTCCGGCGTGTCGCAGGGGCGCGTCCTCGGCCTGCTGGAGGAGCGCGGCACAGCGGTTGATGCGGCCGATGATCTCCATGGGGCCGGTGTCGAGGTCGGGGTGGACCGTCTGCCACTGCCGTACCACCGCGGCGAGGGTGTCCCCCGCGGCCGTCCCCCCGGCCGGCTCTCCGTGGACCGCGCCCCCTCTGCCCGCCGTCCGCCCGTTCGCTGCCGTCATGCCCGTTTGCCCTCCAGAACGTGCAGTCCCTGCCGTCGTACCGCAGTCGCGAGCGTACGGTGTCCGGCCCGCTCGGCGAGCAGCACCCGCTCCGTCGGCACGGCGCGCTGCCACCACTCGCCCGCGGCCGCGTCGGCCGTGGCGCGCAGCTCGACGAGCGCGGTGGTCAGCCGGCGGCGGGCCGCTTCCAGGGCGCGCGGCCCGGGTCGCTCGGCGGCGATCAGTCGCTCGGCGTGCTCGCGGGCCCGTTCCACCGTGTCGAGGTCGTTCTCGATGCGGTCTCCGGCCCGCCGGTTGGTGACCGCGACCGCGGCGACGAAGCCGACCAGCGCGCCGACGACCGTGTCCACGATCCGGTCCGTCATCAGCTCGCCGGGCTGCTGGAAGCCCGTGAACTCGGTGATCAGCAGCGCCATCGGGGTCACGCAGATGCTGCCGAGCCAGTAGTTGCGGCTGATCAGGGCCTCCGCACCGAAGTTGAAGGCGAGGCAGCACAGGACGAGGGCGGCGGGGCCGAGGTGGGCGAGCGGGGCGACGGCCGCGAAGAGGAGTACGCCGACGAGGTTGCCGACGACGCGCTGTACTCCACGGCTCCAGGTCAGCGTGATGTTCGCCTGATAGAGCGAGGCGGCGGTGACCAGGGCCCAGTACGGGCGGCCGACGCCGAGCGCCAGCGACACATAGCCGGCGAGGGCACAGCCGAGCGCGGTGCGCAGGGCGAGGGGCAGGAGCGGGCCGAGCCTGTCGGCCAACGGGCGCCTGCCCGCGGCCCGTTCGGCCTCCACACCGAGGAGTTCGTCGCCGAGGGGTTCGTCGGCCGCCGATGCCGGCTCCACGCGCGGCACGGGGCCCCTTCCGCGCAGGTCGCGCGCCCAGGAGCGCAGTCGTGCCGGGTCCGTGTCGGCGGGTGCGGCGAGCGCGATCTCGGCCCGCACGACGAGCCCTTCGAGGGCGCGTCGGGGCTCCGAGCGGGCGCCGGTGGCGAGCAGCGACTGCCAGGCTGCGTGCACGGCGGCGGCCGCGACCGCTCTGGCGCGCTCACGTCCGGGGGAAGGGGAGGGGGAAGCGGTGGGGGACGCCTCGGCGGACGCGGCCGCGGACGTCTCGACGAACATCTCGGCGTACGCGGCTGCCGCGTTCAGGGCTCGCACCGTGGCCCGGCGCTCCGGTCCGTGCGGTCGTACGAGGCCGGGGGCCATGCCGACGAGCCACGCCCAGGCGCCCGCCGCGGCGGCGAGGGCGAGATGGCCGGGGACCTGGCCGAGCGTCTGCGGGATGAAGAGGGCGGCCGAGCTGATGAAGGCGAAGATCACCGGTCCGGGCGGGCCGATGCGGGTCGCGTCGCACAGCGCCTTCTGGGCGGCGGCGAGCAGCGCGCCGACGGCAACGAGGATCACGGCGGAGGACGTGAGCGACGCCGTGACCAGGGCGACCGCGAGCGAGGCCAGCATGCCGAGCACGACCCAGGCGAGGGCCCGGGCGCGGGCCGCGTACGGCAGGTTGTGGGCGTAGAGCGCGCAGAGCGACCCGGCCATCGTGTACATCGCGAGGTCCAGCCGGCTGAGCGCCAGCAGCGTCAGGTTCGGCACGCCGACCGCGACGACCACGCTCAGCGCGGGCTTGAACCAGATGTCGGAGGGCCTGCCGACGCGCAGGACGCCCGCGAGAGGCAGTCGGCGTGCGGGGCTGGGGCTGGGTGCGGCACTGCTCATGGCAATAAGGTTAGCAGGTGTTTTACTCGTGAAGGATATCGACGATACTGCCCGCACTCCCGCACGCTCCCCCGTCTACACCCTTGCGCTTGCTTGCGCTCCGCCCTCTCCGGGCATCACTTGGAACGGACTGTTCGACACCGTCGAGCGGGGAGGTGCGCGGTGCACGGTCCTGCGTCACCGGGCTGGCTGCTCGTCGCGCTGTGCGCGGCGACCGGGGCCTACTGTCTGCTGCGGATGCGCAGCAGGGTCGAGGAGCAGCGCCGTACCGCGGGCGGTGAGGCGCTGATGGGGTTCGGGATGGCCGCGATGGCCGTGCCCGCGGCGGCTCTCGCGCCCCCGCGCTGGGCCTGGGTCGCCTACGCGGCGGTGTTCGGGGCGGCCGCGCTGCGTGCCCTGTGGGCCGCGCGGAGCAGCACCCACCATCTGCACCATCTGGTGGGCGCGTTCGCGATGGCCTACATGGCGGCGGTGATGGCGAGCGGGGCGCACGCCGGGGTTCCCGCGCTGACGGGGGTGCTCCTCGCCTACTTCACGGCGTATGTGCTGTGGACGGGCACGCGGCTGGTACCGGTCGCCGTCGCCGGACCTGGACGTGTGCCCGGACCTGGACCGGGACCTGCGCCCGGACCTCGGCCTGGATCCGGATCCGGCGGGGGTGTCCGTACCGCCGGGTGGGGCGACCGGCTGGAGCTGGCACGGGCGTGCCGGCTCTCGATGGGCATCGGGATGCTGGCCATGCTTCTCACACTCTGAACCAGAACTTCTCACGTTCCGGGCCGATGCTTCCCGCGTTCCGGGCCGGCGCCTTCCACGTTCCGGGCCGGCTCTTCTCACGTTCCGGGCCAACGGCATCTCACTCTCCGAGCGGGCATCTCCCGGCCCCCGGGCCCGCTTTACGAAACCGTGGTGTACGTCACTTGCCGCGGCAGCCCGTATCCGCCGGCGGCGCCCCGCTCATAGGCTGCAGCCATGATGGTCCCCGCGGCACTGCTGCTGCTCGGCGCGCTGGCCGCCGTCCTCGCTCCGCGGCTGCTCGCCCGGACGGACTGGCAGGACCGCGAACCGGTGGTCGCCCTGTGGGTGTGGCAGTGCGTGGTGATGGCCGTTCTGCTGTGCTGCGCGCTGTCGATGACGCTCAGTGCGGCGGGGGCCTGGCAGGCCGTCCGCGGCCATGTCTTCGCCCCCGCCCCGCATGGCGTCGTGGAGAGTTACGCGCTTGCCGGAGGCCCCTGGGCCGCGACGACCGCGGTGGCGCTCGCGCTCGGTGGTGTCTGGAGCGCCGCGATGCTGGGGCGCGAGATCACCCGGGCCAGGACCCGGCACCGCCGTCGGCGGGCCGAACTCCTCGTACGCGCCCCGGTGTTGCCCGGCGAGGAGCCCGGCAGCGATCGCCTCGTCGTCCTTGAGGGCGAGCGTCCCGACGCCTGGTGGCTGCCGGGGGCGGCGCCCCAACTCGTCATCACCACGGCTGCGTTGCGCCGCCTCAAGGGACGGCAGCTGGACGCGGTGCTCGCCCACGAGCAGGGCCACGCGCAGGCCCGGCACGACTGGCTGCTGCACTCCTCGGCCGCGCTGGCCAACGGCTTTCCGCAGGTCCCGGTGTTCGCGGCGTTCCGCGACGAGATGCACCGGCTGGTCGAACTCGCCGCGGACGACATGGCCTCGCGCCGTTTCGGCCGGCTGACGACCGCCCTCGCGCTGGTCGAACTGAACGAGGACCGGGGCGTGTTCGGCCCCTGTCCCACGCCGCACGCCCATGTACCGCAGCGCGTGCACCGGCTGCTCACTCCCCCGGACCGCCTTCCGCCCGCCCGTCGGCTGCGGCTCACGGCGGCCGCCGCGCTGGTGCCGGTGGTCCCGGTCCTGGTGACCTTCGTGCCGGGTCTGCGGGCGCTCGGTTAGCCGACGCGCAGCGCCCCGGACACCCCGGGTTCGCCTTTGACCCCACGGGTCGGCGAGGATCGGTGCATGCACTCCCCACCCGTCGACTCGCCGCCCCACGCTCCTGGTCCCGGGATCGCCGTACGTGTCGCGGCGGCTGTCGCTCTTCCCTCCGTACTGCTGCTCGTCCTGGTCGCGATGTCCTGGGACCCGCTCATCGCCCTCGACGGCGACATCGCCCGCACCACCCACCGCTGGGCGGTCGACGACCCCGACACGACGCAGACGTTCCGCATCCTCACGGACTGGGTGTGGGACCCCTGGACGATGCGTGCCGTGTGCGCCGTCGCCGTGCTCTGGCTGGTCCTGCACCACTCGGCATGGTGGCTCGCGCTGTGGCTGACGGCCACATGTGTGCTCGGCACACTGCTCCAGCAGGGGCTCAAGGCGGCCATCGACCGGAAGCGTCCGGTGTGGCCCGACCCCGTGGACTCCGCCCACTTCGCGGCCTATCCCTCCGGCCACGCGATGACGGCCACGGTCGTGTGCGGCCTGATGCTGTGGCTCCTGCATCTGTACGGCGCCGGACGCGTCCTGTGGCGTATCGCGCTCACCCTCTCCGTCGTGTCCGTCATCGGTGTCGGCCTCACCCGTATCTGGCTGGGCGTGCACTGGTCGTCGGACGTGCTCGGCGGCTGGCTGCTCGGCGTTCTGACGGTGGCGCTCGCGGTGGCGTCGTACACGAGGTTCCAGGGCACCTCCGAGCCGCGCTGACGGCGCCCTCGGGCACCACGGCCGACGCCCAGGTGCCCTAGAGTCGCCGAATGCGGCGACGGACGGGACTGGCGATGGCCGGGGTTGCGACTCTGGCCTGGGGCGAGTGGTTGAACTGGCGCTGGTCCCGGGTTCTGGTGGGGAACGGTGAGGGCGCCGCCGAGGCCGTGGTCGTGCTGGGTTTCCGCAACCCCCGGGCGACGGCGAACGTCATCAACCGATGGCGGGTCCGAGCCGGCATTCGCTCCATCGGCGCCGACAGTGCGCATGACACCCGCGTGATCTTCAGTGGTGGTGCGACCAGCGGTGGCGCTTCGGAAGCCCAGTTGATGGCCGACTACGCGAAGTCGGTGCTCGGCTTCGACGGCGCGGTGCTCCTCGAAGAGGAGAGTGCGACGACATGGGAGAACATCACGAACGTGATCCCACTGCTTGAGGGCGTCGACCGCATCAAGATCGTCTCGCAGCCGGCCCACGCACTCAAGGCCCGTGCGTACTTGCGGCGGCAGCGCCCTGATCTCGCGGAGAAACTGGTGCGTGCGGACGACTACCGCCCTGGCGAGTGGGTGATCGTCAAACCACTGTTTGCCGCGTACGGACTCTGGGCGCTCCGCGGTCGCAAGCTCAAGGCCGACGAACGGAAGATCTCGCCGTAGACGACCACTGATCCGGCCTGGTGCCCGCAGGTGCGGGTACCAGGCCGGAGGGTTCACCGGGGCCGGGCAACGGTCACCGGTGTGGGGTCACTTCACGGAGCGAGCCGGTAGGCGTTCGTGATCGTCTCGCGCATGGTGTTGCCGCCCTTGTCCTTCAGGTCCACCCGGAAGGACACGGCCTTGGCAGTCGCCGGGTGCTTGACGCTCACCGAGCGCGCCCCCTTCGCGTCGGTCGTCACGGTGAGCGGCTTCCAGGTCCGGCCGCCGTCGTAGGAGACGTTCACGGTCAGCGCGGCGACCTGCCCGGCCGCTGCGGCCGCGCCACTCAGCTTCAGCGGCACCGTGAGCGTGCCGCCCGCCGGAGCCGTCCCGCGCAGGCTCAGCTTCGGAGCGAGCCGCACCGTCGACAGCGGCAGCCTGGCCGTGGGTTGCGACGTCGGCAGGGCCGAGGTGAACGTCCACACCCCCCTCACCTTCGTACTGGTGGAGGTGTCCTCGGCGGAGCGGCTCGCCTCGACCGTCAGACGGTACGGGGCGGAGGCGGCGGGGACTTCGGTGCCCAGCCATTCCGTGGGCGGGCCCTCGTTGAGGATCCGCCCGCCTGATTCCAGCCGGGCGAAGCCGTCGGTGACGATCGAGGACCCCGGGTTGCCGCTGCCGTCGTTGAACAGCGGGATCCTGGCGCTGAGGTAGTCGCCGGTCCGCTCGGCGCCCTGCTGCTCCGGGCTCCCGGCCGCGAGATCGGGGCCGGCCACACCGGTGTTGAACCTCAGCGTGTGGCTGGAGCCCGGCTTGTAGGTCACCCATTCCTTCGTGTGGACTATGCGCTCCTCGCCGCCGGAGTTGAGCTGCGCGGCCTTCCAGGACCAGTGCACGCCTTCCGCGCTGAGGTAGTGCGTGGTGGTCTGCGGCAGGTTCTGCTCCTGCGGGTCCTGTATGCCGACGCTGATCCCGCGCTCGTCCAGCGGCGTGATGTGGACCAGGCCCTTGGCCCCGGTGACGGAGGCGCCGAAGCCGAGCTTCACCTCGGCGAGCTCGCCCCGGGTGACGGTGCGGTTGAGGCCGGTGAAGAAGCTGCCCTCGCGGTTGAAGGCGAGCCGGTAGTCGACGTTCTTGCCGGCCGCGCCGGGCGCCTGCCACACCCCGTTGAACTGGGCCCGCATCGCGTCGGAGGCCGGTCCGAGGGCGGCGGTGCGCATCGCCGGCACGCCGCTGCTGGACCAGGTGTTGGACACGCCCGCGGCCTCGTCGTCGTACCCGACGATGGAGGTGACGAGCTTCGCGGCCGGATCGGGGGCCTTCACCGCGAACGGCTTGGCCTCGCGCGAGTCGAGGGTGACCGTGGTGTCCGCGCCGACGTTCAGCACGGGCTGGACGAAGAAGCCCACCTCGTTGTCCTCGGCGAAGACCAGGCTCTCCAACTGGTAGGAGCCCTTGGGCAGCCGCTGGACCACGGTGCCGTCCTCGCTGTACGGGAGTTCCACGCGGTCGCGGAGCCCGCCGATGGAGCTGATGATCGTCGCGTAGGTGACCGGGTTCGCCCCGGCGGCGTCGATGTGCCGCACCGTGACGTCGTACGACTCCACTTCCCGTTCGACCACGAGAGCGGTGCGCACCTCCTGGCCGTCACCCGACGCCAGTACGGTGCCGCCGAGGACGCCGTCGACGGTGCCCTCGCGGGTGTCGGCGGTGACGGTGGTCTGCGCTGTGCCGCCGGCCGGAACGGTGAGCTGGGCGTCCTTGACGCTGAACAGGCCGGCCGGGACGGGGTTGCCCTCCGGGTCGGTCCCGGAGGCACTCAGCCGCAGGGTGACGGGCTGGGTTCCGTGGTTGCGGTAGGTGAGGGTCCTGGAGACCGGCTCGTCGTCGGTGTGCGGCCAGGCCTGCGTGCCGAAGTCGAGGGAGCCGGACTCGGCGACGACCACGCTCGTGGCGGCGCGCGTCAGGTCCACCCGGCCCGCGCCCTGCTGGTGGGCGTTCAGCAACGGGTTGGGCTTGGCCGAACCGGTCAGCAGCGACTTGAGCCGGGCTCCGCTCCAGTCCGGGTGCTGCTGGAGCACCAGGGCGGCGGCACCCGCGACATGCGGGGTGGCCATCGACGTACCGGAGTTGACGACGTAGTCCTCGCTCGGGGGGACCGAGCTCTGTGTCGTCAGGGCGGCGGTGATGTCCACGCCGGGGCCGGTGATGTCCGGCTTGAGCGTGCCGTCGAGGTTCGGGCCGCGGCTGGAGAAGTCGGCGAGCTGGTCCTCCTTGTCAACGGCGCCGACGGTGAGCGCCTCGGGGGCACTGCCGGGCGACCAGATCGTGCGGGGCCCGCTGCCCGAGTTGCCCGCGACCACCACGAACAGGGCCTTGTCGGAGAGTTGGGCGATGGCCTCCTCCTTCGGGTCGACACCCGGGCTGTCGAGGGAGCCCAGACTCAGGTTGACGACCTTCGCGCCCTGGTCGACGGCCCACTGCATGCCGGCGATGACGGTCGAACTGTCTCCGTTGCCGTCGTCGTCCAGGACCTTGCCGTCCAGCAGTTGGACGTCGGGTGCCACGCCCTTGTAGCGGCCGCCGGACTTCGCCCCGCTCCCGGCGAGGATGGAGGCCACGTGCGTACCGTGCCCGTAGCGGTCCTCGACGTCGGGGGAACTGGAGAAGTTCTTCTGCGCCGTCTCGACGCCGGCGAGGTCGGGGTGGGTCTGGTCCACGCCCGTGTCCAGGACCGCCACCTTGACGCCCTTGCCGGTGTAGCCCGACTTCCACATGGCGGGCGCACCGATCTGCGGCACGCTCTCGGCCAGGGAGGCCCGGACCTTCGCGTCCAGCCAGACATGGGCGATGGGCCGCGCGGGGGCGGCCTTGCCGCCTGCCGTACGGGCCTCGGAGCGGCCCGTGACGGCCGCCCAGAGCGCCGGGGCGCCGGCCTTGGGCGCCTTGAACGCCTCGCCGTCGACCGCGGGCAGCGCACGGCGCTCCCGGACGGCCACGCCCGCGAAGGGGTCACCGGCCGCGGCTCTTGCTCCGGCGCCGTCCTGCCGGTAGCCGACGATCAGCGGCAGCGTGCTGCGGTGTGCGTCGTCGTACCTGTCCTTGACCAGCTGCGCGACGTCGAACAGCTTCCGGTCGAGCACGCCGTCGGCGACCGGCCGCAGGGCGTCCTGCGGGACGACGTACGTGTGGCCGGCCTCGCGCCGCACCGAGAAGCCGATCTTCTCGCGGCCCTTGCCGCGCTTGAGCCGAACCACCCGGCCGTCGGAGTCGACGTCCACGCGGTCGCCGGTGATCAGCGTGACGGTCGCCGGAGGCTTGGTCTTCGCCTTCGACTTCGACTTCGCCGAGGCCTTCGTCCCGTCCTGCGCGGCGGAGCCGGCGGCCTGCGCCGGCTGGCCGCCCGCCGATACCGCCCCCGTGACCAGCGCCCCGGCCATCGCGACGGCCAGTGCCGCCGTTCTCGCGCGTGCTGTGAATCCCACTCGCGTTCCCCCGCCCTCGTGTGCATGCCAACGCGTCCTCCGGTATCACGCACGGAGATCACGTTCGGTTCTCGGCGGCACTCGCGAATCGCTGGAGTCGGAGGGGGGAGGGGGAGGGGCACCAGTCGCGGCCGATCGGTGTCCTTGCCAGACCGGCCCTGTTGTCGAGGGGGCTACAACTCCCGGAGACTCACGGCGAGTTCAGCGAGCGCGTGACCGGCCCGGCGTCGTCGAGGCAGCCGGAGAGGCGGCCGGTAAAGTCCCGCGCATGGCTGCCGTGTTGTTCGACTTCTCCGGAACCCTCTTCCGAATCGAATCCACCGGGTCCTGGCTGCGCACGGTCCTGGCCGACTCCGAAGTGCCCATGCCCGAACCGGAGTTGATCCGGGCCGCGAAGGAACTGGAGACCGTGGGCGCGCAGCCCGGCGGAGCCCAGCCGTCGGCGCCGGTACCGGCCGACGTGGCCCCCATCTGGGGCATCCGCGACCAGAGTTCCGAGCTGCACCGGGCGGCGTACACCGGTGTCTCCCGTCAGGTGGCGCTCCCGGATCCGGCGCTGCACGACAGGCTGTACGACCGCCATATGTCACCGGCCGCCTGGCGCCCGTACCCCGACACCGCCGAGGTGCTGGGCGCGCTGCGCGAGCGCGGTGTCGCCGTCGGCGTGGTCAGCAACATCGGCTGGGACCTGCGGCCGGTGTTCAGGGAGCACGGCCTCGACCCGTACATCGGCGCATACGTCCTGTCGTACGAGCACGGCATCCAGAAGCCGGACCCCAGGCTGTTCGCGACCGCCTGTGACGCGCTCGGGGCCGATCCGCGGGAGACCCTGATGGTCGGCGACGACCGGCGCGCGGACGGCGGAGCCGCGGCCCTGGGCTGCGGAGTGCACTTCGTCGACCACCTGCCGGTCACCGAGCGCCCGGACGGGCTGCGGCCCGTACTGGACCGGGTCGGCTGACCGAAGCCTCGCTCGACCTGGTGGGCAGGCGGAAGTCCCGTCCGGACCTGGTGGGCCGGCCGAAGTCCCGTCTGGACCTGGTGGGCCGGCCGAAGTCCCGTTCGGACCCGGCGGGCGGCCGAAGTCCCGTCCGGACCCGGCGGGCGGCCGAAGCCTCGGCGGACCCGTCAGCTCTGGTAGCCCTCGACCTGCGACGACGGGCGGGCGCGCGCCTCGTCCGGGTTCTCGCCGAACTCGGACTTCGCACGCCGCTGGCGCAGCAGGTCCCAGCACTGGTCGAGCTCACGCTCCAGCTCACCGAGCCGTTCGTGTTCGGTGGTGCTGTCGATCTGCCCGGACGCGACGGCGTCGCGGAGCCTGCGTTCGTCGTCGACCATCGCCGTGATCCTGGCCAGGATCTGCTCTTGATCCATGTCCCACGCCTCCTCGGCACTCCAGCCCACTGTAAGGAGCGGGCGGCGGCTCGGCGACAGCTGCTGGTCAGGCCCGGACGGCCGGGCGGGACAGCACGGAGGCGGCAGTACTTCCCGTCCGCCCGGGACGATCCCCCGCGTCGCCCCGAGCGGACGGCAGCCCGGAGAAAGATCCCTGGCGGGACTCGCTCCGGACGCGCTGAGTATAGTTGGCTGGCAGCCAGTCAACGCAGGAGTACATAGGATGTCCCCTCGCAGCGCCTCGGTCAATGAAGAGTTGCGGCGGCGTTCCCGCGAGAGGCTTCTGCAGGCGGCCCTGGAGCTGGTCAGCGAGCGTGGGTACGAGGCCACGACCTTGGGCGACATAGCGGACCGGGCGGGCTCCGCCCGAGGCCTCGTCTCGTACTACTTCCCGGGCAAACGCCAGCTCGTACAGTCGGCGGTGCACCGGCTGATGCACCGCACGCTGGAGGAGGCGCTGGAGCGCGAGCCGCGTACGGAGGACGGTCGGGAGCGCATGGCGCGGGCCATTGACGCCATCCTGGGCCTGGCCCGCGATCACCCGATGCTGATGCGCCAGCACATGGCGGGCATCCTGCAGGCCGAGGGGTTCATGCAGTGCCCGGAGCAGCAGCGCCTGGCGGAACTGCTCAGCGACACCATGGCCCGCTACGGCTCACCGGACGCCGCCACCGACTACCCGATGCTGCGCGCGCTCCTGATGGGTTCGGTGTACGCGGCGCTGGTGCCGGGGGTCCCGATGCCGCTGCGGACGTTGCGGGCCGAGCTGTTCCGGCGCTACCGGCTCGACTGGGAGTGCGGTGCCCCGCCGGGCGCCGAGGCACCCGACGGGACCTGCCACGAGGACCTCTCACGGTTCTTCGCTCCCGAGAGCCGCGAGCATGGCCGTGAGCACAACCGCGAGACGGACGAGGCCGACCGGACCGGCCGACCGGAGTAGTCCGGCCGGCCGAGACAGTCCGGTCAGTCGAGACAGTCCGGTCAGTCGAAGTAGTCCGGCTGCGTCTGGACGTTCAGCTCACGCAGACGCTCCCACTTCGCCGGGTCCGTACGACGGTCGTTGATCTTCAGAACGTCGAAGCCCTTGGCGATGTCGTTCGAGTAGATGTAGCCGTTGTAGTAGTACGCGGACCAGGAGCCGCCGGTGACCATGGTCGTGGTGCTCAGCGGACCGCGCTCGAAGTAGGCGATCTCCTTGGGCTTCGAGGAGTTGGTGAAGTCCCAGACGGAGATACCACCCTGGTACCAGGCCTGGACCATGATGTCCTTGCCCTTGACCGGGATCAGCGAGCCGTTGTGGGCCACGCAGTTCTCGGTGTCGGCCTGGTGACGCGGGATCTTGAAGTAGCTCTTGAAGACGAGCTTGCGCTTGTCGCCCTTGCCGACGATGTCGTAGATGCCGTCGGCGCCGCGGTTCGGTCCGGTGGCCGCGTTGCAGGTGGCCGCGCCACCGCCGCCCAACTCGTCCGTGAAGACGACCTTGTTGGCCTTCTGGTTGAAGCTCGCCGAGTGCCAGAACGCGAAGTTCACGTTGTCCTGGACCTGGTCGATGATCTTCGGGTTCTCCGGGTCCTTGATGGAGAACAGGATGCCGTCGCCCATGCAGGCGCCCGCCGCGAGGTCCTTGGAGGGCAGCACGGTGATGTCGTGGCAGCCGGTGGTCTTGGAGACGCCCGGGTTGGTGGGCCCGCCCGGGTTGCCGCCGCCGTCAGGCCCCGAACCGGGGAACAGGACGGGGAAGTTGACGATCTTCGCCTTCTGCGGGGCCTTGCGCGGCACCTTGATGACCGAGATGCCGTCGTGCGGCGGCTGGCAGTCGGGGAAGGAGGCGCTGGGCGAGTACGAGGAGACGTAGACGTAGACGTTCCTGCGCTCCGGCACCAGCGTGTGGGTGTGCGAACCGCAGGCGGTCTCGACGGCCGCGACGTACTTCGGGTTCTTCTTGTCGCTGATGTCGAAGACCTTCATGCCCTCCCAGGAGGACTTCTCGGTCGCGGGCTGCGTGGTGCTGTTGCAGGAGTTGTCGCTGCGCGAGGAGTCGGTGGAGAGGAAGAGCAGGTCGCCGGAGACGGAGATGTCGTTCTGCGAGCCCGGGCAGAGCACCTGGGAGACCGTCTTCGGGGACTTCGGGTTGCTGATGTCGAAGATGCGGAAGCCGTCGTAGTTGCCGGCGAACGCGTACTTGCCCTGGAAGGCCAGGTCCGAATTGGTCCCCGCCAGCGTGTCCTTGGGGATGTTGGCGAGGTGCTGGATGTTGTCCGAGTGGACGATCTCGTCCTGCCCGGGTATCTCGCCGTTCGCTATCGCGGCCCTGGCCTCGGCCGCCTCGCTCTTGGAGACCTTCTGCGACGTGGCCGGCGAGTCCCCGGGGTCTGGGGTCGCGACCGCCGGACCTGCCGTGAGCAGCGCGGCCAGGAGGCCGGCCGCGGTGGCGGCAACTCCCAGACGTCTGCGCCGCGTTCGGTGATTGTTCAACAGGGTCACTGCGTCCTCCCTTGTAGCCGTTCGCAGTCGAACGGTTCAGGTTCCTCCGAAGTATCGTCTTCATCATGCACAGATCAACAGGCGGCAACGCATTCGTAATGAATGTTTTTGATCAATCACGTTCAGCAGCGTGCTAAGACGGTCATCAACACTCACGAGGTGTCTGTTGTCCCGGGTGACTCAGGAGGTCGCTGTGCCCTTTGGCCGTAAGTCCCTGTTCCGCGTCGCGATCGCGGCGTCCGCCGTCCTCGCACTCGGGGGCTGCACGGGTTCGGACGACGAGACCCCGTCCAAGTCCGCGGCGGGTACGGGCCCTTCGGTCATCGCCCCCGGCAAGCCGGGCGAGGCCGCCCAGACCCTCTCCGCCGAGGACGCCGCCAAGCACCGGGCCGAGGACGACTCCCCCAACGCCGCCGACCGTGACTACGCGCGCATGATGATCGAGCATCACACGCAGGCGCTGGAGATGACGGAACTCGCCGCGAAGCAGGCCGAGTCGACCCGGGTGAAGGGGCTGGCCGACCGGATCGCGGCCGCTCAGCGACCCGAGATCGACACCATGAAGGCCTGGCTGAAGAAGCACGGCGGTGCCGCGAAGAGCGAGTCCCACGACCACGAGCCGATGCCGGGCATGGCGACCGAGGCGCAGCTGAAGAAGCTGCGGGCAGCGCAGGGCAAGGCGTTCGACGAGCTCTTCCTGAAGCTGATGATCACCCATCACGACGGGGCCGTCACCATGGCCACCGATGTGAAGGCCCAGGGCAACAACCTCCAGATCGAGGAGATGGCCGACGATGTGATCGCCCAGCAGACGGCCGAGATCAGCCGGATGCGCGAGATGTCCTGACGGCACCCGATCGCCCGACCCTCCGATCGCCCGATCGCCCAAACCCTCTGCTCAGCGACGCACGTGACGCGGCGTCAGCAGGCCCGCGTCGCGCGCTCCGGCGATCAGCCTGAGCGCACGCCGGCGACTGTGTCCGGTCGCGGACATCACCGCGAGCACCGGGTCCCGGCCCGCTCCCTGAGCCGCCAGATACTCCCCGGCGACGAAGCGCCGGCCCTCGCTGCCGCGCGGCCGGGCGGGGCGGGCGTGCCGCTTGTCCGAGGACCCTTCGGCGAGCGCGGCACTCACCGGTTCCGCCACTCCCCCGCACGCCTCCAGGAGCGGGCCCTCGATCCAGTCCGGGAGAACCGCCAGGTCGTCGAGCGAGAGCGCCGGCCGGGCCCGTACGTCCTCGACGGAGACGCATCCGTCGCACACCGCGGCGAGCATGTCGATCCGGGCGCCGTCGTCGAAGGACAGCCGGACGTTGCACCACGTCGTGGCGGTGTCGCGCTCCTGCCCGTGCTCCCGCACTTTCCAGGCGGGCCACACGGACACGACACCGTCCGGCGCATATCGATCAAAAAGATTAAGAAAGGATGCTTCCAGCACATACGCAACGTAACCGCATGATCACATTCACTGCGAATAGGCACGCGTACGTTCCCGGCAGGGCACCCCCGTCGGCGCAGCACCGTGCGCCGCCCCTCCCCGGGCGCGCGATGCGGTGCGATGCTGGAAGCACCAGCGATCTCCTCGTTCTCCTCGGGGAAGGGGCTCAGCCGTGCTGCAGGTCGCCGTCGTAGGCTCGGGACCGAGTGGGGTGTACACCGCGCAGGGTCTCGTCCAGCAGGGCCAGGTGCCGGACGTCAGGGTGGACGTCCTGGACCGGCTGCCGTGCCCGTACGGCCTGGTGCGCTACGGCGTGGCACCCGACCACGAGAAGATCAAGTCCCTGCAGAACAATCTGCGTACGGTCCTGGAGCACGAGCGGGTGCGGTTCCTCGGCGGTGTCCGGGTCGGCCCGGACGGGCTGTCGGCCGCCCGGCTGCGGGAGCTTTACCACGCGGTCGTGTACTGCGTGGGCGCCGCCACCGACCGGCATCTCGGGGTGCCCGGCGAGGAGCTGCCCGGCAGTTGGTCGGCGACCGAGTTCGTGTCCTGGTACAGCGCGCATCCGGACTCCCTGTCCGACGGTTTCGTGGTCGGCGCGCGGGCGGCGGTTGTCATCGGCGTCGGCAACGTGGCGGTGGACGTGACCCGGATGCTGGCCCGCGGCGCCGCGGAGCTGAGCCCCACCGACCTGCCCCAGGCGGCGCTCGCCGCACTGGCCGCCAGCCCGGTGCGGGAGATCCAGATGGTGGGGCGGCGCGGCCCTTCGCAGGCCCGCTTCACCACCAAGGAACTGCGCGAACTGGGCGGCCTGCCGGACACCGAAGTGGTCGTGGATCCCGCCGAGTTGGCGCTCGACCCGGCGTACGCCGACCCCTCCGGACTGCCCGCCGCCCAGCGCCGCAACGTCGAGGTGCTGCGCGGCTGGGCCGAACACCCGCACCCTTCCGGCACCCGCCGGATCCGTCTCCGCTTCTTCCTCCGTCCGGTCGAACTCCTCCCGGACGCAGGACGCGTGGGCGCCGTCCGCTTCGAACGGACACTCCCGGACGGCCTGGGCGGCGTGACGGGGACGGGCCAATTCGAGGACATCGAGGCCCAGTTGGTCCTGCGCTCGGTCGGCTACCGTGGAGTGCCCCTGGAGGGCCTCCCCTTCGACGCGGGCCTCGGCACCGTCCCCCACCTCGCGGGCCGCGTCCTCCGCGACGGATCGGTCTCCCCCGGCGAGTACGTGGCCGGCTGGATCAAACGCGGCCCCACAGGCGTCATCGGCACCAACCGCCCCTGCGCGAAGGAAACGGTGACATCACTTCTGGAGGACGCGCCAACACTCGCGCGTCGCGATGTACTGCCCGACCCGCTGGCCGCCCTCAGGGCGGAGGGCCTGCACCCGGTCGAATGGGAGGGCTGGCAGGCAATCGAACGGGCGGAGGCGGAACTGGGCACCTCCCTGGGCAGGCACGTGGTCAAACTCCCCGACTGGCAGTCACTACTGGAAGCAGCCCAGGCACAGGGCGCCCCGTAAGGGGCGCGGGGAACTGCGCGACCAGCCACACACAACCCGCGGATAGCCACGTACCTCTCCGGGCATGACACCTGGCGGCAACAGACCAGAAATCAACAAACTGTTCAACCCGCTTACGGTCTCAGGCAGTCCCCACCTCCCCGCCGCTCCTGGAGTGCCCATGGCAACCCCACCCCCCACCCCCGCACGTCAAGTGCACCCCGTGGACGAGGTCCCACCCGTCCGCCACCTCGCCGCCTTCGGCCTGCAGCACGTCCTCGCGATGTACGCGGGCGCGGTCGCGGTCCCCCTGATCGTCGGCAGCGCGATGAAGCTGTCGCCGGCGGACATGGCGTACCTGATCACGGCAGACCTGCTGCTGTGCGGCATCGCAACGCTCATTCAGTGCGTCGGGTTCTGGCGCTTCGGCGTGCGGCTCCCGATCATGCAGGGCTGCACCTTCGCGGCCGTGTCGCCGATGGTGCTGATCGGTACGGGCGGCGGCGGACTGCCCGCGATCTACGGGTCGGTGATCGTCGCCGGGCTGGCGATCATCCTGCTGGCGCCGGTCTTCGGGAAGCTGCTGCGCTTCTTCCCGCCGCTCGTCACGGGCACGGTGATCCTGATCATCGGGCTCTCGCTGCTGCCGGTGGCGGGCAACTGGGCGGCCGGCGGGGTGGGTTCACCGGACTTCGGCGAACCGAAGAACCTCGCGCTCGCGGCCTTCGTCCTCGCGGCGGTGCTCGCCGTGCAGCGGTTCGCACCGGTCTTCCTGAGCCGGATCGCGGTGCTGCTCGGCATCGCGGTGGGGCTCGCGGTCGCCGTGCCGTTCGGCTTCACGGACTTCGACGGGGTCGGGAGCGCGGACTGGCTCGGCATCAGCACTCCGTTCCACTTCGGCGCCCCCACGTTCGAGGCGTCGGCGATCGCTTCGATGCTGGTCGTGGCGTTGGTGACGATGACCGAGACGACCGGTGACTTCATCGCGGTCGGCGAGATGACCGACCGGAAGATCGAGCCCCGCTCGCTCGCCGACGGCCTGCGCGCGGACGGCCTGTCCACAGTCCTCGGCGGTGTCTTCAACACGTTCCCGTACACGGCGTACGCGCAGAACGTCGGTCTCGTCGGCATGACAAGGGTTCGCAGCCGCTGGGTCGTCGCCACCGCCGGCGGCATCCTCGTCCTGCTCGGCCTGCTGCCCAAGCTCGGCGCGGTGGTCGCGGCCATACCGGCTCCGGTGCTGGGCGGCGCGGGCCTGGTCATGTTCGGCACGGTCGCCGCGAGCGGGCTGCGGACGCTGGCGCAGGTCGACTTCAAGGGCAACAACAACCTGACGGTGGTGGCCGTTTCGGTCGCCGTGGGCATGCTGCCGGTCGGGGTGCCGACGGTGTACGCGAAGTTCCCCGACTGGTTCCAGACGGTCATGAACAGCGGTATCAGCGCGGGCTGTCTGACCGCGATCGTGCTGAACCTGCTCTTCAACCACCTTCCCTCGAAGGGAAGTTCAGCTGCCCCCGAGGCGGACGGCCTGGCGAGCGGCGGCGGCGAGGACACTGTCGAGAAGCCCCGGGAAGAGGTCGTCTAGGTCCTCGCGCCGCAGCCCGTTCATCTTGGCGGTGCCCCGGTAGATCTGCCGGATCACACCCGCCTCGCGCAGCACCCGGAAGTGGTGCGTGGTCGTGGACTTGGTGACGGGCAGATCGAAGTGCGAACAGGAGAGCTCGTCGCCATCGGCGGCGAGCTCTCGCACGACCAGCAGCCGCATCGGATCGGAGAGCGCGTGCAGCACGGCCTCCAGCCGGATCTCCGTGCGCCCGGGGTGCGGAAGGTCGCGGCTGCTGGTGGGGGCGGCGGTCGTCACGGCGGCTCCAGTCCGTCGGGGCCGGAGATCTGGGGTCCTGGGTCTCCGGAGAACTTCATTGTACGAGAGGTCTCGTAGTTTGACATCCGCCGTACTACGATGCCTATCGTACGAGTCGTCATCCGGCCCCGTCACGAATTGGAGTCCGCCGTGAGCGCGCTCTTCGAGCCCTACACCCTGCGCGATCTGACCGTCCCGAACCGGGTCTGGATGGCGCCCATGTGCCAGTACTCGGCCGCGCCGGAGGGCCCCGGGACGGGCGCTCCCAACGACTGGCACTTCGCGCACTACGCGGCGCGGGCCGCCGGCGGGACCGGCCTGATCATCGTCGAGGCGACCGCGGTCAGCCCCGAGGGGCGGATCTCGCCATACGACCTGGGCATCTGGAACGACACCCAGGTCGAGGCGTTCCGGCGGATCACGCGGTTCCTGGTGTCCCAGGGCACGGTTCCGGCGATCCAGCTCGGGCACGGCGGCCGCAAGGCCTCGACCGACCGTCCCTGGAAGGGCGGCGCGCCGGTCGGCCCGGACGCGTACGGCTGGCAGCCGCTCGGGCCGAGCCCGGTCGCCTTCGACGAGAACCACCCCGTGCCGACCGAGCTGACCGTGGACGGCATCAAGGAGGTCGTCGGTCAGTTCGCCGACGCCGCGCGGCGGGCGCTGGACGCGGGCTTCGAGATCGCCGAGATCCACGGCGCGCACGGCTACCTGATCGGTGAGTTCCTCTCCCCGCACTCCAACCGGCGCACGGACGCGTACGGCGGCTCGTACGAGAACCGTGTGCGCTTCGCCCTCGAAGTCGTGGACGCCGTGCGCGAGGTGTGGCCGGACGACAAGCCGCTGTTCTTCCGCGTCTCGGCCACCGACTGGCTGGAGGAGAACGGCTGGACGGCCGACGACACGGTCCGCTTCGCCGCCGAACTCACCGCCCACGGCGTGGACCTGCTCGACGTCTCCACGGGCGGCAACGCGTCCGGCGTACGCATCCCCGTCGGGCCCGGCTACCAGGTGCCCTTCGCCGCACGCGTCAAGGGCGAGACGTCGATGGCCGTCGCAGCCGTCGGTCTCATCACCGATGTCGAGCAGGCCGAGAAGATCGTCGCCAACGGTGAGGCGGACGCCGTTCTGCTCGGCCGCGAGCTGCTGCGCAACCCCTCGTGGGCCCGGCACGCGGCCCGCGAACTCGGGGGCGCCGCGCACGTGCCGGACCAGTACCACCGTTCGGTCTGAACAGGTCCCGCCCGAGGCGGGACCTGTCTCTGACGCGACCTGCCTGTGGCTCGGCCTGCCTGTGACGCGGCCTACTTCTGGCGGTCGAGCCATTCCGTGAAGCTGGTCCCGGCGAGGTGGGCGTCGGGGCCGGGCAGCAGTTCGCGCCCCCGGACGTGCGCGCCGAAGTAGCCGACGGACTCGTCGGTGACGACCTCGCGCGGGTCCTTCTCGGCCGCCAGGCCCGTGCGGACGAACCCGTCGAGGTGGAGCTCCTCGGGGCCCGCCACCTCGGTGGTGCCGTTCAGCGGAGCCGCCTCGGCGGCGAGGGCGACCGCCGCGACCACGTCGTCGGACGCGAGCGGCTGGAGGAGCGAGGAGGGCAGCCGGACCGTGCCGCCCTCGGTGGATCCGGCCGCGATGCCCTTCACGAACTCGAAGAACTGGGTGGCGCGGACGATCGTGTACGGGATCCCGGAGCCCTTGATCAGCTCCTCCTGGGCGACCTTGGCACGCAGATAGCCCGAGTCGGGCAGCCGTTCGCTCCCCACGACCGACAGCGCGACGTGGTGTCCCACACCTGCGGCGGCCTCGGCCGCGACGAGATTGCCCGTGGATGTACGGAAGAACTCCAGCACCGCGCTGTCCTCGAAGGACGGCGAGTTGGACACGTCGACGACGACGGAGGCGCCCTTGAGCGCGTCGTCGAGACCCTCACCCGTGATGCTGTTGACGCCGGTGTTCGGGGAGGCGGGCAGAACCTCGTGGCCGTCCGCCCTGAGCCTTTCCACCAGCTTCGACCCGATGAGCCCAGTGCCGCCGATGACTACGATCTTCATGGTGCAACCCTTCCGGTTCGGTCCGACGGAATCGGACCTGCTGACCATGCAGACCGGACAGGGTCCGGGTCTGTGACAGCCCGGCTCCCCTCCTGACGCCGCCCGGCTCGCTGGATGCCCCCCCCTCAGCCGGTCTTCCATCCCCACTGGGGGCCGACCCGCTCCCACTCCACGTCCCACTGGTCCATCCGCCGCCGCTCCAGGCGCCGGCGGACCATCCGACCGCCTGCGAAGGGCACGGCCGAGGCGCTCACTCCGATCAGGATGCCGATCATCGCCGCCCGCAGACCGGCCTGGGCCTCCGTCGCGGGCCTGGTGACGAGGAGGCCGTCGGGGTCGGTCCACACGGTGACCGGGGTGCCGGCCGTACTGCCGGGTTCGACCCGGGTCTGGCCCTCGTGGGCCGAACCGTCGGGCGCGGTCCAGCGGACCTTGGCCCACACCCGCTCCGCACCGGCCGCCCTGGTGCCGGGCGCCCGCTCGGTGAGCAGTGCGGGTACGGGCCGCCACTCGACGCGCTCCCTGGCGAGGGTGCGGTCGACCGACTGCGCGGCCGCCAGACCCGCGACCACCCCGGCGAGCAGGACGAGCAGCCAGGTGGCGAGCACGGTCCAGGCCTCCAGCCGGTCGCTGCGGCGCCGCAGCGGATTGGGCCACCATCGCCACAGCAACGCCCTCGGACCTCGTAACGCCGCCATCGCGGGCCCTCCTCATCACCGGCACACCGACGCCCTCCCATACGAACGCCGCCGCCCTGTTGCTCACGAGACGTACCCCACATCGCAGGCACCGCCGAAGAAACGTTCTGACCTGGGCAAATGTCGCGCCCAGGGGTGACTGTCAGTGCTGGGGTGCAAACTGGCCGATATCTGAGACAACGACGTCCGGAGGTGGCCGGCATGGCCGAGGTACTGCTCACGGTAGGCACACGCAAGGGACTGTTCGTCGGGCGGCGGCGCGGCGGCGCCTGGGAGTTCGACGACAGTCCGTACTTCAACGCCCAGGCGGTCTATTCGGTCGCGATCGACACCCGTGGTGATGTACCGCGGCTCCTCGTCGGCGGCGACAGCGCGCACTGGGGCCCGTCCGTCTTCCACTCGGACGACCTCGGCCGCACCTGGACCGAACCGGCCAAGGCCGCCGTCAAGTTCCCCCAGGACACGGGTGCTTCGCTGGAGCGCGTATGGCAGCTGCACCCGGCGGCGGCCGAACCGGACGTGGTGTACGCGGGCACGGAACCGGCGGCGCTGTACCGCTCGACGGACCGCGGCGAGTCCTTCGAGCTCGTCCGTCCCCTCTGGGAGCACCCGACCCGCTCGAAGTGGGTGCCCGGCGGTGGCGGAGAGGGCCTGCACACCGTCCTCACCGACGCGCGCGACCCGCGCGCGGTGACGGTCGCCGTCTCCACGGCCGGCGTCTTCCGCACGAAGGACGGCGGGGAGAGCTGGGAGCCGTCCAACTCCGGTGTCTCGGCGGTGTTCCTGCCGGATCAGAACCCGGAGTTCGGCCAGTGCGTGCACAAGATCGCACAGGACCCGACGACCCCTGACCGCCTCTATCTGCAGAACCACTGGGGTGTCTATCGCAGCGACGACGCCGGGGCCCACTGGACGGACATCGGCGAGGGCCTGCCGTCCACGTTCGGCTTCGCCGCGGCCGCCCATCCGCATCGCGGTGACACCGCCTACGTCTTCCCCATCAACGCCGACGCGGACCGCGTCCCCGCGGACCACCGATGTCGTGTCTTCCGCACGGCGGACGCGGGCAACACCTGGGAGCCTCTGTCGGCGGGGCTGCCGCAGGAGGACCACTACGGCACGGTGCTGCGCGACGCCATGTGCACGGACGACGCGGACCCGGCGGGCGTGTACTTCGGCAATCGCAACGGCGAGGTGTTCGCGTCGGCGGACGACGGCGACAGCTGGCAGCAGCTGGCGTCCCATCTGCCGGACGTCCTCTGCGTACGGGCCGCGGTGATCGATTGAGCCCCCGGACCGAGCCGGGCCGCGCCACCGTCCCGGGCCCCAACACCCGCCGCTGTCACCGCACATACCACCCCGGGCCGTGCGGCGGCCACCGGTTGATCAACCATGCGCGTACGGCAGTAGGGTGACGCCGTGGCACCACGACCGTTGAATGAAATCGTCGAACAGGGCTGGGCGAAAGCGCTTGAACCCGTGGCCGGGCGGATCGCCGGGATGGGGGACTTCCTGCGCGCGGAGATCGCCGCGGGACGCACCTATCTACCGGCGGGCCCGAACGTGCTCCGCGCCTTCCAGCAACCCTTCGACGACGTCCGGGTCCTCATCGTCGGCCAGGACCCCTATCCGACCCCGGGGCACGCGGTGGGGCTGTCGTTCTCGGTCGCGCCCGAGGTGCGTCCGCTGCCCGGCAGCCTCATCAACATCTACCGGGAGCTGACCACCGACCTGGGCCTGCCCCCGCCGACGAACGGCGATCTGACCCCCTGGACCCAGCAGGGCGTGCTGCTGCTCAACAAGGCGCTGACCACGGCCCCGCGCAAGCCGGCCGCCCACCGCGGCAAGGGCTGGGAAGAGGTCACCGAGCAGGCGATACGGGCACTGGCCGCGCGAGGGCGTCCGCTGGTGTCGATCCTGTGGGGGCGCGACGCCCGCAACCTCCGGCCCCTTCTGGGCGATCTGCCGTCGGTGGAGTCCTCACACCCGTCACCGATGTCGGCGGACCGCGGCTTCTTCGGTTCGCGTCCGTTCAGCCGGGCCAACGACCTGCTGACCCGCCAGGGCGGCACCCCTGTGGACTGGCGGCTGCCGTGACCCGTCCCGGCGCGGCGTCGGGGAGGTCGGAGGCGTCGGGCGTACTGGCGGTGGACTCCGGAGGTTCGGGGCTGCGTATCGTCCTGGCCGTCGACGGCGGCCGGGTCACGGCTCCGCTGACCTCCAGGGAGCCGGTGCGCACCGGCCCTCGGGGTATCGACGCCGGGCATCTCCTCGAACAACTGGTGCCGATGGCACGGCGGTTGGCGGCCGAGGCCGGGGTCGAAAAGCTCCGGGCGATCGCGGTCGGCGCCGCCGGTCTCACCACCCTCGGCGATTCGCTGCGCGCCGATCTGCCGTCGGCGCTGGCCCGCGAACTCGGCGTACGCAGGCTCGCGCTGGTCGCCGACGCCGTCACCGCGTACACGGGTGCGCTGGGGCAGCGGGTGGGCGCGGTCGTCGCGGCCGGCACGGGGATGATCGCGATCGGCACGGACCTGAAGAGCTGGCGCAGGGCGGACGGCTGGGGCCATCTGCTCGGCGACTGCGGCAGCGGCGCGTGGATCGGGCGGGCCGGACTGGAAGCGGCGCTGCGCGCCGACGACGGGCGGCCCGGCGGCTCGGCAGCGCTCCTCACCCGCGCCGAGGAGATGTTCGGCTCGGCCTCGGCACTGCCCAGGCAGCTCTACCCGCGCCCGGACCGCCCCGCCGTGCTGGCGTCCTTCGCACCCGAGGTGGCCGCCTGCGCCGGCGAGGACCCGGTGGCGGCGGACATCCTGGCCGCCGCCGCCCGGCACATCGCCGATTCGGCGGCAGCGGTGTGCCCGGACGAGGCTCCGGGAGAAATCCACGTCGCCCTCACGGGTGGTCTCTTCAAGCTGGGCGCCCCCCTCCTCGAACCGTTGCGGACCGCCCTCGCGGAGCGGCTGCCGTACGCCCTGCAGGTCCCGGCGGCGGGCGACCCGCTCGACGGTGCCGTACGTATCGCCGTCGACGTGGCCGACGACCGGCTGACGCTGCCGCGCGACGAGAGCATGCTGTACGTCGTGACGGACGCCTCGTAGCGCCCGGACTACCGTCGGTCGACGTACTCCCCTTGATCCATGGACAGCCAGTGAGATCAATCCGTACGTAACTCATCAGACAAAACCGGACGGATACCGCTCACCTGCACCCTCCCCGAACAGGGGAGCCCAGGAAACCAGTAACATTCGGCGCCATGAGCTCCCCCACTGGGCCCGCGTCCGGCCTGCCAGTACGAATGCCGCGACCCCGCCAGCCCGGCCGGCACCGCCGACCGGAACCGTTGGCGGCTCCCGAGGGCGCGCCCGCGCTCGTCCTCGCGGTGCCGGGCATGCCCAGCGCCGCCACCCGCAGCCTCGCCGAGGAGGTCGTGAGCATCGCGCGCTCCGAGCTTCCCGGCCTCGACGGGCGGATCGGGTACCTCGACGGGGACGACTCGGAGTTCCCCACGCTCCAGTCCGTGCTCGCGCACGCCTCCGAGGAGCGCATCGCGCGCTTCGAGCAGGCCCGTGCCGCCGGTGTGGACGTGGTGGAGCCCGACGGCCCGGTCGCCGTGGTCGTGCCGCTGCTCGCGGGCCCGGACGGCGCGCTGCTGCGCCGCGTCCGCCAGGCGGTCATGGACAGCCGCGTGGCGGCCGAGCTGACCGATGTGCTCGGCCCGCACCCGCTGCTCGCCGAGGGGCTGCACGTGCGGCTGTCCGAGGCGGGTCTGGCCCGCGCCGACCGCGCCCGGCTCTTCACCGTGGCGACGGCCGCGGACGGCATCATCCTGGCGTCCGTGGGCGGCGACGAGGCCGTGCAGGCGGCCGGGATCACCGGCATGCTGCTCGCCGCGCGGCTCGCCGTGCCCGTGATGGCGGCGGCGCTCGACGTGGACGGCGCGATCGCGGCCACCGCCGAGCAGCTGCGCTCCTCGGGCTCGCAGCAGCTGGCGCTCGCCCCGTACCTGATCGGTCCCGAGCTCGACGCGGGTCTGCTCGACGCCGCCGCGAAGGAGGCGGGCTGCTCCGCCGCCGAGGCGCTGGGCCCGTACCCGGCGATCGGCAAGCTCGCGCTCGCGAAGTACACCTCGGCGCTGGGCATCGCGCCCCCGCAGCCGCAGGGCGCCCCGGTCCGCTGACGCGGACGGCAGTCGCACAGCACGAATCCCGAAGGGCCCGCTCCGTTGTCCGGAGCCGGGCCCTTCGGGGTTCCGGCGTTCTTCCCACAGGTGCAGCTGCGCCGGCGGCCTTCCCCGCGGGCGTCCTAGTCGAGCACCACACAGGACGCCGCGGGTGCCCTGACCGAGCCGCCCCGCTTCGGCACGCCCGTGTCCTGGTCCACCTCGAACCATGTGACGTGTCCCGAGCGCTCGTTGGCCACGTACAGGAAGCGGCCGGTCGGGTCGAGGGCGAGGGCCCGTGGCCAGGTGCCTCCACAGGGCACTGTGGTGACCAGGCGGGGCCCTTCGCCGGGCGGGCCGGGCACGAGCACGGAGAGGACGTCCTGGCCGCGCGTGGCGGTCCACAGGAAGCGGCCGTCGGGCGACACGACGATGCCGGACGGATAGGCGTCCCCGTCGGGGAGGCCGGGCAGCACGGACGTCTCACCGACCGGCCTGAGGGCTCCCTCGACGGGATCCCAGTGGCAGGCCGTGACGGTCGGCGCGAGCTCGTTGAGGACGTACGCGCGCTCGCCGTCCGGGTGGAACGCCAGGTGGCGGGGCCCCGAGCCGGGCCGCAGCGCGAACTCGCGGTGCAGGAAGAGCGCCCCGTCCCGCAGCGCGCACACGCGTACCGAGTCGGTTCCGAGGTCGACGCTCACGGCCCACCGGCGGCTCGGGTCGGGCTGCACGTGGTGGGCGTGCGGGCCCTGCTGGCGCTGGCCGTGGGGACCCGATCCCTTGTGCCGCAGCACTCCGGAGGCGGTGGCGAGGCTGCCGTCGTGGCGGATCGGCACGGCGCTGACGCTGCCGGAGCCGTAGTTGGCCGTCAGGACGTGCCCGTCGAAGAGGCTCAGGTGGGTGGGTCCGCTGCCGCCGACCGGCACCAGCGGGCCGGCCAGGGACGGCTCGTCACCCTTCAGCCGGTACGCGGCGATCGCGCCGTCGGCCGTCTCGCTCACCGCGTAGAGCCTGTCCCCCGCGGGTGACAGGGCGAGATACGAGGGGTCGGCGACGCTGTTCACGGCGCCCAGCAGCGTCAGGGCGCCGCTCTCCTCGTCCACGGCCGCGGTGAGGACACCGAGGCCCCCTGCCGCCGTGAAGGAGCCGATGTAGGCCCGTCGCCGCCGTCCGTCGCCGTCCGCCACTGCCGTCCCCTCTCGGTACCCAAGCCGTTCGGGGCGACGGTAGCAGTCAATGGCCTAGACCAGACGGGAGGCCTCGGCCAGACGGGAGGCCTGGACCAGACGTGAGGCCTCGGCCGTCGGTCGGTCCGGTCCCGTCGCCGGTGAGGCGTTGGCCGGTTCCGCGTGCGGGGCATCGCACGCAGGGTGCGCCTCGGGCGGCCGCGCCCGCGGACCGCTCCCGCGCGGTCCGCGGACTCCGTGCGGCTGATTGCCGCGGGGTTACCCGTCCGACGGCCTGATCCACCCTCTACGTGGCCGCTGAAACTGCCTCATTCATGGGCAAGATGTCCAACTGCCGTGCATGCGGTGGGAGTTCAGGCGCTCACGGGCGACGAGCCGCGCAGGGGCGTGGCCAGCGCGGCGAGGGCCCGTTCCAGGCCATGGAGGTGGAGCAGCGCCTGCTCGGTCCCGGCGTGGTGGACCCGGGCCGCGGAGTGGTGGCCCGGCGCGCCCGCGGTCGTCGTCACGGCGCGTTCCGGTACCGCCCCGACCAGGACCTCCACCGCCGCCTCGACACGCCCGCAGGCGGCCGTCAAGCGTACGTCGTACGAGGCGTCCGGGTCGGCGGCGACGGCCGCGAGACCACGTGTCTCCCGGGCGCAGTCATCGAGGAGAGCGAGCACCTGACGGGCCCGGGCCTTGCGGGCCCGCATCGGGTTGAGGGGGTGCACGAGCGGCGCGAGGGCGAACCGGACCCTGCCGAGCATCGCCTCCAGCTCCGCCGCCTGCGGCGCGGGGTCGGCGTCGGGGTCACCGGCGAGGCGTCGGGCCGCCGCCGAGGTGCACCCGTGCACGGCACGCACGGCCTGGCCCACCCAGCGGTCGGTGACCGCGTGCGTGGTGACGGGCAGGATCAGCGCGACGGCGAGCGCGGCACCGAGCGCCCCGGCGGCGGTCTCCGCGAGCCGCAGCCCCAGCAGGCCCGGGTGCAGCACACCCAGCAGCCCGTAGAGCAGACCGGCCATGACGGTGACGAAGAACATCATCCAGCTGTACGAGAGAGCCGCGGTGTAGAAGATCCCCCAGACGCAGACCGCCACGATCGCCGCGGTGGGTGCGGGGGCGCCGTCCAGCGGTACGGCGATCAGCAGGCCGGCCACGATGCCGGTGACCGTGCCGAGGACGCGCCGGAAGCCGCGTACGAGGGTCTCGCCGCGCGAGGACGTGTTGACGAAGATCCACCAGGCGGTGCCGACGGCCCAGTACCAGCGCTCGTGCGAGAGGACCTGGCCCGCGGCGATCGCGAACGCGCAGGCCGCCGTCGCCTGGAAGGCCTGGCGGGTGGTCGGCCGGGAGAGCCCGCGGCCGGCCGGCGCGACGGGCGCGACCGGCGGAGCGGTGCGCCGCTCGATGCACCACACGCCGAAACGCACCACCGAGGACGCGGCCAGCGCCAGCGCCATCGCGGCGTACAACTGCGGGAGTTGGCCGGGCACGGCGTGCAGGAACTGCGTGATGAAGAAGGTCATGAACGCGAAGATGCCGAGCGCGTGGCCGCGGGGCCCCCAGCGTCGGGCGTATACCCCGCAGAAGATCACGACGAGCCAGATCGCGTCGCGCACGGTCGGCACCGTGTGCAGCGTGGCCGCGAGGGCGAGCACGGGGAAGCCGACGACGGGCAGCAGGGCGGTGGTGACCGCCTGGCCCCGCACGGTCGGGTCGCCGACCGTGAACAGCGCGAGGAGCGCGGCGAGCCCGCCCGTGATCGAGGCGGGCAACGAGAGTCCGGCCAGCTCCGACGCGGCCACCGCGAGACCGATGCCGAGCACCGCCCGCAGCGAGATCCGCAGCCGTGCCAGGCCCGGATCCGGAGCCATGAACATCTTCTTCACCGTCGGCAGCCCGCCCCCACTTCGTGTCGACCCCACCGTCAGGACGCGCCTTGTTCAGGGCGGGCCTTCAGGACATGGCAATGGCGCCGCGGGTCCGGATCCGGCTTCCTTGCCGGTCCGGCTCTTCGCGGCGCCATGAACGGCGCGTGTTCACGCCAGGAATACCCCCAAGGTAAGCGGTTCGGAGGCAGTGGCTCAACAGGCTCCTGATCGACTGGGCCATTGGTACAGTCGGGAACGATCAGTCAAGACCACAGGGAGACCAACGGACCATGGCCGTGGACGAGCTCGACACCCGCATCCTGCGGCTGCTCATGGAGCAGCCGCGCACCAGCGTGCGCGAGTACGCGCGCGTCCTCGGCGTCGCCCGCGGCACCCTGCAGGCGCGGCTCGACCGGCTTGAGCGGGACGGCGTCATCACCGGTACGGGTCCCTCGCTCTCCCCCGCCGCGCTCGGGCACCCGGTGCTCGCGTTCGTGCACATCGAGGTCACCCAGGGGCATCTCGACGACGTGGGGGACGCGTTGGCTGCCGTGCCGGAGATCATCGAGGCGTTCTCGATCACCGGCGGCGGGGATCTGCTGACGCGGGTCGTCGCGCGGGACAACGGCCATCTGGAGGACGTGATCCAGGCGCTGATCAGCCTGCCGGGCGTCGTCCGCACCCGGACCGAGGTGGCGCTGCGCGAGCGGGTGCCGCAGCGGATGCTGCCGTTGGTGGAGTCGATCGGGCGTACGGCCCGGGGGTGACCGGTGCGTACGGCCCGGGGTGACCGGTGCGTACGGACCTGGGTTGATCGTCGGGATTCGGGACCCGGCATCCTGGATTCCATGAGCAATATCGGCAGCACTTCGGTCATCTTCGATCTCGACGGAACGCTCGTGGACAGCGAGCCGAACTACTACGAAGCGGGGCGGCAGACGCTCGCCGGGCAGGGCGTCACGGACTTCACCTGGGCGGACCACGAGCGGTACGTCGGCATCAGCACGCAGGAGACGATCGCGCTCTGGAAAGAGCGGTACGGCCTGGACGCGCCGCTCGACGTGCTCCTCGCGGACAAGAACCGGCGCTATCTGGAGCTGGCCCGCGCGTCCACCCCGGTCTACCCGGAGATGCGGAAGTTCGTGGAGCTGCTGGCCGGGGACGGTGTGCCGATGGCCGTGGCCTCGGGGTCCTCTCGCCAGGCCATCGAGGCGATCCTGGCGGGCACGGGGCTGTCCGCGTATCTGCGGACGGTCGTCTCGGCGGAGGAGGTCGCCTCCGGCAAGCCCGCTCCGGATGTCTTCCTGGAGGCGGCTCGTCGGCTCGGGGCGGTTCCTGGGGACTGCGTGGTCCTTGAGGATGCCGTGCCTGGGGCTGCCGCGGCGCATGCGGCCGGGATGCGGTGCATCGCCGTCCCGTATGTCGCGGGGCAGGCCGATGATCCGGCGTTCGCCACGGTGGGGTTGTTGGTGCGGGGTGGGCAGGGTGAGTTCACGGCTCTGGCCGCGTATGAGTGGCTGCGACGGTTGGGCGGGGAGGGGTAGGTGGGTTGTCGGCTGCGGGTTCGCTGTGGCTTGTCGCGCAGTTCCTCGCGCCCCTGGGGGGCCGGGGGGGGTCCTGCATGTGCGGGTTGGCTGTGGCTGAGCGCGCAGTTCCCCGCGCCCCTGCGGGCGCGCCCCCGGAGGGCGCGAGCCCTCCCTCTATGCGACGCCTGCCGCGTCCAGCAGGGCCGTTGCTGTTGTTGTGGTCAGGCCGGTCAGGGTTTCTGCCTTTGCGCCGGCGCGGGCGCTTGCTCCGTCGAAGACGAGGGTGAGCTGGCGGGCGAGGAGCTGGGGGTCGCGGGCGCCGCCGCGCTCGGCCTCGACGCGGAAGGCCTCGGTCAGGGCGCCCTTGACCCGCAGGGCCACGACGCTCGCCGGATGCTCGGGGTTCTTCAGCTCGACCAGGGCGGACAGGAACGGGCAGCCGCAGTAGTCGTCCTTCGTCGAGGCCTGCTCCAGCAGCTCGAAGATGTGCAGGATCCGGGCACGGGGCGGCCGGGTGTCGTCGGCGCCGATGTCCAGCTGCCGCGCGTACTCCGGCGCACGCCGCTCCAGGCTCGCCGCGAGCACCTCGTCCTTGCTGGCGTAGAGCTGGTACATCGAGCGCTTGGACACCCCGGCGGCCCGGCACAGCGCCTCGACGCCGATGGAGACGCCGTCGCGGTAGAAGAGCTCCATGGCCGCGTCGAGCAGCCGGTCCCTCGTGGATGTCTTGTCCGTACTGGCCATGAGCGGAGGGTACCTCCGTCCGGTGTTGGCCCCAAAACCGATCGGTCTACTGCTGACGCGGCCGCTGGAGGCTAGGCGACGAGCTGCGGATACAGCACCGAGATGTCCGCGGACAGCCCCGACTTCACCTGGCGGGACAGGTCGTCGGCCAGGACCTCGAACGCTCCGCTCTCGATGCCGTCGAGCGCCTGGGCGGCCACATCCTCGGGCGAGGACTTGGGGGCGTCGATCTTCGCCGCCATGTCCGTGTCGACGTATCCGACGTGGAGCCCGGTGACGCCGATCCCGCGCGGCTTGAGGTCGAGCCGCAGGGAGTTGGTCTGGGACCAGACCGCGGCCTTGGACGCGCTGTACGAGCCGGCGAGGCCGATCCACGACAGCACGGAGTGGACGTTCAGGATGTGGCCGCCGCCGTTGCGCTCGATGACCGGGACGAACGCCCGCGCGGTGAGCAGCGGTCCGTAGAAGTTCGTCTCGAAGTCCCGGCGCACGTCCTCGACCGGAGCCTCCAGGAAGGACGCGTTCACGGCGACCCCGGCGTTGTTGATCAGGATGGTGACGTCACCGGCCTGCTCGGCCGCCGCCGCGACGGACGCGGGGTCGGTGACCTCCAGCGCCAGCGGGACCGCCCGGGGATGCGTGACCGTCCGCGGATCACGGGCCGTGGCGTACACCTTCTTCGCACCCCGCTCGAAAAGCCCTTCCACCAGCGCCTTGCCGATCCCCCTGCTGCCGCCGGTCACCAGGACGACGGAACCCTCGATAGCGGTCATGTCACTCTCCGAACTCAGCACGCGAACACTTGGAAACCGATCGGTTTCCCTTCATTGGGAAGCGTAAACCGATCGGTTTCACAAAGCAAGGCGGCCGAACCGCGGGCGAACGCGTGTGGGGCCCCGTCATAGCGACGGGGCCCCACATGGCCGTTGAATCGGTGGCGGTCGGTCGGTGTTACGCGCCGCTCGCCCTGAGCATGTCCTCGCGCTCGACGAGCTTCACGCGCTCGCGGCCCTGGGGCTCGCCCAGCGCCTTCTCCGCGGCGTCCAGGCGATACCAGCCGTCCCACGTGGTGAAGCGGACGTTCCGCTCGGCGAGGAAGGCGTCCACGGCCTCGGGACCAGGCGAAACAGGCGTGTGCAAACGGCCGTTGGCGTGGTCGTCCAGCAGGCTGGCGACCGTCTCGTTGGCGTCGCCCTTGGTGTGGCCGATCAGACCGACGGGTCCGCGCCTGATCCAGCCGGTGACGTACGCCGACTGCAGGTGCTCGCCGGTCTCCTCCATCACGCGGCCGGCCTTGTCCGGGACAGTGCCCGTCTCCATGTCCCAGGGCAGCTTGGGCAGCTTGTCGGAGAGGTAGCCGACGGCCCGGTACACCGCGCCGAGGTCCCAGTCCTTGAACTCGCCGGTGCCCTTGACGTTGCCCGTGCCGTCGAGAGTGGTGCGCTCGGTGCGCAGGCCGACGACCCTGCCGTCCTCGCCGAGGATCTCGGTCGGCGACTCGAAGAAGTGCAGGAACAGCTTGTGCGGCCGGTCGCCGACGTCGCGGATGGCCCAGTTCTCCAGGGTCTTGGCGACCATGTCGGCCTGCTTGTTGCCCCGCCGGGTGGCGATCGAGCCGTCGTCGTAGTCGATGTCCTCGGGGTCGACGATGACCTCGATGTTCGGGGAGTGGTCCAGCTCCCGCAGCTCCATCGGGCTGAACTTCGCCTGCGCCGGGCCACGGCGGCCGAACACGTGGACCTCAAGGGCCTTGTTGGCCTTGATGCCGTCGTACACGTTCGCCGGGATCTCGGTCGGCAGCAGTTCGTCGGCGGTCTTGGCGAGGATCCGCGCCACGTCGAGCGCGACGTTGCCGACACCGAGGACGGCGACCTTCTCCGCGTCGAGCGGCCAGGTCCGCGGCACGTCCGGGTGCCCGTCGTACCAGGAGACGAAGTCGGCCGCGCCGTACGAGCCGTCGAGGTCGACGCCGGGTATGTCGAGGGCCCGGTCGGCCGTGGCGCCCGTGGAGAAGATCACCGCGTCGTAGAAGGCACGCAGGTCGTCCAGGTTGATGTCGCCCGGGTAGTCGACGTTGCCGAAGAGGCGGATCTGCGGCTTGTCGAGCACCTGGTGCAGGGCGTTGATGATGCCCTTGATGCGCGGGTGGTCGGGGGCGACGCCGTAGCGGATCAGGCCGAACGGGGCCGGCATCCGCTCGAAGAGGTCGATGGACACGCCGGGCTCGACGGCCACTGCGGACTTCAACAGCGCGTCGGCGGCGTAGATCCCGGCGGGGCCGGCTCCGACTATGGCTACCCGCAGGGGGCGAGACATGTTCAGGTTCCCTTCGAGCGATGATCGATCAGGAGTACTCACCCGGAGCCTAAACTAAGGCATGCCTAAGTCAGTAGTCGGGCCCGATCTATGACCCCATAAGGCTGCTTTATGGGGTCCGCGCGCATGAAGGGGAAGGAATCGGCTCCCGTGCCGGATCAGCTGTCGTAGTCGACCGTCAGCGTCTCCGACACCGGGTACGACTGGCACGTAAGGACATACCCCGCGTCCACCTCGTCGGCTTCGAGGGCGAAGTTGCGGCGCATGTCGGCCTTGCCGTCGGTGACCAGCGCCCGGCAGGTGCCGCAGACGCCGCCCTTGCAGGCGAACGGGAGGTCGGGGCGGGTCTTCTGGGCGCCGTCGAGAACGCTCCGGTCCCGGGCGAGGGCGGCGGTGGTGGAGCGCCCGTCGAGGGTGATGGTCACCTGGCTGACGGCCCCCTCGGCGGCGGCCTCCTCGTGGCGCACTTCCCGTACGGGCTCGTCGTCGGCGTAGAACAGTTCCTGGTGGACGCGGTCGCCGGGCACCCCGAGACCGGCGAGGACCTCCTGGGCGTCACGGACCATGCCGTGCGGGCCGCACAGCCACCAGTGGTCGGCCCCCTTCACGTCGACCAGGGCGTCGACGAGCGCGGCGAGCCGCTCGGCGTCGAGGCGGCCCGAGAGCACCTCGGCCTCCCGGGGCTCGCGCGACAGCACATGGGCGAGCTGGAAACGGGCCGGGTACAGGTCCTTCAGGTCCGCCAGCTCGTCGGCGAACATCACGGTGCCGGTGCGCCGGTTGCCGTAGAAGAGGGTGACCGTGGAGCGGGAGTCCGCGGCCAGCACGGACTCGGCGATGGACACCATGGGCGTGATGCCGGAGCCCGCCGCGATCAGCACGTGATGGCCGGGCGTGGTGAGGTCGGGCGTGAAGAAGCCGGTGGGGGCCATGACCTCGACGGTGTCGCCGGGGCGTACGTCCTGCACGAGCCACGCCGAGAACAGACCGCCCGGCACCACCCGCACCCCGATGCGCGGCACCGAACCGGCCGGAGAGCAGATGGAGTACGAGCGCCGCTCGTCCCGTCCGTCGATCTCGCGCCGCAGCGTGAGCGACTGCCCGGGCGCGAAGGCGAACTCCTCGGCCAGCTCCTCCGGGATCTCGAAGCCGACGGCCGCCGCGTCCTCGCACAACGGCTGTACGGAGGCGACGCGCAGGGTGTGGAAGGCCGGGCGTCGGGTGCGGACACGCGGGCGCACCGCCGGGCCGGAAGCGGTCGCGGTAGCAGGACCGGAAGCGGTGGCCGGCGCCAGCGCCTCCTTCAGGCCTCGCACCGGCTCTTCCCTCAGGCCTTCCATCAGATCTCCTTGACGTACTCGAACGGCTCGCGGCAGGCGAGGCAGCGCCACAGCGCCTTGCAGGACGTGGCGGCGAAACGCGAGGTCTCCTCGGTGTCCGCCGAACCACAGCGCGGGCACGCCACCGTCCGCCGGACGGGCGACAGCACGAGCGGAACGGGACCGGCCGCGTGGCGGGGTGCGGCTCCGGGCGGCGCGATGCCGTGCTCGGCGAGTTTGCGACGGCCCTCCGGGGTGATCCAGTCACTCGTCCACGGCGGGTCCAGGACCGTACGGATCTCCACGCGTGCGTATCCCGCGCCGCGCAGCCGTGCCGCCACGTCCGCGCGCATCTCGGCCATCGCCGGGCAGCCGGAGTAGGTCGGCGTCAGACTCGCGACGACGGTCCCGTCCGCGGTCATCTCGACGGCGCGCAGGACGCCGAGGTCGGCCAGGGTCAGCATGGGCAGCTCGGGGTCCGGCACCTGCTCGGCGATGTGCCGGGCGTGCCGCACGTCCGTCAGTACGGTCACCATGTCGCCCCCGGGTGTGCACGGGCCACGCTCTGCAACTCGGCCAGCAGCGGCGCGAGATGCTCGGTGCGCTCCCCACCGCGCCCGGCACCCGGCAGCGGCCGGTACACCGGCATGGGCAGCCCGGCCGCCTCGGTGACCTGCCGCAGCACGGCGACCACCTCGTCCCGCACGTCGTACGCCGTGAACAACTCGCCGAGGTAGGGGGCCACCTGCTCCATCGCCGTACGAGTCCGGCGGCGCGACTCCTCCGTACCGTCACCGAGGCGCACCGCCCACTCGGCCGCGTACTGCCGGTGGTACGTCAGCTCCTTGACGCCCTTGGCGGCGATGGCCGAGAGGACGGGGTCGGGGTGCGACGAGAGCTGCTCGAAGTGCGCGAGGCGCCAGCTGGACAGGACCAGCAGCCGCACGATCGAGAACGCGAAGTCCCCGACCGGGAGTTCGGCCAGCCGGACGTTCCTGAAGTCCGCCGCGTCCCGGAAGTAGGCGTACGCGTCCTCGTCGCGCCCGGTGCCGTCGACCTGTCCGGCGCGTGCGTAGAGCAGGCGGGCCTGGCCGAGGAGGTCGAGGCCGATGTTGGCCAGCGCGACCTCCTCCTCCAGCTCGGGCGCGCGGGTGGTCCACTCGGCCAGCCGCTGCGCGGAGACCAGCGCGTCGTCCGCGAGAGCCACGCAGTCGGCGGCCAGCCGGCCCGCGTCGACGCCCTCGGGCACGGCGGTGTCCACGCCGTGCAGGGGGTCCTCGAAGCCGGTGCCGTACGCCCAGCGGGAGTCGTCCTCGTGTCCCTCGGCGAGGGTCATGTAGACGTGGTCGTCACTCATGCCCTGCTCCTCAGATGTGCGGGACGTCGTCGGGGATGTCGTAGAACGTCGGGTGGCGGTAGACCTTGTCTGCGCTGGGCGCGAAGAAGGGGTCCTTCTCGTCTCGGGTGGACGCGGCGATGTGCTCCGAGCGCACCACCCAGATCGAGACGCCCTCGTTGCGCCGGGTGTACAGGTCGCGGGCGTGGGTGAGCGCCATGGCGTCGTCGGCCGCGTGCAGCGAGCCCACATGGACGTGGTTCAGCCCGCGCTTGCCGCGCACGAACACCTCGTACAGCGGCCAGTCGCCCTTGCCGGTGCCCTGGGTGCCGGTCCCCTGGGAGGTGCCCGGGGTGGTGTCGCTCATGCCGTCGCTCCTTCGCGCGCGCGTGCCGCCTGCTTGGCCGCGTGGGCCGTGGCCGCCTCCCGCACCCAGGCGCCGTCCTCATGGGCGCTGCGGCGTCGTTCCACCCGCTCGGCGTTGCACGGCCCGCCGCCGGAGATGACGCGCTTCAGCTCCTCCCAGTCGGGGGTGCCGAAGTCGTGGCTGCCGCGCTCCTCGTTCCAGCGCAGCTCCGGGTCCGGCAGCGTGACGCCGAGCTTCTCGGCCTGCGGGACCGTCATGTCGACGAACCGCTGACGAAGCTCGTCGTTGCTGTGCCGCTTGATCTTCCAGGCCATCGACGCCGCCGAGTTGGGCGAGTCGCCGTCGGGCGGGCCGAACATCATCAGCGACGGCCACCACCAGCGGTCCACCGAGTCCTGGACCATTGCCTGCTGGGCCTCGGTACCGCGCATCATCGTCATCAACAGCTCGTAGCCCTGCCGCTGATGGAACGACTCCTCCTTGCAGATCCGCACCATCGCGCGCGCGTAGGGCCCGTACGAACTCCTGCACAGCGGAACCTGGTTGCAGATTGCCGCGCCGTCCACGAACCAGCCGATGACGCCGACGTCGGCGAAGGTCGGCGTGGGGTAGTTGAAGATCGACGAGTACTTCTGGCGCCCCTCGATCAGCCGCTCGGTCAGGTCCGCGCGGTCGGCGCCCAGGGTCTCCGCCGCCGAGTACAGATACAGCCCGTGCCCGGCCTCGTCCTGGACCTTCGCGAACAGGATGGCCTTGCGGCGCAGCGAGGGCGCACGCGTGATCCACTCGCCCTCCGGCTGCATGCCGATGATCTCCGAGTGCGCGTGCTGCGCGATCTGCCGCACCAGCGTCCTGCGGTAGCCGTCCGGCATCCAGTCGCGCGGCTCGACCCGCTGGTCCCGCGCGATCGTCGTGTCGAACTGCTGCTGCAACTCCTGGAGCGGCACCTCGGTGGAGTGTGTCGTGGTCATCGATACCAGCTTCCCAACCGACCATTCGTTCGGTATCAGTGTGACGTGTTTCCGCCGACCGGGCAAGACCCCGGCACGATCAGGGGCGGCGCGGGTCACGGGCGGCGCGGCTCGCGGCCCGTGAACACCTGGATTCACCCGCGACCGCCGATCATGCGATTGTGGAATAATTCAATTTGAGCTACGAAAGGCCACTTTCGTGACCAAGATGAGCAATGGCGCTGACTACGAGAGCATTCGGTTTGACCGCAGCGGTCAGGCCGAAGCCTTTGACGCCATCGGCGACCGCTACGACGAGGCTTTCCCCCACAAGGAGGGCCAGCTTTCCGCCGGGGAATGGCTGATCGACTCGCTGTCGGCGGGTTCGCGTGTGCTGGACCTCGGCTGCGGTACGGGAGTGCCGACCACGCGCCAGATGACGGACGCCGGCTTCGAGGTGGTGGGCGTCGACCTGTCGCGCAGGATGGTGCAGCTCGCCAGGGAGTACGTTCCGGCGGCGACGTTCCACCAGCTGGACATCGCCGACCTGCGCCCCGGCGGCCCGCACGACCTCGGCCGCTTCGACGCCGTCGCGGCCTTCTTCTCCTTGCTGATGCTGCCCCGCGTGGAGATTCCCCTCGCGCTGCAGACGGTCCGCCACCTGCTGGTTCCCGGAGGTCTCTTCGTCCTCTCGATGGTCGAGGCCGATGTGGACAACTACGCGATCCCGTTCCTCGGAAACACGATCCGGGTTTCCGGCTACGTACTGGAAGACCTGCACAAGGTCATCGAGGACGGCGGCTTCGAGATCGTCAAGGAGGCCTCCTACACCTACGCCCCGGCAGTCGCCGACGTCCCGCCCGAGGAACAGGTCTTCCTCTGCTGCCGACGGCACGACTGAACAGGCACGACCCTTCACCGCGGACCGCGGCCCATCGACGGGACGAAACGCGTGACGGAGCACCCCACCCCCAAGGGCCCGCGGGTCACCCGGACCCCCCAGCCGCCCCCTCCGCACGGCCGCCGTGCGGAGGGCAGGGGCTCCCGGGCCCCGGAACCGGACAACTCCCCGGACCCGGGCTCCGACAAGGGAGGAGAACAGACCGACCGACTTCAGTACCTGGACGTGGCGACCCGCCGGATCGCCCGCGGGATGGATCTCGACGAGACGCTCCGCGAACTGCGCCGGGCGGCCGTCCCCGCCTTCGCGGACGCGATCATCGTCCATCTGCACGATCCGCTCCCCGTCGGGGACGAGAAGTCGGCCGCGCCCGTCGTCCTGCAGCTGCACAGCGTCAGCAGGAAACCGGAAGCGTCCGCCACCTCCGGGTCACCCCTGGTCAAGACCCATCCCCTGCACTCGGACATCTCGGAGCGGGTACGGCCGGACACCGCCGGCCGGCTCTCGAAGCTGCTCCTCGCCGGACGGCCCGCCTTCGGTGACGCGCCGGGGATCGCGCCCGCGGTGGCCGAACTGCTCGGGCCCCTGGCCAGGGTGCCGGACGCGATTCCGCCGGGGCGCAGGCTGATCATCGCCCCGCTGCACGGCCGCCGGCACGTCATGGGGACGGTCGTCCTCCTGCGTCGGCCCGAGCGGTCCCCCTTCACGCGTGACGACCTGCTCGTGGCCTCACAGCTCGCGACGCACACCGCCATCGGCGTACAGAAGGCGGTGATGTACGGACACGAGGCCTCCGTCGCGGACACGCTGCAGCACACCATGCTCCCGTCGTCACTGCCCGAGCCCACCGGGATCCGGCTCGCCAGCCGCTATCTGCCCGCTTCGAAGACCGCCCAGGTCGGGGGCGACTGGTACGACGCGATCCCGCTGCCCGGAAACCGCGTCGCGCTGATCGTCGGGGACGTCATGGGGCATTCCATGACCTCCGCCGCGATCATGGGCCAGCTGCGCACCATCGTGCAGACCCTCGCCGGGCTCGACCTGCCTCCGGACGAGGTCCTGCACCACCTGGACGAGCAGGCCCAGCGCCTCGGCAGCGACCACATCGCCACCTGTCTCTACGCGATCTACGACCCGATCTCGCACCGGCTGCTCATCGCGAACGCCGGCCACCCGCCCGCGGTGCTCCTGCACCCGGACGGCCACGGCGAGGTGCTGCGCGTCCCACCGGCCGCCCCCATCGGTGTCGGCGGCGTCGACTTCGAGTCCGTGGAGATGCACGCGCCCACCGGAGCGACCCTTCTGCTCTACACCGACGGCCTCGTCGAATCGCGCGAGACGGACGTGGGAACGGGCGTCGAGGCCCTGCGCACCAGCCTCCGAGCCGTGGCGAGCGGACGCACCGCGCCCTCGCTCGAACTGCTCTGCGACCACATCCTGGGTGTCATGGTCCCGGGCTCCCGGGACGACGACATCGCGCTGCTCACGGCCCGGTTCGAGGGCTTCCCGCCGGACAGCGTGGGGTACTGGCATCTGGACCCCCATCCGCTGACCGCCGGACAGGCCCGCCGCCTCACCCGTAGGGCACTTCGCCGCTGGGGCCTGGAGTCGATGCTCGACTCGACGGAACTCATGGTGAGCGAGGTCGTGACGAACGCCGTCCGGTTCGCCTCACGGCCCATCGCGCTGCGGCTGCTGCGCACCGACGTCCTCCGCTGCGAGGTGACGGACGACTCCTCCCAGGTGCCCCGGATGCGGCAGGCCCAGCCGGGCGACGAGGGCGGCCGGGGCCTCTTCCTCGTCGACCAGCTCGCGCAGCGCTGGGGCGCGACGAGGCTCAGCACGGGCAAGGTCGTCTGGTTCGAGCAACAGATCCCGAAGAAGCAGCAACAGCAGCCGGGCCGGCACCGGCCTGATCGGTGACAGCCCTCGCCCGCGTCCCTTGCATGCCTCAATGTCACCGGTCAAAATGGTGACGTGAATCTGGATCATGCCTTCTTCTGCGGGAACCCCGCGCTCGACTTCGCGGCCACGCTCCGCGCCCGCCGCACGCTCCGGTTCGAGACGCTCGTGTCGCCGGACCGGCTGGACGCCTGGTACGTCGAGTCCGGAGTCGTCGACGCCGTCTCCCCCAGCCGGGAGGCCGACGTCGAGCAGGCGATCGCCGTACGGGAGGCCGTCTACGACCTGGTCACGGCCCGTCGGCTCGGCAAGGCCTACGACGAAGAGGCGCTCGCCGCGGTGAACGGCGCGGCCCGCAAGCCCTCCGCGGCGCCCCAGCTCACCGCGACGGGGCGATGGACGACTGCGACGCCCGAAGAGGCGCTGGCCACCGTGGCACGCCAGGCCGTCGAAGTCCTCGGCGGACCCGATGTCCCGCTGCTGAAGGAATGCGGCAACCCCGAATGCACCCGCGTCTACATCGACCGGTCGCGCGGTGTGCGCCGGCAGTGGTGCGGCATGGAGTCGTGCGGGAACAAGGTCAAGGCCGCGGCGTACCGCGCCCGCAAGAAGCAGGCACAGACAACCGCGGTTCGCTGACACACGGGGGTCTCAAGGTTCTCGTGCCGCGGGAAGCACGCGCGGCCTACGCCGGCAGCCGGGCTCCGAGGATGGCGAGGCAGTTACCCCACAGGACGTCGAGGCGCTGGGGGTCGTTGTAGAGCTTGGCGAAGAGCACCTGCCCCTCCAGCTGGGCGACGACGGAGCGGGCGGCCTCGCGGGGGTCGCCGATGGCGATCTCGCCCCGCTCCGCGGCCTCGGTGACGACCTCCTCGACCATGCCGACCTGTGCGTCGAAGATTCCTTGCAGTCGCGAACGAACGGCCTCGGTCTGGTTGCTCAGCTCCAGGGTCAGATTCCCGAACAGGCACCCTGAGACGGTGCCGCAGCTCTGCTGTCCGGCCCGCTGGCCCGCCGCGGTCTCCTCGAACAGCTGCCGCAGCCGTTGGAGCGGCTCGCCGTCGCCGCGCAGGATGCGGCTCCAGTCGCCGCGCTGGGTCTCCCAGTGCTCGTCGAGAACAGCCAGGGCGAGCGCTTCCTTGGTCTCGAAGAAGTAGTAGAAGCTGCCCTTCGGCACGCCCGCGACCTTGCAGATCTCGGCGGTGCCGAGGGCCGAGTATCCCCGCTGCCCGATGAGTGACTCCGCGGCGGTGAGGATCTTCTCCCTGGCGTTGCTGGTCCGTCCCATACGACCAATATACGACCGATCGACTATTTACCCAGCCGACCGGTCGCTCATGGGTATTCCGGCCCGGGCACGCGTCACAGGCCGCGCCAGACGTTGTCGAAGGCCGCGTCCTCGATGGACCGGCGCTGCCGGACGGCTTCCAGTTCCATCACCGCGTCGTTGACAGCGGCCAGTACCGTCGCCACCGCGTCGTCGGCGATGTCGGGGGTGTCCGGCGTGTTCGGGGAGTCCTCGGCGGCCTCGGTCTCGTCAAAGGGCTCGCCGTACAGCCCGGCGGCCGTCGCGAGAGCGACCAGAACCGGCTCGTGCGACTCCCAGCGGTCGACGGCCCCGCGGCGGGCGGGGGAATCGACGAGCGCCACGTCACCGGCCCGGAAGGACACCAGGCGGCGGCGCTGGCGGGTGAGCTGGCCCTCGGTCTCGAAGGCGGTCAGATAGGCGGAGGACAGGTCACGGCCCCGGCGCCACAGCCAGTCCGCCACCGACTCGTACGGCTCCTGGCGGACGAGGGACGACGCCGCCTCACGCAGCAGGGGGTCGTCCAGGGTGGGCGGGTCGCCGGGCACGACGCGATCGCCGTCCAGGGCGACGGCCCGGGCGCCGAGGAGGTCGACGACCTCGGCCCCGGCGAGCGCCAGGGACAGGCTGCCCCGGTCCGTGGGGCGGCCGGATTCCCCGTCCATGGCGACGATCAACAGGTCCCGCGGTGTGGTCATGATCCGCTTCCCCTCGGAGGTATGAGCAAGCGTACGTCGCCGACATCACGGCCCGCCGCCCGGCCGACCGGACTCACAGGCACGTACGCACGAGCCACTCGTCGGAGTTGTACGTGTCCCTCGCCGGGTCGGGCACGGTCGCCGGCTTCTCCTCGACCATGTCCGCCGGGCTGACGCGCTCCGGCAACGTGCCGAATCGCGTACGGCGTGCGGCCTGGGCGGTGTCCGGAGCGTTCTGCTGATGCGCCATCTCGTCCTCCTGGGTTAGATCCGGGTGCGATCCGGTTTCGATCGTGGCGAGGGCGGGGTCACCCGGCCCGCTCACGTCGCCTGCCGAACAGGTGTTGATGATCGCAGGGGATTTCGTCACCCGTCAAGGTGGTGACGGGCCGATGGCGACGAACTGTTCGGCAGGACTTACCAAACTTGGAACCTTCGCTTTCTTGAACTGTTCGTGTTTAGGACGCTAGGTTTGGCGCCATGACCACACCCCGTACTCCGACCACCGCCGAGGAGCTGCGCGGTGTCGGCCTGCGGGTGACGGCCGCCCGCGTCGCGCTGCTGGAAACCGTCCGCAGCGGCGACCACCTCGGAGTCGAGGCGATCGCCTCCGGGGTACGCGACCGCGTGGGCCACATCTCCCTCCAAGCCGTGTACGAGGCCCTCCACGCACTCACCGCGGCGGGACTCATACGCCGCCTCGAACCGCCCGGCAGCCCGGCCCGGTTCGAGGGACGCGTCGGAGACAACCACCACCACCTCGTTTGCCGTACGTGCGGCGTCGTCGCCGACGTCGACTGCGCGGTCGGCCACGCCCCCTGCCTGACCGCGTCCGACGACCGCGGCTTCGCGATCGACGAGGCCGAGGTCATCTACTGGGGCCTGTGCCCCGCCTGTTCCACCAGCCGCAGTTCCTGAGCACCGTGATCCACCCAGTTCGGAAGGACTCTCATGACTGATAACCATGATGCGATCGTCACTGACCCGAAGCCCGCGGAGGCGGGAGGCTGCCCGGTCGCACACGAGCGCGCCCCGCACCCGACTCAGGGCGGCGGAAACCGCCAGTGGTGGCCGGAGCGGCTCAACCTGAAGATCCTTGCCAAGAACCCTGCCGTGGCCAACCCCCTCGGTGAGGAGTTCGACTATGCCGAGGCGTTCAAGAACCTCGACCTCGCGGCCGTTAAACAGGACATCGCCGAGGTACTGACCACCTCGCAGGACTGGTGGCCGGCCGACTTCGGCAACTACGGCCCGTTCATGATCCGTATGGCCTGGCACAGCGCGGGCACCTACCGCATCAGCGACGGCCGCGGCGGCGCCGGTGCCGGTCAGCAGCGCTTCGCCCCCCTGAACAGCTGGCCGGACAACGGCAACCTGGACAAGGCCCGCCGTCTGCTGTGGCCCGTGAAGAAGAAGTACGGCCAGAGCCTCTCCTGGGCCGACCTCATGATCCTCACAGGCAACGTCGCCCTGGAGCAGATGGGCTTCGAGACCTTCGGCTTCGCCGGCGGCCGCGCGGACGTCTGGGAGTCCGAGGAGGACGTGTACTGGGGTCCCGAGACCACCTGGCTCGACGACCAGCGCTACACCGGCGACCGTGAGCTGGAGAGCCCGCTCGGCGCCGTCCAGATGGGCCTCATCTACGTCAACCCCGAGGGCCCCAACGGCAACCCGGACCCGATCGCCGCGGCCCGCGACATCCGTGAGACCTTCCGCCGCATGGCGATGAACGACGAGGAGACCGTCGCCCTCATCGCCGGTGGTCACACCTTCGGCAAGACCCACGGCGCGGGCCCGGCGGAGAGCGTCGGCGACGACCCCGAGGCCGCCCCGATCGAGGCGCAGGGCTTCGGCTGGAAGAACTCCTTCGGTACGGGCAAGGGCGCGGACGCCATCACGTCCGGCCTGGAGGTCACCTGGACCACCACGCCCACCCAGTGGAGCAACGGCTTCTTCGACAACCTCTTCGGCTACGAGTGGGAGCTCACCCAGAGCCCCGCCGGCGCCAACCAGTGGAAGCCGAAGGACGGCGCCGGCGAGGGCACCGTCCCGGCCGCCCACGACGCCACGAAGAAGATCGCCCCCTCGATGCTCACGACGGACCTGTCGCTGCGCTTCGACCCGATCTACGAGCCCATCTCCCGCCGCTTCCACGAGAACCCGGCGGAGTTCGCGGACGCCTTCGCCCGCGCCTGGTACAAGCTGACCCACCGTGACATGGGCCCGAAGTCGCTCTACCTCGGCCCGGAGGTCCCGCAGGAGACCCTCTTGTGGCAGGACCCGCTGCCGGCGGCCGAGGGCGAGGCCATCGCGGCCGAGGACGTCACCGCCCTCAAGGCGAAGATCCTCGGCTCGGACCTGACCGTCTCGCAGCTCGTCTCCGCCGCCTGGGCCTCGGCCTCGACGTTCCGCGGCAGCGACAAGCGCGGCGGCGCCAACGGCGCCCGCGTCCGTCTGGAGCCGCAGCGCGGCTGGGACGCCAACGACCCCGACCAGCTCGCCCAGGTGCTGCGTGTCCTTGAGGGCATCCAGGCGGAGTTCAACTCCGGCTCCAAGAAGGTCTCGCTGGCCGACCTGATCGTGCTCGGCGGCAGCGCGGCCGTCGAGAAGGCCGCCAAGGACGCCGGTCACGACGTCACGGTGCCCTTCACCCCGGGCCGTGTCGACGCCACGGAGGAGCACACGGACGCGGAGTCCTTCGCCGCGCTCGAGCCGGCCGCCGACGGGTTCCGCAACTACCTCGGCAAGGGCAACCGCCTGCCGGCCGAGTACCTGCTGCTCGACCGTGCGAACCTGCTGACCCTCAGCGGCCCCGAGCTGACGGTCCTCGTCGGTGGCCTGCGCGTCCTGGGCGCCAACCACCAGCAGTCGTCGCTCGGTGTCCTCACCGCCACCCCCGGCAAGCTGACGAACGACTTCTACGTCAACCTGCTCGACCTGGGCACGACGTGGACGGCGACGTCCGAGGACGCGACCACCTTCGAGGCCCGCGACGACGCCACGGGCGACGTCAAGTGGACCGGCACCCGTGCCGACCTCGTCTTCGGCTCGAACTCCGAGCTGCGCGCGCTCGCCGAGGTCTACGCGGCCGACGACGCGAAGGAGAAGTTCGTGAACGACTTCGTCGCGGCGTGGACCAAGGTCATGGACCTCGACCGGTTCGACCTCGTCTGATCAGTTCATCGTGACCGTCCGGGCCGGCCCGCACAGGCCGGCCCGGACGTTCTCGTTCCGGCACTTCTCCGCGCCCATGACCATCAAGGTCGACAGCCGGTTCGGGGTCTGAAGGTGGCAACGCGGTGCTGGAGTTCTTCCCCAAGAGCTGACTCCCGGCCGGCCTCTGCTCGGCCCACGCCCCGCCGGGCCACCGCTCAGCGGACGACCAGCGGTCGGAACGCGGAGCGCACATCGGACGTCGACTCGGTGACGTACCTGGTCGACGGCGGGCCCGAGTCGGAGTCGCGGAAAGTCAAATACGTGATGCGCGAGGGGCAACTCGACCCGTTGATCTGGATCTTGCGATTGGTGACGAGTTTGCCGGTGCGCACCTCGTAGACCTTCACCGGGATCGCGATCTTGTGGAAGGTCACGTACGTGGTGGACCCGGAGGAGCGGCCCTGGTACGGGCAGGTCCGGACGGACGAGCCGTAGGTGTCCTCGCCCATGCAGACCACCAGGACGGCGTCGGCCGCGTCGGCGGCCTTCCAGGCGCCGGGGAGTTTGTCGGCGTAGTCCTGGCCGTATGTGTTGCCGCTGTAGAACAGCGCGCGGTTGGTGCCCTTGCCCATGGGCTTGGCGCCGCTGTACTTCGCCGGATGGGAGCAGTACTCGGGCTGGGTTCCGGAGCCGGGCGCGAGCAGGCTGCGCACGTTGGCCAACTCGATGCTCTGGGTGGCCTTCCGGACTCCCGTCCTGGCCTTGCCCGCCAGTTCGTCGCCGGGGTAGCGGTCCAGCAGCCGCTCGTAGTGCGCGCGGGCGTCCTGCCAACTGCTGTCCGCCATCAGCTCGTCACCGCATCCGACGAGCGCGGCGGGCGCGTTCCGCCGGGCCGCGTCCGCGGACCGGTCCAGTACGTCGTTGCTGCGCTTCCGGTCGCGGAGCCAGTCGGTGACGGTGACGGTGGTGCAGGGGTCCTTGGCGGGCAGGCCCCCGAGGAATCCGGTCAGGGCCGTCTCGACCGTCTTCTCGTTGCCGGGTTCGGCGAGGACGGACGCGAGTGTGCCGAAGCCCTTGTCCAGGGCCTCGGTGTTCCCGGTCAGCGCGGTGTTCAGTTCCGTCCGGGCCGACCGCAGCCGGTCGCATGCCTCCACGCTCTCGTCGCCACGGGCGGCCAGCGGGGCGTCGGCGATCCGATGCCCGAACCACACTCTGTCCTGGGCGCTCGACACCCCGGCGCAGTCGCCGCGTTCGCGGGCCTCGGTGACGCTCTCCTCGATTCTGGAGGCGTCGAATCGCAGAAGCGCCACGGCCAGCAGCACCGACAGCGTGATGCACAGTGCGACCACGCGCTGTCCTCGCAGAGCGACCCCACTGCCGCCCCTGCGCGCCAGGAACCACCCGTGGGCGACGACCGCGACCCACCACACGAGGACGGCGATCTCGTACGCCGGCCGGGCGGTCGAGACGAGCCGGGAGACGAGCACGACGGTGACGACGGCGGCTGCGGCGGCGAGTCCGCGCCGCCGCAGCATCAGGTAACCGACGCCGAGGAGTGAGGCGTTGCCGAGGGCGACGGCCAGCGGGTCGTGCGGCCGGTCCTCGGGAGGCGTGGGTTCCGGCATTTCGGGCAGGGCATGCGTCGGTTCGTTCATCCTGGTCTCCCCCGGGTCGCAGAACGAGTCTCGATGTCGGCATGGTGCTGCCCCATCCCCGGGACCCCTCCCGGGGGCTGCGCCCTCAGCGCATGAGTGCGCCGCGCAGTGTGAGGCCGTAGTTGGTACGCAGGCGGCGCAGTTCCCAGAGGCCCACCGCGGTGACCGACAGCGGCGCGCCGAGCGTGACGACGATCCGGACGGGCCCCGGCAGAGTGTCGTAGGCCCCTGTGAACATGTCCACCAATGCCATCTCCCACACGAGCGTGATGGCCAGCAGAGGCGGCACCGTCTCATGGATGTCCGCGGTGCGGAAGACATGCACGAGGGACATACCGATGCCGTAGAAGACGAACGGGAGGACCCAGACGATCGTGAGCAGCGTGACGACCACCGTGACCACCGTCATCACGGGATTGGTGGCGAACCGTCCGCTGACGAACCCGGTGAGCACGGACGCCGGGAACACGAACATGCCGCCCATGATGGCCAGGATCGAGCCGAAGGGCTTCGCGGTGCGGCGCAGCAACTCCTGACGGGCCGGCGGCCGGGCCGCGGCGATCAGCACACCGACGGCCACCGGGAAGGTCGCCGCGAGCACAAGGACGTTGATCCAGGCCTGGTTGCCGCGGTCGCTCGCGATGTCCCCCGCGGACGCGGCGAGTTTGTAGGAGAGCGTCACCCACACGACGGCGCACAGGCCGACGATGGTGCGGATCTTCTGGATGCGGGCGACCACCTCGTCGTCGACCCGGCCCGGCCGCGACGGCGTGAAGACCTTGCGCCCGACCGCGATGGGGCCCGCGGTGCGCCACAGCCGCCCGAGCGGTCCCACGCGGCGCTGGGGCAGCGGCCCCGGGTACGGCGGGCCGGGCTGCGGAGGGTAGGGGTGCGGGCCGTTGGGATAAGGAGCGTTGGGGTACGGGGCGTTGGGGTACGGGGCGTTGAGCGGGTAACCGCCGGGCGGCGGTGGGGTGTTGTACGGGTACGGGCCCTGGGGCTGCGGAGGCACATTGCCGCCGTGCGGGTCGTACGGCGGTGGCCCCTGCGGGTTCCAGGCGTTCATCTCTGCAACTCCCCCGATTCGCGGCTGAAGTGACGGACGCGTCGCCGCAGTGTATTGGTTGCAGACGGGAAGCATTCTTCGGAGGCCGGGGCGGGCGGCGGGGTCACTCCCAGACGACGACGTTGCGTCGCACGGGCACTGTCGAGGCGTCGGTGGCGAACAGTTCGGGCGAGTGCGCGCGGATGCGTTCGATGTCGCTGAAGACGGCCCGCAGGTGCGTACGCATGGCCGTGCGGGCGAGTGGGACGTTCCCGCCGACGATCGCCTCGAAGATCTCGTGGTGCTGGGCGGCGAAGACGGCCGGGGACACGTTCTCGTGCAGGCCAAGACGGCGGGCCCGGTCCAGGTGCCCCTTGGCCGCTGCGACGGTGGTCCACACGTTGCCGTGACCGCTCAGGCGCATCAAGCCCTGGTGGAACGCCTCGTCCAGATCGAAGAACTCCTCCAGGTCGAGGTCCGCGCGCCGCTGGCGGTTCAGGTTGCCCCGCAGTTCCTCGACGACCGCGGGGTCGAGTCGCTCGGGAAGATCGTCGAGCGAGGCGAGCTCCACCGCCTCCCGGAGGAACTGCGCGTCGGCGACCTGCGCCGGGTCCACCCGTGACACGAACGACCCGATCTTCGGGAAGACCTGCACCAGGCCCTCCTGGGCCAGCAGGATCAGGCTCTCCCGCACGGGCGTGCGGCTGACGCCCAGCGACGCGGCGAGTTCGTTCTCCGAGAGGGCCGCGCCCGGGGGAAGTTCGAGGGTCAGGACCAACTGACGCAATTTCAGATAGATATCGCGCCGACTCGTCCGCCCGTTCGTTTGAGCCATGTGCACATCGTACGTAGGAGGGCGACACAAGTATTGCCTTGCTCCGCGACAGATGCTTGTATACAAGTGCTTCGCGACCAAGGAGTACCTGTGAGCAAGATCGAACGCGTCGAGGTGTTCGTCGCCTCCCCCGGCCGTACCTTCGTCACGCTGCGTATCACCACCACGGACGGGGTGACCGGGCTCGGTGACGCCACGCTCAACGGTCGTGAGCTGTCCGTGGCCAGCTATCTGCGCGACCACGTGGTTCCCCTGCTGATCGGCAAGGACCCGGCTCGTATCGAGGACATGTGGCAGTACCTCTACAAGGGCGCCTACTGGCGGCGCGGGCCGGTCACGATGACCGCGATCGCCGCCGTCGACACCGCCCTGTGGGACATCAAGGGCAAGACGGCCGGGCTGCCCGTCTACCAGCTCCTCGGCGGCCGGTCGCGCGCGGGCGTGCTGGTCTACTCGCACGCCAGCGGCACCGACACCCCCTCGCTGCTGGACGACGTCGAGCGCTATCTGGAGCTGGGCTACAAGGCCGTACGGGCGCAGGCCGCCGTGCCCGAGGTCGGCGGCACGTACGGCGTACGCAAGGGCAAGGTCTACGAGCCGGCCGCCACCGAGCTCCCCGACGAGCAGCCCTGGGACACCGAGGCCTATCTCGGGTTCGCGCCCACCTATCTGGAAGCGGTGCGGGAGCGCTTCGGCTTCGGCTTCCACCTGCTGCACGACGTGCACCACCGGCTGACCCCGATCGAGGCGGCCCGGTTCGGCAAGAGCGTCGAGGGCTGCCGGCTGTTCTGGATGGAGGACCCGACCCCGGCCGAGAACCAGGAGGCGTTCCGGCTCATCCGGCAGCACACCACGACGCCGATCGCGGTCGGCGAGGTGATGAACTCGATCTGGGACGTCCAGCACCTGATCACCGAGCAGCTCATCGACTACGTACGCACCACCGTCGTCCACGCGGGCGGTATCACCCACCTGCGGCGGATCTTCGACCTCGCCGCGCTCTACCAGGTGCGAACCGGATCCCACGGGGCGACCGACCTCTCCCCCGTCAGCATGGCGGCCGCCGTGCACGTCGACATCACCGTGCCGAACTTCGGCATCCAGGAGCACATGGGCCACCCCGACGAGACCGCCGAGGTGTTCCGTACGGGGGTGACCTTCGCCGACGGCATGCTGTACCCGTCCGAGGAGCCGGGCCTCGGCGTCGAGTACGACGAGAAGGCCGCCGAGCGCTTCCCCTACCAGCGGCGCTACCTCCCGGTCGCCCGCCGCCTCGACGGGTCGGTGCACGACTGGTGAGCGCCGACGACCTGCTGAGCCGTGAGGCCCTCCGCCGGCTCCCACCCGAGCTCCGGCCCGCCGTCGATCCGGCCGAACTGCGCGCCCGTGTCGTCCACTTCGGGCTCGGCGCCTTCCACCGGGCGCACCAGGCCGTGTTCACGGAGAACGCCGCCGCGCGCTCGGGCGAGCCCTGGGGCATCACCGCGGTGGCGCCCCGGTCGGCCGCGACCGTACGCGCCCTGCGGGACCAGGACTGTCTGTACTCGCTCACCGAACGGCGTCCGGACGGTCATCGCACGCGTGTCGTGGGCTCGGTCGTCGGTGCGCTGGCCATGGGCCCCGATGCCAGGACCGTCGACGCGCTGCTCGCCGACCCCGAGGTGACGGTGGTGACCCTGACCGTGACGGAGAAGGGCTATCACCGTTCCCCGTCGACGGGCGGGCTGGACACCGCGGCCGGGCCGGTCGCCGCCGATCTCGCGGCTGCCGCCGACGGACCCCTCACCACGGTGGTCGGGCGGCTGGCCGCCGGGCTGGCCGCGCGGATGCGTGCGGGCGCACCCCCGATCAATGTCGTGTCCTGCGACAACATGGCGGACAACGGCACAGCGCTGAGTCGTGTGATCCACGACTACATCCGTGCGTCGGCCTGGCCCGACCGTGCGGAGATCCTGGACCGGCTGGCCGAGGCCGTCGCCTTCCCCGCGACCGTCGTGGACCGGATCGTGCCCGCGACGAGCGAGGCCGACCGGGCGGCGGCCGAGGCGGCGCTCGGGGTGCGCGACGCCCTCCCCGTGACGGGCGAGCCGTACCGGCAGTGGGTGCTGGAGGACTCCTTCACCGCGCCCCGGCCGCCCTGGGAGCTCGACGGCGCCCTGTTCGTACCCGACGTCGCGCCCTACCAGCTCACCAAGCTGCGGCTGCTCAACGGCTCCCACTCGGCCCTGGCCTACCTCGGCAGCGCCGCGGGGCTCACCACGATCGCCGAGACCATGGCGGCGGACTGGGGCGAGCGCCTCGTACGCTCGCTGTGCGCGGAGGTCGCCCCCACCCTCCCGGCCGACGGCCCCGATCCGGTCGCGTACGCCGACGATCTCGTCGTACGTTTCCGCAATCCCGCCATGCACCACCTGCTGCGGCAGATCGGCTCCGACGGATCGGTGAAGATCACCGAGCGCTGGCTGCCGGGCCTGCGCGAACTGCGGGCCCGTGGCGCGAGCACCCCGGTGCTCGAACTCGCCCTCGCCGCCTGGGCGGAGAGCACCCGCCGGGCCGACGCGCCCGCCGATCCGGCCGCCGAGGCGCTCGCCGCCTGCTGGGGGCCGTCGACCCGCCCCGCCGAGGCCGTACGCGCACTGCTGCGCGTGCTCGGTGCGGTGGACCTGGCGGACGACGAGGCGCTCACCGGCGCCGTCGCGGACCGGCTCCCCGCGCTGCGGGCCGGCCGCGTCGAGATCTGATCCCCCCGCTCCCTGCGAACAGCATCCCCGGTCCCTCCCCACCGCTTCCCCCGTCCCCGAACATCGTTTCGCCGAACAATGGAGTTCACGATGAAGGACAGCGTCATAGCCGCTCAGCAGACGCCATCCGCTCAGCGCAGCACCCGCGATCTGACCCGGGCCGCCGTCTCGGGCTGGCTCGGCACGGCCATGGAGTTCATGGACTTCCAGCTGTACTCGCTGGCCGCCGCGATCGTCTTCAACAAGATCTTCTTCCCGGACGTCAGCCCGGCCATCGGACTCATCGCCGCGATGGCCACCTACGGCGTCGGATACGTCGCCAGGCTCGCCGGCGCCGTCTACTTCGGGCGGATGGGCGACCGGATAGGCCGCAAGAAGGTTCTGTTCCTCACGATCCTGCTGATGGGCGCCTCCACCACGCTCATCGGCACTCTGCCCACCTACGCCACCATCGGCATCCTCGCGCCGATCCTGCTCGTCGTGCTGCGCCTGGTGCAGGGCTTCGGAGCGGGCGCCGAGATCGCCGGGGCGACCGTGATGCTGGCCGAGTACGCGCCCGTACAGAAGCGCGGCCTGATCTCCTCGCTGGTGTCGCTCGGCACCAACTCCGGGACGCTCGCCGCCTCCGGTCTGTGGGCCATACTGCTCGCCGTGCTCAGCGAGGACCAACTGCTGTCCTGGGGCTGGCGGTTGCCCTTCCTGCTGAGCTTCGTGCTGATGATCTTCGCGGTCTGGATTCGACGCAGCCTCAAGGAGAGCCCGGTCTTCGAGGAGCGCCCCGACGTGGTGGACGGGGTGGCGCTGGCCCGTGACGAGGTCGAGTCCGTGATCGCCACGGCCGACGAGCACAAGGGCAGTGTCCTGGCGGCGGGCATCCGCCAGCGCAAGGGCAAGGCGTTCTTCCTCGCGCTGGGGCTGCGCTTCGGCCAGGCGGGCAACTCCGGTCTGATGCAGACGTTCCTGGTCGGCTACATCGCCACCAACCTGGCGGTCGGCCGGTCCGTACCGACCGACGCGATCGTGTACGGCTCACTGGTCGGCTTCGCCACCGTGCCGGTGGTCGGCCTGCTCGGCGACCGCTTCGGACGCCGCGTGATCTACCTCGCGCTCTCAGCTCTGACCGTCGTCCTCGCCTTCCCGGTGATGCTCCTCATCACCTCCGGCTCCACCCCTGGCGTGATGCTCGGCATGGTCCTCGGTCTGAACGTCGGCGTCCTCGGTCTGTTCTCGCTTGAGAGCGTCACGATGGCCGAACTCTTCGGCTCCCGCACCCGGTTCACCCAGCTCGCGCTCGCCAAGGAGATCGGCGGCATCCTCGCCACGGCGATCGGACCGGTCCTCGCGGCCACGCTCACGGCCGTCACCGGCAGTTGGTGGCCCATCGCGGCGATGCTCGTCGTCTACTCACTCATCACCTTCGTCAGCGCGTACCTCGCGCCCGAGACACGCGGACGCGATCTGGTCCGGCTGGAGGACGCCGTATGAGGGCGGTCGTGGTGCACGGTCCCGGCGACGTACGCGTCGACGAGCGGGCCCGGCCGGTGCCGGGCGCGGGTGAGGTGCTGCTGGCCCTGGAGTGGGGCGGGATCTGCGGATCCGACATCGCGTACTGGAAGAAGGGCGTGTCCGGCACCGCCGCGCTCACCCACCCGCTGGTGCTCGGGCACGAGTTCGCGGGCCGGGTCGCCGCGCTCGGCAACGGAGTCACCGGCCTCCGGGAAGGGCAGCCGGTGACCGTGCACCCGGCCCAGCTGGTCGGCGACGGCGTCCTTCCCGAGCGGATCGCCGGACGGACCAACCTCTACCCGCGCGTCCGCTACTTCGGCTCGGCGGCCTTCGACCCGCACACCGACGGCGGGTTCAGCGAGTACCGGGCGGTCCCCGCGGCCCAGGTCCGGCCGCTGCCTGACGGCGTCGGCACCGAACAGGGCGCTCTCGCCGAGCCGTTGGCCGTCGCCCTGCACGCCGTCGGCCGGGCCCCCGAACTGCGCGGCCGTACGGTCCTGGTCAACGGCTGTGGACCGATCGGCTCCCTGGTCGTCGCCGCCGCGCGGTACCGGGGAGCGGGCCGGGTCGTCGCCGCCGACCTGGCGCAGTCTTCCCTCGCCGTCGCCCGCGCCATGGGCGCCGACGAGACGTGCGACCTGTCCGCCGGCGACCGGCTGCCCGAGGACGTGGACGTGGTCTTCGAGGCGTCCGGCGCCCCGGCCGCGCTCGGTCCTGTGCTGCGGGCCACGGCCCGGGGAGGCACCCTCGTCCAGGTGGGCAACCTGCCCGGTACGGCGGTGGCCGCCGCGCTCGGCGATCTGGTGACCCGGGAGATCACCTGGATCGGCTCGTACCGGTTCGTCGAGGAGATCGACGAGGCGCTGCTCGCACTCCGGGACGGCCTGGACGTGACCCCGCTGATCACCCACCGTTTCCCGCTGGAACGGGCCGAGGAGGCACTCGCCGTCGCCGCCGACCCGGGGAGCGGCAGCAGCAAGGTGATGCTGCAACTTGCCACCGAGGGCACCGTGTTGTGAGGCGCGGCGGGTCCTGGTGCACGGACCCGCCCGCATGGGCCGCCCGCCGCACCGGGCGCCTGCGGGTCTCTCGTTCACAGCACCGTGCGACCCCGGCGCGCCCCCGCCCGTCGCCTGTCTCCCGCCTTCCCCCGCCGCACCTTCGAGTCCGCAATCCCGCACCGTCGCCAGGAGAATCCCGTGGCCCTGCCGTCCCCTCCCCCCGCCGCCGCCGACAGCCAGGAGCCGGTGGCCGACGTCGTGTGCGTCGGCGAGACGATGGCCGTGCTCAGCCCGCCTGACGCCCGCCCCCTCGCCGAGCAGCCCGCGCTCAGCATGGCCATCGGCGGTGCCGAGTCCAACGTCGCCTGCGGACTGGCCGGCCTCGGGCACCGCGCCGCCTGGCTGAGCCGACTCGGTGACGATCCGTTCGCCCGTCGCATCCTCGCCGAACTCACCGCGCGGGGCGTGGACGTGAGCGCCGTGGAGACCGATCCGGAGCGGCCGACCGGCGTCTACTTCAAGGACCCGGGCCCGGACCGCACCCGTACGCACTACTACCGCGGCGGATCGGCCGCGTCCCGGATGGGGCCGGAGCTGGCCGGGCGGCCCGTACTCCGCCGGGCCCGGATCGTGCACCTGTCGGGCGTGGCCGCGGCCGTCTCCGACAGCTGCGCCCGCCTGCTGGAGGCGCTGCTCCTCGGCCGGGAGGGCCTTGCCGCACGTGGTCCGGTCGTCTCCTTCGACGTGAACCACCGTCCCGCGCTCTGGCGCGACCGCGGTACGGACGCCGCGCAGAGCCTGCTGCCCCTCGCCCGCGCCGCTGACATCGTGTTCGTGGGACGGGACGAGGCCGAGGAGTTGTGGGGCACCGCCCGCCCGGACGACATCGCGGCCCTGCTCGCTCCCGCGCCCGTCGTGGTCGTCAAGGACGCCGAACACGGAGCGACCTCGTACGCCGACGGGGTGCGGACGTTCGTGCCCTCGCTGCCCACCAAGGTGGTCGAACCGGTCGGCGCGGGCGACGCGTTCGCGGCCGGCTACCTGGCCGGTGTCCTGGAGGACCGCGACGAACGCTCGCGGCTGCGCCTCGGCCATCTGGCTGCCGCCGCCGCGCTGCGGACCAGGGACGACGTGCCCGTCATGCCGACGCGCGCCGAGACCGACCGGTGCCTCGCCCTGGACGACGATGCCTGGGCCGCCACGGCACCCCGTTGAGAGAACCGCCCGCCGAGAGAACCACCTGCTGAGGAAACGCCGCGCACCAGACCGAGTCGGGCAGTACCGAATCGGGCCCCGTCGAAGGAGAACTCCCGCCCATGACCGCCGACTTCCTCTCCCAGCTGTCGAGGGACCGCGTGATCGCCGTCGTCCGCGCACCGGAGATACCCGACGCGGCGGCATTGTGCGCGGCCTTGCGCGCCGGTGGCATCCGCTGGATCGAGTTCACCCGCACCACGCCCGGACTCGCCGCGCATCTGCGACGGGCGGTGGCCGACGACGGGGACGGCATCGGCGCGGGCACGGTGATGACCGGCGAACAGGCCGAGGAACTGATCGACGCGGGCGCCCGGTATCTCGTCACCCCCGGTTGCCGCCCGGAGGTGGCGAAGGCGGCGTCGGCGGCCGGAGTGCCGGTCGTGCTCGGCGCCCTCTCCCCGACGGAGGTCGGGCTGGCGCTCGACCTCGGCGCCGACGCGGTGAAGATCTTCCCCGCGCGCGCCTTCGGCCCCGGTTACCTCCGGGATCTGGCCGGCCCGTTCCCGGACGTTCCGCTGGTGGCCTCGGGTGGCGTCAACGAGGACAACGCGGCCGCCTTCCTCGCCGCCGGGGCACGTGCGGTGTGCGCCGGTTCCAACGTCGTACCGCCCTCCCTGGTGGCCGCCGGGGACTGGCCGGAGATCACCCGACGGGCCCGCGCCTTCACGGACTCCTGTCGATGAGCCGATGACGGCCGGGGCAGCCTCGGGCGAGCAGCCTCAGGCGGGGCTGTCCCACAGCACATGCAGGGTGAGCGGCTTGCGGAACACCAGACCGTACGGAGCGGTGGGGTGCTCCGGGTCGAGCCGCAGGGCCGGGAGGCGTTCGAGCAGCCGCTGGAGCGCGATCCGGGTCTCCAGGCGGGCCAGGTGTGCGGCGAGGCAGTAGTGCGGGCCGTGGGCGAAGGCCAGTTGGAGGCGTGCGTTCTCGCGGCGGACGTCGAAGCGGTCGGGGTCGGGGAAGACGGCCGGGTCGCGGTTGGCGCCCGTCAGGGAGACGGTGACCAGGTCGCCCTTGCGTATCGAGGCCGGGCCGAGGACGGTGTCGCAGGTGGCGTAGCGGTCCACGACCGCCGCCCCGGGTTCGAGGCGCAGCGATTCCTCGATGGCACCGTCCAGGAGGCCGAAGTCGGCCCGGACCAGGGCGAGTTGGTCTGGGTGGCGCAGCAGATGCAGCAGCGCGTTGGTGATCATCCCCTCGGTGGTCTCGATGCCTCCGAACATCAGGACCGCGGCGTTGGAGGCCACTTCGGGCACCGACAGCCGTCCGGCCGCGGAGACGAGGAGCGACGACGTGCTCCGGTCCTCGACGGTGGCTTCCACCGCGGCCCGCAGCCGCGCGTACGCCGCGGCGCCCGCGGGCGCCGCCTCATGTCCGGCGGTGATGTCGGAGACCGAGCGCACGATGGCGTCGTACCAGGCGAGCACTGTGTCCGCGTCGGTGCCCACCAGTCCGAGCGCCTCGGTGACGACGGCGACCGCGAGCGGGCCGGCGAAGGCGCGTCGCAGGTCGACGGCACCGGTCGGTTCCAGTCCGGTGATGAGCCGCTCGGTCTCCCGCTCGATGAACGAGGCGAAGCCGTCACGGACCTCGCGCGGGCGGAAGGGCTGGTTGAAGGGCTCGCGGTGACGCGTGTGCTCGTCGCCGTCCAGCGACAGCATGCTCGGCCCGACGACCTGCGCGGTGGAGAACCGGGGGTCGTCGACGGTGAAGGTCGACGCGTCCCGCATCACGCTCATCGCGAGGTCGCGCCGGGTCACCAGCCAGCCGTCCAGTTCGGGAAGCCACGACACGGGTTCGCGCTCACGCAGTTGCGCCAGTCGCGGGTGCGGATCCCGGGCGAGTTCGGCGAGCGTGGTCGCGGTCCCGAGCGGGAAGGAGTCGGCGACGCTCATCGCGTGGCCCGGCCGAGTACAGGAAAACCGATCATAGCCAAGGCTAACCGCTGAGCGCGGGGGCCGGGATCGGCCCCCGCACACCGTCCGCGAGGTCAGACGCAGTCACGGGGGGGGACGGACCGTCGTAGAGGTCGGGTCCCCGGCCGACGTCAGGCGTAGTAGTGGATCGTGCCCCTCAGTGCCGCCTCCCCGCCTTCGCAGTGCTGGACGAAGGTCCCCGCGAACGCCTTGATGGTGCCGTCGTCGTTGAGCGCGAGTCCGGTCACCGTCAGCTCTCCGGTGATCGTGTTGCAGCCGCGTCCGTTGCCGTCCATGTCGAGCCCCGCAACCCCCTCGGCGGCGCTGCGTTCGGCCTGGTAGGTGCGCCCTGCCTCGAACTGCTCGCCGGTGGGCGGGGCGAGGGACGCGCTCCAGTACTCGCGCTTGCCCGAGACGCCGTACCGGATCCCGTCAGCTCCGCCGGAGAGGGAGAACGTGCTGGTGGCACCGGTGTGGGCCTGGCTCAGGCCCTGGCCTATGTAGTCACCGGCGTCGCTGGTGTAGGAGTACGACAGCGGATACGCCTGATACTTGACGACGCCCTTGAGCGCGGGGGCGTCGGCGGACTCGCAGTGCTGGGTGTAGTTGGCGTCCAGGACGGTTATCGCGCCCGAGGCGTCCGTCTCCAGCTGGTCGACCGAGAACTGGCCGAACACCTCGTTGCACCCGCGGCCGTCGCCGGAGACGTCGAGGCCCGGGGAGCGGCCGGTGCGGAAGGCGGCCCGCTCGGCGTCGCGGTAGACACCGGGACGCAGTTCCTCCCCCGCCGGGGCGGCGAGGTCTACGTCCCACCAGGTGGTGTCCGTGGAGACACGGAACCGCACGTACTCCGCGGTGCCGCCGGCCGTGATCGTCGCGGTCGCCGGTGTGTAGGCGGCGCCGACGCCCTGGCCGATGTAGTCACCGGCCTGGCTGGTGTGGCTGTACTCGGTGACCGCCGCCGGTGTTCCGGTGACCGCCACGGCGGGCTGGGCCAGTGCTGTGCCCAACCCGACCGTCGCGGCCAGGCTCGTCAACGCGCCGGTCAGAACGCGTCGCCATCCAGTGCGTCTACGCACGGATGCATCCCCCTCTGCAGTGTTGGGCGCCCCCGGTGGACACCCGCACCACAGTTGTAACAACCGCCACTGACAACGAGAAGCGGTCTGTCCCCTCCCCCGTGAGAGGACAGACCGCGGTTCCTCACATGGCGACGATCCGACTCGGCGTCAGCAGGGGAAGAAGACGCTGTTGTCGTTGGCGAGCCGCTTGAACGCGGCCTGGGTGCCCGATCCGGCGATCCCGTCGATGGCGCCCGTGTAGCCCCAGTTGAAGGCGAGCTTGCGCTGCAGCGCCTTGATCGTGTTGGGGCCGACGATGCCGTCAATGGCCCCGGTGTAGCCCCAGTACTCCTTGAGCCAGCGCTGGTACGCCTTCCAGCTGTTGGTGCCCAGCAGTCCGTCGATGGCGCCGGTGTAGCTGGACGGAGAGATCCTCAGGAAGCACTGCATGTTCTTGGCCTGCTGGGTGCTCAGGCCGAGGTTGTTCGTCGCAAGGATGGTGACGTCCTGGGCGCTCACCGCCGGCTTCACGGCCGGTGCGGAGTCCGCGAAGGCGGCGCCCGAGCCCGCCAGGCCCCCCGCGGCGATCCCGACGGCGGCGGTGACACTGACGATCGTCCTCGTCAGAGCTCGCATACTTTCCCCTCCGATGCTTCGGTCCCTCTGTGCCCTCTGTGGGCGGGGCCGACCATGTGGTCGGCTCGGCAATCAGACTGTGTGGCAGGCCGTGTGCTGCGCCACGGTCGCCGGGAAAGTGACGTCATCGCGGGACGTCCCACTCGCTGACCTGCGAGGACATCATTCGCCGGGACGATCCCGCGGGACGGTTCCGGCGGAGCCGCCGCGGCGGAGGGTGGCCGATTCGGTACGGAGGCGGAACCGGTGTATGGGGCACATCGTGAAAGCTGATGCAGAATGCGCGGGAAATTGGACCGCTGACCACGGTCCGCGAACGCGAGTGGGGGGAACATGTCGCGTTGGAAAGTGCTGCCCGGAGAACTCGATCCGCGTGTACGGCAGTTGGTGGTGCGTCTACGCCGGCTCAAGGACCACAGCGGCCTGAGCCTGCGGCAGTTGGCGGCGAAGACGGGGTACAGCACGTCTTCGTGGGAGCGGTACCTGGGCGGGCGGTCGCTGCCGCCCCGGGAGGCCGTCGAGGCGATGGCACGGATCGGCGGTGACGATCCGACCCGGCTGCTCGCGTTGCACGAGGTCGCCGCCGAGGCCTGGGGAGAGGGACGCGCGGGCACGTCGACACCGGGATCACCCGAAGCGTCCGAAGCGTCCGAGGCAACTGGCGCGACCGGCTCGACCGGCTCGGCTCACACGGTTGAGGTGGCCGGCGCGCTTCGGGCAGGCGGAGCCGACGACACCGGGCCGTACAACCTGTCGGCCCCCAACGAGGAGACGCGGCACGGGCGTTCGCTGCGCGTCGCGCTGGTGGCGGGGTCCGTGGCGGTGGTGCTGGCCGTCTCCTCGGCGGTCCTGCTGGCCGTGCGGCTCTCGGACGGCGACAGCAGGGCGTCGGCAACCCCTCTCGGCTCGGCCACCTCGTCCGTGTCGCCGTCGCCGTCACCTTCGGGGCCGCGTACGTACGCCTGCGAGGTGGAGCGGATCGAGGGCCGCTGGTACGCGGGCAACAGCCGTACCCAGGACGCCGTCCTGGCGGAGGGCCTCGCCGGTCCGGAGGTGGCCGAGGCACAGTGTCTGCTGCGCAGGGCGGGCTTCGCCCCGGGGGTCGTCGACGGAATCTTCGGTCCGCACACCAAGAGCGCGGTCGAGCAGTTGCAGAAGCGGGCGGGCCTCGTCGTGGACGGCATCATCGGCCGGCACACCTGGGGAGCCCTACGGCGATGACGCGCACGACGCCGTCGCCGTCGCCGGAACGTGCACGACTGGCGGCCGCGCTGCGGGACCTGCGGACACGCACGGGCCTGAGCATGGTCGGCCTGGCGGAACGGACCGCGTTCAGCAAGTCGTCCTGGGAGCGCTATCTCAACGGCAAGAGCGTGCCGCCGCGCGACGCGGTGCGGGAACTGTGCCGGCTCGCCTCCGAACCGGAGGGGCGATGTCTGGCGCTGTGGGAGATCGCGGAGTCGGAGTGGAGCGGGCGCGCGGCACAGGCACGGCCTACGGACACGCCCGCGGAGGCGCCCGCAGAGGCGCCGATGACAGCTCCGGAACCGGTCCCGTCCGAGCGGTCCGCTCCGGCTTCGCGGTCCGAGCGGTCCGCTCCGGCTTCGCGGGATGAGACGCGCGCCGGACACAGGGGTGCGGCCGTGGCGGTGCTCGCCTCGGTGTGTGCCGTCGTCGTCGGCGGTGTGGCCATCACTCTCTTCCTCGTCCTGGGCCAGGACGCGCCACGCTCGTCCTCCTCCGCTTCCCCGTCCCCGTCCGCCACCGGGCCCCGCTGCCGGGGAGCGGCGTGCGAGGGCAGGAGCCCGATGGACATGAAGTGCGGGGTCGGGCCGCAGACCCTCGCCTCGTACCGCACCGCCTCGGGAGCGATGCTGGAACTGCGCCACAGCGAGACGTGCGGGGCCAGTTGGGCCCGGATGTGGGGAACGCGGATCGGCGACCGGCTGGAGGTGACCGCGGACGGCCGCCCACGCTCCGCCAAGGTCGAGGTCAAGGACGAGGCCGACGCGGCGGCGTACGTCTACACCCCGATGACCACCACCCGCACCGGCACTCTCGTACGGGCCTGCTTCCGTCCGGCGTCGGACGGCGAGGAGGAGTGCTTCGAGGGCCAGGTCCGCTGAGCGGCAGGTTGCGCTACTCGTCCGCGGCGATGGCCTCATGGCCGGTCGCGCAGGTCCCAATAGCCGGTCGCATGACTCAATGTCCGGTCGTATGGCCTCCTGGCCGGTCAGTGGAGGGATGCCAGCCAGGCGGTGATGGCCTCGGCGGCCTGCGGGGCCTGTTCCTCGATGAGGGTGAGGTGGCTGCCGTCGACCTCGGAGACGGTGTGGGCGGTGTCCCAGGAGGCGCGCCAGTCCGCGGTGGCCGCCGTCTCCGCGTGCCCGGCCCATTCCCTGGGCCGGACGAACAGCACAGGTGCCGCGATGTCCTCGACCTGGTGTCCTTCCATCAGCCCGCCGTACCACATCAGCGCCGACAGACGGGCGCTGCTGAACGGGCCGAAGACCGCCTCCCGTTCGAAGACGCCCGCGAGCATCTGGTTGCGCAGGTCGGCCATGCCCTCGGTGTCCGGGTGGTAGGTGTCGAGCAGCACGACCGCCGACGGCCCGGCTCCGCTGTCCTCCAGGTGGCGGGCCACGGCGTGGGCGAAGAGGCCGCCCGCCGAGTAGCCGGCCAGGGCGAAGGGTTCGCCGGCGGCCGCCAGTCGGATCTGTGCCGCGCAGCCCTCGACCACCGTGCCGAACGATGCGGGCAGGCTCTCCGTCTCGGCGTATCCCGGCAACGGCACCGCCGTCACGTCCAGGGTCCCGTTCAGGTTCGCGGCCAGCCGCGCGAACTGGTGGGCGCCCCCGACTCCTGGTGAGGGGAAGCAGAACAGGCCGGGCTTCCGCGGGCCTTCCGCCAGCTTCACCAGCGGTGGCAGGGTATCCGGCTCGACCGGTGAGGTGTGCGTCGGCCGTAGCGCGGCCACCGCCTGCAGCAGCGCGACGCCCTGGTCCAACCGCCCGCTCCGGAACGCTTCCCGGAACATCGCGGCCGGTGATTCGAGCGAGGGCTCACCGACTGCCCCGTCGGTGGCCGTGACGGTCGAGCGGCCGTCCAGTTCGGCCAGCAGCCGAGTGGTGAGCGCCCGTGGGCTGGGGTGTTCGAAGACTGCGGTGGCCGGGATCGTGAGACCGATGTCCGGCTTGAGGCGGTTGCGCAGCCCGAGCGCCGCCACGGAGTCGAACCCCATCTCCAGGAAGGCCCGGTCGGGGTCCACGGCCTCCGGCCCCGGGTGTCCCAGGATGGCGGCGGTGTGGGCGCGGACGAGTTTCAGGACGCGCTGCCGGCGTTCGTCCTCGGGCAGCGCGGACAACTGGTCGGCCCGCCCCGGGCCGTCGCTCATCGGCCCGCCGACGGCTGCCGTCCGCCGCGCCGGGGGCCGGGCCAGCGCCCGCAGCATGGGCGGCACACCTTCCGCCCGGCTGCCGACGGCCACCGGATCCCACTGCGGCGCCACCACGACCGGCAGGGCGGTGCGGACAGCCGCGTCCAGCAGGGCCGGCCCCTCGGCGCCGGCCAGTACCCGCGCTCCCCGTCGGCCGTCACCCGCCGTGTCGGCCACCGCGTCGTTCTCGTCCCACACCTCCGAGACCAGGCACTGGGCGGGCAGGCCCTGGGCGGTCCGGTGCTCGGCCAGCGCGGAGAGGAAGAGACCGGCCGCCGCCGCGCTGCCCCGGCCGGGACCGTCCACCATGGCCGCCGAACCGGAGAACAGTACGAAGGCGGTCAGCGGCAGCTCACGAGTCAGCTCGTGCAGGTGCCAGGCCGTGTCCGCGTGGGTCCGCAGCGCGTCCTCGATCTGCTCGGCGGTCAACGCGGGCAACGTGCCGATCGCGTCGCTCGCCGTGCCGGCCACGGTGTGGACGACCCCGGTCAGCGGGTGGTCGTCGCCGACGGTGGCCAGCAGCGCTGCGACCGACTCCCGGTCGGTGAGGTCGCACTCCTCGACCCGGACCTCGGCGCCCAGATCGGCCAGCTCCGCGGCCAGTTCGACGACCTCTCCGGCCGCCGTACCGTCGTGCCCGGCCAGCAGCAGATGACGGACGCCGTTCTCTGTCACGAGGTGCCGGGCCAGTTGGGCACGTTGACCTCCGGTGGTCGCGGGGGTGCCGATGGTCCCGGGGGTTCCGGGGGTTCCGGTCGACCCGGCGGCTCCGGCGGGTCCGGCCGCTCCGGCGGGTCCGGTAGCTCCGGCGGGTCCGGTGGCTCCGGTCGTCCCGGTCGTTTCAGCGGCTCCGGCCGCTTCGGCCGCTCCGGCCGCTCCAGCCGCCCTGGCGGCCCCGGCGGCCCCGGCGGCCCCGGCGGCCCCGGTGATGAGTACCGTCCCGTCGGTGTTCCAGGGTGTCTCCCCGGCGGGGGCGGCATCCGGCCGCGTCAGGCGCGGCACGCTGATCCGGCCTGCTCGCACGGCCAGTTGGGTTTCGCCGGAGGCGACGGCCTGGGCGACAGCGGAGGACAGAGCTGCCTCGGATTCCGCGCTGTCGTCCAGGTCCGCCAGCAAGTAGCGACCGGGCAAGTCCGCCTGCGCCGACCGCACCAGGCCCCACACCGCCGAGCCCGCCAGGTCGGTGATCTCCTCGCCAGCCACCGAGGCCGCGCCGCGCGTCACCACCACCAAGGGTGAGTCCTGGGGTGGATCGTCCCCGGCCCGGGAGCGCAGCGCGTCGAGTACGCCGAGCACCGCCGACCGGACCCGGGCAGGCACGTCGGTCCCCTCGGCGACTACCCGGTGGACGGCCGGCTCCTCACCCGCGGCGGTGGCGGCCACGGACGCACCGGCCATCGGCAGCCACGCCACCCGGAGCAGCGGCCGGCTGCGCTGCGGCCCGAGGGCCCTGATCTGCTCGGCGGTGACCGGGCGGGCGACCAGCGACTCGACGGTGGCCACCGGGGCACCGGTGGCATCGGCCGCGGTCAGCCGCAGACCCGAGCCGGTCGCCGTGACCTTCACCCGCAGCATCGAGGCGCCGGTGGCGTGCAGCCGGACCCCGCTCCAGGCGAACGGAACGGCGGGTTCCCCTGCCTGTCCGTCCCCTTGCCCGTCCCCTTGCCCGTCCCCCTGTCCGTCCCCGGCGTCCAGCAGGCTGATCTGCAGGGCCGCGTCGAGCAGGGCGGGGTGGATGCCGTACTCCGCGGCCTCGGCGACCGTCTCCTCGGGCAGAGCGACCTCGCCGAACGTGGCGTCGGCGTGGCGCCATGCCGCCCTGAGTCCCTGAAAGACCGGCCCGTACTCCAGCCCGCCCGCGCGGAGTTCACCGTAGAAGTCGCCGAGGGGCAGCGGGTCGGCCCCTTCGGGCGGCCAAGTCTCCAGCCCCGTAACTCCCGCTGGTCCTGAATCCGAGCCTGCATCCAGGCGGGCGTCCGGACCTGCGTCCCTACCTGCGTCCGGACCTGCATCCGGACCTGCTTCCGGGCCCAGCGTTCCTTCGGCGTGCAGGGTCCAGGTCGTGCCGTCCTCGTCCGCCGAGGTCTCGGTCCGCGAGTGGACCCGTACCTCGCGGCGCCCTTCGCCGTCGGGTGCGTCCACGGTCACCTGCACCGCGACGCCACCGCGTTCCGGTACGACGAGCGGCGCGCGCAGGGTCAGTTCGTCGACCACGCCGCAGTCGGCCCGGTCCGCAGCGCACATCACCAGTTCCAGGAAGCCGGTCGCGGGGAACAGCACGATGTCGTGCAGCAGGTGGTCGGCGAGCCAGGGGTGGCTGTCGAGGGAGAGCCGGCCGGTGAGGACAAGGCCGCCGCTGCCGGGAAGGGCGACGGCCGCGCCGAGCAGCGGGTGTCCGACGGGGAGTTGCCCGAGGCGGGCGGGATCGGCGCCGTACGAGACCGGGGTGTCCAGCCAGTAGCGCCGGCGCTGGAAGGGATAGGTCGGCAGCTCGACGACACGCGCGGTATTGGAGAAGGACGTCTGCCAGTCCGGGGTGACACCGTGCACGCACGCCTGGCCGAGCGAGAGCAGGAAGTGGTCCAGCCCGCCCTTGTCCCGCTGCAGGGACGAGATCGCCACCGCCGTCGCGCCCGTCTCTTCGGCGTCGTCGAGGGTCTCCTGGAGCCCGACCGTGAGCACCGGATGGGGGCTGATCTCGACGAACACGCCGTGGCCCTCCTCCAGCAGCCCTCGGACCACCGACTCGAACCGCACGGGCCGCCGCAGGTTGGTGTACCAGTACCCGGCATCCAGGCCCGTGGTGTCCGCCATCGGTCCGCCGGTGACGGTGGAGTGGAACGGCACGTCACCCTGTTTGGGCGTGATGCCCGCCAGGCACTCGAGGAGGGTTTCGCGCAGGGCCTCGACCTGAGGGCCGTGCGAGGCGTAGTCGACCGCGATACGTCGTGACCGCACGTCCTGGTCGTGGCACAGCACCATGAACTCTGCGAGCGCGTCGGGGTCACCGGACACCACCGTGGAGGCGGGGCCGTTCACCGCCGCGATCCCCACCCGGTCCTCCCACTTGGCCAGCAGCCGCTCCACCTCGGCGGCGGAGGCGGCCACCGACACCATGCCGCCCTGGCCGGACAGCCGGGGAATGGCCTGGCTGCGCAACGCCACCACGCGGGCCCCGTCCTCCAGCGACAACGCCCCGGCCACGCAGGCGGCGGCGATCTCTCCCTGGGAGTGGCCCACAACCGCGTCCGGCTCGACGCCGTAGGCGCGCCACAGCCCGGCCAGGGCCACCATCACCGCCCACAGGACCGGCTGGATGATGTCCACCCGCTCCAACGCCACCGGATCACCGAGCACTTCCTCCAGCGACCAGTCGACCCACGGTTCCAGCGCCCGCCCGCACTCGGCGAGCCGCTCCGCGAACACCGGGGACGCGGCCGCCAGTTCCTGGCCCATCCCCACCCACTGCGATCCCTGGCCGGGGAACACGAACACCCGCCTGCCGGCGCGGCCGGCCACACCCGTGGCCACATGTCCGGCCTGTGCACCGGCGGCGACCGCCGCGAGGCCGCGCAGCAGTTCGGCGGTGTCCTCGCCGATGACCACGGCCCGATGGTCGTGCAGCGCACGGGTGGTGGCCAGGGAGTACCCCACATCCGCCGGTTCGAGCTCGTGCTCGGTGACGTGCGCCGCGAGCCGGGCGGCCTGCTCCCGCAGGGCCTGCTCACCACGGGCGGACAACACCCAGGGGACGGCCGACAGGGCGCCCCCCGGCTGCTGGTCCTGCTCGGTGTCCCGCGCAGTGTCCCGCTCGGTGGCCGGCTCGGTGGCCGGCTCGGTGGCCCCCGTGTTCCCGGGCCTGGGCTCGGGTGCCTCTTCCAGGATGACGTGGGCATTGGTGCCGCTGATTCCGAAGGAGGAGACACCGGCCCGCCGCGGGTGACCGTCGCGCCGCCACTCGCGCGCCTCGGTGAGCAGGTCCACCGACCCGGTCGACCAGTCCACGTGCGAGGAGCGTTCGGCGACGTTCAGGGTCCTGGGCAGCACGCCGTGCCGCATCGCCATGACCATCTTGATCACACCGGCCACCCCGGCCGCCGCCTGGGTGTGCCCGATGTTCGACTTCAGCGAACCCAGCCACAACGGCCGTCCCTCGGGCCGCTGTTGCCCGTACGTGGCCAGCAGCGCCTGGGCCTCGATCGGGTCGCCGAGGGTGGTGCCGGTGCCGTGCGCCTCCACCGCGTCCACCTGGTCGGCGGAGACCCGGGCGTTCGCCAGGGCCTGCCGGATCACCCGTTCCTGCGAGGGGCCGTTGGGGGCGGTCAGGCCGTTGGAGGCGCCGTCCTGGTTGACCGCCGAGCCCCGCATGACGGCCAGTGTCCGGTGGCCGTTGCGCCGGGCGTCCGACAACCGTTCCAGTACGAGCATGCCGACGCCCTCGGACCAGCCGGTGCCGTCGGCATCCGCGGCGAACGACCGGCAGCGGCCGTCCGGTGACAGGGCGCCCTGTCGGCTGAACTCCACGAACATGTCCGGCGTGGACATCACCGCCACACCGCCGGCGAGAGCCAGCGTGCACTCCTTCTGCCGCAGTGCCTGGCAGGCCAGGTGCAGACTCACCAGCGAGGAGGAGCAGGCCGTGTCCACGGTGACCGAGGGCCCCTCCAGGCCGAAGGTGTAGGAGACCCGTCCCGAGACGATGCTGCCCGCGGTCGCCCCGGTCGGGTAGTCGTGGTACATCATCCCGGCGAAGACACCGGTCGGGCTGCGCCTCAGCGTGCCCGGCGGGATACCGGCGTGTTCCAGCGCCTCCCAGCAGGTCTCCAGCAGCAGCCGCTGCTGCGGGTCCATCCCCTGTGCCTCGCGCGGGCTGATGCCGAAGAAGTCCGGGTCGAACTCCCCCGCCCCGTAAAGGAATCCGCCCTCGCGGACATAACTGGTCCCGGGCCGGGACAACTTCGGGTCGTACAGGCGCTCGACGTCCCAGCCGCGGTCGTGCGGGAACTCCGAGATGCCGTCGGCCCCTTCGGCAACCAGCCTCCAGAGATCGTCCGGCCCTTGCACCCCGCCCGGATAGCGGCAGCCGATGCCCACGATCGCGATCGGTTCGACCGGGTCCGAGGACAGCTTCCTGACCTGCTCCCGCAGCCGTTCGGTCTCCTTCACCGAGGAGCGGAGCGCCGCGAGAAGTTTCTGTTCGTCGGCCGTCACGACGTCATACCTCCTGGGGGGAGTCACTGCTGTCGGAGCCACCCAGCGCCATGCTGATGAGGCTGTCGGCGTCCATCGCGTCGATGTCGGCCACTTCGGCCCGCTCCGGACCGTCCTCGCCCGGTACCCGGGCCTCGTCCCCGCCGAGACCGGCGAGTTCGAGCAGCCCTGCCATCAGACCGGCGTCCCGGAGCCGCCGGAGCGGAATGGCCTGCAGCGCCCTGCGCACGCGCTCCTCGTCCCGGGCCGCCAAACCGTCGTCCCCGCCTTCGGGGGCGAGCTCGGCGTGCAGGGATTCGGCGAGGGCGTACGGGGTGGGGAAGTCGAAGACGGCGGTGGACCGGACCGGGATGCCCGTGGCCGCCTTGAGCCGGTTGCGGAGTTCGACCGCGCCCAGGGAGTCGAAGCCCATCTCCTGGAAGGCCCGGTCCGGCGCGATGGCCTCCGCCGAGCCGTAGCCGAGCACGGCCGCCACATGGGTACGCACCAGATCGAGTACGGCCCGCTCGCCCTCGGCCCGAGACAGCCCGGCCAGCCGCTCCGCCAACGCCGGGCCGGCCTGCGCGAACGCTCCGCCGGCCACGGCCCGCCGCACCGTCGGCCGTGCGATGGCCCGCAGCACCGCGGGCACACCTTCGGCCCTGTCACCGATCGCCACCGGATCCAACCGGGCCAGGAGCAGCACGGGCAGCGGGACACGGGTGGCGAGATCCAGCAGGGCCAGACCATCGACGGCCGACATCTCCCGCATGCCCCATCGCCGGATCCGTTCCCGGTCCCTGTCGGACAGCCCCTGAACCATCCCGTGTCCGTCGCCCCACAACCCCCAGGCCAGGGACTGGGCGGGCAGTCCCTGAGCAACCCGGTGCTCGGCCAGCGCGGAGAGGAAGAGGTTGGCCGCCGCGTAGTTTCCCTGCCCAGGGCCGTCCATCACGCTGGACGACGAGGAGAACAGCACGAATGCCGTCAGGTCCAACTCCCGGGTCAGCTCGTGCAGATGCCACGCCCCGTCCACCTTGGGCCGCAGCACGTACTCGATCTGCTCCTCGGTCAGCGTTTCGATCATCCCGTTGGCCGCGACTCCGGCCGTATGCACGACTGCCTTGAGGGGGTGCTCGGGATCGATGCCCGCCAGGAGGGCGGCCAGCGCGTCACGGTCGGCGACGTCGCATGCCTCTATACGCACCTGGGTGCCGAGTTCGGACAGCTCGCCGAGGAGGTCGGCGGCGCCGGGGGCGGTCATGCCGCTGCGGCTGATCAGGAGGAGGTGCCGGATGCCGTGCCGGGCGATGAGGTGCCGGGCGACCAGGGCGCCAAGACCGCCGGTGCCGCCGGTGATGAGGACCGTGCCGTGTGGGTCCCAGGGGGTGGGTACGTCGCCGGCCTGGGGCTGGGGCGCTGGCTCTGGCTCGGGCTGAGCTTGGGTGTGGATGAGGCGGGGGACTGTGATCTGCCCCGCGCGGAGGGCGAGTTGGTGTTCGCCGGTGGCCAGGGCGAGGGCGGCGGCGCTGGGCAGGGCGGTGTGGGAGTCGGGATGGTCGTCGGTGTCGATGAGGAGGTGGTGGCCGGGTGTTTCGGCCTGGGCGGAGCGGACCAGACCCCACACTGCCGCCGCGGCCGGGTCGGTGGGCGGGTCCGTGTCGGTCACGGACACCGCGTTGTGGGTGATCAGCGCGATGGGGGTTCGGTCGGAAGTGGTGTGTTCGTGCCCGGCCGAGGACTGCAGGGTGCGGAGGGCGTGGAGGGTTGTGTGCAGTGCGGACCGGACTCGGGTGGTCATGTCGGGGCCGTCGGCTGTGACGTGGTGGAGGGTGACTTCCTGGGCTGCGGAGGTGGGGGTGGGGGTAGAGGTGGCGCTGGGGGTTGAGGTGGCTGGCGTGGTTGTGGCCGGGGGTGTGGGTGCCGGTGTCCAGTCCAGGTGGAAGAGGGCGTGGTGGGTGGGGTGGGTGGAGTGGGCGAGGTGGTTGGCGGTGTGGGGGGTGGATGGGGCGGGGCGGGTGGCGAGGGAGGTGACTGAGGCGACGGGGGTTCCGTGCGGGTCGGCGAGGTTGACGGCGGTGGTGGTCGGTCCGGTGGGGCGGAGGTGGACGCGCAGGGCGGTGGCTCCGGAGGCGTGGAGGGTCACACCCTGCCAGGCGAATGGCAGGTGGGCGGTGGGGGCTTGCGGGCCGGGGTCGCGGTCGTCGTTCCGGTCATCCCGGTCGTCGTCCTGACCGTGGTGCTGGCTGTGGTCCTGACCGTGGTCCTGACCGTGGTTGGCGCCGGCCAAGGCGTGCAGGGCTGCGTCGAACAGGGCCGGGTGCAGGCCGAAGCTCGTGGCCTGCTCGGCACTCGGGGTGGGGAGTTCGACCTCGGCGAACACCTCATCGTCGCGGTACCAGATCGCGCGTACGCCCTGGAAGGCAGGGCCGTAGTGGAGGCCCTGGCGGGCCAGGTGCGGGTAGAGGTCTTCGATGGGTATGGCGTGGGCTCCGGGTGGGGGCCATTGGGTGAGGTTGTCGGTCGGCGCGGTGGCTGTGGCTGTGGGGGTAGCGGTGAGGGTTCCGGAGGCGTGGAGGGTCCAGGGTGCGGCGGGGTCAGGGTCGTTGTCCGGGCGGGCGTAGATCTCCAGGGCGGCGCGGTCGGTGCCGGGGTCGCGCCGGACGATGACCTGGAGGGTGACCGCCGTGTCCGACGGCAGGACGAGAGGTGCCTCGTGGGTGAGTTCTTCCAGGGTGGGGAGGCCGACTGTGTCCCCGGCGCGGACAGCGAGTTCGACAAAACCAGTACCGGGGAAGAGGACGGCGTCGTGAACGGCGTGGTCGGCCAGCCAGGGGTGACTGCGGGTGGACAGCCGGCTGGTGAGAACCGCGCCGGTCTCGTCCGCGGCGACTACCACCGCGCTCAGTAGCGGGTGTTCGGCGGTCTCCAGTCCTGCCTGCTCCACGTTCACTGTGTCTTGTGCCGCGTCGATCCAGTAGTGCTGGTGCTGGAAGGGGTAGGTGGGCAGGTCGATGGGGTGGGTGGGCTGGTCTTTGAAGAGGGCGAGCCAGGTGACGGGGATGCCTCGGGTGTGCAAGTGGCCCAGGGCGTGCAGGAGATGAGCGGGCTCGGGCCGGTCCCTGCGGAGGGCGGGGATTGTGTCTTGGTCCTGGTCGGTGTGTTCGGCGAGGGTGGTGAGGGTGGCGTCGGGGCCGATTTCCAGGAGGGTGGTTGTTCCTGCGGTGCGCAGGGCTTGCAGGCCGTCGTGGTAGCGGACGGTTTCGCGTACGTGGCGTGTCCAGTAGTCGGGTGTGCACAGGTCGTTCGGATCCGCGAGAGCACCGGTCAGGTTGGAGACCAGCGGAATCACCGGCGGGTGGAAGGCGACCGACTGGGCCACCTCGCCGAAAGCCGCAAGCATCGGGTCCATCAAGGGCGAGTGGAAGGCATGGGACACCCGCAACCGCCGGGTGTGCTTGAAGTGGGCTGCGGCTGACAGCACTGCCGTCTCCTCACCAGAGATGACTACCGCGTCGGGGCTGTTCACCGCTGCGATCGCTACCCGCTCCAAGCCCGCCAGAACTGACCCGACTTCATGCTCGGTGGCCCGCACCGAGACCATGGCGCCCCCGGTGGGTAGCGCACCCATCAGCTGGGCGCGGGCTGTGACCAGGGTGCAGGCGTCGGGCAGGGTGAATACGCCGGCCAGGTGTGCGGCGGTCAGTTCGCCGATGGAGTGGCCGGCAAGGTAGTCGGGCCGTATGCCCCATGACTCCAGTAGCCGCCCCAGTGCGACTTCCAGTGCGAAGAGTGCTGGTTGTGCGAACTCTGTACGGTCCAGGTGGCCGTTGTCTTCGGCTTCTGTTGATGGCCACATGATTTCCTGCAGGGGCAGGCCGAGTTCTTCGGTGACCTCGTCCAGGGTGCGGGCGAATGCTGGGAAGGTGTCGTACAGCTCGCGGCCCATGCCGGGGCGTTGGCTGCCCTGGCCGGAGCAGATGAACGCCAGCTTGCCCGGGCGGACCGAGCCGGTCTCGACCTCCGGCCCTGTTTCCCCCTCGGCGACCTTGCCCAGCCCGTGAAGCAGTCCGGCACGGTCGGCGGTGATGACCACTGCCCGGTGCTCCAGCGCGGCACGGGTGGTGGCCAGCGAGTAGGAGAGGTCGAGCAGACCCAGGTCAGGCCGCTGTTCGAGGTGGGACAGCAGATTCGCGGCTTGGCCGCGCAACGCCCCCTCGCTCTGACCCGAGATCAGGAATGGCGGCAGCAGTACCTCCGCAACAGCCGCAGCTTGTCCGGCGTCGCCGTCGGGGTCGGCTTGTGGCGGGACCGGCTGCTCCTCGTCCCCACTCTGGGGGGCTTCTTCGAGGATCAGGTGGGCGTTGGTGCCGCTGATACCGAAGGCGGAGACGCCCGCTCGGCGGGGGTGGCCGTTGTGCTGCCAGGGCTGGGCCTGGGTGAGCAGCTCGACCGCCCCGGCCGACCAGTCCACGTGCGTGGACGCTTCGGTGACATGCAGGGTTTGTGGCAGCAGGTCGTGATGCATCGCCATGACCATCTTGATCACTCCGGCCACCCCGGCGGCTGCCTGGGCATGCCCGATGTTCGACTTCAACGACCCCAGCCACAAAGGCCGATCCTCCGGCCGGTCCTGCCCATACGTGGCGATGAGCGCCTGGGCTTCGATCGGATCACCCAACGTGGTCCCCGTGCCGTGTGCCTCCACCGCATCCACATCCGCCGCCGTCAGGCCCGAATTCGTCAGGGCTTGGTGGATGACGCGTTGTTGGGCGGGGCCGTTGGGGGCGGTCAGGCCGTTGGAAGCGCCGTCCTGATTGACCGCCGAACCCCGGATGACCGCCAGGACTTGATGGTTGTTGCGGCGGGCGTCGGAGAGCCGTTCCAGGACGAGGACGCCCACGCCCTCCGACCAGCCGGTGCCGTCGGCGTCCTCGGAGAAGGACTTGCAGCGTCCGTCGGGGGCCAGGCCCCGCTGGCGGCTGAACTCGACGAACGTGTCCGGGGTGGACATCACGGTCACCCCGCCGGCCAGGGCGAGGCTGCAGTCACCGTTGCGCAGGGCCTGAGCGGCGAGGTGGAGGCTGACCAGGGAGGAGGAGCAGGCGGTGTCGACGGTGAGGGCCGGGCCTTCCAGTCCCAGTGTGTAGGCGATGCGGCCGGAGATGATGCTGCCCGCGCTGGCTCCGGTGGGGTAGTCGTGATACATCACCCCGGCGAACACCCCGGTCGGCGTGCCCTTCAGCGTGGCGGGCACGATCCGGGCGCGTTCCAGGGCTTCCCAGGAGACCTCCAGCAGCAGCCGCTGCTGCGGGTCCAGTTCGCGTGCTTCTCGTGGGGAGATCCCGAAGAATTCCGGGTCGAAGCCGGTCGCGCCGTCCAGGAATCCGCCTTCGCGGACGTAGCTGGTGCCCGGGCGTGCGGACTCGGGGTCGTAGAGCCGCCCCAGATCCCAGCCCCGGTCGACAGGGAACGGGGCAACACCGTCCATGCCCTCGGCGACCAACTGCCACAGTTCTTCAGGGCTGTTCACCCCGCCGGGGTAGCGGCATGCCATCCCGACGATCGCCATCGGCTCGTCCGTAACGGCTGCCTGTACCGGTGCTGCAGTGGTGCTGCTGCCCACCGGGGTGTCGAGGAGGTGGGTGAGGAGGTGGCGGGCGAGGGTGGCGACGGTGGGGTAGTCGAAGACCAGGGTGGCGGGCAGGCGCAGGCCGGTGGCGGTGGTCAGGGCGTTGCGGAACTCGACCGCGGTCAACGAGTCGAAGCCCATTTCGTTGAATGCCCGGCCGGGTTCGATCACCGTGTCCGGGCCGAAGCCCAGCACCATGGCCACCTGAACACTCACCAGGTCGGTGACCAGGGACAGTTGCTGGTCCGCGTCCAGGCCGTGCAGCCGGCGCGCCAGTGACGTGCCGTGAGCGTTGGTGGTGGTGTTCCGTGTGGGGGCTTTGATCAGGCCGTGCAGGACAGTGGGGGTTTCGTCGCGCCGGGTGTGCAGGGTGGCCGGGTCCAGGCGGACCGGGACAACAACCGACTCCGGCATCGCCAAGGCCGCGTCGAACAGGGCCAGACCCTCCTGGTCGGTAAGGGGCAGGATGCCGGAGCGGGCCAGCCGGGCACGGTCCTGTCCGGTCAGCCGGCCCGCCATGCCCTCTGTCTGTTCCCAGGGTCCCCAGGCGAGTGAGTGTGCCGGTAGTCCGAGGCTGTCTCGGTGGTGGGCGAGGGCGTCGAGGTAGGTGTTGGCTGCGGCGTAGTTGGCCTGGCCCGCTCCGCCGAAGACACCCGCGATCGAGGAGAACAGCACGAACGCCGTCAGGTTCATGTCCTGGGTGAGTTCGTGCAGGTGCCAGGCTGCGTCGGCTTTGGGCCGCAGTACGGTGTCCAGCCGGCCGGTGGTCAGGGACGGCAGCATCCCGTCGTCCAAGACCCCGGCCGTGTGCACCACACCGGACAGTGGGTGGTCGGGGTCGATGCCGGCCAACAGCCCGGCCAGTGCGTTGCGGTCGGCGACGTCGCAGGCTTCGATCCGGACGGTGGCGCCGAGTGCGGACAGTTCCGCCAACAGCTCGGTGGCGCCGGGGGCGGCGATGCCGCGGCGGCTGGTCAGCAGCAGCTGCCGCACCCCGTGCCCGGCCACCAGATGCCGGGCAACCAACG